>NZ_CP156677.1:1439081-2158622 GCF_048453025.1 Phosphitispora sp. TUW77
TTAAGACCCCGCTTAATCAATCCGTAACCCCAAACGCATTGACTACATGGAATATTAATGTAAGCAACAATGGTACCCTTCCCATAGATAGTGCTTTAGGTCCGCCGCCTTTTATAATTACAGATACCCTGCCGGCGGGATGGGTTTATGACCCAGGTACAACGACAACACCGGCTTCAGTGGTGCCAGGTCCCGGAGGCACTACTATTATAACCTGGCAGTGTCCCGCAAGTTGTCCGCCTATGCTTGACCCGTTATTGCCAACTGCAAGTTTTATTATTACACTTGGTGCCTTTGCACCTTCGGCAACTACTGCAACTTATACCAACTTAGTGAATTTGCAGGGTACTGATGGCACCACCAATTTCAATACAAATACACAGGCACAGGTTAATGTCGTTAACCGCCCGCCTACAGTTACTGTAGATAACCCGGTTCAAGGGGACATATCCTGTACAGGTGTAAATATTCAATGGACGGCTTCTGATCCTGATGGAGACACTCCTCTGGAAATTACCTTGTTTTATTCTTCGAACGGTCCTGGTGGTCCATTCACAAAAATCACTACTGTCCCTGACCCACTTCTTGACCCGCCGGCTGTTTCTTTCTTCTGGAATACCACCGGTTTGCCCAGTGGCAGCAGTTATGTAGTCAAGGTGGTAGTTTCTGATGGAGAGCTATCCAGTGAAGCACTTTCAGGTGTATTTATAGTTGATAACACCGCACCTGCAGTTAGCTGGATATCACCGGCAAACGGTGATTTGTTAAGCTCAACCCCGGTAACTTTACAGGCTTCAGCCACCGATAATATAGGAGTAACCAGTGTGTCATTTGAATACTCCTACAATGGAAGTCCTTTTACTCCGATTGGCAGCGGTTTACCTGTTGGAGGAAATATCTACGAAACAAACTGGGAGATCGCTGGGTTGAATCAGGGTGACTATATGCTTAGAGTAACTGCTGCCGACCAGTGCCTGAATACTTCCCAGCAGATAATAGATGTAATCGTAAATATACCACCTGAGGTAACCCTATTGACCCCTCCCCCTCCGGACCCCGTATGTCCGCCTGGAACCAATATTACATGGATTGCAACAGATGAAAACCCCAATGCAACTTTAACTTTCACCCTGCAGTATTCCAGAGATGGCGGTTCATTCACGACCATTGCCACCGGTATACCGGGACCGTGCCCATGTTCGTATCCTTGGGTTACAACAGCACTTATCAGCGGCAGCTATGTTTTAAAAGTTATTGCATCAGATGGGATTTCTACAACAGAAGATGTTTCCGACCCGTTTATTGTTGATAATGAACCTCCTCAGGTGAACTGGATAACACCTCCAAACAACACATATCTCACCGGAAACGAGCTTCTCAGTGCTAATGCTTCAGATAACGTAGGTGTCAGCAGTGTAATCTTTGAATATGACAGTACTACTATCGGCCCCGGGTTCCCTGATGATGGCACCTATAGTACCACTTGGGATACCACTATGGTTGCCGACGGCAGTTATGTTTTGACTGTAACTGCAAGCGATGGGTGTAACAATACAGCAACCGATACTATCAACATTACGGTTGATAATACACCTCCGACAGTAGAAATAGTTTCACCACCAGAGGGAGAAGTTGAAGGTATTGTTAACTTGCTAATCTCAGCTCAGGACAATGAATGCCTGGAAAAAGTGGAACTCTATATTGACGGCCAGTTGGTAACTACTGAACCCGGCAATGGAGATACAAGTGTAGAATTCATCTATGAATGGGATACAACTGAAATTACTGAAGGGCCGCATACTGTAACGACTATTGCCTATGACTGTGCAGGGTTAACCGATGAGGATGAAAAAACTTATATCGTAAATAACCTTCCGGAACATTTTGCCCAGGTGCTGGTTGATGGAGAGCTAACAATCCCTGAAGTCAAACCCGATGTTGAAATTATCATCAGCTTTGACGTAACACCGGAAGTAAATGATATAAATATTTTTAATACAATTGATGGTACAAAAGTTACCGTTACCGGATTTGTTGAAATTGGCATAACATATTCTACAACAGGTTCACAGGCTGAGCATTTTGCCCACTTTAATGTTCCGTTCCATGCCATGGTTTTATTCCCCGGTCTGCCGCTCAATGCAAAGGTTGAGCCGGTTATTATAGTTGAGCATAAACAATGGCATCTGCTGGACCCAAGGACAATAAAAAAAGACATAGTATTGTTTGTAGGAATCAAACAAGTTTGTTAAACAATTTGAATTTATTGGGGCACCTTCACGGTGCCCCATAAGCCAATTGTTGGGAGGTTCAAAAGTTGAAAAAAACTTTTTTCTTCTGTCCAAACCCCAAAAAAAATATTGGCTTTGGTTACTGCCCAAGGCCGCATGACCATGTTTCCTATTATTCACAGGTAGTCCTTAACGGCCATTGTGAGATTCCTGAACCAAAGCCGGATTGTGAGACATTAATTGATAAATATCATTCCATAGAAATATTAAAATCAGAAACGATAGATGCTATTCAATACCTTGACTGTCACCGGGTCCAGGGAAAAAAAGTAGTTATAACCGGAAACTTTAAACTGGGGATTGAATATTCAGCAAATGAACCTTCCCAAAAGGTTCATTATTTTGAATGCATCATCCCCTTTAGTGCCTTCATTCTACCTTGTATAGATAATCAGGAATTTCTTTTCCCACAAGATTTCGTTCTTGATGAATATGTTGTCCATGTTTGTATGGAAGACCTCCAACTAGACCGAATATCTGACCGCCTGTTTAATAAAGTTATAGTCCTGATGATTTGGCTGCAGCAGAAAAACGATATTCCGGAAGGAGGTAAAGACTGTGAATTTTATTGATAAATGCCTGCCATGTGAGATCGAAGAATGCTGCCCTGTTAATGCTGAAGACGTTGCTTATTATACGGAGGTGATAATTGACGGTGAACTTCATATTCCCGAGCAAAAGCCGCCCAAGGAAAAAATAATTAATGTTACTCATAAAATATTAATAAATAAGGTTAAGTCAATTCCGGTTCAATTGGATAATGGCTGTGTGACCGGCTGTAAAATTCTCGTATGTGGAATAGTCCGCTTAGGTATAGAATATTCTGCTGATGTGCCTGAGCAAAACGTTCATTACGTTCATTTTGATATCCCTTTCCAGGGTCTTATTGTAGGGGATTCTTGTCACAAACCCATACCACTAAAAGACTGTAATCTTAGCAAATTCAATTTTCATGCCTGCATGGAACATGTCCAGGTACATCAAGCCGGTCCAAGGACTATGGAAAAAGTAATTGTCCTGTTGCTTTGGCTGGAGAGAAAACATTACGGCAAAAAAAGCACATATAAAAAACCGCCTAAAGATGAATGCTTTATTCCACCTTATAAGCAGCCTCCCGATACTTCAAAACAGATTTCAGTGAATCATACTCTGACAATTCCGGAAGAAAAACCGGATGCAGAGTGTATTTTAAAAAGTGATATAGAAATAGTTATTAAAAAAGCTGAAGTCATCAGTACCTCATTACAGACAAAATGCTGCCATGTACCGATTAAAAAGGTTATCATAGCCGGAAAAGCAGTAATTACATTAAAATATGTTGCCGATGTTCCTGACCAACAAGTTCATGCTACAGTTTTTAAGGTCCCGTTTGAGGCTCTGATAGAATGGCCTAATGGTCCTCCCCAAAACACCCCGGTTAATGTAGGTGTGGTAATCGAGCACTTTAATGTTGAATTAATGGATAAACGACGCCTGTTTAAAGTCTTGCTGTTACGGTTAGAGGTTTTTAAATGTTGAACTCAGCCAAACTCCATATTAAGAAAACTGACTCATAATTAGTGAGTCAGTTTTCTTACGGGCTAAAATTATGCTATCAGGTAAAGAAAAACTTAATTCATAACTATGATAATTTTCGAATAGTTGCAGCTCCCAAAACAATAAGCAGCCTTATGTTATTATCATGGTCTTCCCAAAACTCCTGCAGCTCATTTGTAATCTTGAGTTCCACATCTGTGAGACTAAAATCACGTTTCAATGGGATAAAACCTGCGAAAGGTAGTTTATAAGCAGCACATCCCAAATCTACAAACAACTGTCCATAAAAAACAATATTTAGGTCTTCCTTGATGATGTTGGTTACCTCGTGTTTTACTTGCCCATTTGAAATTAAGCTTAGTTGTAGTTGCTCAGGAAGGCTCGTTAATAGGCAATCAATCTTTATCTGTTTATAAACCTGTAAATCAGAATCCTTAAGTTTATCATATTGAAAGCTATCTTTAATTTCAATATTTATATCAGTACCAGCTGAGACAATTTTCAGAGTCTGATTGGAAATATTATTTTCAGGGATAGGATCATATCCGCTGCCGGTAACAGCTATTTTATTAATTGCAGTTCCCGGTGCTTTGGTTATTAAGACAATGGCGGCCATTGCACAATCAGAATATAGGATATTACCTAAACTAAATTTCAACCCTTCCTCTTTTAATATATAGCTTCCTTGACTAACAGTTATCTCACCTAATTCAAGGTTATCTTGCATTTCATATGTCATCATAACTTCCGAAGCATTTTCGGGACCATTATTTGTCACTTTAATAGTTAGAAGAACCATTTTTCCTGTATCTACCGATTCACTGGACAAACTTGCTTTTACACTGAGGTCTGCAAATTCTGCCGGAGAACAAGGAGTAACTGATATAACATTTATGTCGCAATCCAACTGTGTCAAAGAGATCACCTCAATATTAATCAGGTACTGTTCTTCTAGTCATTGGCAAATCACTCTGTTCCTCATATAAGCCTATATATGGGTCCATTATTACAGTCCATGTAAAAGATACAATTGCTGCTATAAAAGCGAACTTAAAGGAATTCCAGGGCTGGTGGCAGTTTTGCAACAGCGCAATAAACAACCCGCACCAGAAGCCCTGACAGAAAGTACAGCTAAACAGCTTTCTAAAGATATAATACTTTTTGTTTAATTTGTCTCTTATATTTTTTAACAATATGAAGTCAAATAAGAAAAAACGAATTCCAAGGGCAAAAAGCAAATCTACCAACATAATAGCGCCTCCGGTTATTGGCTTAAACCAACATTGTGCATTTCATTTTGTAATTCCTGATATTTTTCAACCAAAATTTTTATCTGGGCCGGGGTTAATGTTACTTTTCCACCCATATCATCTTTAATAATAAAATTCCCCTCAGCAAAATGCACTTCCGGGCAGCATCCTTTTTTACACAGACTTAGTTTTATCAATGAAATCACTCCTCTATCGTATCGATACAAAATTGATATAACTTCATATTTATAATATGCTGCTTAATATCTGGATGTCATCATTTCTCCACTCTAACCATATAGTTAACTAATGAACATGGATTACCCCAGGATACAGGAGGTTTTTTATTGAAAGCAACAAACATTTATTTAATCAGAAAGTCTTTTTTAATTAAAGCGGTGATTACAACTTGTTTTGTGTCATTTGTTTTATGGGCACTGCATTATTCAGGATATAATGTTTTCACACATAAAGACCCTGCTGTAACTGAACTGACGGTCAATTTTTTATTACCAATGCAGCAGAATGACTTGGAGTCAAAAATAAGCATTATTCCTGAAATACCAACTACAAAGATTTCTTATAAAATCATGTGGACAAACAGTTCAACTGCAGTTATAACAATGAAACAGGATGGGCTTCCATATGGCCAGCTTATAAATGTAAAAATAAACCGTGCTGAAACAAAATTGCCTTTAATAAAAAAGAGTTTTCAAGCTAGGTTTAGGCCCCGGGTTCCGGTATCCTTGATTTCCGGTCAAGAGATAAATAAAATCTGTACCAAAGGACCTGTGCCAATTATATTTAATGTACCAATGATGCCAAAAGATATGGCAAATTTTGTTAAGCTTCCTATAGTGGGTAAGCTTGTTCCGGAAAAAAACGTTTATAAGGGGGAAAGTTATACTGATTACAGCCGTTGGCAGTATATTCCGCTCCATCCCCTGAAAAATAATGCATCATATGGAATTATTATTGCCCAGGGCCTTCGCAGCAAAAGCGGTGTTAAGCTAGTTTCAGAACAAAAAATAACCTTTGATACAGCCCCTCCAATAAATATCTTAAGAACAAATCCCAGGGACCAAAGCATCAAAGTACCATTATATAAAAATATAGAAATTAATCTTGACCACAAAATATTAAAGGGCTCTATCAAGGTTAGTGACCTTAGAACCAAAACTTATATTAATGGATTAACGAAGATTAGTGGCAACAAAATAATCTTTAAACCCGAAAATTGTTTTTTGCCGGGGAGATGCTATAGAGCAACAGCAGATGTAACTGCAACTAATAATGAGTCTCTAAATGACTACAATATTACTTTTATTACTTTAAAGATGAATAATACATATTGGTTGGATGTCAAGGTGGGTGAAACACATAGAGTTATAGTGTATAAAGGAGATGAAATCATCCGCTGGATGCCGGCATCAGGAGGACGTCCGGAAACCCCTACACCATTAGGTTTTTATTACACACAAGATAGGGGTCATAGTTTTTGGTCCCCGCGGTTTGGTGAAGGGGCTACTTATTGGATAAGATTAGTTGGTCAGGTCCTAATACACTCTGTTCCGCGGGACAATAACTGGCAAATAAAGCAAGATGAACATGAGAAGCTGGGGCTGCCGGCGAGCCATGGATGTATTCGTTTAAGTGAAGAAGATGCTAAATGGGTTTTTCAAAACATCCCTGGCGGTACTTTAGTGATTATTCATTTATAGCTTAGTCTCTCTTGGCAATGACTTCTATTTCAATCCCAGCCCCCAGCGGCAGTTGGGCTGCCCCTATTGTTGTCCTAGCGGGGAACGGTGCAGAGAAATGTTTTTCATAAACCGAGTTCATTTTAGTAAAGTCATCCATATTCAATAAAAAAACGGTTACCTTAATAATATTGTCAAAAATTAATCCTGCTGTGCTTAAAATATTTGATATATTTTTAAAACATTGTTTTGTTTGAGCGATAATATCCCCCTCAACTATTTTGCCTGTCTTAAAATCAATGGGGACCTGCCCTGACAGGTAGATGAATCCACCTGATTCAACAGCATGTGAATATGGGCCTACAGAAACTGTCCCCTCAGCAGTAATAGCCTTTTTTATCATTTTAAATGATTCCTCCTAATTATATAGTCCACTGGTTATGAATAATCCCTACCAGATACCAATCATTATCCAGCTTTTCATAGGCCAATCGTAAGCTCTGCCAGTCCATTCCCTCATATTGTTCTTCAAAACCTGAAAAGTAATATTCCACAATAACTGCATCCGGATATACCTCAAACTGGTTTTCCAATGCATTACCCGTCCCAACAGTCTTATTAAAGCTTACTATGCCGCTCTGTTCGGCATCGGCAAAATCTGCCGTATATACAAATCTCTTAAAGTATTCTGCAGGAGTTAATTTTATTGGTTCCCCGGAACCGTCATAATATCCCCAGTTATACTTTTGGTTGTCACTAAGGAAATTTTTTACCTGATCTGAATTGAAAACCAGATTTCCATCCTTAGCATCAGTATTTACGTAAGCGTAGGGTGAAAAGCGTACCCCCTTTGCCGGATGAATCAAACCAGAAAGCTTCTCCATATCATCATTCTTAATTGCTAAAATCGCTTTTTGTGTAGTTGCGCTGACGGTCGATTCCGTGCCATTCTGTTTGGCCTCATTATCAGTTGAACCGGTGCATCCTGAAGAACCAACAACTATTAAAATAATAAATAGCAATAAGAAAAATCTTTTCAAACAAACCCACTCCTCTTTTTTATTGAATACAAAATGAAGCAACCTGACCTAACTTACTATTGATAGTTCGGTTGGAAATCTAAATGTGAAGTATCATTTAATAAGCACAAAATGGCCCGTCCCGGTTCGAAGAACTCAATTATATTAAGGGCTACATTATCCTGCTTTATTTTCCAGTAATCATTAACGCTTATGCCAAGCACTGCGGCAATAATTATCCTAATGATGCCCCCATGAGCCGCCAGAAGCACATTTTTCCCCGGGTTTTCAGCTAGTATTTGGTCAAGGCCTATCTGGCACCTTTCTGCTACCTCGCCCAGGGATTCCCCGCCAGGTATTTTGTTGTCTTTTGGGTTTTTAAACCATACTTTCATTGCTTCATGGAATTGTTTATCAATTTCACTATGAGTAAGGCCTTCCCATAAACCAAAATTCGTTTCCCTCAATTCCGGAACCGGTTTTACAGTTAGACTGTGATATTCAGATATAATTTGCGCAGTTTCTAATGCCCTTGACAAATCACTGGAATATGCAGTGTGCAGCTTTTCTGCTGACAGCCGTTTGGCGATTTTAACAGATTGTGAACGTCCTTCCTCACTAAGTGGAATATCACGGTGACCCTGGTATTTCAGGGTTTTGTTCCACTCAGTTTCACCATGGCGCACAATATATAACCTGGTTCTATTGTCAGCCAAATTATTATCTCCCCAATCTTTGAAAAGATTCTATCAAAAAGATGTTTTCTTCTCTTTTTTTTACTGCTGTCCTGATATAAACAGGCCTCATATTCTTATATGATGAGCAGTCCCTGACCAATATCCCCTGCTTACCCAACTGACTGCAGATTTCCGGTGCCGAATGCCCCGTACCTGAAACATCAATAAGCATATAATTGGCGCTTGGGATAAATGCCTTCAATCCACCAATCTCATTTATTTGCTTATAAAGGAATGTTTTTTCTTCGTTAACATAAGAGACTGTATTACAGATATATTGTTCATCCTTCAATACCTCAGCACCTACAAGCTGGGCAAAACAATTAACGTTCCACGGGTCCCTAACGCGGTTTATTTTTTTTATGATATCGGTACTGCCTATTCCCATCCCCAGACGCAGTCCTGGTATAGCAAAAAACTTGGTTAGTGAATACAGCACAAAAAGGTTGCTGTATTTAGTGACCAAGTCTATAACTGAATAGTTTTCTTTGTCAGCCACAAAGTCCATAAAAGCTTCATCAACAACAACCCTTTTTTTAAGACCGGCAGCTTTTTTAATCAAGCACTCCAGCTTATCCCTGTGAATCAGGCTGCCAGTAGGATTATTAGGATTACAGATAAAAATTACATCAGTATCTTGCCACTGGCGAAAAACATCAGCAGTTTCCAGAGAAAACTCATTGTTTTCATCGAGATAACAGTCTTTTACTGTACCTTTGTTATTCCTAACCGCAATTTCATACTCATTAAACGTAGGGGCCGGTATCAACACCCGACCGGGTTCGATTACTTTAACCAGCAAATATAATATTTCAACTGCGCCATTACCGGCAACAATCATATTATCAGGCAGGCCAAGCACCTCGGAAACTGTTTTGCGTAATACTACAGCTTCAGGGTCAGGGTAATTTTTAACCATGTCTATGTTGCTAATAATTGCTTCAACAGCTTTTGGAGACAGCCCCAGCGGATTTATATTAGCGCTGAAATCAATGAGTTCCGTCTCGTTTATCCCGTATCTTTCCGCAGCTTCCCGAAGGTTTCCTCCGTGTATGTGTTCAATGGTTTCCAAAAATTATCACCCGCGCTCTCTTCAAAAACATCAATACCACCGTTTATAATTCGTGCCTTGTTATAAATGTTGAAACCTTCAGCACTAAAAATATTTATTGCCTTATCTATACAGTCTGTTCCAGCATCAAAAAGCACACCTATTACTGTTCCGCTGTGGGCTACATTAACCCCCAGTCCACCGGTTATCCGGCAGATATCATACACTTTATCCAGGTCCGGTTTTGGCAGCATTTGCTGATTGGCATAAGCACTTTCTGTTGCAGCCTGACCAATTAACTTGTAGTTACCAATTGCTATCCCTTTTTCTAATTTTTCCATAGCTATCTCTATTTTTTTTTCTTTTGCCTTGTTAAGTATATCCAGGTTCATATTGGCATTAAAGCCTACCGTATCAACAATCCCACCAAGGTCAATAATTACAATATCCATTTCCGGGGCCGGACCCAAAACTCTGGCAACACTGCCTCCTATATGATCAAAAACAGCTATCCCTGGAAACATTAACCCATCGGTGGGCTCTATTGACAGTGCAATTTCTGCAATGTTCCACTCGGAAATTATCATATTCAATCCTTTGGCCACAGCTGCACAAGCTGCTGCAATATCCGCAGTACTGCTGGCCATTCCTTTACCACGAGGAATTTTTGAAAATACAGTTACTTCAGCTCCATAACCAGGCTTCTCCAAAAAATGCAGGGTTTTTTCAACAGCCAGCTTTACCTTTGGCAGGTTTTCAGCAACTATGATGTTTCCGGTATTATTTAACTTTACAGTAACAACTGAATAAAAATTAACCGGACATGTTACAAGTAAATTGGTCCCATCCAGTTTTCCCTGGACCAGTTCACCACAAGTTCCCGGCGCCCGTGCGATCCCTAACATATAGCATTACCTGCCTTTAAACTTAGTAAAAAAAACTGGTGGTATAAGCAAGATAAACCCCTATTAGACCCATGACTTCCATGATTTCAGTAGTTGCTCCATAGATATCTCCCGTGAGACCGCCAAGAGTTCTGTTGACCCATTTAGCAAAAAAATGATTTACCGGTATTAGGAGCAAAAACACTAATACTTCTGTTGACATTACAACTAGAAGAATTACTGCCGTAATCACTGATGCAGTTAAAAATTCTTTTTTTCCAGTATGGTCTGAGCAAGGATTTCCTAATCCGGATTGCCTTAAATATGGGAAATGCCTTATGGAATATACTATGCACCACCGGGCAAATACAGGTACGGCAAACAACCACCCGATTTTTCCTATATTAAGCAACTCAACCGTAAAACAAAGCTTTATAAGAAAAAGGCATACCAAGCCAATAACCCCAAACGAACCGACCCGGCTATCTTTCATTATTTCTAATTTTCGTTCAAGGCTTCTCCCACAGAACAACCCATCTATACTATCCATAAAGCCGTCTAGGTGAAGTCCCCCGGTTATTACTACCCCAATCACAATCAAAAGGGCTGCTACTATCAGGGGTGTAAAAAATTTCAACCCTATAAAAGCCGTAACATATAAAAAACCCCCAATAATAAAGCCAACAGCTGGGAAAAACGACGAGCCTTGCCCGTATTTTTTGTAATCCCATTCAAGGTCTGCAATGTGTATTCGGGTTAAAAATTGAAGTGCAAATACAAAACTAGACCACATATTTCTCTTCCCTTTTTCTCATTAGTTAATAGTTCCTCTTAATACTCTATACCGCGCCTGCTCACGATCCCTTTTTTGTAAGGATGTTTAACTTCTGTCATTTCAGTAACTAGATCTGCCAGATTTATTATCTCCTCAGGGATAGCTCTTCCGGTGAGGACGAGCTCAATATTTTTAGGTTTATTCTTTATCATTTGAACTACTTGATCGCTTGTAACAAGATTATACCGAATCGCATTACCAATTTCATCAAGTATTAAAATGTCACACTTACCTTCAGACAGGTATTCAAGAGCTTCTTGAAATCCAAGACGAGCATATTCAAAGTCCTCGTCTTCAGGACCGCGATCTTTTAGAAAGCAGTCTCCACATCCAGTACACTTCTTATATCCTTGTTTTATCAAAGCACCTATACGACACCCCCTGCCAAACTGGCTAATAGTAAAATGAGGGGCCAGAAAACAGGAAACAGCTAGCTCCCCGGTATAGCAACGACCCTTGGTAAACTGGATCATATGGACACGAAACCCGTGCCCAACGGCTCGTGCAGCCAATCCCAGTGACGCAGTTGTTTTCCCTTTACCGTTACCGGTATATACTTGCACTAGTCCAAATTCATTTTTAATTTTCATCAATACACTTCCTTAAACGGTTCTTCTTGAAATTATTACAATGTTGTATTAACCGTTCCGCCAGTTCCGGGTCGGATGCAAAATGAAGGTGTACATAAGAAGCAAGGATACACCCATTAGCATATCCATCAAGGATTGGCTGCTGGTAACGGCTTCGCACCAATCTAAATGCATGTTTAAAATTTGAATTTTCAGTTGGCTCTATTCTGGAATAATGAAATTCATGACCTCTGGTTTTTTTCCCTTTAGGAGCGATAACATTGTCAGATAACGATTCAGCTTCCACATAACCCATTCCGATAAGTTTATTTTCCATAATGCAGGCTCCGGGTACAAGTCCAGTCATCTGATATCTCTTTCCGTCAAAATCTACAATCTCCCTGGAAAGATACATCAGACCTCCACATTCAGCAAAAACCGGCATCCCCTGCGCTCCGGCAAGTTTAATCTCTCTCATCAGCGGCATGTTCCAAGACAGTTCTTTTATAAAGATTTCCGGGAAACCACCACCAATATACAGACCGTCCAGATTTTCCGGGAGAGCCTGGTCATGAAGCGGGCTAAACGGCACAAGTTCAGCACCTTTTTCTTCAAGAACTTCCAAGCCATCGTAATAATAGAAAGAAAAAGCTTCATCTAAAGCAATTCCAATCCTTACATTTGTTTTGCATTGGTCAATACCTGAAACTAAATCCTTATCACAGGTGTCAAGTATGTCATCAGGTAATTCAGGAGCAGCCATGGCAAGGTTTGTTAGCTTGTTTATATCAATACCTTTACTTATCTCTCCTGCAAGAGAGTTTACCATTCTGGGAAGTTCTCCTCCCTCAACAGTGGGTACCAGTCCCAGATGCCGGGAAGGTAGTTCCAATGCAGCATTTTTCTTTACATAACCAACTACCGGAATGTTACAGTAAGTTTCTATAGCTTCGGTTACAAGTTTGAGATGCCGTTCACTACCTATCTTGTTAAGAATAACACCAGCTATTTTCAAGTCCGGATCAAAATTTAGAAATCCGGAAACAAGAGCGGCGGCACTTCTTGCCATAGAGCTGGTATCAACTATCAGGATTACAGGACAATCGATTAATTTAGCCATGTGTGCTGAGCTTCCCTGATCAACAGTCCCTGATGAACCGTCAAAAACACCCATAACACCTTCAATTACCGCAATATCTGCTTTAGAGGCTGACTTTACAAATACTTTTTTCACAGTCTCATTATCAAGAATCCATGTATCAAGGTTACGGCTCTTATTTCCTGTTGCCATGGTATGATATGTAGGGTCAATGTAATCGGGACCTACTTTATAAGGCTGTACTTTGAACCCTGCACTTGCCAGTGCTGCCATTATTCCTGTAGTGATTGTTGTTTTTCCTACTCCGCTATGAGTTCCAGCTATCATAAATCTGGGTATTTTCATGTTGTCAGCTCCATCTTAAATTAATTTAATCTGACAGTTAGCCATTGAAGTGCATATACAGCAAGACTTCCTGTCAAAACTGATATCAGAGATGTAATATACATTATTCTTACAGTATCTAGAATATGAGATTTGCTAATACTATTTACCGGCTCCCCCATATATGTTCGAAAAGATTCAACACCGTCGTAATAATTGACTCCACCCAAGCGAATTCCCAATGCACCGGCTACTGCGGCTTCAGGAATGCCACTGTTTGGGCTTGGATGCCCCGATGAATCCCTGACAATGATCTTTATGGCTTTGTTTACCGGCTTACCGGTAAACAAAAATGCAATTAAAAGAAATACCCCTGTCAATCTAGCTGGGATATAGTTACAGATATCGTCAAACCTTGCTGATGCCCATCCCAGTTCCATATATTTATCATTCTTATATCCCACCATGGAGTCCAAGGTATTAACTGCCTTATATGACATTGCCAGCGGGGCACCGCCAATAAATCCGTAAAACAGAGGTGCAACTATGCCGTCAACAATGTTTTCAGCGACGGTTTCTATGGTGGCACGGGAAATTTCGCCTTCACCAAGGTTCTGGGTATCCCGACCAACTATCCAGCCAACTTTTTTTCGCGCCTCAGATAAATTGCCTGTTTTGAGCAGTGTATATATTTCCATTGCAGCGCATCCTAGACCTTTAACTGCAATAGTTGAACTTAAAAACCAGATACTCGTAAGCAAGCCCAGCCAATAATTTATTTTATAAGCCCCGGCAATGATTCCTGACATTATCAGATAGGTTGCCGAAATAGTACCGACAGCAAGCATTACGCCAGAAACCTTAAGGCCTACTACAGGAGCGGTCCATTTCCTGAGCAGTCTCTCCAGCCATTCTATTATCTTTCCAATCAGCACCACAGGGTGCGGAATATGTCTAGGGTCACCTGCTATCAAGTCAACCACATAAGCAGCGGCTATTTGTAACATTTATACTGCTCCTTGCTCCTGCTTATGTCCAAACATACCATTTAAACCCATAATTTCATATACCTTATCCATATCCATACTGCTCCTGACCACTTCAGCAAGCTTATTAAAGTCTTGTTCACGCTGCTGATAAACAGTAATTATTTCGCTGGCTTCAAGCGGCTCCCAACCCTTCCAATCCCTGAGGACGTCAAGGATATGCCTGCGGAAGAAATCATTATCAAAGATACCATGTATATAAGTTCCGAAAACCATGCCGTCTGAGCGTATAGCTCCGTCAAGAATATCCACTTCCTTTGTGGACCTTTCAAATATCCGAAAAGCAGGAATTACACCTTCCCCAATTTCCGAACGCCCCATGTGAATTTCGTATCCTTTTACTTCGAGTCCTTGCATCCCATTAAAAAAAGGACCTTCTCCTAAAATTTCCGCATGAACCTGAGTGGTAATTTTATCAGGGTCAAAAGTAGTTGACATATTTAACAGACCCAATCCCTTCATGCTGTCAATATCTGATTCACTATGCAGCGGGTCATGGAGCTCAGTGCCCAATATCTGGAATCCGCCACAGATACCAACAATAGGTATCCCTCTCTTTTCCTGTGCTATTATCTCTGAAAACAATCCTGATTTCTGAAGAAAAGCCAGGTCATGAATCGTGTTTTTACTGCCGGGTATGATAACCATATCGGGATTTCCCATCTTATTGCCATTCGATACATACCTAAGTTGAACATCAGGCTCATCTGCCAGACAATCAAAATCTGTAAAGTTGGAAATGTGGGGCAATTTAATAACAACTATATCCAGCTTGTTTTCAATTGCCAGGTCACCCTGACTAAATGTATCCTCAGGAATTGTATCTTCCTCTTGAACCCGAAATCCTTGAAAATATGGAATAATTCCCACTACAGGAATACCTGTTTTTTTCTCCAAGAACTCAACTGCCGGGTAAAACAATTTCACATCACCACGGAATTTGTTTATTACTATCCCTTTTACCCTGGCCCTATCCTCAGGATCAAGTAGTTCAAGGGTCCCCACAACTGCGGCCAGAGCTCCCCCCTTGTCTATGTCAGCGATCAACAGCACAGGGCAGTCAGCCATTCTGGCAATTCTCATATTGACTATTTCAGTAGCCTGAAGATTAACTTCAGCAGGACTGCCTGCCCCCTCAATTACAACAATGTCAAATTTTGATTTTAGTTTATTGAGAGATTCCTCAACCACATCAAGGGCAGTCATATTATACTTTTCATGATATTCCTTAGCAGAAAGATTCCCTACTGGTTTGCCGAGGACAATAACCTGGGATGTAGCCTGTCCGGTCGGTTTAAGCAGCACAGGGTTCATTACCACATCCGGAGCCAGTCCGCAAGCTTCAGCCTGAACCACCTGTGCCCTGCCCATTTCACCACCATCTCTGGTCACATATGAATTAAGGGCCATATTTTGTGACTTAAATGGCGCCACCTTATATCCATCCTGCAGAAAAATCCTGCCTAATGCTGCCACCAAAACACTTTTACCGACATGTGAGCCAGTACCCTGAAACATAATACACTTAGTATTCATCATATATTGCTGCCCCCTCCTTTTTCAAATCAATGGGATGACCTGCAACTACCAGGTAGGCTTTATCAGCTGTCGCAGCAACAATCTGATTAGCTTTTCCCACTATTTCCTGATACTGCCTGCCAAGAAAATTATCTGAAACCAAAGTCATACCTATCTCATTAGAGACAATTACTACATGGGCTGCGCTTTCTGCGGCTGTCTTGGCAAGAATACTTATTTCTTCAAGAATCTCAGTTTGAAACTCTTTTTCAAAATCACCGCCGGATTCCTTTTCCTTTTTATACATCAAGTTGCTTAACAAGAGAGTAAGGCAGTCTAAAATAATAACATCAGAATTGTGACCGTTTTCCTTAATTATTTCAGTAATCCGGTATGCTTCTTCAATCGTTTGCCATGTGTCAGGCCTTCTTTGACGATGGAGCCTAATCCTGAGCAGCATTTCCTCGTCTACTGGCTCGGCTGTAGCAATGTACGTTATTTTATTACCAAGTTTTGAGGTAATAAACTCAGCAAATTCACTTTTTCCACTTCTGATACCACCAGTAACAAAAACCAGTTTTCCTCTCATTAAGTACACTCCATAAGTATGTATTTTCTACAACATTAAGTATCGCGACAAAATAAAATCCTCAGTTTAGCGACTGAGGACATGGTTATCAAGGCAATTAAACCTCTAGAAAACAACCATAATCCTTTCTCGCGAAGGACTGTATGGTCACTTCCAGGCAGGTATCCTGGCTCCCGGATAAACATACCTCTTACGCCTTCCCCTTTGACGAGTGGCACCATGTAAGAGTACTCCCCGGATACAGTGGCGGAGACCGCTCAGGCTTATCCTGATTCCCATTTAAAAAACCCAGAAGTTACAAAATACAAGTATTTAATTGTGTTTTCAATTATAACATAGTTTTTCGGACTTGTCTGCAAATAATAAGCATAAAATGTTATTCATACTCAAAATACCTCCTGACTCTGCTTACCAGGTCATCTGTCAAATGGGGCAAAGGCTGAGAGGTGTAACCGGCTATTTCTATCCGGTCCTTGATTACAGGCAATAGTATCTTGGGGACACTGCTGGAAGCAATTGCTTCAGCAATTCTTGGACTCACCTCACCTAAAAAAGAATTGGCTACAATAATTCCGATTGGTCCGACAATGAGGTCAACAAGGCCGCAATTATATGTGATGGCATTCTCACCTGAAGCTCCTTCATTTGCCCCAGCTTTAAGCATTGCTGCAGTTGCCAAGGCATTAGTACCAAAAGCTAGTATTTCTGTTTGTTCTGGAAGTTCTTTTCTAAGCCGTTCAATGATATATTTGCCAATTCCACCACCCTGACCATCAATAACAGCAATTTTCATAAATAATCTCCTCACAGATATACGAATTATTGCGGTTTAAGTTTAACTTGATTATACCAGTACAGTCTTGGTTTTAGCAATACCTTCAATATTTATAACTAATTTTGACATTCATAAATTGTTACAATTACTACTTAAGACGTTTGATGCGCAAAAAAAACAGGACATTAAGTCCTGTTTTCCTCGAAAAACCAATATAATTGTAATATATTCTGATTATTCACAATTGTTTGCTCTGTGTGGATATATTTGTGGATAACTTTTTATCATAATCTGCAATTTTGTTTCCATATCAATAATCTGTCTGTTTTTGTTTAATAGTGTGCGCGCATATCTGCTGTTATTTTTTTGCAGTTTGCGGTTCTCTTGCTCAAGTTTTGATAAAATATCATACTTATCCTTTTCCAGCCTCTCTATGAGGTTCATTAATACCCGTCTGCTGAACCTAAGCTGTTCAATTTTCCCCTCAAGCTCTTTAATTTTTGCTTCCAGCAGTTTAGAGTGGTCGTTTCCCATACAGCAAACCCCTCCCACATACTTCTAATCATAGTATATGCGGAGAATGCGTTATTTAGACATCTGATTAATGCAATACTTTTTTCATAAATTCAATCATATTTTCACCCATAATGCCCTTTATCTCTTTTTCCGTATAACCTCTTTCTAACAAACCTGCAGTGATTGATGGATAACAGGAGGAGTTATTAAGGCCCGGAGTTATTTTCTCTATTCCGTCAAAGTCTGAGCCCAGGGCAATAAGATTTGTCCCCGCCAGACGGGCAACATGGTCAATATGGTCTAGAAGGTCATTAATCGTTGGGTTATCATTACTCAAAAATTGAGGAACAAAACTTAACCCCAAAATACCTCCGGTCTCCGCCAAGGCTTTAATCTGTTCATCATTGAGGTTTCGGGGATGATTGCACAGGCTTTTGCAGTTTGCGTGTGAAACCATAACCGGAGACCCTGATATCTCCAGCACATCCCAAAAACCTGCTTCAGATATATGGGCCAGGTCAATAATCATTCCCAGTCTGTTCATTTCTTGAACAAGATTTCGCCCAAAACAAGTCAGTCCCCCTCCGGTTATTTTTTCTCCAACCCCGTCAGCAATTTCATTTCTCTGGTTCCACGTGAGTCCCAGGAATCGCACTCCTAGTTTGTAAAATATTCGTAGTGCTGAGATATCACCATTCAAGGCTTCGCCACCTTCAATTCCCATCACTGCTATTATTTTGCCTTGTTTCAGGTCACTTTTTATTTGTTTCATGTTTAGACCCGGAGATAAAATATAGCCACAGGAATCAATTTCCGTGTTAAAAGTATCAATCAATTGTAAGGTTCTTGAAAGAGCACGGTATGGCTTGAAAAAACCTTCTATAAATAGGGCAAAAAACTGGACCCTGATTCCACCATCCTGAAGTTTGTAAATATCTATGTGACCTGTTTCATTATACTGTCCAAGTTTTGCTTTCCCTTTCGCCACTTGAAGGATTGTATCACAGTGGCAATCAACAACTGTTAACTTCCGATGCAGTTTTATTGCATCTGCAGAAATAGATATTTTCTCCACCATATCAGTCCTTTTACTCATATATTTAGAACCTTCTAATTGAAAATATATGATGGAAAAACCTGTTTATTCTACTGAACAAACAGGTTAAAGGTATAACTTATAAAATTGTATTAGTTAAACTTAGTTTTTAGTTGAGGTATTAATCTACCTTGGCTCAACAATGAGCTTAATTGCTGTGCGCTCTTCACCATCGATGATAATATCTGTAAAAGCCGGAATACAAATCAGGTCAACTCCACTAGGTGCTACAAATCCTCTGGCGATAGCAACGGCCTTAACCGCTTGGTTTAAAGCACCGGCACCAATTGCTTGAATTTCTGCTCCGCCACGTTCCCTCAGAACACCGGCAAGAGCTCCTGCTACTGAATTTGGGTTAGATTTTGCTGAAACCTTTAATACTTCCATGATAAGAACCTCCTTAATTGAACGATTCAATTTTGGCCGTTTTTCTTTATAAACGAATATATTCGATAATTAACTAAAAATTCCTCTTTTTACTAAATAAATATTTCAGACTAATTAAAATATTAGACATAAAAACATCCTTAGTATTCAATGTTGAAAATCCTATTGATGCTAACTGCACAGCCTGTATCTTCATTAACTTCAATAACAACTGCATTGAACTGGTATGGGCCGTCCGCCGGCTCAAATCTTACAGGCATTTGTGTTAAAAATTTCTTTAAGGCAACCTCAATTTTGACTCCAATTATTGAATTAAGAGGACCTGTCATGCCAATATCAGTAATATATGCCGTTCCCCCTGGGAGTATCCTTTCATCGGCAGTCTGCACGTGAGTGTGTGTGCCAACAACTGCCGAAACTTTACCATCCAAATACCACCCTAAAGCAACCTTCTCAGATGTAGCTTCAGCATGAAAATCCACTATAATAGTATTTGTATGATTACTTATTTCATTAAGTATCTGGTCAACAATCCTAAAGGGACAATCAAGGTTGGAAAGGTATACCAGCCCAGACAAGTTAATTACCCCGACATCTATGCCGTTTATTTTATAGAGACCGTAACCTTTTCCCGGAGTACCCGGAGGATAATTGGCAGGTCTTATGATTCTAGAATCTTTTTCAATATGACCAAATATCTCTTTTTTATCCCAGACATGATTTCCCATTGTAAGGACATCAATACCATAGTCAAATAGTTCTTTAGCAGTTGATGGAGTTATACCGTTTCCACCGGCTGCATTTTCCCCATTAGCAATAACCATATCCAGTTTAAGAGACTGTTTAATTGTACATAAATTTTCATAGACCGCCTTCCTCCCGGGGCGGCCAAAAACATCGCCAATTATTAAGATGCGCAAAGAAACTATCCTCCGTTTTATTTATTAAATACCAGCACCCTTCCGTCTTCCCTAAAGGCAATCAGATTTTTTTCGGGGTACGATATTTTTATGTTTTCAAGCATATGTTCTATAAGCTCTTCCTGAATTAAAAGGTCTTCTTCAAGTAAATTATCATTTTTTTCAAAAATGAGATCTTTTTTGAAATTATGATGTACCAGTTCAATAATCATTGATAGTTCTTCCTGGGTTAATGTTCCTACATCTCTAATTACTTCAAGCATAGTAAACTCTTCACAAGGGTTAAATCTAACATCTGTTACCAGAGGAACCCGGTTCTCAAAAGCATTGTAGGCTTGAATACTAGCAACTACCGTATCTTTAAAATTAACCAGTTTTTCTTCATCTAATACACATGAGAAAATAAAAGTAAACCGTAGCTGTTGTAAAACCGGGTCATAATTTATGGTACCCAGTTCAGGATAACGTACTAAAATTGATATCAAAAGGCCGATGCTGTCTGAAACTTCATTGTTGGGAGCCGTCTTATATTGTAGCTGCATTATAGTCACCTCGCTAAATATCCAGTTTCAAAAGAGTTCTGTGTTCTAAGGACCTTTTCCTGCCATAACCTTATGTAAAACAAAAAAAAAACCTGCCAATATTTGCCGAGGTATTATCAAGATTTTCGATATAAATGTTAGTCTATAAATTTAAGAAGGGAATGTCTTGGCGAGACATCCCCTTTATTTTCTTATTTTGCATATTCTACTGCCCTGGTTTCCCGTATTACCATTACTTTAATCTGACCAGGATATTCAAGCTCTTCCTCAATCCTTTTAGCTATATCCCTTACCAGGCGTACAGAAGATAAATCATCTATCTTGTCAGGTTTAACCATTACCCGAACTTCGCGCCCTGCTTGGATTGCAAAAGATTTTTCAACTCCGTCAAACGAGTTGGTAATTGCTTCGAGTTTTTCCAGACGTTTAATATATGATTCAAGAGTTTCTCTTCTGGCCCCCGGCCTAGCTGCAGAAACTGCATCAGCCGCTTGAACCAGTATTGCTTCAATGGTCTTTGCGTCCTGATCACCATGGTGTGCGGCAATTGCATTTATTATCACCGGCGACTCCTTGTATTTCTTCGCTAAATCAGCTCCAATTGTCACATGAGGCCCTTCAGTCTCGTGATCGATGGATTTCCCAATGTCATGAAGCAGGCCCGCTCTTTTAGCAAGAGTAACATCAACTCCAAGTTCAGCGGCCATTAGCCCGGCAAGCTGTGATACCTCAATCGAGTGTTTTAAAACATTTTGACCATAGCTTGTACGATACCTTAGCCTGCCAAGAAGTTTAATCAGTTCTGGATGCAAACCATGTACCCCTGTTTCAAAAGTTGCCTGTTCCCCAGATTCTTTGATTTGTGCTTCGACTTCTTTCTGAGCTTTTTCAACCATTTCTTCAATTCTGGCAGGATGTATTCTTCCATCAAGAATTAATTTTTCAAGGGCTATCCTGGCAACTTCACGTCGAATCGGGTCAAATCCTGATAAAATAACTGCTTCAGGTGTATCATCAATTATTAAATCAATACCTGTAAGGGTTTCCAGTGTCCGGATATTTCTTCCCTCACGACCTATAATACGACCCTTCATTTCATCATTCGGAAGAGCAACGACGGTTACCGTTGTTTCAGCTACATGGTCCGCAGCACATCTCTGGATTGCCAATGAAATTATGTCTTTGGCCTTCTTTTCCCCTTCTTCCTTGGCCTTAGATTCAATTTCTTTAATCATCATTGCTGCTTCATGCCCAATTTCCTCTTGAATATTTGCCAGAAGAACTTCACGAGCTTCTTCTGAAGTGAGGCCGGATAGGCGTTCCAGTTCTGCAAGCTGTTTTACATGAAGCTCTTTAATTTGTATTCTTACTTTTTCAATTTCATTTTCCTTTTGACCTAGGCTTTCTTCTTTGCGTTCAATTGATTCTATTTTTCTATCGAGAGTTTCTTCCTTCTGGGTTAACCGTCGTTCCATCCTTTGGAGTTCATTTCTGCGTTCCCGGTGTTCTTTTTCAACTTCGTTGCGAAGCTTATGGACTTCTTCCTTGGCTTCCAGAATTGCTTCTCTTTTTTTAGCTTCAGAGACTTTTTCAGCTTCTTCGATTATCTTTGTGGCAGCTTCTTCCGCTGAAGATATTTTTGCCTCTGCCAATGATTTCCTGATGAAGTAGCCAACAATGAATGCAATAATACCTGTAACAACAGCTATCAATATTGTTTGTCCTGTAATATTAGTTCACCTCCTGTTTTATTATTTTTATTGATTTATTTTTCACAAACAAAAAACCGAGTAGAAACCCGGTTAGAAAAAGAATTTACTTACCATAAATAATCAGGCACATAACAACTTATACCTGATAGCATCTTATATTTTAAACGTTCCTCATATATATTCTTTTGATATATTATAATTTTAAAAAACAAGAGGACAGTTCTACTTTATAAGAACCATAAAACATTATGGAAGTTAAATCTTATTCTAGTTTCTCCCACGTATAATTTTAAGTTCTTTTGGTCGTTATGTCAAGCATTGAACAGTGCTAGACAGCTAATTACCGTTATTTTTAATCCCAGATATTTCGGCGAGAACTCTTTTTACTATATTGTAATCAAATCCTCTTCTCAAAAGAAAACCTTGAACTTTTTTTAAATCATATCCCTTACGAGGCAATATTTTTTCTGCCAAGGAACAGGCAAGCTGTTTTTCAAGTTCGAGTGGATAATCATCAAGACACTCTTCTATGATGTTTCGTGAAATTCCCTTTTGAAACAATTCATATGAAATTTTCCGCCGCCCGGAAGGCTTATCAATTGTTCTGCTCCTCATCCACAACCGGGAAAATTCCCTATCATCAATAAATTTATATTCTTCGAGAAAAACAATTACTTCAGAAATGATTTTATTACCATATCCTTTTTCTGAAAGCTTCTTCCGCACTTCCCAGACTGACCTAGGCCTGTATGAAATGTAGTTAAGGGCATCATCTTTGGCGCGTGCCTTTAATTCCCAGTATGAAGTCATCTACTCTTCGTTAGTGGTGCTGGCTTGGTTAGCAGCAACAATCGGTTTTAAAACTTCTCTTATCTTGGTTTCAATCTCCTCAGCTATAGCAGCATTATCTTTGAGGAATTCCTTAACATTTTCCCTGCCCTGTCCTAGGCGGTCACCATTATAAGAGTACCAGGCTCCACTTTTATCAATGATTTTCATTTCTGTGGCAATATCAACGATACTTCCTTCTCGTGAAATGCCCTCACCATACATGATATCAAAATCAGCCTGTTTAAAAGGAGGTGCTACTTTGTTTTTGACCACTTTAACTTTTGTACGCACACCAACAATATCTGCTCCGTGTTTCAGGGTCTCAGTTTTTCTGACTTCAAGCCTCACAGATGCATAAAATTTGAGTGCCCTTCCACCTGGAGTTGTTTCAGGATTTCCAAACATAACCCCAACTTTTTCCCTGAGCTGGTTGATGAAAATAGCCACCGTATGAGATTTAGATATTGCGCCGGTTAACTTTCTAAGGGCCTGTGACATCAATCTGGCTTGTAGTCCCACATGAGAATCACCCATTTCCCCTTCAATTTCTGCTCTGGGAACAAGAGCGGCAACCGAATCAACAACAATTACATCAACTGCCCCGCTTCTGACTAAGGCTTCTGCAATTTCCAGGGCCTGTTCACCCGTATCTGGTTGAGAAACCAGTAAATTATCTATATCAACTCCAAGTTTTCGGGCGTAAATAGGATCAAGAGCATGTTCAGCATCTATAAATGCTGCTGTTCCACCCATTTTCTGGGCTTCTGCAAGAATATGTAAAGCCACCGTAGTTTTGCCTGATGATTCGGGACCATATATTTCCACAACTCTTCCTCTTGGAATACCGCCAACTCCCAACGCAATATCCAGGCTTAAAGCGCCTGTAGGAATTACTTCAACATTCATCTTGGCTGCTGCTTCACCAAGTTTCATAATTGAACCTTTGCCAAACTGTTTTTCAATCTGGTTTAAAGCCATTTCCAGAGCTTTAATTTTATCTGACATTAAACATCCCCCTCAAACATATGTTCGATACCATTTGTTTAATTATACCCAATAATTTAAAGAGCTGTCAACAACTATTTGTATGTTTTTTTTGGGAGTCAGTTGATACAGCGTTCGATAGAACCTCAATATATTCTTTATATTCTTTTATTACAGTATCAAGCATTTTTGTGATCTTAACCTGAGATTTGTATAAAACGGTTTCTGAAATCTGCCCGCTTTCTTTGAGGCTGTATAATTCGTTTTGAATAACTTCTTTAAGGAAATTAATTCTTTGATTGATAAGGTCAATAGAATATATTTCTGATTGTCTGACAACTACAGCGCTATTTATCCATTCCTTAATTTCATCGCTCACATCAATGTTATTAAGCCCCCTGCAAATGATACATATCAGATTATAGCATAACTGCCTATCAATTCCGAAACGGGTTCTCAGAAATGGCTTTAACAGACTCAACTCATCAATGTTAAGTACATGAAGCGCATACCATGCATTTGCCATCCCTTGTGCATTTGTTTTGAACTTTTTAATGACCTTGTCTGTTTCCATTTATTTTCCCTCTATCTCAGAAAGTATTAAAAGGTATCAAAAAAACAAAAAGCAACCACACGGCTGCTATCTGTTTCTTGCCTTTGCAGGTTCTACATGGATTCTTTTACCCTTAATAACATTTTTATGCATTGAATATAGTACTTTTTCAGCAGCATCTTGTGATACCTCCACAAAGGAAAACCTGTCGAATATTTTGATAGCGCCAATTGTTTTTCCGGATATCCCAGCTTCTTCGGAAATAGTTCTGACTATATCCTGAGGCCTTATATCATCAGTCCTTCCGATGCTCATAAAAAGCCTCACCATTCCAGGTTCAGCTCCGGTATTGCCAAATTCCGCCGCTGCACTATCACTTAAATCCTGAGAACTCTCAATATCAAAAGCTAGTCTTAGGGCTGCTGCTGCTATGTCAACAGTATCATGAGCACTTCCCATGTCCTCTATAATAGCACGATAATGGCTTAATTTGCCTTGTTCAATAGTTTCGGATAGCTTTTCGATAATGACTTCTCTCTGCCTTTCAAAAACATCTTCAAAGCTTGGCAGTCTCAATCTCCTGATTCTGGTGCTGATTGTTTTCTCTATCAATCTAAGCAGCCTGTATTCCTTAGGAATCACAAAAGATATGGCAATACCTGATTTGCCTGCTCTACCGGTACGTCCTATGCGGTGAACATAAGATTCCGGGTCTTGGGGCAGGTCATAATTAATAACATGACTTACATTATCAATATCCAGCCCCCTGGCGGCAACGTCAGTAGCAACCAGTATCTCAACATGCCCCTCACGGAACTTTTTCATAACTCTGTTCCTCTGAGCCTGAGTCAAGTCCCCGTGGAGCCCGTCTGCCTCATAGCCGCGCGCTTCAAGACCTGCAACAAGCTCATCAACACCCCGCTTGGTTCGGCAGAATATAATTGCCAAATTTATTTCCGAGGTATCTAGAACCCGGCACAAACCTTCCAGCTTATTAAACTCCTTGACTTCATAAAACACCTGTTCGATTTTAGGAACAGTTAGTTCATCTTTACTGACAGAAAGTACTTCCGGGTCTTTAAGGTATTTCCGTGCCAATAGCTGTATTTCCTTAGGCATTGTTGCCGAAAACAGAAGTGTTTGTTTGGTTTCCGGTGTTT
Source organism: Phosphitispora sp. TUW77 (assembly GCF_048453025.1). Lineage (GTDB taxonomy): Bacteria > Bacillota > Thermincolia > Thermincolales > UBA2595 > Phosphitispora. Next base: position 1,465,006 of record NZ_CP156677.1, read on the forward strand.
CCTTAAGTATTGTTTCAATATCTTCAATAAACCCCATATCAAGCATTTCATCGGCTTCATCAAGAACCATAAAAGAAATGTTTTGCAGTCTGAGGGTCCGTCTTCTGATATGGTCCAATATCCTCCCTGGGGTACCTACAACTATCTGTACACCTCTTTTAAGGGCAAGTATCTGCCTGTCAATGGACTGGCCTCCATATATAGCAAGGGCACGCGCATCCTTGTATTTGGCAATTCTGGTTATTTCCTCTGCTACCTGTATAGCCAGTTCCCTAGTTGGGGTCAGAACCAGAGCCTGAACGCCGCGAAACTTTGGATTCAACATTTCTATAATTGGAATGCCAAATGCAGCAGTTTTACCAGTCCCGGTTTGAGCTTGTCCAATCACATCATTTCCTTGCAAAAGCAGTGGAATCGCTTGTGCTTGAATAGGAGTCGGCTATTCAAAGCCCATCTCACTAACAGCATGAATAATTTTTTTATTAACGTTTAGATTGCCAAATTTATTTTTATCATACATGAAAATAAATTTCTCCTCTCAAAACAAACACCTGAAGTTTAGTTTTTTCTCTATTTATTATATCAGATAATGATTATTTGTCATTATTTTTCGGAAACTGTTTCTGTTTTTCGTAATGCATCAAATATCTCCGCAAAATATTTAAAGCGCTGTTTGCCGACTGCCACCTGATAACTTCCCGGTCACCGGTAAAAATTTTTTTTACAGCAATAGCATCGTTTTCTCCGGCAAGAGCGATATATACCTGTCCAACAGGTTTTTCAGGGGTCCCCCCCCCAGGACCGGCTATCCCGGTTACAGAAACAGCCATATCCGTACCGGTGACATTTCTGGCTCCGATAGCCATTTCTATAGCTGTTTGCTCACTAACTGCTCCGTATTTCTCCAGAGTATCTCTTGATACCCCCAGAATATTAATTTTAGCATCATTAGAATAAGTAATAAATCCACCGAAATAGTTTTCTGAAACCCCCGGTATCTCTGTAAGTCTGGATGCAATAAGGCCCCCTGTACATGACTCTGCCGTGGAAATAGTTAGCGAATATTTTTTTAGAAGCCCGGCCACTACACCTTCAAGGGTTTCATCATCTGTTCCGTAAATATAATCTCCCAGCCTTTTGCTAATCTCTGTTTCTACATTTAAGATAATCTTTTCAGCTTCAGCTTCTGAAACTGTTTTTGCTGTAAGCCTGATATATACTTCTCCCTTAGGCGCCAGAAATGCAATTGTTGGGTTAACCTGTTTGTCGACGAGGTCACTGATGCGTTCTTCTACAGTGGATTCCCCCATACCCAGTATTTTTATCACCCTGGAGATGATAACAGCCTTATCCGTCCCGGTTTTTGCCCTAATATAGTCCTCCACAATTCCTAAAAACATTGGCCTATTCTCGACAGGGGGTCCCGGCAAGATGAGTATGGTTTTACCTTGATGTTCTATAATGCTCCCAGGTGCAGTACCAATTCTATTGGGGATAACAACGGCACCTGAAAAGTTCAAGGCTTGCTTGGCATTTACCTGAGGCATAACCCTGCCTCTGACCTCAAAGAACCCCTTGATATTTGCCAGAGATTCTTCATCAACAACTAACTCTATACCCAGCAGTTGTGCAATTGTTTCTTTTGTAAGGTCATCTGATGTAGGACCAAGTCCTCCGGTAACTATAATAAGGTCAGATCTGCCCAAAGCAATTTTCATGACATCCATAAGGCGGGTTTCATTGTCCCCAACAGTTGTCTGAAAAAACAGGTCTATTCCGAGTTTTGCCAGTCTTTGACCGATAAACTGGGCATTTGTATTAACAATCTGTCCCAAAAGCAGTTCTGTTCCAGTTGAAATCAGTTCGGCCCGCATGACTCAGCCCCTTCCCAAAATAGTTGACGCCTTCTTTACAATTACTTAATTAGTATTCTTTTAAACAGGTCTTATAACCTTCCACAATAGGTAATTTTTTCTTCAATTATCGACATGAAAATGATTGTCTCGAACTCAAAAAAAAGCAAGTGTCCCATGTAATCATGAAACACTTACTTTTTCCAACGGTTCATTATTTTCCATAACCAGGATCCTGAAATCATTTCCCGATAACTGTTCCTGCTCTAATAGAATATCAGTAATTTCGATTATTTTTCTTCTATAGGATAAAAGGCTGTTCTTGACCCGGGCTTCCTGTTCCCTTATGATTTCAGTGATTACATCATGCATTTTATCTTTGGGAACAGTATCTTCTGATACCACACCAAGAGTTGACATGCCGGAAACAATTATTCTCTTGGCTAAATCAACTGCTTTTTCAAAGTCATTTGATGCTCCGGTACTTCTGTTACCGAAGATAAGCTCTTCTGTCAGCGCACCTGCCAGCATAATGCAAATCTGGCTCTCCAGGTAATCAATAGTATACAGGTAAGTGTCATCCTCCGGAGTCTGCCTCATATACCCAAGAGCATTGCCCCTGGGGCTTATTGTAAGTGTAGAAACAGATCCAGGTTTCAGAATTTCACTCATAAGAGCATGTCCTGTTTCATGAACGGAAACCCTCTTAAGTTCATCCGTATTTGGACGTTTATCAAGTTTTTCTCCCATAATAACTTTATCAATTGCGTCCTTAAAATGTTTCCGGGTTATCTTATACATGCCTTCCCTGAATGCATAAATGGCAGCTTCATTGGCAAGGCTCTCCAGATGAGCCCCGGAAAAACCAAATGTCTCCCTTGCAATTTCTTTAAGTTCAACATCACTTTCAAGCGGTTTGTTTCTGGTATGGATCTTAAGTATTTCAGCTCTGCCATCCTTACACGGCAGGTCAACCTTTACATGTCTGTCAAATCTTCCCGGCCTTAGCAATGCTGGGTCAAGCATATCTGCCCTATTGGTGGCAGCAATCAAAAGAACCTTAACCGAATCATGATTTTTCAAACCATCCATTTCGACCAGGAGTTGGTTAAGAGTCTGGTCATACTCCATGTGACTGCTGTTTTGACCTCTCCTGCCACCCAGGACATCAATCTCATCAATAAAAATCATAGCATTATGTTTTCCCAGACGGGCAGCTTTTTCTCTGGCTGTTTTAAATAATTTTCTGACCCTCTGAGCGCCTACACCTGCATACATCTCAATAAATTCAGAACCGCTGGTAGCGATATAAACAGCATCAGTATATGTTGCTGCAGCTTTAGCCATAAGCGTCTTTCCGGTTCCAGGAGGCCCTAGCAGCAAAATCCCTTTTAGGGGCCTGATACCAAGCTCTTTTATTTTCTCATAGTTTTTTATGAAATCAAGCGCTTCTTTAAGCTCCTTGATGGCGCTTGCCTGTCCGCCAATGTCGTCAAAATAAACCTCATTAATATTTTTATTGGTAACTTCCTGTACTCCTACCGGTTTAACAAGCCCTTTGCTTTCTGCAACAAAATATATGGCAGCAAAAAAACCAAATAAAAACATTAGTGGTAATATATCATAGCCTTGCCAAATCAAAAAGCCGACAAAAGCCAGCGCTATTCCAATTCCTATTTCTTTTACCAGTCCTTTTGTCATTATATACCACTTCCTAACATGCCGGGAACTTCTAATGCCGCATTATTCCGGGGGATTACTTCATAAAGGTATTTATCATCTTTGATAAAAGAAATATAGATGTTAGCATTATCAATAAATACCCTGGCTTTAGCTCCGTTATTTCTAGCGTTTTCTTGTACTTCTGCAGCCATTTTAGTGAAATCACCATTTGCCATCGCTTCATAAATTACATACTGGCTATTATAATAGATTTCTGAAAGTTCCTTTGTTCTTTTATCCTTTAGTTCGATTTGAAACTGATTGTGTCCGAATATTTCTTCAGTATAACTGTTTAGTTTTAGGTATACATCCTTAAGGTCTTCAGTTTTCCTAACATTCAGAGTAACTGTTGGAACTACACCCTCATTATCAATTTTGACATCATCTACAAGCTTTGTGTCTGAATATATCTTAAATAGTGGTTGTTCAACATTATATTTCTGGTAAACATATTGAATAGTAAGGAGGATACCTAGAGTTACGGCAAGGACTACTACTACGACATATACCCTGATTCCTTTTATTTTCAAGCTCTTCCTCCCCTTTCTGCCTGATAGGCTCATTATAACATATGTTTTAGTACAGTTCCTTATGGAATGTTTGGAAAAGATAAGCCGAATCATCAATTAAGGGGGGGCCCATAATTAATTTATGGGTACACCCCCCTCAATTTTTGCCCCCCAAAATACCGGTTCATTCGACTAAAAACTACAAAAACCACTCCATTCCTGTAATCGATATACAACATATTTCCATTTGGAGTCATCATGGTATTTTTCAAAATCAACCGTGTATCCCCCGCCATTATTATTCCATATTTTTTCAAAATATGCTGATATATCGTGTACCAGACTGCTATTGGTTGGGGCAGTAATTTTCAGGTCGGTTTCCAGGTTATAATCACTTATATTCCGCCTGGTCAGGTTTGCCGAGCCACCGAAAATTACGGTTTCTTGAGTTCCTTTTATCATAACAATTTTTGTGTGGTACTGTTCGCCATGGGTATCATACCACCTTATTTTGATTCTGCCTTTTGACTTCTTATTAAGTTCTGCCGCCACAGGCCTGTTAGGGATACCGTTTTTCTTCAAGCCAAAGGCATCTTTGTTTGGGTCAAGGACAAGTCTTATATCAACACCCCTATCTGATGCATTCAGGAGTTCCTCAATAAGTTCCCGTTCACTAAGATAAAACATCCCAATTTGGATTAAGTCATTCTGTCCTGCATTTCTAATAGAGTCTATCAGGTGTTTTTTGATTTCCCCTTCAGTCAGCAGACCTAGTTTTATATTATCCTCCGTTATGGCAGACTCTGAACCGCTATTTACTGCAACGGGTTGTGTAAATGTGTCCCCGGAAAAAGTTATCACAGATGCTTCAGAATTAAGAAGCGGTTCCCTGATTGCACCATTAACAAGAAACGCGATATTTGAGTGATAAGCGCTGGCATCATGGGGGTTTGCCGATGTTATCAGGGAATCCCTGTCAGTTACAACAACTTTCCTGTGATTAGCTTTAAAATTAAATAGTTTAAGATAGGAGCGCAATGTTACTTTCGGCGAATCGGGACTAAATGCATTAGGCAGCCATCCCTTTCCCTGTGAACCAAACCACTGGAGAAATATTCTCCAGAAACCGGAATATGCCGGATTTGAATCCCTTATTTTTGTAAGGTCGGTAACAGTAACCTGAATCCCGTTTTCCTTCATTCGTTCCAGATGTTTTGATGGATAAGAGCCGTAAAATGTATTAATCTCATCAGTTATAACGGTAATCCCCATTTCAGGGTGTTGGCGTTTTTTTTCTATAAGTGCATCTGCCAAGCGTGATGATAAGACGGGATAGCTGTACTGCCTGCTATATTCGTCATTAAAAAGAAACATATCAATAAATATATATTCCCTGGCGTTATTAACAGTTTCAAGTACCCGGTCAAAAATCTCTTGTTCATGAATCCGTTGACCATCCTTGATATATGTGAGGTCATAGAGAAATTTTACTTCTGAAACATCAATCGGTTCAACGGAAATAGAAATACCCTCCGGCAACGGTTTGCGGGACCCGTAAAAAGCACCTGCCACTACTAATAAAAGCAGGAAAAGAAATGCTTTAAACAATGATTTCATATTCCAGTCCTCCAAACTCTTAATAATTAATAGAGTTCTAACATCAGGCGGAATATGGAATCCTTAATGTTAGAACTCATTATCAGGCAGTGCGGATAAGGTTCATATAAAGTTAAAAAGAAATATAGATGCTTTGATAATTAAATTGGTGATAATACCGGCTGCTAGGTCATCAGCCATAATTCCTAGTCCCCCCGGCAATCTTTGCAAACGGTTAATCGGTATGGGCTTAAAAATATCAAGGGCACGGAAAAGCAAGAATCCAATAATAAGGTATATCCCATCCCATGTATATACAGCAATCAAAATACCGGCAATTTCATCAATTACTATTTTGGGACTGTCATGTTCCTGAAGGACCTTTTCTGCTTCCTGAGATATCCATATTCCCAAAACTGCACAGCCAATTATAAGAAAAACATTATTAGGAAATATTAGTGCTAATGCAAGTCCAAGAAATGTGCCAAAGGTTCCAGGGGCTTTTGGGATTAAGCCAAGTCCTAAACCTGATGCCAGAAAAACAATGAGGGGTTTTCTCATTTTTGACCTGCCTTAAGGAGGTGGCTGGCTCTATTGAAGTAATCAAGCCCGGACCAAATGGTGAAAATAACAGCCACACCCAAAGAAATTTTTCCTATTGGTATGTTCAACAAATTGAATGGGAAATCTTTAATTAACAAAAAAACAATAGCCACTATCTGTGAAATAGTCTTAACCTTGCCAAGTTTGCTGGCAGAAATAACAATACCATCAGCAGCAGCAATTGAGCGTAAACCTGTTATAGCAAATTCCCGGCCAATAATTATAAATGCTATCCATGCAGATATTATGTTGAGCTCAACCAGGGAAATCAAAGCAGCAGAAACAAGCAGCTTATCAGCTAAAGGATCCATGAATTTGCCTAGTTTGGTCACCTGATTGCGTTTGCGCGCAAAGTACCCGTCAAGACCATCGGTGCTTGCTGCGATAATAAATACCGCTGCAGCCAAAAACTGACCATATGTTATTTTTATTGATACAATTGCCAGAAATACCGGAACCAGAATTATTCTGGCAAGGGTAATCCTATTGGGGAGATTCATTTATTACCTCTCCTATTAAATCATAATCATATGCATGTGTAATTTTAACAGGAACAATATCACCAGGGTTCAGGTTCACACCCATGACTGATACTGTACCATCAACTTCAGGAGCATCATATTCCGTACGGCCAACATATAATTCTGATAATTCTGGCCCAGTTTCGACTTTTCCTTCAATCAAAACAGAAATTATTTGCCCAATTTTGGCGATGTTTTTTGCATAAGAAATCTCCTGCTGAATATTCATTAATCGGTCTTTTCTGTATTCTTTGATATCATCAGGTACCTGGCCCGCCATTTCAGCAGCCGGGGTGCCTTCTTCCGGGGAAAACACGAATACACCCATATGGTCAAAATGAACCTTTTTTACGAAATCAACCAAAGTCTGGTATTCTTTATCTGTTTCACCTGGAAAACCTACTATCAAAGATGTCCTTAGAGCGACTCCGGGAATGTTTTGCCTGATTTTCTTAATGAGATTGAGCAAATCTTCAGTTCTGCCGTGCCTGTTCATCTTACTAAGTATGTAATCATCTGCGTGCTGCAAGGGAATATCAAGGTATTTACATATTTTATCATTAGCAGCAATGGCTTCAATAAGGCTGTGTGTAAAATGGTTTGGATATGCATATAGTATCCGGATCCATTCTAATCCGTTTATTTCTGAAAGTTCTTGAAGCAATTCATTGAGCTTATATTCACCATAAATATCAAGTCCATATCTGGTGGTATCTTGGGCAATCAAGTTAATTTCCCTAACTCCAGTTTCAGCAAGCCGCTGTGCTTCAGCTATTATGGACTCCATTTTTCGGCTGCGGTACTCTCCTCTTATTTGGGGAATTACACAATAAGTACACCTGTTGTTACAGCCCTCGGCTACCTTTATATAAGCCGAATAAGGCGGAGTCAGGAGTTCCCGAGGCATATTATGATTATAAATAAAAGAAGGTGCTGCTGAAACACACATCATTTTTTGGCCATCAGCAGCAGCCTTAACAACTCTAACAATGCTTGGTACTTCGCCTGTGCCAATAATACAATCTATTTCTGGAATCTCCTGTAGAATTTCACCACTATATCGCTGGGCTAAACAGCCGGCAGCCACAACAGCCCTGCAGGAACCTTGATTTTTTAGTTTTACGGCTTCCAACAAAGCGTCAACTGATTCTTCCTTGGCATCGGCTATAAAACCACATGTGTTTATTATTAAAAGGTCTGCACCTTCCTGAGTTTCAGTAATTTCATAGCCTGCCTTTCGCAGCATGCCGGTCATTACTTCTGAATCAACCAAGTTTTTAGCACAGCCCAGACTTAATATATTTATTTTGCACACTTGAATTATTAACCTCCAAACACAGGTATATGCTTACTAGTATAAATTATAACTCATACCGTGTCAAAAAGGTATTTCAGCGAACCAGACATTTGGGACCGTTTCCTATCAAGTCTTCTCTGCCAGCCCTTTTTAAAGCCTCTTTTACAAGCCCACGGTTTTTAGGGTTACGATATTGAATGAGGGCTCTCTGCATTTTCCTCTCTTTTGGCGACCTGGGTACATATACCTTTTGCCCAGTCAATGGGTCAATTCCCGTGTAATACATACACGTAGACAGGCTGCCGGGTGTTGGAGTGAAGTCCTGGACCTGTTCCGGATTATATCCCATATCCCTGATATACTCAGCAAGTTGTATAGCATCTTTTAATGTGCATCCGGGATGTGATGCAATAAAGTACGGTACAAGATACTGCTGTTTGCCAAACCGGCGGTTTGTTTCACTAAATTTCTCTTTAAATCTCTTATATATGTCATGTCCAGGTTTCCTCATTATTTTTAGTACTCTTGAAGATACGTGTTCCGGAGCAACTTTAAGCTGACCGCTGACGTGATAGTTGCATATTTCATTTAACACTTCGGGGTTTTTCTCATATAATAGGTAGTCATATCTCAACCCGGAACGCAAAAATACTTTCTTGACCCTTGGCAGACTGCGTAATTTTCTAAGCAGTTCAATCAGGTCTGAATGATCTATGATTACGTTTTTGCATTTGTCCGGCACAAGGCAGTGCTTATCTGCACAGGCACCTCTTTTAAGCTGTGACCTGCAGGCAGGCATCCTAAAATTTGCAGTGGGACCACCCACATCATGAATAATCCCTTTAAAATCCGGCATTTCCGTCAGCAATCTGGCCTCTTTTAAAATTGATTCATGACTTCTCGGTTGAATGATACAGCCTTGGTGAAAATTGAGAGCACAAAAAGCACAACCTCCAAAGCAGCCCCTTTGAGCAGTTATACTAAACTTCACTTCATCCTCGGCAGGAATTCCTTTGTATTTTGTGTAAACAGGATGGGATTTTCTGATAAAAGGCAGCTCATAAACAGAATCTATTTCTTCTGTTGTCAGAGGCTTAGCGGGCGGGTTCTGCACTACATACTGCAATCCATGAGGTTGAACCAGAGTTTTGCCCCGGTACGGGTCCTGCTCACTATAAGCAAGCCTAAAAGCATCAGCATATTTACGTTTATCATTACTGACTTCGTCATATCCCGGAAGACGGATTACATCTTCCCGCGGTTTTTCTCTCACGGCATATACGGTTCCCAATATATTAGTGAGTTGTCCAATATCTTCTCCCTTTGAAAGCCTCAGAGCAATTTCCTCCATCTGTTTTTCACCCATGCCGTAAACAAGAATGTCAGCCCTGGAATCAATAAGTATAGAACGTCTTACCCTGTTATCCCAATAGTCATAGTGTGCCAACCGGCGCAAACTGGCTTCAATTCCGCCAATAACCAGTGGAATACCGGGCCAGGCTTCACGAATGCGGTTACAATATACAATAGCAGCTCTATCCGGACGTTTTCCTGGTATACCCCCCGGTGAATACATATCCTTTTTTCTGTGATTCTTGTTTCCGGTATAATTGCTTACCATGGAATCTAAGTTTCCAGCGGTAACCAAACAGGCATACCTAGGTTTCCCCAGTCTAGTGAAATCTTTGGTATCATGCCAATCAGGCTGAGCAATAATTCCCACCTTAAACCCCATTTTTTCCAAGAGGCGTGATATTATTGCAGCCCCAAAACTGGGATGGTCCACATATGCATCTCCTGTAATTACAAGAAAATCAACGTAATGCCAATTGTATTTATTCATTTCTTCCCTTGTCATTGGAAGAAAGTCGGTATAACTCATTTTATCACCGGATTTCAACTGAGATTTTAAATTTATTGTTCACTCTGCCCAGCAAATCAAGTTGAACGGTAATTAGTAAACTGCAGAGGAATATCATACTCCTTTTCTTTAAGCAGTTGAATTACTGCCTGCAGGTCATCCCGGTTTTTGCCCGTTACCCTGACTTTATCCCCTTGAATTGAAGCCTGTACTTTAATTTTAGATTTTTTAATTTCTTTTACAATATCTTTTGCCAGGTCAGATTGGATTCCCTGCTGTATATTTACGGACTGTTTTACTGTGTCTCCAGCCGCAGGTTCAATTTTGCCATATTTCAATGTCCTGATATCAACACCTCTTTTGATAACTTTTGATTCCAAAATATCAACAACATTCCTCAACTTGAAGTCATCATCCGAAACCAGTGTTATAATTTCCCCGTCAAACTTTATTTCACTCTTGCTGTCCTTAAAATCAAACCTTGTTTCAATCTCCCTTTTTGCCTGATTAAGGGCATTATCAATTTCCTGCATATTAACCTCACTGACTATATCAAAGCTATTCTCTTTTGCTGCCATTTTTCCACTTCCTTCCGTTTAATTAAAGACATCACGCCTCCTGATTAATCACATAGTACTGGCGATAAACTCTTTGTCTCTGACTACATCTCCATATTCGCCCAAAACTCCCAGACTTGTTCCGTCTCTTATCACCTCAACCGCGCCTGCATTACCTAAAGTCATTATAATATTACTTCCTGAAAATGTTTTAGTTTCGCCTGGGTTTAAGTTTCCGGTAAAAGTATTGGCCCCATCTACCCGGACTTTTATCCAGCAAATCTGGTCTTTACCTTTAAGCACAACTGTTACCGAATTTTGTTGAACATTTTCTTCATTATTACCAAGTTCTTCACTCCCACCGGCAGGAGGAAGTACAGATTCATTCTGGTCCTGCAGTTGTTGTTCTTCTTGTTGTTCTTGCTGTCCTTCCGTGCCTTGCTGTTTGTCTGTTTGCTCAATTGGAGAAGCTTTGCCCTTATCCTCAAAACCCGTATCTCCATTTTGTCTATATAGATAGCCATATACAATAAGAGTTATTATTGCCAAAAAAGCAACTATCGCTGTCATTAGGTAAGTCTTTCTCTTGGAACGGTTTACCTTTCGCTGCTGAAACTTCTTTTGGAATTCTGATTCCTGAAACGTTTCCCTTACCGGTGTTCCTAACAGCTTATATTCCATGAGTATTTCTTCTTGGTTAAGACCAAGATAGTTTGCATAATTGCGCAAAAAACCCTTTGCATAAACTTTTCCGGGAAGAACATCATAGTTTCCGGTTTCAAGGGCCTGAAGATATTTTTTTCTAATTTTTGTATCTTCTTCAGCCTTACTTAAGCTTATACCTTTGGACTCCCGTGCATTTTTAAGAGTTTCGCCAATGCCGCCCATTGTTACACCTCCATTTGTGAAATTACTGCTTATAAATCTAAGAACGCACTGGGAAATTTTGATTCAAGAAATCCTTTATCTTTTTTACTGCAGTACAAATATCACCGGTATCAACACTTAGGTCATACTGTTTACTAGGTTCGGACGGATACTTGTATAAAGGGTCATAATAATTGATTAGGAGATGTTCCACAACATTATTAAGCTGTCCCTTATCAACCATCTCGCAAAACTCAGCAATCCTCTGTTTTCCAATTCTTCTTTCAAGAGATTTTATGGCTTCCTTTAATTCTTCCTTATTTTCAACTAGTCCAAGCTCATTTTCGAAACTATATATTCTTTTAATCCGTTCAATTCGTATTTCTATTGGAGAGTAAGCCAGTATTTTGATGCCGTTTCTCATTGATTCCACAAGTGTTTCCGGAAGAATTATCCTCCCTATGCGCCTGCTTTCACATTCCACTATGATATAACCGGCATCTTCCCAGAAAGCCAATTCCTGTACCAATAAACCATCAAACATTTTCTGGCTGGGTTGAACATTCATTCCTATCTGACCAAAAACAGAACCCCGGTTATTTGCCAACCCTTCCAAATCCACAGCAGGTAAAGCCAGGCTCCTCAGTTCTTGAATCACATCAGTTTTGCCAACACCTGTTAAGCCGTGAATAACTACTGCCCTGTGTTTGAGAGGATGGGAGAGATAATCGTTTAGATATCTGCGATAAGCTTTATACCCCCCAACCAGCCTGTAAACCGGAATCCCTGTTTCTTCCATCAAAGCACATACAGACTTGCTGCGCAAACCGCCTCTCCAGCAAAAAACTACCAGGGGACCTTGCAGTGAAAGCTCACCGAACTGCCTGACAAGTTCGGACAGCTTAGGAAAAACTAATTGAAATCCCAGTTCCCTTGCTTCAATGGATCCTTTTTCTTTATACAACTTTCCTACTTGAGCTCTTTCGGTGTCATTCAGCAGCGGGATGTTGAAGGCTCCTGGAATTGTAGCTTCTGTAAACTCCGCCTCAGATCTGACATCTATTATCTTTGCACCGGGTAAATCTAACGCTTCCCGGACAGAAATTTCATTTGCCATTTAATATTCACCCTTATGGCTAGTTATGTTTCTACATTAAATACTATTATTCCTTCCAGTCAATCAAAATACGTCATCATATACATCCCTCTTGCCTGCTGCGCCAAGAGCTAGTCTAACAGACTGACGGTAATCATAGGACTTAATGATACCATTTGCAACTCCTGCAGTAATAATATCAACATCACATCTATCAAGGATTTTCTGGCTCGGTTGCAAAGGAACAGAGACTGCACCATCTTCATCAGCCATTACCACTCCTAATTCAGGCAAGATAATAACAGTTTTTCCAACCCCTTTTTTAAGAATATGCTGTGCAGCTTCTATACCATCATCAAGGCTTTTTATTTTATATTGACAAATATCTTCTGCAATATCCATGGTCATCATAACATAATCAAACATATCAAGACTTTGATAATAAGCATTCTCCTTAACATCACCGTTAAACTTAAAAAAAACGGGAACTCCGGCTGCAGCAGAAAGTACACATATATAATTAACTGCTTCCTCAGGAATACCGGAATCTATTATAACCATCCCACAGTGATTAATAGTAACGTTAATGCTCTGCAGTCTATGTACTGATAACATGTCTATTGCCCGCCCATCACTTATTTCACTGGATTGGTCTGTTTCAATAAAAGCAAGTCTCCTAGGTGTAGGAAACTGGTCCTGTATTATAAGAAACTTGGTATCCAGTCCTTTTTTATTAAACTTTTCTCCAATGATGTCACCATAGTGATCTCTTCCAATAACACTCACCGGAATAGCCGGAATGTTTTGTGCCGCAAGATGAACCGATATATTATATGCCGGGCCGCCCAGACAAATATCGATTTTAGATGCGGAATGCCCGGCGCTGGCTTTAGCAGCCAAAATATCAACAAAAATCCTGCCAATCACCAATACACCGGACTTGTCATTAAAAACGTAACCACGACCCAGAATATATCCCTTCCTAATCAAATTAGAAATATGAACAGCCGCTGCAGACCTAGTTATTTTTAATACTCGAGCAACGTCTAACTGTGTAATCATGGGGTCATTTTTTAATATTTTAAGGATTTCTTTTTCCCGTTCGGTAATTTTGCTCATAAAGAGCCTCCATAAACAGTTGTTTATTTATACTTATATGTGTTAAGAAGAGTATATCAAACTATATTCTTTAGGTCAAGGTATAAAGAAACCACATTTGCTTCAACCTAATGCCAGGAGGTTTGTTATGAAAAAAGTTTTTGTCCTGGGATCAGGTTTTTCTTCAGATGCCGGTGCTCCGCTGACCAGTACCGTTTTAAAAAATATATTTAAACAGGGCCGGGGAACCCGGCACGTTTCAGAACTGGAATCATATATCAGCAACTTCCTCTATCAGGGAAGGTCTGATTGGATTAATTGTTCAAGCCTGGAAGAAATTTTAAGCAGGCTGGATATTATAAAACATTATAAGCCTTATCCCTATGTAGATTATAATGAAGTTATCCATTATGAAGAATTGCTGCTTAAAGAGTTTACCAATCTGCTTAAGCCCGATAAAACTAATTGTCTGGGAAAATCATACCAGACATTTGCCAGTTTCCTTAAAGATGAGAATTCTATAATTACATTTAACTATGACCTTTTGATTGAAAACCTGTTAATGGATAATGGCAAATTCTTTTGTTACCCGGACTTTTCTTTTATTGATTATAAAAATTCTGATAATACCCGTACGGCCTCTGAGGAGTTTAACCAATTTAATAACGACTCCTCCTGTGTCAGGGTCATTAAGCTGCATGGTTCATTAAACATGTATTATTGCCCATGCTGTGGTCAGATATACCGTTTCCCAGAATCAGTTACTATTCATCCACTGCCAGGGGAATCGGAATACAGGAATGATGCTCCGTTGTTTTTAACTTGTCTTCTTTGTTCCCGGCGGGACAAAAACATACAGCTCAGGCACTTTATAATTGCTCCAACCCTTTATAAGTCATATTCCCTGCCCGCACTTCGCCGCCTTTGGTTCAGCGCTTTAGAAACCCTGGCCAATGCAGTGGAAATATTTTTTATTGGCTATTCATTACCTCATGCCGATATACTTTCATATCAGCTGTTCGACTTTGCTGCAAAATTATCAGCCATTGAACAGGCAATATTTCTTGTCAATGGCCAAACCAAATCAACTAAGAGATTCAAACAATTATATGGGGACTCGGTACGTGACACAGGAATGACTTTTGCACAGTGGACAGAAAGCATAAATTGAGTCTGAAATTATCAATTTAAAAAGCGCGCATCTATAAATTCCCGATGCGCGCACCCATTTTCCAGCATAAGTATTTTTATAAGTATCTTTTTATTCAGTTGCTTTCTTGAGCTTTTCATGGGTTTCAGCATCAAGGTTCTCACCAATTGTTACTGTGGAATCTTCTTGAAGGACAGGATTGGATGTGACATGATTTTCTTGAGATTCAGGTTCTTTTTCAGAAAGTTCTTTGATGGAAAGACTTATCTTATGTTTTTGTGGGTCTATATCAATAATCTTTGCAGTCACCTGTTCAGCAACACTGACAACTTCTCCAGGTGTTCCAATGCGTTTTTGTGAAATTTGAGAAATGTGTATCAGTGCATCAACACCTGGTTCCAGTTCAACAAATGCTCCAAATGGTACAAGCCGCACTACCTTCCCTGTGACCACCTGTCCCTCACTATACTTTCGTTCAATATTGTCCCATGGATTTGGTAAAATTCTCTTCAGGCTAAGGGATACTTTTTCATTTTCTTTGTCTATACCAAGGACAAAAACTTCTATCTCATCATTTTCCTTTAATAGTTCTGTAGGATGACCTACCCTGTACCAAGCCATCTCAGATACATGAAGTAGTCCGTCAATTCCACCCAGATCTACAAATACGCCATAATGTGTTATCCGGCGAACAATTCCTTTGCGAAGCTGTCCCTCTTCAAGTTCTTTCCAAAGAGACAATCTCTTTTGGTTATATTCTTCTTCCAAGATTGCTTTTCTTGATAAAATAACCCTTTTTGATTCCTTTTTCACCTCGATAACCTTTGCCTGAAGTTTCTCTCCAATATATTTGGAAAGGTCCTCAACATAGCCTCGTTCAACCAGTGAAGCAGGCATAAACGCCTGTACTCCTAAATCCAATAGGAGTCCGCCTTTGACAACCTCAACAACGACCCCCTCTACCGGAGTGTTGTCTGTAGCTGACTGTAACAGTTCATCCCATGCCTTTTCAGCATCTGCCTTCCTTTTTGAAAGTAAAATCTTACCCTCATCATCCTGTACTCTAATAACCGCTACTTTTATTTCATCTCCAACCTTAAATATCTCTTTCGGTGACCTTATATCACAACAGGAACATTCCCTCAAGGGAATAACTCCTTCAGACTTTCCACCAACATCTACCAAAACTTCATCATCGCCAACTTGAACTACTACGCCATTTACTACGTCACCTTTATGAAGTTCTTTTACGGTCAATGCCTCTTCAAGTTGTTGTTTTTCAATTTCCTGATTGGTTACATCATCCATGTAATTTCTAACCTCCTTTATTATCCAATCCGGGGTTGATGCACCCGCAGTAATTCCTACCAGTTCAACTCCATAAAGCCACTTACTGTCAATTTCAGCGGCGGTTTCTATATGATACGTCGGAGTACCTGTATCAGCACAAAGACGTGCAAGCTTCTGCGTATTAGCACTGTTTTTTCCGCCAACAACAATCATCACATCAACACTTTTAGCCAGCTGTACGGCGGCATCCTGCCTGTCTCTGGTCGCATGACAGATTGTGTTAAAAGTAATGGTGTCTTCAGCTTTTTGCTGTAAAACCGAAACGATTTTATTAAAATTCTCTTCAGGCTGCGTAGTTTGACTGATTATCCCAATTCTATTCATGGCAGGCATATTGTCTGCTTGTTGGGGAGTTTCCGCGACAATTCCCTGATGCCCTGTCCAGCCAAGAATTCCTGTTACCTCAGGATGTTCCTTGTCACCAACTACGATAACCTGATAACCCTGTTCGTTTAACTTTTTAGCCAGTTCCTGTGCCTTTTTCACAAAAGGGCAGGTAGCATCAACAACCTTTAATCCCTTTTCCATCGCCCTTTCAAATACTTCAGGCCCAACACCATGTGACCTTACAATAATAACTCCTTCTGGAATATCTTCTATATCCTGAACAACTTTCAGCCCTTTTCTAGATAAGTCTTCAACAACCTGCGGACTATGAATCAAAGGCCCCAGAGTATATATGTGTTTTTCATCTTGTTTTGCTGTATGCATAGCAAGGTCTAAAGCCCTCTTTACTCCAAAACAAAACCCTGCCTTGGGTGCAAGGATTGTCTTCATTATATCACCTCTAGGGCTAGATTTTAAGTATATCAGTGTTAATATATGTTAATTTCATATTTCCGGTTATTTTTTGTATTCTAGAAAAAGATACAAATTCCTCTATCATTATATTTGCCGGATATGTTCTTTAATTTTATCAACTACTTCATTAAATGACATATCAGTCGTATCCATAATGATGGCATCATGGGCCTGGACAAGAGGCGCCATTTCCCGCGTACTATCTATTTGATCCCTCATGGCTATCTCTTTTTCCAACTGCTGAATATCTACTTTATATCCTGCCGCTTCCAGATCTCTGGCCCTTCTTATTGCTCTTTCCCTGGCTGATGCGGTCAAGAAAATCTTACATTCTGCTTCTGGAAGGACAAATGTTCCAATATCCCTTCCATCCATAACAACCCCACCGTTTTCTGCAAGTTTTCTCTGAAGTTTCACCATTTCAGTTCTGACTCCCGGTACTTTGGCAACCAGAGAAACATGCTGGGATACCTGTGGGGTACGTATATCAACACTGACATCCTCACCATCCATTATAATTACTTGGGTATGGTCCTTATAAGTTAATTGGATTTGTGTTTCCTTAGCCAAACTGGTAAGGGCTTCTTCGTCACTAAGAAGAACATCCAGTCTGAGGGCTTTCAAAGTCAGCGCCCTGTACATAGCTCCTGTATCAATATAAATATACCCTAGGTCTTTAGATACCTGCCTGGCCACAGTGCTTTTTCCGGCTCCAGCCGGTCCGTCAATTGCTATAACTAAATTTTGCCCTTCTCGCCGCATTTTTTCACTCCTTACAAATAGTCATTCCCTGAATTTTAACAAACTAGGTATTTTCTTTCGACAAAAAAACGGTTATTCCTTCAACTTCTGTAGCAGTATAGTTGAAGATGGGACTTAAAAAAGCACGTCAAAAAATAAAGGGAGAGTTCTTTTTATGAACCACTCCCTTGTTTCCTTTTTAGATTTAAAGTCAGGTTAATAAGTAAGGCTATTCAAAATTTCAGCAAACCCTGGGAATGATATGTCAATACATTCGGCATTGGTTATTACAGTCTCTCCTTTAGCAAGGAGACCAGCAACAGCCATAGACATAGCCACTCTGTGGTCATCATGACTTTCACATATCGCTCCGTTTAATTTACCGCCTCCGTGTATTATCATGCCATCATCAAATTCATCAACATTTACTCCCAGCTTTCGCAATTCAACTGTCATTGCGGATATCCGATTTGATTCCTTTACCTTTAATTCCGCCGCATCCCGGATTATTGTCTCGCCTAAAGCTGCGGCTGCTGCTACCGTTATTACAGGTATTTCATCAATTAGCCTAGGTATAAGACTTCCTTCAATAACAGTTCCCTTAAGCTCACTTCCAAGGACACAGATATCTCCAACCGGCTCCCCGTTAACTTCCTCTTCATTTTGAATAATAATTTGGGTTCCCATGCTTCTTAAAACATCTATGATACCAGTTCTGGTAGGATTTATGCCTACCCTTTTAATCGTCAGCCGGGAACCTGGAATTGCTGCCGCAGCAACCATGAAAAATGCAGCTGATGAAATATCCCCGGGAACTTCGACCGGTTTGCCTTCCAGGTTAGAGCCACTCATAATTTTAACTATATTATCATTAACCTGAATGTCTGCTCCAAGATAGGCAAGCATTCTCTCTGTATGATCCCTGGATTTATATGGTTCCCTGATTTCAGTCTGTCCTCCGGCATATAGTCCGGCAAGAATTACTGCTGATTTAACCTGAGCGCTAGCTACAGGTGAAATAAATTCTATTGGCTTCAGGTGCCCTCCTCTAATACTCAGTGGAGCCAAAGAACCGCCTTGCCTTCCGTCAATCACAGCCCCCATCTTCAAAAGCGGCTGTGCAACTCTTCCCATTGGCCTTTTGCGTATGGAAGCATCACCGGTTAATGTTGAAAAAAAAGATTGTCCGGCCAGGATCCCCATAATCAACCTGATGGTTGTACCTGAATTGCCTACATCAAGGACATCGTCAGGTTCTCTCAATCCATACAGCCCGTTTCCCTTAACAATAATGGTATTTTTATCAGGTTGACCGAATTCAACTCCCATTTTTTTGAAGCATGCAATAGAACTGAGGCAATCTGCACCCATGAGAAAATTTGTTACTGTCGTAGTTCCATTGGCCAAGGCTCCCAGCATGACAGCCCTATGAGATATGGACTTGTCTCCCGGAACCGATATTTGATTATTAATTTTCCCGGCATATCTGACCTGAAGTCTCAAAAAAATACACCTCTTTTCTTGGCAGGAACACCTTCAGAACGAAGGAGGTCAATAGCTCTTTCCTGATCAGACTGGCTTCCAAAAGCAAGTCTGATAGTGCCTCCCTCTCCTTCCCGGACTCTCAGTATTTCAATATCATTTATATTAATACCTGCATTACCCAGACAGGCAGTCAGCACGGTAATTGCTCCAGGTCTGTCAGGCACTGTCACTGTGATTTCGTACATAAGCGGCAAGTACCCCCTGATTCTTGATGGGATATTTCTCCTCGTTTCTCCTGCCTTCCTAAAGCTGTTTTCAAGAGCACTTTGGTCACATGCTGCCACCATCTCTCTGGTCTCATTAAGTACTTCGCTGAATTTATCAAGCACCTTCAAAATATTGTCCCTATTTGTTATACAAATATCTCTCCACATTAGCGGGTTACCTGAAGCAACCCTGGTAGTGTCCCTAAAGCCTCCCGCGGCGAGCATTAACAGCCCTTGGTGCTCTATATCCAGGTTGCCGGCTGTATTTACCAGCGCTGTAGCGACAATATGGGGCAAATGGCTTACAGTAGCAACCATCAGGTCATGTTCACCAGGGTCTATTTCAATTACCCTGGCACCAATCGCTGCAGCCATTTGGCTAACTTTTGCAAGCGCATTATTATCAGTATTTTGGGTGGGTGTTAAAACATATACGGCATTTTCAAACAAATACCTGTCAGCACCTTTAACACCGCTGACCTCTGAACCAGTCATCGGATGCCCGCCAACAAAAAAAGTTCCTGGAGAGATAATGCCTTCCGCCTCATAGACTATGCCGGATTTAGTGCTGCCAACATCTGTTATGATACATCCCTGTTTAACGATTGGAGCAACGTTTTTTATGATATCATTTGTAACCCCAACAGGTGTTGCCACCACAACCAAATCAGCGTCCGCCACAGCAGCTGCAATATCGATGGTGCCTTCATGTATTGCTTCAACTTCGATTGCAAGTTCCAGATTTTCCGTTTCATCTACACCGGTAACCATGACTGCCAGGCCACGGTTTATTAACGCCATACCAAGTGAACCGCCGATAAGTCCAACACCTATTATTGTTACTTTTTCAAAAATTGGCTGCATTTATAATCTCCCCATTACTACACTTTCTAACTCTTTATTGTCATATTGTTCTGCCCATAATTTCTGCTACCTTTTTCACTTCATTCATCAGATCTGCAAAATTATCAGGTGTCAGTGACTGTGGCCCATCACATAGAGCGCTGGCCGGGTCTGGGTGAACTTCTATAAGAAGACCGTCCGCTCCGGCAGCAATTGCTGCCCTAGCCATTGGAGTAACAAATCTCCATTTGCCCAGGGCATGACTGGGGTCAACAATCACCGGCAAATGTGATAGATGTTTAGCAACCGGTACGGCGCTGAGATCCAGAGTGTTCCTTAGATATGGCTCAAAAGTTCTGATGCCTCTTTCGCAGAGAATAACCCCGTAGTTGCCGCCTGACATGATGTACTCTGCAGCCATCAGCCATTCTTCAATAGTTGCTGACGGGCCGCGTTTTAAAACAACCGGCTTATTTGCAGAAGACACTTCTTTTAGTAAAAAGAAATTCTGCATATTTCTAGCCCCAATCTGCAGGATGTCCGCATACTGTGCCACAAGTTCAACTGTTCTTGGGTCTACAACCTCGGTAACTATTTTCAGGCCTGTTTTTTCTCTGGCTTCAGCCAGCATCTTCAGGCCATCTTCCTCCAGGCCTTGAAATGCATAAGGTGAAGTGCGCGGCTTAAACGCCCCACCTCTTAGCACCGTAGCACCTGATTTGCGCACCAGTTCAGCAGTCTTCATGAGTTGTTCACTGCTTTCGACCGCACAGGGTCCTGCCATAACGTGAATCTGCCCTCCCCCGAACTCAAGCTCTCCGACCCTGACTACAGAATCATGATGCCTGAATTCACGGCTGACCAATTTATATGGCTGTAAAATAGGCACAACCTTTTCCACACCTGGCATAGCTTCAATAGCTACTTCATTTAATATTGTTTTGTCACCTATAGCTCCAATAATAGTTCGTTCCACACCTTCCGAAAGATGTATCTGAAATTCAAGTTTTTTAAGCCTTTGAAGAACATCATCTATTTGGTTTTTCTTAGCACCGCTATGCATAACAACAATCATATTAAACCCTCCATTTTATTGTTTCATACAAACATTTATTATTTTTATCTGGGAATCAAACATATGTAATTAAAGACACTCCTGCAAGAGGAGTGCCCTTGGTCCTCAAATAATGACCTCCCTTCCTACCGTTCTGCCGATGTGTTTTCTTAGACCATCAATCCCGTAATTAAACCGCACTGCCGTTAATACCATTCAACAACTACATGTATAATCCTATCATATTATATTTTTCCTGACAAGTTATTTCCCCTTACAACGGCTCTTTCAATGATTTTACCAGACTGTATATTACATCATAAAATTCCGGCATTCCTGCGTTTTCACCGATAGTTTTGACCAAAGCGCTGCCAACTATTACGGCATCACAGTATTGTGAGACAGCAGCTACCTGCTGTGGTGTTGAAATACCAAACCCTACAGCAACGGGTATTTTACTGACACTTTTGACAGAATCAGCAAATTCCTTTAGATTATCGGGAAGGCCCACCCTTACCCCGGTTACCCCAGTAAGTGATACACAGTAAACAAACCCGGAACCGCCTGCAGCAATTTGCTTTATTCTGTCAATCCCACTGGTCGGGGCCACCAGGGGAATCAGGGATATGTTCATCGAACTCAGTTTGTTCTTTAACTCATCCGATTCCTCCATGGGCAAATCAGGTACTATAAAGCCATCAACACCTGATTCAAAAGCATCTGTGGCCAATTTTTGCAGGCCATATTTTAATAGCGGATTATAGTATGTCATCAGGATGATTGGAATTTTTGTTTGCTGCCGCAGGGCTGAGACTGCTTCTAATATTTTCTTTAAAGAGGTTCCTGACTGCAAGGCCCGTTGTGAAGCTTCCTGGATTACCGGTCCATCGGCAAGCGGGTCTGAATATGGCACACCCAGCTCAATAATATCCGCACCTGCCTTTTCCAAGGTCAGTACCAGCTTAATAGTGGTTTCTATATCAGGGTCCCCTGCCGTAATAAAGGTTATCAGGGCTTTCTTGTTTTCGGCATACAGCTCCTCAAACTTACCAGATATCCTGTTTTGTAAAGAATTATTACTTTTCATCTATTTCACCTCCGGAATTGCGGAAACAGTATGCACATCTTTATCACCTCGTCCTGATAAATTAATAATCACAATTTCATCAGGCTGCATAGCAGGGATAACCTTAAGAGCATGAGCCAGGGCATGTGAGCTTTCCAAAGCTGGTATGATGCCCTCGGTACGACAAAGAATCCTAAAAGCCTCCAGTGCTTCGCTATCGGTAATACTGGCATAATTAACACGACCGATTTCCTTAAAATAGCTGTGTTCCGGACCAATCCCAGGGTAATCCAGCCCTGCGGAAACAGAATGAGCTTCCAGTATCTGTCCATCTTCATCCTGCAGGACATAGCTGTAAGCCCCGTGAAGAACACCATAGGACCCCATGGAAAGAGTAGCTGCATGGTAAGGAGTATCCAGGCCGCGGCCGGCAGCTTCAACTCCCACCAATTTCACATCCTTGTCCTCCAAAAAGGGGTAAAATATTCCAATGGCATTACTTCCCCCTCCCACACAGGCAATGATACAGTCAGGAAGGCGGCCTTCTTTACGGAGTACCTGGTCCCGTGTTTCTTCACCGATTATCTTTTGAAAATTCCGCACCATCATTGGATATGGATGGGGTCCGCCAACAGAACCCAGGACATAAAAAGTAGTCCTGACATTTGTTACCCAGTCGCGGATTGCCTCATTCATAGCATCCTTTAAAGTCCGGCTTCCTGAAGCAACAGGCCTAACCTCGGCACCAAGGATTTTCATCCGGAAAACATTCAGTTCCTGTCTGCGGATATCCTCCTCACCCATAAAAACTATACACTCAAGGCCAAACATGGCTGCAGCGGTAGCAGTGGCGACACCGTGCTGACCTGCTCCTGTTTCGGCAATAATCCTTTTTTTGCCCATTCTCTTGGCAAGGAGCACCTGTCCTATGGTATTGTTAATCTTATGAGCACCGGTATGGTTCAGGTCTTCCCGCTTAAGATATATTTTGGCTCCTCCGCAGTATTCTGTCAATCTTGCGGCAAAATACAGAGGTGAAGGCCGGCCGACATATTCATTAAGATAATAGACAATTTCTTCTCTAAAAGATTTATCATCAATAGCTTCCTGATATGCCTTTTCCAGTTCTTCAAGGGCCGGCATCAAGGTTTCCGGAACATATTTTCCGCCAAAAACACCGAAATGCCCTTTATTATCAGGTAATCTATCCATCCTTCTGCCCCCTAACGTTTGCTATAAATGCATCTATTTTGTTCAAGTCCTTTTTCCCCAAGCTTTCTACTCCACTGCTGACATCTACACCGAATGGGTTGGCAGCCCTTATAGCATCGTAAACGTTTTCCGAGTTCAGGCCTCCTGCCAGCAATATCCTGCCATATTTCGCCCCGTGCAAGGCCATATTCCAGTCAAAAACCTTTCCTGTGCCGCCAACGGCGCCTGGAACATATGTATCCAAAACAAACATTTCTACACAGTCTCTAAACCGGGACATTTCCCGCAGGGAATTTTCATCTTTTATCCTGATGCCCTTAATTACCGGGACCGATATTTTTCGGCACTCTTCAGGTGTTTCACTGCCGTGAAGCTGAACTATGTCTAGGCCGCAAAAATCGGCTATCTCATTTATTTTAGAATACTCTTCATTTACAAAGACTCCGACCTTATCGGCAGATGAAGGAAGTTTTTTGATAATCCTCCTGGCTTGTTCCGGCGTAATTCTCCTGGTGCTTTCCGCAAATACAAACCCCAGCAGGTCAGCTCCCTTTTCTGCTGCAAAGGCAGCACTTTCAGTATCACTTAAGCCACATATCTTTATAATCATAACAGCATTTGCCCCAGCAGTTCCTTTATTTTATTAGAAATATTATCTTCTCTCATCAAAGCTTCACCTACCAGCATAGCATGAACCCCATGCTCTTTTAGCCTTAACACATCTTCCCTGGTATTGATTCCACTTTCACTGACAACCGTAACCTTATTGTCAGAAATCATGCTTCGCAGCCTGAAGGTAGTTTCCAGGTCGGTCTTAAATGTCTGCAAGTTCCGATTATTAATTCCGATAAGCTTTGCCTCAAGATATAAGGCTCTTTCAAGTTCAGCTTCTGTATGCACCTCTACCAAGCACTCAAGGTCAAGACCTGCAGAACAGTGCATAAGTTCTTCCACTTGCCTGTCATTAAGTATTGCCATTATCAGAAGCACCGCATCAGCACCCAGCAGTTTAGCCTCATAAAGCTGATAAGGGTCAATAATAAAGTCCTTTCTGAGCAGCGGTAGTTCCGTGGTGTTCCTGACATCACTTAGATAGTCCGGGCTGCCTAAGAAAAAATCTCGATCAGTCAACACAGATATGGCAGAAGCTCCGGAAGCTGTATATGTCTGTGCGATTTCCAGGTGATTGAAGCTGCTGCGAATTACTCCTTTTGAAGGTGATGCTTTTTTTATTTCAGCAATAAGGGCAACTTCAGCATTTTTTCTTAGTTGAAAAGCAAACCCCATCTTCCGGGAATACTGTTTAGTCCTGTTTTCATCTAAACAGGTACATTTTAACACAATCTCATCAAGCGTAACCAGCCGCTTGCTTTCTTCCAGTTCCAGTTTTTTGTTGGCAACAATTTTTTCAAGAATCACTGTCATCCTACCTTTGTTTCAGTCATATTTTTACCTGCAAATGAATTGCTTAATTCCTTCAGCTCATCAAGCTTTCTCATTGCTGCACCTGAATCAATAATTGCTGCAGACTGATCAATTCCTTCTTTAATTGATGGCACAGTATCTGCAGCAAATAAGGCAACAGCCGAATTCAGCAGTACTATATCCCTTCGCGGACCGGTTACCCCACTCAACACCTCCAGGGTAATAGCAGCATTTTCCTCTGCTGTACCTCCCTTCAAGTCCTCAAGAGAAGCATATTTGATGCCATATCCGGCAGGGTCAAGGTCATATGTTTCTACCGTTCCCCTTTGAACTTCACTTATCCTGCTCGGCCCAATGGTGGATATTTCGTCAAGACCGCCGGTGCCATGAACCACAAATGCTCTTTTTGTACCAAGATTAGCCAGCACACCTGCCATTACGTCTGTTAATAGCGGGTCATAAACCCCAAGTATCTGCACCTGGGCCCCTGCCGGATTTGTTAGCGGACCTAAGATATTAAAAACTGTTCTTATCCCTATTTCCCTCCTGGGACCAATAGCA
This sequence comes from Phosphitispora sp. TUW77, assembly GCF_048453025.1. GTDB lineage: Bacteria > Bacillota > Thermincolia > Thermincolales > UBA2595 > Phosphitispora. The sequence continues at coordinate 1,490,540 of NZ_CP156677.1, forward strand.
TATTTCATTGCCCCATGGAGTGCAGGGGCGAAAAGAAAGCCGATTCCAACCTTATCGATACAAGCCCCTGCCTGTTCCGGTGCCAGATTAATATTGACCCCTAGAGCTTCCAAAACATCAGCGCTCCCGCTCCGGCTGGAAACAGAACGGTTGCCGTGTTTGGCCACAGGGATTCCGGCTCCGGCTGCCACGAAGGCAACAGTAGTGGAAATGTTGAATGTATTGCAGCCGTCACCACCGGTCCCACAGGTATCTATCAACATAGAATGCCCGGTCTTAATGGGGGTAGCCATTTTTCTCATAACCCGGGCAAACCCCGTAATTTCAGCAACTGTTTCACCCTTTATTCTGAGAGCGGTAATTAATGCGGCTATCTGTGCATCTGTAGCCTTACCGCTCATAATTTCATCCATCAGCGCAACAGCCTCTTCCTCGCTCATGTCCTGCCCGGTGACAACACGATTAATTGCATTTTTCAACATCTTATCTCTCCTCCTCTAAGCTGAAACAAATAACTTTTCTCACCTTAACTGATTACTTATCAACTAATAATTCATATCCAAAAAATTTCTCAACAATTGTTTCCCATGCTCTGTAAGGATGGATTCCGGATGAAATTGAACCCCCTCAACAATGTATTCCTTATGCCTTAACCCCATAATCTCACCATCTTCAGTCCAGGCGCTTATTTCGAAACAGTCTGGAATAGTTTCTTTCTCCACAATCAAGGAATGGTACCTGGTTGCAGTGAATGGTGAAGTCAACCCAGCAAATACTGTTTCCCCATCATGGTAAATGAGTGAAGTTTTTCCATGCATCAGGTTTTCCGCCCTGACTACCTTTCCGCCATAAACCTGACCTATGGACTGATGACCCAGACAGACCCCAAGGATGGGAATCCTACCGCCGAATCTCTTAATTAACTCCATAGATATACCGGCTTCATTGGGAGTACATGGACCTGGTGAAATGACGATATGCGCAGGTTTCATCTCCTCAACCTCATTTACCGTAATCCTGTCATTACGGTAAACTCTGATATCCCCACCCAATTCGCCTAAATACTGAACCAGGTTAAAGGTAAAAGAGTCGTAATTATCTATCATCAATATCAATTCATCCGACCTCCTCAACAGTTAATGTCTCCAACAATGCCATAGCTTTATTTAAGGTTTCCTGGTACTCCCTTTCAGGATCCGAATCGGCAACAATTCCAGCCCCTGCCTGCATATAAGTCATTCCTTTATGTACCAGAATCGTTCTAATTGTGATACAGGTATCCATATTTCCGGTAAAACCAAAATACCCTATGGCGCCGGCATAAACCCCTCTTCTAACTGGTTCCAGTTCCTCTATGATTTCCATAGCTCTAATTTTAGGAGCTCCGGAAACGGTCCCGGCTGGGAAACATGACTCCAGGGCATCAAAAACTGTTTTCCCCGGAAGAAGCCGGCCGTTGACTGTGGACACAATATGCATCACGTGGGAATATCGCTGAACCTCCATAAAGCTGTTTAACCCTATACTACCATAATCACAGACCTTTCCCAAGTCATTTCTGCCCAAGTCAACAAGCATAATATGTTCAGCTTTTTCCTTCTCATCCGCCAACAGTTCCGCCTCCAGGGCCTTATCCTCGGAAGGTGTCGTGCCTCTTGGTCTGGTACCTGCTATAGGACAGGTTTGTACTTTTTCGTCTTCCACCCTTACAAGCATTTCCGGGGAAGAACCAATGATAACTGTTTCGCCAAAATTGAGATAAAACATATAAGGAGCCGGGTTTATTGTCCTTAAAGCCCGATAAATGTTAAAAGGGTCGCTCCTGAGTGGTGTTTTCAACCTTTGAGACAGGACCACCTGAAAAATATCCCCATCCCGGATATATTCTCTGGCTTTTTCGACATTGTCCATAAATTCCTGTTTCGACATGTTTGAACTGATTTCTGTCCTGCTGCACTTATTTACCAGGCATCTGCCGGCCTTTGCAGGTGCTTTGATGATATTTTGAAGGTCCCTGATCCTATTAATAGCCTCTTTATATGCAGCATCCGGCGCGGCGCCTGGCTGGGTATTGCATACTATTTTAATCTTATGCCTAACGTGGTCGAATACAAGTACCAGGCGTGTAATTACAAATTGGCAGTCAGGAAGGTTAAGGTCATTTGGAGTAACTGCAGGAAGATTTTCCAGGTGTCTGACTACATCGTAACCAAAGTAACCGACTGCTCCACCGTAAAACCTGGGCAGCCCGGCAATCTTAGGAGCCTGATATCGGTCCATGATAAGTTTCAGGATATCCAACGGACCACCGGCCATCACCGTCTGACCATCATTTTCTTGAATAATTCCGGCTCCGTTCTCATAACGGTAATTGACCATTGGCTCCAATCCGATAAATGAATATCTGGCAAGGTTTTCACCACCCTCCACACTTTCCAGCATGTAGGTATAGTTCTTATGACAGACCTTTTTAAAAATTGATATGGTGGTATCCATATCAACAACCATTTCTGTATAAACAGGAATCAGGTTATAAGCGTTACTAAGTTCAAGATACTCATTAATTTCAGGATATATCATTACTGTAATTCCCACCTTCCTTTGCCGCAAAAATGCAAATACCGGCACCCAAATGAGTACCGGCATAAATAACATTATCCAGCAAAACTCATCTCAGCTCAACTCAACTTAACCTAACTAGACTCAACTCAACAAATATTTTTATTCCTAGTCTCTGCTTGTCTAAACAATCTAATTCTCAAGAATTGAAAACTTGATATTTTTTATAATATATCATGAATAAATTTATTCTGTCAATGCTTTTAGTGCTTTTAGTGCTTTTATTCACTCATTAAATCAGGCCTCAAAAGTGCAGCATCACCTATGTACTGGTGTTTAATTTGGTCCTGAGTTTTGGATGTATTTACATGCATCAAAACTCTAATCAACCTAGGCGTTCTGCCGGGCACGTCTATTTCCCTGGCACACAACAGGGGCACCATTGTCCACCCCATCTTTCTGGCCGCCGTAGCCGGAAATTCGGCATTTATATCCGGTGTGGTAGTTAAAAAAACACTTGCAATATCCTCGGTGTTTATCTCATTTACCTCAACTATTCTTCCAAGAAGCTCTTCAGTCCCCTTAAGTATGTCTTCCGGGGTATTGGCCTCAATAGTAATTGCTCCCCTGATACCGCGAACCAACTTCTCTCCCACTTATTCCATCCTCCCTTACTGCTTTGTTTATTACTATGACACAGCACGATGACCCAGTCCAATAGATACCTCGTCCAGGTGCAAGAGCCCAATACCAAAAAACACGGCCACAGTTATATGGTCATCCTGGTGGGCAATCCCAATTTTGCCGCCGACATTCAATCCAACAGCTTTCGGCATAATCTGGCTCAAAGCTTCCCTGGCAGCACCTGCTACCGCACCTTCCTCAGCATGAGTATCTTTGATAACTCCTTCTCTTTTGGCAGCCACAACTGCACGTTCGACAATCTTTTTAACTGAAGTGATAAACTCCCCACCATAATCAACAGCAGCAGTTTTTATCCCTTCTGCGGCACATCGCTTCTGCAGGGCTTTTTCCTCCTCCCTGCTTTCCGTAAGGGCCATTTTTATTGCCATCCCTGCAGTTTTTCTGCTCCCAGTATGGTTTGACACATGTAATTCCCCCATTAATTTCAATTATAATATATGGTTTTTTTAAATGCAATCAGCATTAATTAGACCCTGGCTTTAGGGTTGAATAGTTCATTACCCAATATATAAACATTCCCATCACAGGTAACGAAAAAGAAACCGCCGCCCATATCAGAGGAGTAAGTCCCAAAGCCGGCCGTTTCAGGGTCCTGGCATCCTTATAGACAATAATACTTACTACAAAATGTGTCGCTGTAAGTATCAAAACCCAAAACATAAGTAAAACCTCAAAAGAACCAAATCCTGCAAAATGCATATATACCCCCTTTTCCAACATTCCAACCGCCGTTTATCTCACAGCATTTATCCCTGCCAGATAACCCATACTAAAGGCTGCCTGCAGGTTGTACCCACCGGTATAGCCATCTACATCAACAACTTCCCCGGCAAGGAAAAGTCCTTTGATTAATTTTGATTCCATAGTTTTAGGGTTTATCTGCTTAACCGAAATGCCTCCTGCTGTTACAATTGCTTCTGCAAGCGGCCGCAATCCACTTACCTTTAAAGTTAATGACTGCAAGAGTCCGGTCAGCCCAAACCTCTCTTCACGTGTTATCTGGTTCACCGGTTTTTCCTCCGGAATTCCTGACAATTTTATGATAACGGGAATCAAGGACTTTGGCAGCAATTCTCCCAATGAGTTTTTATACTGTTTCCTTGAAAGGCCGTTAAAATCCCTTTGTATCCTGGAATCAAGCTGTTCCGATGACAGTGCCGGTTTTAAATTTATTCTGATCTGTACCTTGTAACCTTTTTCCAACAAACCGGCAGCAGTCCGGCTAAGGCTCAAAATCACAGGTCCTGACACTCCGAAATGGGTAAACAGCATCTCTCCAAATTCTGCTGCAGCTTTTTGCCCATTATATAAAACAGCAGCTTCTACATTCTTCAATGCAAGCCCCTGAACCTCCTGAACCCATTCCTCTTCTGTTTCCAAAGGTACCAGGGATGGTTTTAGAGGTATTATCGTATGTCCCAGTGTTTCAGCTATCCTATAGCCGTCACCGGTGGAACCTGTATTGGGATAAGATGCCCCACCTGTTGCCAGGATTGCAGAATCACATCTCAGGAGCGAACCGTCCTTTAACTTGACTGAACTCACCCGTTGATTTTCTGCCAAGATTGCTGCTGCACTAGCTGAATACCTGAATTCAACCCCTTTTGAAATACAGAAATTAACCAAACTCTCCACCACATCCTGAGCCCTGTCCGAAACAGGAAAAACTCGTCCACCTCTTTCCTCTTTTGTTAATACACCGTTTTCATTGAAAAATAAGATCAGGTCCCGGTTGCCAAAGCCGTTAAAAGCGCTATAGAGGAATTGCCCATTACCAGGAATATTTTTAATAAACTCCTTAATATCAACTGTATTTGTGATATTGCACCGGCCTTTTCCGGTTATCAGCAACTTCCTGCCGGGCCTATCGTTCTTTTCTAAAACAGTTACGTCTGCCCCATTTGCGGCAGCTTGCCCCGCCGCCATCAGACCAGCAGCCCCTGCTCCAATAACTATTACCTTCATGATACACCACCTAACAGCCGGCAGTCTGTCGGCCGACATAATGTTCTAAATTAACCATGGAATAATATATGGAACCACCAGAGCGGTTACTAAGCCTGTAAGCACTATAGCCGCACCGCTCATGGAACCCTCAGTTTCACCAATCTGAATGGCCCGAGAGGTTCCTCCGGCATGTGAAGCGGTGCCAATTCCAATTCCTATAGCTACTTTGCTTTTTATTCCCGCAATTTTCATAATTTCCGCCCCGACTACTCCACCGAAAATCCCTGTAACAGCAACAGCCATCACGATTATTTTATCGTTCCCTCCTAAAATATCGGTTATACCGAGGGCGATAGGCATTGTTGTGGATTTGGCCGCAATTGAAAGCAAAGTTTCTTTACTAGCTCCAAGCGCCTTGGCAATAAACATTGTACTGACTATTGCACTAATGCTGCCTGTAATGACACCAATAGAAATAGATTTTAAGTTTGACTTAATATTTGGCAGCTGCTTATAAAGGGGAACTCCTAAAGCAACTGTTGCCGGACCTAAAAGAAAAGTTATCATATCCCCGCCTTTAATATAAATATCATAATCAATATTTGCATACTTAATAATGTAAATAACAATTACTGTAGCTAATATGAGCGGATTAAACAGAAAAAAGTGAAATTTCCGGTACAACCTATTGGTAATCAGATATACAACAAGGGTAAGTGTTACCTGGAACAACGGTTCCCTGAGAAGACTATTTAACATTCTTAGCCCCCCTCTCACTGAGTTCCACTGCTTTTGCTGTAACCACCATAACTATTACCGTACTGGCCAGAAGGCTCGTCATAATAGCAAGCCATTCCTCTTTTATCTTGGGAAGGATTGTGATAAGCCCAACATTTAACGGGATGAACAGAGCCATCATATTATCAAGCAGCAGATTCGCAGCTTGTTCAACCTGGTCAAGTTTTATTATCCTGAATAAAAGGGCTGTAAACAACAACAGCAGGCCTGTAAGGTTGCCCGGCAGGATAAGGTCAAAATATTTGGACAGGAATGTCCCGGTACTCTGCATTAAAAGTAAAATTACAAATCCCTCAAACAGTTTAACTCCTCTTTTTTTTTGTGCGTTCATTATTCGATGATTCCTCCTTTGACATAACCAAAGCTAAATCCAAAACACTCCTTTTTCTTCTATCTATTGTTTAAAAATTCCTTCTGTGACGTTAAAAGTGAATTGATTTAATATCGTGAAGGAAAAATATGAATTATATCGAAATTATCTTTATTTCAGCTAATCAAATATGCAGATGTCTCCCAAAGGAGGATTGTTTGTTGAATAACTACCTTGAATTAGCCCGTCACGAGGGCAACAGAGCACTCTTTGACGTCATTGAGATGGCCATCATATCATTAAGATGGGGGGTACCCCTTCACTTCCACGCCGAGGGCCTTAGGGGGACTGGTAAAACCACTATTATGCGTGCAGCTAAAGACATCTTCCCACAGATTACCAGAATAAAGGGATGCCTTTATAATTGTGACCCGCAAAAACCTCACTGCCCTGAACACAAGAATCTTCCCAATAATGAAATTTCTAAACTGGAAACAGAAGAAATTCCGATGCCATTTCTCGAGATTTCTCATTCCGCTAAGATAGGAACTATTGTTGGGAGTATTGACCTGGCCGGGATTACCGACAAGGCGAACCCTACCGCAGCTATTTTGCCGGGCATCATCCCACAGGCACACAGGGGTGTTATTTTCGTTGATGAAATTAATAGACTTGCCGATACTTCACCGGAACTCACTGATGTTCTGCTGGATGTTATGGGTACTAAGCCTGGTCGTATCCAAATTGAGGAAACAGGGTTGCCTGTTGTGGATATCCCTGTTCAGGTCTCCGTCTGGGCCGCATCCAACCCGGACGAGGACCCTGGACCGCTTCAAGAAATACGGCGTCAGCTTGCAGACCGGTTTGACCTGGCAATTGATATGAAACGGACCGATGACCCTGACGCAATTGCCAGCATACTTAAACTGGCGAGTCACGTTCATGTTCAAGAAACACGCAGCTCATCGGACATCCAAGCCAGAAATATTCAAACACGAAAAGAGCTGGAAAAAACAGCTGTAAAATATGCCGGCTTGGACCTGCCTGACTTCCTAAGAAATTACATTGCCAGGATTTATGTTAAGTATGATATCGAAAGTTTCCGAGCCATAGAAGCTATTCAGCATGCTGCGCTCTTAAACTGTGCTCTTAGGCAGCGCGATACTGTATTGATAAGCGATATCATCAAGGTACTGCCCTTGGCACTGCGCCACCGCGTTGACCTGGAAATACTGTCAAGAATAATGAATTCTACTCCCGGTTATTCTGAACTTATACCAGTTAATGAAAAGCCGCCAACTGAGAGCACAACCCTGGTAAACAAAGTGCTTAACAGTCTGGGCTTGAAAAATACCCCTGAAGGCACAGGAACTTCCGACCTTACTACTGACCTGAAACAAATAAGTGAAATTAACCTAGATGAACTCATTCGGCCTGAAAAACCATAATATATAAGCATATTGAAAGGTCGGTGCCTATTTTGTCAGTTAATCAGCGAGCATCATATAATTATCAAAAGCTGAGACTCATCTCCCAAAGCCTTGCCGGTTATTTTGATATGAACCAGGGTGTCATGATGGGAGCCACTGCGGTGGTAAGCCAAAAAGCACATCAAGAATCCCTAAAATCTTTGGGTAAAGTACAGGTTTTCAAAGATAAGGATGCCGGGCAGCACTACTTAAATCTTGAAGAACCAGGTAAAGTTGTCCACATTGATGTCCTCCATAACTCTGCCGAGATCAACCAGGTGGATGTAGCCAATCGTATCAGACAGATAATCCCGAATTATTTAAATACAGTTGACCGCAATCAGGATTGGAGTGCCGAACAACAAAAACTGGCAGCAGCCAATCTTGCCAGAGCTATTTTCGTCCAAACTGCCAGGGGCTTCGGGACAACCATTAATTCTGATCAAAAATCAGTAAAAGACACTGATGACCGTTACCTGAACCACGTTCACCTGCTGGCAAAATTAAAACCCCGTTATTTCAGCCTTGTTTACTGCTTGATAGATGAAATTGAACGAGCAATCATTTATCAAGGCAGCCAACTTCGCAAAGTTACCGGCATTGTCCATTCGGGCATATGTGAAACCGGGACAGCCATCACTGCTGCAGCACTATATCTCCCGTCAATTTCCAAAACCCTTCCTGAATCAGTGCGTTACCAGAACATGCTCCAGGTAACGAACAGCCTGGTGAGGTGCTTTGGCAGCATTGAAGCCGTAGTGGATTTCTTCAACAAATACCAGTCCCCTGTCAGAAATTTTGGGCTGGTTAGTTTCAAAAAAAACATTAAAGAATATGATGGTATTATTTCACAATTGGTACAAAACGATGTAGTTAAACAGACACTGTTTGGATATGCTCTCACTGATGCGGGTCATGAAATGCAGGACTTTTTAAAGAAAAACAAAAAAGAGCTGGCTGCACAGATACGAAAGTGCATCAGGCAGTTTAAGCATACTTCACCTAAGTTCCACTCATTCCGTTACTCATACATAAAATCAAAAGCACAACTATTTCCCAACAGGCGTAAAGTGGTTGCTCCAAATGACCCTTTGTCCTGGAAAGGTGAAATTGCAATACCTGAAACAATTATTCAAGCAGCCAGAAGAAATTTCCTCTCCCAAAGCCATTCTTTCAATATCAGTGTAAATGATGTCAAGTTATTTGCCAAAAAGTCTTATGCACCAATTGACACCTGCCTCCTTGTAGATTGCAGCGGGAGCATGATGGGGGACCGCATCAGGGCGGTCTGCAATGTTGCCGAATACCTGCTTCTAAACAGCCGGGAAAAGGTATCCATGGTTACCTTCCAAGAAAGAATGGCCAAGGTACTGGTACCTTTCACCAGGAGCTATGATGAACTGCACCAAGGACTGTCCAGGATAGTTCCAGGCGGTTTGACCCCACTGGCACATGGAATTAAAACTTCTATCAACATGTTTAAAAAAGAACGGCCACGCAATCCTCTGCTTATTCTCATCACCGATGGTATTCCCAACTATCCCCTATGGACAACCGACCCCATAGAGGATGCATTAAAAGCTGCATCATTGATTGCAGAAGAAAAAATCCGATTTATATGTATTGGAATAGACCCCAACCATGAGTTTCTTCCGCTGCTTGCTGAATCCGGGAAAGGCAACACTTATATTGTTGACGATAATGACAGAAATACTATGATAGGAATTGTTAATCAGGTAAAAAAGGAATACCAAAGCTGTCAAAAGCAGTTTACAAACATATAACAAGGGAGTATGAATACTTAAGCATTAGGGGTAAATAGCCTTATGTCTAAGTATTCATGCTCCCTTTGGAAATATGTTTTAAATTTTTGTTTAATATTAGGGAGTATGGTTTTCTATCATGGTTTCTGCATCTATCAGGGAATCAGCTATTTCTGCAATAGTTTCTTCTATTAATTCGTTGTTTAAATCCAGGAGTTCAGTGGCGAATCCGTCAAAAGGATAAAGCATACCATCCCCGCCCAGCCCTATCCCCATAGACATGCTGGCAGCATCAGCAACATGAATTATAGAGGTTAGTTTGGGATTATACTTTGCCAGCGCCGGTGTATGATGATTAGCTATTGCTTCAACCAACTCAAAAGGCAGGTTCCATTTTTCAGCTACCGTAGAACCAATAACAGCATGGTCGAAACCTAGTATCTGCTGTTCTGCCAACATAAACGGAATATTTTCCGCTGCCACCTTAGAAATAACATCTTCAAATTTTTGGGTCATATACGTATTTAGAATAAGTTTCCCTATGTCATGCAGCAATCCAGCCACAAATGCTTGGTCTGGAAATTCATAACCAATTTTCTTCGAAAGAGATCTGCCTATCAGGGCAGTTGACATGGAATGCTTCCACAATTCACCCTTTGGTAAAAAGTATCCCTGAACCTCTCTGTCCATCACATTGTATACCGAAGCAGCCATCACCAGGTTCCTGACTGTACTAAAGCCCAAAATCAGCAGGGCTTCAGTGATTCCAAATATACGCCGCGCAAATCCGTAATAAACTGAGTTCGCCATCCGCAGCACCTTTGCTGTAAGTACCTGGTCCTGTGTAATAATGTCTGATAGTTGATTTAAAGAAGTATCAGGCTTGCTGGTTAGTTCAAGCACTCTGTATGTTACATGCGGTAAAGCCGGCAACTCCTCTACCTTTTGAACAACATCATCTAGAGACAACTCCGCCACTATAATCAATCCTTTCAATATATGGTGTTAATTATCTTGAACTGTATTTTCTTTCGATTAACATCCTATAGTTTCTAAGTTCTTCACTAACCTTAAATAATACCCGCTCAATATCAACCTTGGTTAAAACAACGTTTTCCGGTTGAATTATTTCTATTTTCCTGAATTCCTCCCTGGCAATAAACTTGATTACATCTTCCAGGCTATCAACAGTCACGGTTAGGATAACAGGCGCAAATGCCATCTGGGCATTAATAAATTCATCGAATACAATATATACATCGCTGCTCATATCAACTTCTTCAATGACAATACCCTGCATGGGAACATTCCGCAGTGTCTGAACCTGTTGTTCCCTATTTTCCTCAGCTACTTCCTCGGTACTTTTGCCCCCGAAAAAAAACTTACCTGGTTTTTGCATACCTTTATAATCAAGTCTAATCTTAACTCTGATTGCGGTATTGACTACTTCATCACCAATACTTGTCCTAACCATTATGGTTCCCCTTTCAAAATCCCCAATTTTTGTACTTTTTCGCCAATCTTCTTAAAATTCCTTCTGATACTCTCTGAAAAGTAATCGGTTAACTCTTATTCCCATATTATTTCATTACTTCCGCACTCATAACACGTGTCAAAAAACTCTTCAGGGAACTCCCAAGCCTCCTGAACCTGGTCAAGATTATTAATAAGGGAATCCATTTCTGTAATATGTCCCTGTTGATCAAAATTTCCTATTAATCCTGACACCAATCCGTTTGCAGCAGGGGTTACGGATGGAATAGCGGAACACCCAAAACTAAATGAATTTCCGCACTTGGCGCATTTTGGCACAACTACCACTCCTTAAGCATTTTAACAATATCATTAAACAACCTCTCTTTTTATATGCATAAATGTTTCAATAAAATCAATAAAAATGGAGCAAAACAATTGACAAGCCCTTTAGACCATGGAATTAGTAAGGAGAGGCAGCAGCCTCTCCTTACTGTTAACCTGATTTTCATATCAACATAGTTCTTGGGTCAGGTGAAATTAAGTTAATTATTTTATATTTAAGAAGGTAAAAATTTATTTTATCCCGAAAACTGTTAATACTATTAGGGCCTTCTCTTTATCTTTTTAGGAAGGGGGATTTTCATGGAATTGCTTACACCAACTATTGGAATTTATTTGTTTATATTTTTTGCCCGTGTTTTTGATATGACTCTGGATGTATTAAGAATCTTGATGCTTATGCGTGACCGCCGTGTATTAGCAGCATTTATTGGATTTTGTGAAGTTACTGTTTTCGTTATAGCCTTGAACCAAGTGCTTACCGGAGGATTAAACGATATCGGCAAAGTTATCGCATATGCCGGCGGGTTCGCCACCGGCAATTATTTCGGCAGCTTAATAGAACATAGGCTTGCTATTGGGTATGTTTCACTACAGATTTTCCCTCAGCACTGCCAGTGCAGCCTCATTGCTGAAGGTCTCAGAAACCGTGGGTTTGGAGTAACCAAAGTTGAGGGTGAGGGACGTCAAGGTAAACGGACCATACTATTTGCATCCCTTAAGAGGAAAGACCTCAAACTTGCAGTTAAAATTCTTGATGAAATATCACCAGATGTATTTTTTACTGTTTCAGATGCTAAAAATATTCACGGCGGCACTTTCCCAATGAAAAGAAAGGGTTATTAATCTTCCAGGGCAATACTCAGTTCGATTAATCCTATGTCAGTTTTTAAGGGTATCTGTATCCTTCTACGCTTCAGTGTAGAAATATTGGCCTTCTGCCCATACAGCAGCATTGGTGGAGTAATGTCAGAGTTATAACCTATTTTTTCAAGATTGACCAGTGCCCTTCCGGCAATAATGTTGGACAATTCCGCAATTCCGCTGATAACTATATCATTAAAAGAATCAATCGAATCCCGCAGCATTATCTCAACAAGGTTTATTGCTGTTCTTATCGGTGTGCCAATCAAAAAAGTACCCTTAACATCCCCAATTATGTTTATGATTACAGTTATTTCCTGGGTAGTCCATTTGGAAGAAGCCAGGGACAATTTCCCTCTTATTCCTGTTAGACCCGTTTCCATTTCCAGTATTTCTTTTGCCGAAACAAGAAATGGATTTATAATTTCTGCTTTCAATGAACTTCCCCCTTCCGGTAACAATCATGGAGCTTATCATCAATACTTTGCTGCAATTGGCATCCTCCTGCCAATTCCAAATGCTTTTGTAGTTACTTTAATACCTGGTGCAGCTTGTTTTCTTTTGTATTCGTTTCTGTTAACTGTTCTAATTACCCAGTACACTGTTTCACTATCATAGCCTTTTTGAATAATATCTTCGGCAGAACAGCCTTCGTCCAAATAATAACTCAAAATTCCGTCAAGAATATCATATGGCGGCAAAGTATCTTGATCCAACTGATCAGGCCTTAATTCGGCTGATGGTGGTTTGGTGATTGTCTCCTCAGGGATAATTTCTTTTTCCCGGTTAATAAATCGCGCCAGGTCGTAAACAACTGTTTTAGGAACATCAGATATTGGGCTAAGGCCGCCGCACATGTCGCCATAAAGAGTACAGTAACCCACGGCCATTTCACTTTTGTTTCCGGTAGACAACAACAGATATCCATACTTGTTGGAAAGTGCCATAGTTATATTGCCACGAATGCGGGCCTGTATATTTTCTTCAGTAATATCAGGCTCTACACCATGAAAATGCTCCTCAAGAGACCCCAGGTATGATGAATAAATGCCGGAAACAGGAATCACTTTAAACTCAATTCCAAGGTTTTCGGCCAGCCTCCGTGAATCCTCAACACTGCCTGTGGAAGAATAAGGTGACGGCATGGTAACACCTATTACATTTTCTTTTCCTACTGCTTCCACAGCCAGGCAGCAGGTAACAGCAGAATCAATTCCCCCTGACAACCCCAGAACTACTTTTTTAAACCCGCATTTTTTCATATAATCACTGATTCCAGTAACTAAAGCGCCATATATGGAAGCAGTCCTATTCATCGGAGTATAAAATTTCGAGCTTCCGATTGCTTCAGTATCCACAACTGCCAGTTCTTCTTTAAATGCTGGAAGTACTTTAACCGGTTCGCCATTTTTATCAACACACATGCTTCTACCGTCAAAAACCAGCTCATCATTACCTCCAACCTGGTTAACGTACAAAAACGGCACCCCGTGTTTTCGCGCATGGCTGCTGATAATCCGAAAACGCAGCTCTTCTTTGCCCACATGAAAAGGTGAAGCTGAGATATTAATTAATAAGGTAGCCCCCTGTTTAACAAGTTCCTCTATTGGGTCATATCCGTAATTCCCGATATCACACATACCCTGTTCATTCCACGCATCCTCACACACCGAAATGCCCAAGGTTTCACCTTTGAATTTCACTGTTCCCACTGCAGAAGCCGGTTCAAAATATCTGGCTTCATCAAAAACATCATAAGTTGGAAGGAGTGATTTATGCTGGCTAAACAAGGTTTTTCCATTATATATAAGTAATGCAGAGTTATATAGCGCCTTCCCTTTTGTCTTGCTGCTGCATGTAGGAACTCCAAACAAAATCCCTGTTTTAGGGTAAGCCTTTGATAAGCATATTACCCTAGCCACTGCTTCCTCAGTTCTATTTATAAACCACTGTCTTTCCAAGAGGTCCCTGGGAGGATAACCTACCAAAAAAAGCTCCGGAAATACAACCAGGTCATTTGTTTCCTTATCACAGCCAGCCAGAGTTTCGGTTAGCTTATTTATATTCCCCTCAATATCCCCAACGGTTGGATTAATTTGTGCAATAATTACCTTCATCACTTTGCCTCCACGAGTTTTAACGTCAGATAAAGTTAAAAACTCCACCTGACGTTAAATATTTACTATTAGTAATTTATCTTTTAATTATATCAAACTTTAAGATAAAATTGTATAATTTGAGAAAAATTTTGTAGAATTTGACATTAAATTGATATATTACTTTTATTATTGATCCCGCTTGTCTGGTGTTGAATACATATCATCATACATGTCTCCATGAATAGTTACATAGTCTTCCCGGCAGATTCTTAATCCCGTTTTCCCTACACTGTCGATATTTACTACCACAGAGTACCTTCCATCTATCGTGTCTGTTTCAACATAATGTTTCCTTTCCCATGCCTGTGTTCCATCCGAAAAAGTGTGGTTTGTCTCCGGCAGCGCCCAAGTCACCTTCTGCCCGCCGGAAATACCGAAAATAGGTTCCAGTTCGACTATTTCAACCGAGTTATTTGTAGTATCCCAAAACTCTGCCCTGACTGACCGGGGTCCGAACAGAATCCCGCCCTTCGGTATTGCGGTATTATGAATGCCGTCAGGAACTTTTGTTTCATAATCTGTCCAATAAATTGTTTCAACTTCAAGCTCAAAACCATAGCCTGCCCTGGTTACTTTGTTGGGGTCAAGCCCATTTTCCTGAGCCCACGGGATAATCTCCCAACTGCCCCTGCTTTCCCTGTCTTCCGGCTGAGGGTTTGCCGGGTCTGTCTGCACCCCTTGTTTTGTATTCAGTTTAATATCTATTGCAAGATTTTCTTGATAAGTTACTTTCCTGGTAGCCCACTTATGCTTATTATCATCCGTATGCCCTGTAATTACCCGGTAGTTTTCTGTCCATGTTCCGGAGGTTTTGTTTGACTGAGAATCACATGCAGTTGGCGGAAGACCGCGTTCCTTAATATAAACAGTTTTAACTCCCGTATTATTGTTTAGGTTGACATCTTTAAGCAGTTTTTCAGGGTCAGCAACAACCTTTAATTCAATACTGCCAGCCTGCTGTGGAGCTGTCCAATTAAATGACCGGTCTGCCGAACCCCCTTCTTCCAAACTGATAATTTCTGTCCGCAGCTTTGCTCCTCCCGCATAATAACTTACCTGAAACGTTTCCGCACCAGTCCCAAAGTTGCTTATACTTACTGTAGCCATCTGGTTTGACCCGGTAATTACCGGGCATTGCTGGCGGATTTCTCCAACAGCTATATCTGTTTTTCTGGAATTGATAGTGGTAATTTTTTGGTTGTTGCTCCAATTGATATCTTTTTCAGTTGGTTCCAGAGGCCAAATCTCTGCTTCCAGCTTACTGTCTCCGGCCTGACCGTGTATGGTGAATGAAAATGACTTTATTTCTCCAGGGTTGAAGGTAATCTCGGTATCATTAACTTCCGTTATCGGCCAGCCGTTATGGGTTAATCCAAGTCTGGCTTTAACCGGCTTGTCAAAGGTATCATACAGTCCAAAAGAAACTGTGCCTGTATACTCTTGACCTTCTTCTGTTTCCACAGTACCGGGATTCAGTTCCTGAACAAAATTATCCGGAAGCCTTTTTACGGCAATCGGGACAACCGCCACATTGTCTTCGAACCTGTTCCCATCTGTGCCCTCATAATAAAGCCATTGTGCCGGCGGGTAGTTTATAGCTGCCACCAGCTCCTTAGTATCAGCCATGGCAATCCAATTAAATGTTGCCGTCACTTCTGTATCCGGTTCAGTAAATATCACAGCTTGTCCTTTTGGCCCTGACGGTACATAAGGCCATAAGCTGAGAGGTCCGCTAATGCTCCCGGAACCGGATTGATATTTCAGGACTGTATCCCATTCCCCGCTGTTCAAACGATGTTCACCAGCAACAAAAACCCTGGTCTGATCCACCGGGAAAGTTGAGAGCAGTGTATCAATACCAAAAGTTATTGTTGCAGTATATGTTTCTCCCGGCTCTGCAGCATATATCTCGGCAGCAGCATTACCATCACCAACCATTTCCTTGGAGCATCCAGGATCAAAATCCTTGACATAGAAATTCGGCATCCATAAATGGAATTTAGATGGCGCCAAGGGAATTGTGCGGTACAATATTTCTCCGTTTTTGATGTGCCAGGCCCGGCCTACCCCCCAGCCGTAGTAGGTGGGTGGCTGAAGGATATGTACGTAATCGGTCCAGGTTAGTTCCGGGTCGCCTCTGAATTCAGATGTATGCTTTTCCTGAAGCCCTTTGACTATGTTAGGAAGGAACTTGGGGTCACCATCCCAGGGGCTTTTATGAATAAGGGGTTCTCCTTTTTGCTTGAGCTTCAGATTAACCAAACTGCTTGTCCAGGGATTGGCTATCCAATTATTGTCATCTAACATGGCCCCAGTGCTAATGGGAACATCATACGGCCAATCTATATTTGTAATATATTCTTCTAAAGCGTTAATTCCCAAATACCTGTATACTCCATTAATACAATCACCGTGTTCCTGCCCCCAGACCAGCATATGTTCATCTTCCGGGTACTTAATCAACCTGATTTGGGAAAAATCAGGTTCTGCATCAGGGAGAGTGTTTACAAAATAATTCCATCCCAAAAAAGCATTGTCATCTTCAATACAGCCATCAATATGTGCCGGGGGCACCTGTGATGGGATGTACCTAATATACTCATTGGCAAGGGATGGCCCGGCAAAAAGCATACTGATTAATAGTAAGATGAGCAGACAAGTTTTTTTGTTCAACATATCACACCCCCGGGAGATAAATAAGTATATATATCCATGCTTCGCCAGATAAGGAGCCTACTCTAATTTCCTGATTGTTAATCTGCCAGGACCTGTCAGGCAAGTCATTAAACCTATCTTTTTTGCTGAAAACATATTCGGTTATTTCACTTGCGGACCTTTCGCCGAATTTACTAGCCAATAATGCATACAGGTCATCTTGTTGTGAATCCATGTCTTTATACATCAGAACCAGAATTTCTATGTCAACATCATTGGGGTTTTTCATAACTTCGGGAATATCAATGTCTAGATCTGTCTCCTCAGGCAGCAAATAACCATTGTCCAGCACAATTATCACAGTCCTTGTTGTGCTGTCCCAATTAACTGTACACCCCAATGCTTCGGCCACAAACCTGACAGGCACCATAGTTCTGCCCGGCGGCAGGATAACAGGCACTGTATCCATTGTTTTGCTTTTATTGTTGACAATATAGTTTTGTTTGCCTGCCCACAAGCAAACCATATTTTCTCTGCGTTTTACGGTCACTTCTTTTCTTTCTTGGTCCCAGCTCACTTCCGAACCCAGAGCTTCAGCTACAAACCGTATCGGGACCATTGTCCGGTTGTTTGAATCAATATAAGGCTTGACATCACATTCGATTTTGCTGCCATTTACAGTAACCGTTATTTCCTTTGAGGCAGCCTGTACCAATGTAGGTGTTGCCAGCAAACATACTAAAACTGCAAATAATAACACAACTTTCTTCAAATATCTCCACTCTCCAATCATTTTTGTTTCTATTCGTTCATAACAGACATATTATATTATACCATTTTTGTTAATATTATCCAATATATTTTCTTCAATATCCAGACCACATAATAAAATACGAACTATAAAATGAAAAAATGGCTAGAGAAATTAGTTCCTAGCCATTTTTGTCAACAAGCCCCATAAGTGGGATGTTCCCTTTTTGATGGGCGGGAATCTGGTGAGTCATTACACCGGTTTTCCGCACTGGCGTCGGAGGTTTCTAACCTTGCTCCTGGCAAAGTTATAGACTAAACCGCCAATTCGGCACCTGCCTCAATGGCGGCTCCGCCATCCGTTGCTCCGGTCCGTGACTTCGCTTAGCAGAGGTGCGATAAGACTCCTCACGACGCCAGTTCAAGGAAACCCTTGTGCAACACCTCACCCAGCTTCCCGGACCTTTCTTAAAGTTGCATCCCTCTCATAGGACCATCAAAAGCAGGAAAAGAAAAATCATTGCTTTGAAGCCATATGATATGAATCAGCTGTCCTTGCCCATGAGTCATTATCCAGTATATTAGCAAAAGTCAGCTATCAAATAAAGCTTCAAGAAAATCCGGCTCTGCCAGGTAGGCTCCTGTCTTCCGGTCCTGCCTGAGCCGGACCACCAAGTTTCTGCGGTCATTGTACGGACCGTCTCTAAAAGATACCGACACCAAAGCCTGATAAACCATATATTTGTTTTCATTAAGATTAAACACACTAACCCCAATTAAGTTCTCAAGTTTATCCCTATCCGCTCCTTCAAGAGATGTCAGCATCATCCGGGCTGATTGCCAATCCCTTTGGTCTATTGCCGTAAACAGCAGGAGTATGATTTCTGACGGACCAGCTTCCTGAAGCATTTCATCCAGCTTGCCTGAGGCTTTATAATACATCATCCGGCAAGCCATAGAATCATCTTTATTGAGGTCACAGCTTAAAGGCAGCCTAAGGTCAAAACACCCACTTTCTCCATTCTGCAGGTGAGGCATTCCAGTAAGGACGGCTGCAAACTTAACCTCCCCGTCCCGGACTACAACTGCCCGTTTCTTCCAGCTCCAGTTCCCGCCAAATATTTCCCTGATAATATTGCTGTCGTTTTCAGATATAGGCTGGATGTCAGCGTGACTGTAACCGCCTTTCCGTACTGCCATAAAACTCTTTTTTGAATCCAAGTCACATATCTTCACTTTTTCACCAGGCAAGAAATGCTGCTGTACTTTATCCCAGTCCAGTAATTCCCCATAAGGGCTTCTCAGCCTGAGTTCCCTTGCAGCTATATTCAATAAACCATGCAGTTCAGCAGATGGTTTCAGACACCTGCCGCCCACAATATCATAAATAACCTCAGGGGAGGCAAAACTATAAACCTTAGTCTCCTTTTGGCTAAAGAGTTTCATTATAATTACGTCCTCCGGAGCTGCCCCCTTTATCTCAGAAGCATCTTTAACCCCCCGTGCAATTCTCTTGATTACATCACTTTCAGTAATTTCCCATGATGACTCAAATTCCGGTGAAATGAACTGGACTTTTGTAACCTTGACCCAACGCAAATAAAATATGCCAAGTACTACTAATAATATAATAAATGCTAACTGTATAAAGATTTTTCTGGTATCAATATAATATACTTTGGGCCTGCCCATCCAAATTACCCCCATACCTATTAACCGGCTGCTTTTTAAAATTACGGCCGGCTAAAACAAGTATATTTTTATCAGCCCAAAGTATGCCTTTCATTTAACCGATTTTATTAACTTACTTATTTCCTCTTTAGTGAGATGGCGAAATTTACCTTCTTCCAGTCCGTCAAGCCTGAGAAACCCCATAGAAACCCGCTTCAGTTCCAAAACCGGGTGCCCGACCGTTTCACACATCCTCCTTATTTGACGGTTGCGCCCTTCATAAATGGTAATTTCCAAAACACCATTATTTCCTTTTTTGCGGACCAGCCGAACCTTGGCCGGTGCAGTTATTCCATCTGCCAGGCGCAAGCCCTTGGCAAACCGGTTCAGCTTGTCCCTATCGGGAACACCTTTAACTGTTACTACATATGTCTTTCCCAATTCGTGCTTCGGATGGGTCAACCCATAAGTAACATCTCCGTCATTAGTAAGTAAAAGCAAGCCTTCAGTATCAAAGTCAAGCCTGCCAACAGGATACACCCTCTGCTCAATACCTGTCAAAAGGTCCGTAACCTTGGGCCTACCCTGTGGGTCCTTTAATGTAGTAACATACCCTTTAGGTTTATTTAGCATTAAATAAACCTTCTTTTCAGGCTTTGTGATTAATTTCCCCCTGACCTGAATCTTATCATTATCAGGGTCTATCTTTACACCCATTTCGGTAACGATTTCTCCATTAACCTTAACCATGCCCCTGGCTATCAGTTCTTCACAAGACCTCCGGGAGGCAACACCTGCACGAGCAAGATATTTCTGCAAACGTTCCACTGAAAACACCTACTTTTCCATAGTTGTTATAAATTGCAACAAGTTTACTTTATTATACTGTACAAACATAATTTATGAAAGTAAGGGTTGTATGATGCTTACCTAAATACAATATTACATACTATTACTGAAGCTATAAAGCCGGTGATATCTGCAGACAATCCGGAAAATACGGCATACCTGTACCTAATTATCCCTACTGACCCAAAATACAGTGTCAAAACAAAGAAAGTAGTATCCGTACTGCCCTGCAAAGTTGAAGCAAGTTTCCCAATAAAACTGTCTGGTCCGTAGGTCTTAATGAGTTCTGCCGTTATACCAAGGGCCCCGCCTCCTGAAAGGGGCCTCATAATCCCCAGTGGTAAGACTTCAGCAGGAATACTTAATAGTTCCGTTACCGGCGAAACCAATTTCACAAACAGTGCCATAGCTCCGGATGACCTGAAAACACTTATGGCCACAAACATGGCAACCAAAAAAGGAATTGTTTTTACCGCCGTAGCAAACCCCTCTTGGGCACCCTCAATAAATGATTCATAAACATTTACCTTCCTGAACAAAGCAAAAACGGTAATTACGAAAAGGAGAACAGGTATTGCCCATTTTGCAGCCAAAGTAATTATGTTCATAAACATCTGTTGCCACCTCCATCCTTGCGCCTGTATAACCCTCTCAAAACCCTGTCAACAACAACAGCGACAAACATTGCACATGATGTGGCAAAAATAGTTGTTCCTACTATTTCTGTCGGATTTGCTGAACCCGCCTGAATCCTAATACCAATAATTGTTGCCGGAATCACCGTAATACATGAAGTGTTTAAGGCCAGAAATGTGCACATTGCCTCACTGGCAGTCTTAGGGTCGGATTTATTGAGCTTCTGTAATTCTTTCATGGCTATCAAACCCATTGGAGTAGCCGCATTGCCCAATCCAAGTACATTAGCGCTAAGGTTCATGATAATAGCACCCATTGCCGGATGGTCCCTCGGCACTGTCGGGAACAGGAATCTAGTGATAGGTTTAACTATATTAGCAAGTATCTTAACCATTCCTGCATCCTCCGCCACCTTCATTATTCCCAGCCAAAAAGCCATGATGGCAATCAACCCCAGAGCAAAATCAACTGCCCACTCAGCCCCTTTAAGGGCTGCAGTGGTAACAGCATCTATATTTCCATTAACGGCGGCAACCACAATACCAGTTAACAACATTGCTACCCAAATAATGTTGACCATGCTTCCTCCAAAACAAAAACATTTTTTAGTCTGCACTTTGTCCCTATTATATTGATAATTATGTATATGCAAAAAAAAATAGAACTTCTGCAGTTCTTGTTCAATTACTCCCTGTTTCTTTTATTGAAAATATCCGGTCAAGCCCAGTTTTCGCACTTTTTCTCTGATTGCCTTCCGGTTTGTTATGTACATGCCCTTATCTACCATTGATTTAAAATATACCGAACCCGAAAAAGTATATTTTTGCTGCAAACCTTCTTCAGTTCTAATTTCCTTGTGCATAAAAGAAATTATATCTCCCACAGCCAATTCTGATGGCAAAATACGCAGGGCCATACCTTTTGCAAGCCTTACCGCATTATTTCCAGCCAGCATCCCGGTAACAATGGCCTCAGTATGCCCAACCAGGGGACCGGTTTTTTCCCCGGCACATAAAAGGTTTTTTATACCATTTACCCTAAGGTAGTCATCACAAGGAGCCATTGCCATAAACCTAACAGAATTTCCCTGGCCACCGGAATATGGATCTGCATATCTGGCTTCCCGAAACCCTTCCAGTTCTCTTAAGCTTTCAATAGGGAAAAAAGGAGTCATTAATTTGGCATGGCCTGTATCAAGAATTATAAGATTTGCAGAGTATTCTTCCATGGCATATTGCTGGCAGGCCTTTTTTCGAAGAGAATCCTTTTTGTGATAATGTTCAGGAAGCGGGATGATAATAATTCCATTGCGGTCAAGTTCTTTCACAAGACTTTTATTGAGGGATTTCTTGTCAAGCTTACAGGAGCCGCTCATGGCTTCGAACTGGTGGGTACTTTCCCCTGCCTTGATTTCCTTTACTCCGGCTAAAGCAGTCAAACTAACTCTGGGCCCAAAAGAAGGGCAGCGAAGAATGCACATGGCACAACCTGTCCCGTATTTTATACAATTATGCATCGGCCCGGCTGTCCCGGTTGCATCAATAAAAACATCCCCAGGTATCACCTCATTTTTTGAAGTGACCACATGCTCTATTTCTTGATTATGTACTGAGGCACTGTTAATCAGGGCCTTAAATAAAATTTTAACACCTTGTTCTTCCAAGCACCTGCGGACTACCCTTTCAATGCGCTGCACATCGTACAACATTGCATGACTGTGTCCCGGAAAATTAATATCCCTGTGCCTGGCTACTGATTCAATAACTCTGAAGATATCACCTCCGCCTAAGGCGATGGCTTCTTCTGCAGCCGTATAACGTCCATTATTTCTTATTATTCCCCCGACCAAGCCGGTACCAAGTAAAAGGTCGGTTTTTTCCACAAGAATAACTTCTGCCCCCGCCTTTGATGCAAAATAAGCTGATGCACATCCTGCCCAGCCTCCTCCGGCAACAACAACCTTCACGTCTGAGTCCTCCTTTCTACCGGTTGACTCAAAAGCAAATTACCGTTCTCACCATTATATGCGGCAGCTTATAATAAATTAACAATATTCACGTTGTTCCTGGGTTCTTTTATCCCTCTTAAATATTGACTGCAGTTGTGACATTAACTGTGGAGCGACATCAATTATTCTGTCAACCACGGCATTGCCGTCAACAGGCATCAGCCTAATCTGTCCCTGTCCAACTACCAGAAAACCAACCGGCTGTACCGACACACCGGCACCGCTTCCTCCGCCAAACGGCATTGTAATACCATTCTCCTTTTGAGTACTGCCACTGCCGGTTCCATTATCGTGCTGCCTGACATCTGATTCAAACTCACCACCACCGGCAGCAAATCCACAGGCTACTTTGGACACAGGTATTATTACACTGCCGTCAGGAGTTTCAACCGGATTACCCACAATTGTATTTACATCTACCATTTCTTTAATACTTTCCATTGCTGTTTTCATTAGCCCTTCTATGGGATGCTCAGCCATTTATATCCTCCCCCTATGGCGTTTATGAATAATTCTGCATTTAGCAAAATTTAATCCTGCAACAATAATATTGCCTATTCGCAAATCAAATATGCAATGAAATTCTACTCTGAAACAAGTATCGCAATAACATGGGAGTACTGAGAAAACCGGTGCATTATCTGTTCTGACATTCCTTCTGATAATACCATATCCCATACCTTTGACCGCCCATAGAAAACCTGCGGCAATCCCGGTATAAGCGGGATCTCCCACACCAATTTCTGTTTTCCAGCTTAATTGACGAAGCCTCACCGACTTAATTAAATGTTTTACTGCTTTGCGGTAACGCTCCAAGTACTCAAAAGCCCATTTGACATTTCTTGGCAAATGAAGCAGCAGCTCAGCCAACGGGACTTCGAAAAACCTTCCCTTATTTTCTGTAGAGGGTGAAACCCCCTCTGCTTCTGTTTTCACTTTCACCATTGGCTGTAAAGGCTTATTGTTTATTTCAAACACCGGCATTTCAGCCTTATATCTTATAATCCCTTTGAATACGGATATTTCTATTTTTAAATGGTCATTTTTCTTTTTACGCACAAAACTAATTTCGCAGCTCACCTTGATGAAGAGCGCCGCGAATAAAACAAGCAAAATCACCGCAAAAATAAAATAGCCGGTCATAGAACAATCACCCTGTTGGAAATATTTCTCACTACAGGTTGTATTTTGTCTATTTTGTCCGGCTGATATACTTAATATATGATAATCGTTTTAACTATCATCTGTTCATTCGGATTTATCAGTCATTACCTAAAAAAGAGCCGATAATATTTTCTGCTTTTACTTTTGTTCCACCTTCGTTTCTTGTCCCTCCGGCAGCTGCTGCAATACGGTCTGCCATCCTGGAGAAAGGCAGGGTCTGCAAGTAAACCAGCCCCGGTCCCGTAACCCGGGTCAAGAAAATGCCTTCCCCGCCAAACAAAGCATTTTTAAAACCGCCAATAAACTGAATGTCATAATCGACTGAGGTTGAAAACCCAACCAAACACCCGGTATCTACTCTAAGGGTTTCTCCTGCTGCCAGGGTTTTTTCAATAATGGTACCACCTGAATGAATAAATGCCATACCATCACCGGACAATTTTTGCAGAATAAAACCCTCGCCTCCGAACAGCCCGGCTCCCAGTCTTTTGGTGAAAGCTACCTCAATATCAATCCCCTTAGCAGCACACAGGAAGCTGTCTTTTTGACAAAGGAAGGCACCGCCAAGCTTATCCAGGTCAAGAGGAACTATTTTTCCGGGATAAGGAGCTGCAAAACCAACCCTTGACTTTTGTGAGCTGTTGTTCATAAAAGTTGTAATAAAAAAACTCTCACCTGTTATCATTCTCTTGAAACCGCTGAACAGCCCGCCTCCGGTACCTGTCTGCATTTCAATACCGTCTTCCATATACATCATCATCCCGGCTTCGGCACGCACCCCTTCTTTAGGGTCAAGTTCAATTTCAACCATCTGCATGTCATCACCGTAAACCTTGTAATCAATCACATCAGCCATTTTAATATACCTCCCATTACTTACTCAAAATCCATCCTCTTCGCCCTCCATGCCGGCATTTTTTTCTTCAATGCCCACATGGCACCTGGTAAATTCGTCAGGGTCAGGCAAATCTGCGAGGTCCCGCAAACCAAAATACCTGAGAAAACTTGATGTAGTCCCAAATAACATCGGTCTCCCAGGCCCCTCTTTCCGGCCAACTTCTTTAACCAGGTTTTTTTCCACCAGTGTACCAATAGCACTGTCCACCTTGACTCCCCTGATAGCCTCAATTTCAGCCCTGGTAATCGGCTGTTTATACGCAACTATGGCTAAAGTTTCCAAAGCTGCCTTTGATAAACCGTGAGTCCCCTGAGGCTTATATAGCTTTTCAATATATCCCGCCATTTCGGGCTTGGTACACATTTGATAACCATGAGCGACCAGTTCTATATTAATACCACGGCAGTCATTTTTATATTCAGACATTAATTCGTCTGCCAGGATTTTAATTTCGTTCTCAGGCATATTCATCGCCAGTGCCAATACCTTTAAGGTCAGCGGCTCTTTTGATACAAATAACAGACATTCAATTATGGCTTTGGTTTCTCTTGGAAACATCATGCCCATAATCTGATTCACCCCTTTAAGCTCCGGCAGTATCATTATCCCTGCTGTATATCATAATTTCTCCAAAAGTCCTTGACTGGTATGCCCTAATACGACCAAGCTTAATCAACTCCAAAAGGGCCAAAAAAGTCACAACCACCTCTACTCTGGTAACCCTGGGGTGAAACAGGTCCTTAAAAGCAATTCCCCGGTTTTGGAAAAACAGCCGCCGCATTATTTCCTTCATTTTATCCCTGGTAGTTACCTCGTCTCTTTGAATTTCCCCGGTCAGTTCCCGGTCAACGGCACGCTCCAGTGCTTCCTGCAGGGCTTCCAGGAGAGTGGACATATTAATCCCTTCAAGTGGGTTTTCCTCCTTGAAAAGATGATAAAACATATCCTCTTCATTAGGCCTGGTATATACTCTATTCATTAATGTTTCTTTTTCCTGAAAAAACTCTACCATTACCTTAAACTTCTTGTATTCCAGAAGCTTTTCCACCAATTCGTCCCTAGGATCATACTCCTCTTGGGCCTCCTCATCATTAACCGGTGGTTTAGGCAGCAGCATTCTGGCCTTGATTGCCAAAAGGTTTGCCGCCATTACCAGAAACTCGCTGGCAACTTCAAGGTCCATCATTTGCATTGCCGAGATGTATTCCAAATATTGTGCGGTGATTTTTGCAATTGGAATATCATAGATATCAACTTCATTTTTTTCTAACAGGTGAAACAAGAGGTCAAACGGGCCCTCAAAAACTCCCAGTTTAATCTGGTAGGCCAAATTACTTCACCCCTCAGCAAAATTTACTAGTATCTAAGGTTCATGGCATCCTTGACCTTTTTAACAGTATCACTGGCAGTCCGGCCAGCCCTGTGGCTGCCTTTTAACAATATCAGGTTAACCAAGTCCATTTTGGCATCCAGGATATCCTGGATATCACATTCAGTAAAATTACCTGCCATATATTCATCAATTATAGATTGTCCTATTTCACTTAGGTAATTCTTTTCCCTGCGTGTCCCGGTAAACATCTTAAATCTGTTCACAATGGTTTCAGGACGTTTTTTGACACTGTCATCAACCTTCACTTCATCCTGGCCTGCCATATATTGTTTTACGTTCATGACATACTGCCTGAGGTCTTCATAAGAACTGTTTTCATATTTGGCCCGGCGTTCACGAATTGGGGCCAACATCTGTTCCACAACCTGCAAAAGTTCATTTTTACAGGCCACACAGCCGCGTTCCGCGCTCCGGCAGGCTTGCTGGACAGATTCCAGCATTTCATTATTGTATATTTCTTGGTATTTATTAACAATACATACTTCAGGATGTCCAGGGTCTTCCTTGCGAATTCTCTGCGGATCTGTCACCATGGCATTGACCCTTTTCTTCACCTCATCTGTGACGGCTGAAATAGCAATATCATTTCCATAGCTTTTACTCATTTTTCGGCCGTCAACCCCGGGGACCAGCGGGAACCTTCCTAAGAGTGCTTGGGGTTCCGGAAACAAGTCGGTCTTATACAGGAAATTAAACCTGCGGGCAATCTCCCTGGTTAATTCAATATGGGGCAGCTGGTCTTCCCCTACCGGTACGGTGTCAGCAAGGTATATCAGGATATCTGCCGCCTGCAACAAAGGATATCCAAGAAAACCATAAGTAGTAATATCTTTGCCCTGTTTTTCGAACTGGGCTATCTGGTCCTTGTATGTCGGGCACCTTTCCAACCAGGCAAGGGGTGTATTCATTGAAAAATAGAGGTGCAGTTCAGCATGTTCCTTTACCGATGATTGTACAAAAACAGCACTTTTGACGGGGTCAATGCCAACACTGAGCCAATCCAGGACCATTTGTCTGGTATCATTATGCAGTTCTGCAGTATCATCAAACTTAGTAGTCAGGGAATGCAGGTCAGCTATCATAAAATAACAGTTATATTCATCCTGGAGCCTGGCCCAATTTTCCAAAACACTCAAATGTCCTATATGCAGCCTTCCCGTCGGCCTCATCCCGCTCAATATCGTGCCCTTGCTCATCTTAATCTCCTCCAATGACAAACTTTTTTAAAACCCTGCCAGCTTAAACAACAAGGTTTGAATAACTTGCACTATCGGCATTAATATAGTACCTATAACTCCAAATAACATCATCAGGATCAGTATTATAAACCCGTATTTTTCTAGATTATAAACTATGTGACTGTATCTGCGCGGCAGCAGTCCGGCAAGAATTTTTGACCCATCCAGAGGGGGGACGGGAATGATGTTAAAGACCGCCAGGATAAGGTTTATGGATACCATATAAGCGAAGATAATCCGAATAACTTCACTCTGGGGCATCATTATCCTCCATAACAAAACAGTTACCACGGCTATCATCAAGTTGGTAGCCGGTCCCGCAAGGGACACCCAGAGCATGCCCCGCTGCCTGTCACCCTTGAAATGAAACGGGTTAATCGGTACTGGTTTAGCCCATCCGAAATGGAAAAACAATAGAAATATCGTCCCCAGGGGGTCCAGGTGCTTCAATGGGTTTATAGTCAGCCTGCCCAGGTTCTTTGCTGTGGGGTCACCCAGCCTGAATGCCACATATGCGTGGGCAAACTCATGTAAAGTAAGCCCTAAGAGAAGGGCTGGCAAAATATAAATCATTGTCTGAATATCAAAATACAAATCAATTAACTCCTTTCAGGGCAAGTTTCCTTATTAGAGCCTTTTTAATTGGTCTTTTTTGCCCCAATCCGTTCCAAGAATTCACTGACAAAGTTTATCTCTTCATCCTTCGTAACAACTGCTCCATCAAGCCGGGCTTCCCCGACGGCGTCAAGGGCCTCCTTAAAAAAAGGGGCCGGCTTATATCCCAGTTCCTTTATATCTTCTCCGTTTATTAATAATTTATTGTCCCGGGCATGGGTCAGATACTCTTTAACACGCTCATTAACAAGGTCTGCAGTAGAAACCGCCAGTATAAACGCAAAGCCTTCACCTGATAATTCCCGCACAACTGAAGCTATTTGACTCATCTTCATTGATTGCCTGCCGGAAAGGTTTATAATAACTTCGGGGCAAAGGCACAAAAGTTCAATCAGTTTTTTCTGCTCTTCTTTAGTAATTCTGAGCTTCTCATCTATCAGGGAAATTTGGCATCCGGTATCCCTTAACAGTAGCCCCAAATACAAGATCCAAGAATTCAGCTTCATATAGCCACATGCACATCTGACAAATTCCATTGCAGGAGGCAGCCTTTTTATAATTTCAAGTGACTCTTGGCCTGTATTGGCATCAGGAAGGATAAAAGGCCATATATTAAGTTCACACATTCTAAGAATAGAGCCTGTCGGTGAAGCTTCACTCAGAATATGCTTTAATTCTTCCCTGACCCTGTCTGCAGACAGCTTGGCCAGCATTTTGCCTTTTATGGCCCTTTTGACCAGGGAAAGGGTCTGGGTTTCAATCTTGAACCCATACCTCTGCTCAAAACGAACAGCCCTCAGTATCCTGGTGGGATCCTCAACAAAACTAAGATTATACAAGACCCTGATTATTCCTTCTTCCAAGTCTCGTCTGCCACCGAAATAATCCACCAGTTTGCCGAAATTCTTTGCACTAAGAGTCACTGCCATTGCATTAATGGTAAAATCACGTCTATACAAGTCCTGCTTTAATGATGATACTTCTACTTTAGGCAGGGCAGCCGGATATTCGTAATATTCGGTCCTGGCTGTTGCCACATCTATGCGGAAATTATCATCAAGTATAACCATAGCAGTACCAAATTTATCATGGACCCTAACCCTCCCACAGAGGAATTGAGCTAGTGAGCGGGCAAAACCCGGACCGTCCCCTTCAACCACCAGGTCAATATCAAAGTTTTCCACTCCCAGAATAAGATCTCTAACAAATCCGCCAACCACAAAAACCTGGCAGCCTTCCCGATCCGCCAGGTAACTTATCTGACTGAGCATGTCCCTGATTGGTCGTGAAAGGTTAGCTGTCATAAGATTCTTCAGGTTATCCGAACTATTATCCGCTGCCTGTGAGATATTATATATCCGCTCATATTTTCCAGGGTAATGTTCACCGTGGAGAGACCTTAAAACATCTGTCCGTGACACTATCCCTTCGATACGTCCTTTGTTGATTATCGGAAGCCGGCCAATGTTATGATCAATCATAAGATGCTGAATCTCAGGCAAAGTTGTTTTCCCTGATATTGTGATTACCCTTCGGGACATAAAGCCTTTTACAGGAGCATGGCCGAGACCGTGGTGTTTAGCCTTATCAATGTCCCGCCTGGAAATGATACCAACCATTTTTTCACCATCAACCACAGGAAGGCCTGTATGGCCATATCTCAACAATATCTTGCCTGCTTCCTCAATAGTTGTATCCAGAGTAACTGTTTTCACAGGAGCGGACATAATGTTCTCAGCCGTTACTTCCGGCGTAACATTCGCTTTTAACAGCGTTTTTATATCATCAATAATGGTCTCTACCTTACCATCCTTGACAGTTGCTGAAGCCGCCATGGCATGCCCGCCGCCATTATAACCTGCCAGTATCCTGGACACATCCACAGCTCTGTCCTGACTCCGTCCCACAATATGCACCCTGTCATCCATATGGACAACTGCAATGGCCACATCAACATTGGAGACATCAACCATTTTATGCAGCAATAAAGCCAAGCCCCCGACATATTCGTCAATTTCTCCACTGGTAATCAGTATCTTGACACCATTTATATCATATGATTCCGATGCCACAATGAGTTTGTTTAAGAGGTTTTTTTGCTGTTCAGATAAAGGCCTGTCAATAAATTCCGAAACTACCGGCAGCTTAGCCCCTTTTAACAATAAATACGCAACGGCCTCAGCATCTCTTGAAGTTGTACTGGTAAATGTAAGACAATCAGTATCCTCATAAATTCCAAGGGCGAAAACCGTGGCCTCAAATGGATTTATAGCTAGACCCTGTTCTTTCATTATTTCTACCAGGAGAGTGGTAGCCGCACCCACATTCTCTATCAGCTCAAATGAACCCTTAATATCATCATCAGTAGCCGGGTGATGGTCATATATTAACACTTCTATTCCCGGGTTTTCCAGGACCTCGCGTACTTCGCCAATCCTGGAGATGCCTTTGGTATCAACCAGAATAAGCCTGGTCACTTCGTTAAAATTGATATCCCTTGCCAGCCGGAAATTAAAAGTGTCCTTATGAAGTGACATAAATTCTCTAACATTCCGGTGCAGCTTCCCACTGTACACAAGCTCGGCATCAGGAAACAGCTTTTTGGCTGCTATCATTGAAGCCAGTCCATCAAAATCTGTATTGTTATGGCTGACTATTATTTCCATGTTTTATCCTCCTTGGCCGTTACCAGATTATTATATCATAATTTTCCTGTAAAAAAAAGAAATACAGGGCCAATAACCCCAATAACAAAGGGGCATCCCATAAGTGGGATGCCCCCGATACATTAGCCTGATACTTTTAAATCTGCATGTGTTTTAGAAATCCCGTTTTTGATTCTTTCCGGCACAACATCATTTCTTATTATATCTTCAAGGGTTTCTCTTTTTACCACAAGGTCAGCCCGGCCCTCCCCGGCAAAAACCACGGCAGGTCTGGCAATCCTGTTATAATTACTTGACATAGAATAATTATATGCTCCGGTGCTGGAAACAGCTAAGATATCACCCTGCTGAACTTCAGGCACGTGCAGGTCCCAAATTAACATATCACCAGACTCACAGCATTTCCCTGCTATCGAAACCTCTTCAACCTTTCGCCTGTCAGCCTTATTGGCAAGGATTGCCTCATAACGAGCCTGATAAAGCGCCGGCCTGGGATTATCAGTCATGCCCCCATCAACAGAAACATATTTCCTGACACCGGGAATGTCTTTAACAGTCCCCACAGTATAAAGAGTAAGCCCTGCTGTTCCAACAATTGAACGCCCTGGTTCAACAATTACCCTAGGCATAGGATACTGGTTTTCCTCACATTTTTGTATAATTGTCTCCATTACCATAGCAGCATAGGTTTTAATGCTTGCCGGTTTATCTCCTGAAGCATAATATATGCCAAAACCTCCTCCAAGGTTAAGCTCGGAAAACCTGTACCCTGTTTCCAGGTAAACCTTCATAAGGAATTCCATCATAACTTCAGCTGTATGCTGGTATGATTCCAGTTCAAATATCTGTGAACCTATATGGCAATGGAGCCCAATAAGGTTAATGTTATTATACTCCAAGGCCTTTTTAATCCCTTCAAGCGCCTGACCATTACTGATAACCATGCCAAACTTAGAATCAATCTGCCCTGTCTGTATATATTCATGTGTATGAGCTTCTATTCCCGGTGTAACCCTGATAAGAATATTAGCCTTGGTATGCATCCTGCCGGACAACTCATTAATTTTATCCAATTCCTGAACATTATCGACAACAATTCTTCCTATACCTGAATCGAGGGCCATTTGCAGTTCTTCAAACGACTTGTTATTTCCATGAAAATAAATTAATTCCCGCGGGAATCCTGCCTTTAGAGCAGTATACAATTCCCCTCCCGACACTACATCAAGGCCCAAACCTTCAGATTCAATAAGCTTACACATCGCCAAAGTAAGAAAAGCCTTACTGGCATAAATAACCAGCGAATTAGAGTAAGTTCCGGTAAATGCCTGATAATACTTCCTGCAATTTTCTCTTAAATGCCCTTCATCCATTACATACAAAGGTGTGCCAAATTCCTTAGCAAGTTCAACAGTATCACATCCGCCTACCTCCAGGTGTCCTTTATTATTAATTAGCATAGTCCCATGTAATTTCACAGTTTGTATCCCCTCCAAAATGTAATACAATCACCAAAATTTTCATTAAATTTTAACACATATATTACCTACAGTCAATTGATTTAGATAAAAGAAAAAGAGTATCTATTTCAGACACTCCCGTTGCCGTTACTGTTTTTTAATGTTGTTTCTTTAAGTATTGAGGCAAAATCTTGCGCTTTATTGTTTACTGGATTTGCCGGCTCATTATAGTCTGTTCCGCTTTTACTCTCAGGGACCTTAGTTAATACCAGGGGTTTAAAATATGCAGAATTAACCAGAGATGAAATGTTCATCTTAGCCCCCCTTACCCCTTACCTAATATTCCCTTGCTTGCTATATATCGGTACAATACTACAAAAACTTTAGGAATTTTATTTATCCTTCTGCCACCCTGATAAGAATAGCTGTTATCTCAGCCCTGGTTATGTTTCGGACCGGTTTAAAAGTTCCATCAGGATAACCATTTATAATTCCCTGCTGTACACACAGGTTTATACTTTCAACAAACCTGGCACTGCTTATATCTGAGAAGCGTGAATTTGTAATCTCTATATCAGAAAAATCAGTGTGCTGTTTAATTATGGCATAAATAATAGCCACAACCTCTTCTCTGGTAATTTTCTTCTCAGGGTAAAACCCGGCGCCAAATATGTTCTGCGCATCTTCTCCAGACATATGACTCAACATGGCTTTTGCCGCCCCGTATGCCCAATGGGCTTTATTCATATTAGCAAGTATCCTTGAGTTGTCATAGATATTCCCTTCAGGATAAAGGTCCCCCGCCATCCTGCTCATTATAGCGGCAAACTCTGCCTTGGTAATGTTGGCTTCAGGTTTAAAAGTTCCGTCAGGATAACCGTTAATATATCCCAATTGTTTTAATTTATTTATTTCATCATAAGCCCAATGAGAGGCAGTCAAGTCGCTGAACTGACCTGCCCACGATGAGAACTGGAACATGAAACTTAAAACAAGTGTCACAATAAGTATAAGCAGCAAGGAGGCTTTTTTTGTCATGGTAAATTCCCCTCATCATGTTGATTTTGATGGACATAACCATTTCTGATATATTTATACTATTTGACCATGATTTGATTTTTACCTCCTTAAATAATCATGTAATATCTGGAAAATATTTTCCTTACCTAGAGTTAAGGAAATTGTGTATCACCACTGCCGCCTGTCCCCTGGTCAGCAGCGCCGCAGGATTGAAATATCCATTATTGCCCTGGACAATGTTCAGACCATAGGCGATAGCAACATGACCCAAAAGTTGCCTATCAATCTTTTCGGCATCTTTAAAGGGCACTGAAAAAATATTTTTATCTATTTCAGCAACCTTGGAGTAATTAAGTGCCCTGATAATGAACTTAACCGCATCCTGCCTTGTAATAAACGAATCCGGAGTCTGCTCCCCTTCACGGACTATACCGCTGTTAATAAGAATGCTGTAAAGTTCTTTATCATGTTCCTTATCAGGTTTATACGGATAATATGAGTTAACGGTTTTTTGCAGCAGATAGAGAAACTCCCTCTGGATTATATTTTTATCAGGCTTAAATTCTTCCCCCGGAAGCATGATGCCAAATACAGCCAAGTCCTTAATCTTACTTTCCGCATAGTGACCGGATATATCAATATATTGTAATACTTCATTTGAATTATAGAGTTCACCGTTATAATCAAGAATGTTCCCATTATAGGGGTCAATGTTTGCGGGAATACCGGAATTTAACGCATAAACAAGTCTTACACTCTTTTCAATGCCTTCATATGGAGGAGGCAGTATTGCAACGACTGTATCCTGATCATTGTTATATGGTATATACTGCAGCTGCAATCCCGCCTTTTCCAACAGAATTGCATTGGCATCAGCAATACTGATAATTCCTTCCGTCTCCGGAAGCTCTCCTTTATACCAATTAAAACTGTAGCTGATAATACTACCCGTAACCGCATCAACTGTTACATTAAAACCATTGTCAGGAAAATTCGCTCCATTTGTCTTGCGTTCAAATGCAAAATAATACTGCCTCGGTTCCGTCTCCGTTACCGGTTGATTATACTGCCGGTTCCAAGTAACATATTCGGTTTCGAGATACCACTGTGGCTGCACAGTTTTTATATAATCTGTCGCAATCTTTAATGACTGTTTTTCGTTATACACCGGCTGCCTTTCTTTCTCTAAATACTGTGATTTGTAGAAATTAAGGAGTTCACCGGTTTTCCCGTCAATAGTCACATAATAACTCTCATCTTTCACAACATCTTCATTGGCTTTACCCTTATTAAAAGACATGGTCCATAAAAAATCCTGTTTGTTAATCCAGCTTTTATAGAGATTTATATCAGTCAACTGGTATTCATTACCTATATTGATGGCCTTCCTTGCAGCAGCTTCCGCTTTATCCTCACTCATAATTCCAGCAGCGCTTTCAATTGCTTCGCGTTCTTGCGGCGTAAGGGAAATTACCTGCTTTTCCGGACCATAACCTTGAATACTTGAATCTAACATTTTTGCAGAAGCTTCGATTCCATTGTAAAACCTATAATAAGGGTCAGTAACAACTATTTCCCCTGTACCGGCATCAATTGAGTGATTAATATACACATTGGTATAAACAAGATAGGGATTACAGTCATCCTGTTCATATTTTAGTTTATACTGCAATTTAAGCCCAAGTTCCTGGACATAAATTTTTTTAGCATCTTCAAGGGTAATAATGTCATTGGGGTCGCAAAACTCAAGGTCATAATTCCAAAAACAGTTGTAACTTTCTACTTTGCCGGTTAAGTTGTTAACAGATACATTGACACTGTTATTGAAATAAGGGACTCCGTTCTCTATCCTGATATACTTCATATTATATGCTGTGTCATAAATATTCTGGCGCTGTTCTTCATTCTGATACTGCAGTTTTTCAAATGGGACGGAATTGATTTTCCGGATAAAGTCCTCAGCTTTTTGACGGGCCTCTTCCTTACTTATAGCCGGTAGTTTCGGCCTGTTAATTTCCTGATTGGGAGTGTAAGAATAATAGCTAATAATCCTGCCCAATGTATCAATAGATACGTTTATACTGCCCATTTTGTTGTTTTCATCACTCCACATCAAGTCAAAGACAGTCCTATCACCCTGTTTATGCATGTTATAACTGAAATTGTCATAAGCATCAGAGACTTCAAAAACCGACTTGGCCATTTCAATTGCTTGTTCAAGCTCCCTGTCATACTGAGCAAAACTATAAGCCGGGAAAAGAAGTGTTGTTATCAAAAAAATCACCAGTGACAACTTAAAGGCCTTTTTCATTATTACTCCCCCTCAAAAGATATTAACTTTAATTTACATTATTTATGACGGCTCTAAATGAAAAATGTTCCATTTTCCACAATAAATTTTTCATTAAAAATCGCGCTCTACTTAAAAAAAAGAGCTGTCAATGACAGCTAATAATGACAGCTTATTATGTAAAATTATCTATTTTGTTAATTATTTATTTTGTTTCTTTCAAAGCCACACTAATTTCCATGTCACCCAGGTCAGTCTTTAGCGGAACCTGTAAACGTTGAATATTTATTGTCGAAATCATTACACCCCGGCCTGTTATCACCGTCGGTGGGGCCAATGTACAAGGATACCCGGCTTTTTCTAGTTCTGTACTGGCATGACCGGTAACAACATTGCCCATCTCTGCAATTGCAGACTCCACCATTGCATCAATGACCGGAACAGGTTCCCCAAGGACTCCTGAAACAAAATTCTTAACAGCCCTTTCGGAAAGCCCGAACATTACAATCCCCTGAATCGATCCGGTTACACCGATTAGTACCGTCATATCCAAAGCAGTGTAAGAAGATTTTTGCATTGTAAGACTTCCTATCTCAGTAGTTATCGGTTTTCCCAGTTCTTGGCTTAACACCTTCTTGGTTGCTATAATAAAAGGGTTAATAAATTCTGCCTTCAAATCGTCTCCTCCTTTACAATTTAGCTTATTAGAAGTTTTTTATTAATGATAATTTATTAGATTACAACTTTAGCTCAGGGTTATGTTTAATTAAACCCCCTTTTCGGTTTTACACCCTAAATAAAATTCTAACCTAATTTTTTGCAACTGTCTATATTACTTGCCATAAAATAGCAAACTTTGGCGAGTTTTTTTCACCAGGACTATAAAGTTTACTTAGACAAACACCTTACCGTTTCAGTCTCTTGGTTTCTATTAACCGCAATAATCCCCAGTGTAACCAACAACAGCCCCCCAATCATCAAAAAATCAAACCCTTCACCTGGTATGAAAACCGATGATAAAATTACACCAGATACCGGGACCATGAATTTGTATATGCTTATTTCTCCTGCCTTGTTGTATTTTAGTAACGAGTACCAAAGGGAAAATGCTACTGCTGAAATTAATGCGGAATAAATCAATAAGACCCACGCTGTTTTGGCAAATGAAAAGGA
Organism: Phosphitispora sp. TUW77; assembly: GCF_048453025.1. GTDB lineage: Bacteria > Bacillota > Thermincolia > Thermincolales > UBA2595 > Phosphitispora. The sequence goes on from NZ_CP156677.1 coordinate 1,527,415, forward strand.
ATAATAATTTAACCCCGGCAGCCCAAGAGTAAGCATTAAAACTGAACCAAACAGCATTTGCCATCCAGTAATTACCAAGGGATGCAAGGTGTCGGAAAGCCTCTTTGCCATTATAGTTCCCACTGCACTAACTAAACCTGACATAATCAGGGCCCCGTCCCCCTGCCAGGCAAACGCAAGGTTAAAGCTCTTATCTGAATTAACAAGAATTATTCCAGCCAACCCTGCTGCCAGACCAAAAACCTTGTTTATATTAAGTTTATCATTTCTATAATAAATGTGGGCCAGCAAAACAACAAAAAATGTCCCGCTTGATGTAAGGATAGCACCCTTCATTCCTGAAGTATGGGCAAGCCCGTAATAAAAAAAGAAATACTGCAGACCTGTCTGCAAAATCCCCAAGACAACAAGTTCGGCAAGCAAGTATCTCTTTAATTTCATTGGCAGCCTTTGAAGCAAAATCACTGCAAATAACAGACCGGCTGCCAGAAAAAACCGCATTCCGGCCAGCACAATTTGGGCATAAAAGTCATCCGGATGTATACTAAGTTCATCATAACTGATTTTAAGTACCGGAAACGCACTTCCCCAGAGTAGTGAACAAAACAAGGCAACAGCCAGCACTCCATGTTTATTTGTAAGTATTTTTGCCATGTAGTATTTGGGAAGTTTTTGACTCGGAGATCTCATAAAATATCCCTTCAGGTTCTGCCCGTTACCTTAATTTTCTAATGTTAGTTACTGTAGCAGGTGCCTTTTGGCAATAATGTTGTAAGGCATCCTGTTAGATACCTTAGAGAAATAATCAAATCCATGATTTCTGAGTTCTTCTACAAGTTTGCCAGTGCTCTGAGCATCCATAGCACCGAGTATAATAGTCATTTCTGCATCCGGTCCCAACCTTGATATAGTGTCTCTGAGCTTGTAAACCCCGTCCTCAATACCTGGTCTTAAGTCAAGAGTTATGTTCATCTTTAACCTCCAGCGTTTTAGCTGTTAGTATTCCCTTTTACACCTCAGTTTATAGCCCTCGTTTTCGTTTTCTCAAAACAAGAAACAGAACCGCAATTATGGCAAAAACTGTTAACACAATGACATTGAATTCATGCAAGTATTTCTGCAGTATATCCCACTTATCTGTGAACAAATACCCCAAGTACACCAGAGCAAAGTTCCATGGCAGTGAGCCCATAAATGAATAGATAGAAAACTTGAAAAAATCCATTTCAGCTATCCCAGCTGGAAGAGAAATGAATGTTCTAACAGCAGGAAGCATTCTCGACAGGAACACAGTGATTTCACCACGCCTGGCAAACCAATTATCAGCATGATTCAGATGTTTATTTGATAAAAATATATATCTGCCATATCTGTCTATAAAAGCCCTGCCGCCATATCTGCCCGCACCATAAGCCAGCCAGCTCCCGGACAAGTTAGCTATTGAGGCAACCAAGGTGGCCTGCATCATACCAAGCTTTCCTTTAGCAACTAGATGGCCTGCAAAAGGCATTACAATTTCACTGGGAATTGGAATACATGCACTTTCAAATGTCATCGTAATATAAATAGCTAAAAGCTTGTATTGCTCAATATCATTTTTAAGAATCTGTTCCAGCCATGAAAACATTTTATGTGTCCACCTTTATATTACAATTAACTACCTTGGTGTTCATTAGAAACCTCCAGGCCCGGAAATAGCACGGAAGCTATTATACTAAGCATTATAACAGTGAATATAATTCCAATTGACATTGTCAGGGGTATCTCTATATTGAAAAAAAGAATACTCAGTTTTATCCCGGTAAAAGTTAAGATAGTTGCCACTCCGTACGTTACGAAGCGAAATGCATTATGAAGTCTTTCTAAAATAAAATATAGGTTTCTAAGCCCCAGTATTGCAAAAATATTTGATGCATACACAATTAAAGGGTCTGTTGTAACTGAAAATATTGCCGGTATTGAATCAATGGCAAACAGCACGTCTGACCCTTCAATAGCTACCAGAACTGCAAACAAAGGTGTTGCATGTAGAATACCATTTATTTTGACAAAAAACTTTTCACCTTCAAGCTTCGGGGAAATAGGTATAATTTTAGACAAAAGAGGTGTCAAAAAGTTGTTCTTATAATCTCCTTCGGCTTCTTTAGAAAAAAACATTTTTATACCACTGAGAATCAAAATTATGCCAAAAATGTACAAAACCCAATGAAAACGGTTAACTATAGAAACACCCAACACAACAAAAATCATTCTTAGGATAACTGCCCCGAATATACCCCAATTAAGCACCCTTCTCTGATAAACAGGCTTAATCCCACAACTTGAAAAAATAATCAAAAATAAAAATAGATTATCTAAACTTAGACTAAGCTCAATAATATAGCCACCCAAAAATTCAAGAGCCTGCTGTTTACCTAAGAAAAAGTAAATACCCGCATTAAACGTCAATGCCAGAATTATCCAGAAAACAACCCACCTAACTGCTGATCTAATTGACATTTACTTGCCCCCTCTATACCTACTCTTACATTTCTTCATAAAGTAATATACTAAGGATTTAAACATAAGCAAATTAAAAAACCCTACATCCACACGTTTACGGCGGATGCAGAGTCTCACAAGGCCTTTGACCAGCAAAGCCGGGCTTTGCGCCGTACTGACGACTTTGCTTCCCGTTAATGAAACGAGCAGTTACTCCCTCTGTCCAACTATATTTTATTCTATCATGGACAAACATTCAACATATATTTGTATAAAGTTTTTAATCTTAGTCAGCAATTTTTTTTGCAAATCTCTTTATCAACAGAGAATTAATCACTACGGAAACTGAAGAAAATGCCATTGCCAAGCCGGCCCACTCGGGTGGCAGCAGTTTTCCGGTTACCGGATAAAGAACTCCCGCAGCCACCGGTATGCCAACCATATTATAAATCAATGCCCAAAATAAATTTTGTCTTATTTTTATAAAGGTTATCCGCCCAAGTCTTATGGCACGTTCCACATCCATAATGTTATTTCTCACTAGTACCACATCACCGGCTTCCTTGGCAACATCAGTACCCGAACCAATAGCAATACCTATATCTGCTTGGGCAAGAGCAGGAGCATCATTGATACCATCCCCTACCATAGCGACTTTAAAACCTCTATTCTGATAGTGCCTGATATTTTCAATTTTATCTTCCGGCAGGATTTCAGCAATTACTTCATCAATACCAACCTGTTTACCAACAACTGAGGCAGCTTTTTTATTGTCACCAGTAATCATAAATGTCTTTAGCCCCAGAATGTGAAGTCTCTTTACGGCCTCAGCCGCATTTTCCTTGAGTACATCAGAAAGTGCAATAAGACCTGCAATCTTGGTATCATACGCTATGAAAATGATGGTCTTCCCTAAATCTGCCAGTCTGACAAAATCTCCGTCAGCAGCCTCTATATTAACATTATGTTTATGCATCAATTTAATGTTACCTATTAGCAGTTCTTTACCCTCAAAAGTGCATATAATTCCATAGCCGCTTTCTTCCGTATAATCTTTAACTTCACTTACTTCAACATTATCCTGATGAGCTTTGACAACTACAGCCTGTGCCAGTGGATGAATCGAAGGTGCCTCCCCGGCAGCAGCAATCTTTAATATTTGAGATTCACTATAAGGTGAAAAAGCTACAATATCTGTAACTGCCGGCGTTCCCTTAGTAAGTGTCCCGGTTTTGTCAAAGCCAACAGCCTGAAGGCCTGCAATTCCTTCAAGAACAGCCGCGGATTTAAACAATATCCCGCTGTTTAAGCCAACTCCGCTCCCTACCATTATAGCTGTGGGCGTTGCCAGCCCCAGAGCACATGGACATGCAATTACGAGTACGGCAATAGAAGCAGTAAAAGAAAAAACAAAAGATGCCTGTAACAAAAAGTACCAAATAACAAAAGTAATACCCGCAATAACAACGACTGCAGGTACAAAATAGTTAGATATTCTGTCCGCAAGACGCTGAATTGGAGGCTTGACACTCTGAGCTTCTTCGACCATATTTATAATACCGGCAAGGACAGTATCCTTCCCAGTTTTCATGATTTTAACTTTTATAACTCCTGATTTATTGATTGTGGCCCCAATGACCACATCTCCCGGTCCTTTCTCCACAGGAATGGACTCACCTGTAAGCATCGATTCATCAATACTTGCTTTGCCTGAAATAATTTCCCCATCAACCGGTATTTTTTCGCCAGGTTTTACGACCACAATATCGCCCGTTGTTACCTCTGAAGCCGGGACTTCCCGTTCCTCACCGTTTACCAAAACACGCGCCCTGTCCGCTTGTAATTCTAAGAGCTTTTTTAATGCTTGGCCTGCCCTTCCTTTAGCCCTTGCCTCAAGGAATTTCCCAAAACGAATAAACGTAATCAGTAGCATTGAAGTATCAAAAAATGTGGGTCCTGCAAAAAACAATTCAGGAAATGTAGTCAGGACACTATATCCATAAGCAGAGGTTATACCCATTGTTACCAGCACATCCATGTTAGCAGACCTATTCTTCAAGGCATGAAAAGCCCCACGGTAAAAAGTCCAACCTGCAGTAAATTGTACCACGGTCGCCATAAGCAGCAGAATGTATGTTACCAAAAGATTCATCTCAAAAAGGTACATAATTGGAATAACCGGAAGAGACATTACTGCACTGAAAACAACCCAGTTTCCTTCCCTAGCCGCGGTCCTGTCACGTTCTTGCGCTGCACTCTCTTCTGTCGGGGTATAGCCTGCGTCCTTTACCCTATCATATATTGCACCAATGTTTATTACTTTAGGGTCAAATACAACTCTTACCGATTCGGAAGCAAAGTTAACCACAGCATTATTAACTCCCGTTGTATTTTTAAGCACCTTTTCAATTGAAAGGGCACAATTAGCACAACTCATTCCCCTTACATCAAATTGTTCTATAGATACCATTTCTTCATTTTCTTTAAGTTTGCCTTCTTTTGATTTTGTTAAGCCCACTGCTTCACCTCCTTATAACTAATTGTACTCTTTATTCTATTATGTACAATCCCGTGGTTTGAAATCAGAGCAATATATTTTTTTTTAAAAAGGCTTAGCTTCGCTAAGCACTAAAATATACTATGAGGCGAAGCTTAGCCTTTTTTATGCAGATAGGATAAAAATTATACTTTCCTATCTGCTAAAAAAAGTGCTTGCCATTTTTATAACAAGCATGTAAAATGAAAACAAATAGTACCCCATGGGGGTATGGGTATTTGGGCCAGTGCATTATATTGATGGTTTTCTTTTAATGCTTTCTATTTAGAAAGGAGAGGTCTGATATGAGACATGAACTTGAAAGTATTTTTGGTGAAAGGGTCTCTTTTGACAAGGTAGAGCGGATGCTTTACTCACACGATGTAGCTAATCTCCCGGAAGCTGTTGAAAAAATGGTATTAAAAAATGCGGATGCCGTTGTCCAGCCCGAAACCATCGAAGAAGTGCAGGAAGTGGTCAAACTGGCCCGCCAAAAAAGGATACCTCTGACGCCAAGAGGTGCGGGCAGTAGTGGTTATGGCGGAACAATTCCGGTTCATAAAGGTATCGTGGTTGCATTCACAAGGATGAACAAAATTATAAGCATTAATAAAAACCTCATGAACGTAACTGTCCAACCAGGGGTTATTTGGTCCATGCTTGAAGAGAAACTCAACAGCAAAGGACTTGCTCTACGGCTGTACCCTTCCAGCGCCCCCGGAGCCACCGTCGGCGGCTGGGTCGGTGAAGGAGGTTCCGGTATCGGCAGTTACGAGTTCGGTTTCTTTTCCGATAATATAACTGAGATAAAAGCCGTCACTCCGGACGGAGAACTGAGAACGTTTAAAGGTAAAGAAATGAATATCATTAACCGTGCCGAGGGTATCACCGGTTTTGCAGTTGAAGTGACCTTGCCTGTCCGGAAACTTGATGAGGAAAAAAAGTTGCTGACAGCTTTTATTGATTTCAGGAAGCTTGTCAATGCAATTAAAGACATTAATAACGAAAACCTCCCAATATGGCATATGAACTTTACCACCGCCAATTTTATAAATAATAAGGCAAATGCGGTGGAGCAAGCATCTAAGATAACATTGCACACTCATGATGATGACCCCAATCAACAGGATGGCCTGCCAAAAGATCATCACCTACTGATGATAGTGCTTCCGAAAAAAAAATATCTTGAAGTATCTGCAAGGCTTCAGGATATTATCGAAAAAAATGGCGGACAAATACTTAATGACAGTTTTGCCCAACACGAATGGTCGGAAAGATTTTATACCATGAGGGTTAAAACCCTAGGCCCTTCTTTAATCCCGTCAGAAGCAATAATTCCTCTTGACAAGATTGCAGATGTGATTGAAGAAGCAGATAAAAAACTTGAAGGCATTTCTATAGAAGGAAGCATGGTTTATCATGACCAAATTACCCTCCTGGCTTTTCTTACCGGTGATGAACGCACCGCGGCCTATAATATAGGATTCGCCAAATCTCTGATCATGATGGATATTGCCAAAAAGCACGGCGGCAGTGCTTATTCAGTCGGACTCTACTTTACCGAAGATGCTGAAGAAGCCCTTGGTAAAGAAAATCTGCAAAAAATTGCAGAATATAAAAAGCAGCTTGACCCGCACAATATTTTTAACCCCGGAAAGATTCTTAGTGATACAGGAAATCCTGGGCTCCTGCGTTCAGCAATGAAGTTGGGGAAATTAACTCCTGAACCACTTCTTGATATTGCAGAAAAGTTTCTTAGTGATAAGCCCAAGGTCAAAAAGAAACTCCTAAACACTATTGCCCGTGCGTCTTACGCTTGCGCCCAATGCGGCTATTGTACCGATACCTGCACATTATATATGGGCTTTAACTGGGAAAGCAGCTCTCCCCGGGGTAAATGGTATATCCTGCGCCAGTACCTCAAAGGTAACCTTGAGCTGACCCAGGAAATAGTTGATATGTTCCTGATGTGTACTACTTGTAAACGTTGTAACCCTGTATGCCAGGTCAACCTGCCTATTATGGAACTCTGGGATGAATTCCGCCCTATCCTCGTAAATGAAATGGGTTTTGCAACTTATAATGGTTTTCAGATGATGGCCGAAAGTGTACACAGTGACCTGAATATCTGGGCAGGCCGCAGAAGCGAAAGGGCCGACTGGGTCCCTGCTGATATCAATATCGAAGAAAATTCCGAGACTGCTTATTGGGCAGGATGTACTGCATCTTTTGTTACTACAAATACTGCCAAGAATGCTGTCAATATCTTAAAGGAAGGCGGGGTTAACTTCTGCACACTTGACAAAGATGAAGGCTGCTGCGGAACTCCAATGCTGGTAGCTGGGAAACTGGATACTTTTGAATTTATTTTCAGGAATAATATAGAAGGTCTGCTGAAACGCGGTGTCAAGGAAATAGTAATTTCCTGCCCAGGGTGTTATATGGCATTTGCCCATGCATACCCTATCTGGGCCCAAAAGCTGGGATATCCTTACGAATTTAAAATAAAGCATATTTCCGAAAAAACAGAAGAATTGATAAATAAAGGCAAGCTAAAGTTCAAAAACCCTGTAAATAAAAAAGTTACCTGGCACGACTCATGTCACATCGGCCGCCATAGCGGTATATATGATGCACCGCGGAATGTGCTTAAAGCGATACCAGGTATAGAGTGTGTGGAAATGGAACACAACAGAGAAAATGCCCTTTGCTGTGGGAGTGTTTTAACACGTATTGCAGCACCTCCGGTTGCCGACAAGTTAGGCGGGATTAGAGTCCAGGAAGCTATTGACGTAGAGGCTGATGCGCTGCTGGCAACTTGCCCCTGCTGTGAAGTCCAGTTAAGGGCTTCAGGCCAAAAAACTGGTAAAGATATCAATGTTCTTGACTTTACCGACTTTATTGCCGAATCGCTTGGATATGAAGTCCAAGACTCATCAGACTATACCTTGCTTATGTGGGGTGTTTTTGAGAAAGCTTTGGAAATCATGACAGTTGACGGTATTGTTAACATGATGAGTGACATGATGCCGGAAATAATGGCTGCAATGCCTTCTTCAATGCAGCCTATGATGAAAGGTATGGAAGCACTTCCAGACTCGGTGCAATCTCCAGCCTTGAATATAATGGAAAAGATGATTCCGGCATTGATGCCAAAACTGCTTCCTTCAATGATGCCTAAACTGATGCCAAAAGTACTGGAACTGATGAAGCAATATATTCCCGATATGCCTGTACAGTTAGAAGAAAAACTGCCGGACATGCTGCCAAAAGTGATGGATAAAATTATGCCTGCAATGTTTCCTAAGGTGGCCCCCAAACTTGCTCCAAAAATGACCGAATATATGCGTGAAAATAAATAAGCCCATAAAAAACAAATTAAAAACATGAGCGGTTGATGAGTTTCCACTAGAAAACACTCATCTTACCGCTCATATTTTTACTGTTCCTGTTCTCTAAAACCATTATCAAGGCATTGTTGCATTGGAATCGATATAAAGCTGTGCAACTTTTTGCCCTGCCAGCAACAGACCACCGGCAGCAGCAACAACCAGGAGCCCTAGCACCAAGCCATACTCTGTCAATCCCTGACCGCTATTTTCGGAAAAAAGTCTTACAATTAATTTCATCGTTTACCACCCTTCATGAAACTTGATTCGGTTTGGAAACAAGTCATGATTATCTTATATTAATTATCGATAGTTTCTTAATTTTACTTTAGCGGTTAATAGTTTTCTTTTTATAAGCGAAGTTCTTTTGTTATTACAGGAAATTATTACATCAAAGCAGGTAATAATAATTATTTATAGAAATACTCTTACAGAACAGTTTGTCTACTAACAATGCTGCTTAAGACCCCGACTTATTTAAAATCTGTTAATTGAAACAGGTGATTAAAATGTCAACTATAAAAGTACTGCTATCTAATTCGATTATTCCTAAGCTTACCAGTATCTTTGAAGCCTCCCCTAAATGTGAATGGGGTGGTGTTCTTGTTGGTGATATCATTGAAGAAGCTGACATTATCACTACTACTATTTATGAAGTAATACCGGCAGCGTATAAAGAATCCTTCCTGAACGAGTTTCGTACTGCTTCTCAAATGTGGAAGGGGTTTTATGCTGAACGTGACCGCCTTTACTCCGGAGCTAAAATAGTGGGCTGGTATTATTATTCGCCAACTTCACAGCAGCCTTCCAAACCAAATATCGACATACATAAAACTTTTTTTGACACTCCCAATTCGGTATTTCTGTTTTTGGACCACAACGGCACTCCGCACTGTTTTAAAAAGGATGCATCCGGGAATAGTTTTTTACCGGTTATTTATTCAGAATTCACCAAACAGGATAGCTTAACCATCAATAAAGGCGCTTTTACCGGTGAGTCCGTAACAGAAACCGGTGTCAATCGTTGGCTTAAAACAGGTCTTAAAAAAGTCGGCCTGTTTATAATCTTTTTTGCAATATGCATTTTGGGAATTATGTATAATGACCTTACTAAACCTATTGTTAAAACTTCCGGATTAACTTCTGTATCCACACCCGAGAATGCAATACCCGAAAACTCAGCACCGGAAAATGCGGCAAAAGAAACTCTGGTCCCAGATTCACCTCCATCTGCCGCTATCCAGGGATCTCAGCCAGATAATAAATCCACAGAAGTGGTTCAAGAAGTGGTTCAAACAGAGAGTTCTGGTATTAATGTAGCGGAAAATACTTCTCAGCCAGAACAGAATTATTATATTGTAAAAAAAGGCGACTCCCTCTGGGTTATTTCTGAGAAATTCTACGGAACCGGATTTAAATTCTATAAAATCATGGAAACAAATAATATTTATAATCCAAGAAACCTCTATACAGGCCAAAAACTTATTATTGTGCCGGATTCAAATGAATAGATAATTGATGTGCCACAAATAAAAAAACGCCCCAAAAGGCGTTATTTTATTTGCATTTCATAGTTTTCAAATTGCACCTGGCAATAATACTCGCTATAACGCCAACAAAAAAAGTAGCAATAATTCCAAAAATGACTCCATCCACCCAAGAAAGGAACATCTTATTACCCCCCTAAAAATTATTTGTTATATGCACATTTGATATAGGTCACATTGGTTTATGAGCTTTTTGGCCGTCTTTAGCTTCGTTAAGGGTCCTGGCCATACACATTTTGCAGATATAAACCCTCTTAGGATTATCCTGAAATTTCCTGTAATCAACATGCTCCTCTGTGATACCTTCTTTTTTGCCACACATCATACACCTGACTTGCATTCCTACACTCCTTTGGCAAACACTATTAATATTAGTATTAGATACTTCTTTTGGCAATTTAAACATCATGGTGGGGTTCTTTTTGTACCTGAATTGCTGCTTTTGTAATTTCAGTAACTACCTTTATCCTGGTATCATTATAAGATGCTAAAAGCTTTGAAAACACTTCACCTTTTTCAGAAACATAATATTGAGGAGGAAGGTTGTTTAACGCAATAGCCATTATATCCAAACGGCACTTTTCACATTTGCACAGCCCTTCTCTTTTTTCAAGGACTTCATCAAGTACATCATTAACAACCTTCTCAGTGTAGTTCTGCAGTTCCAGAATAACACACCCTTTCCGGCACAAAAGAAAGTGAACAGATTAATTTAATGTTATTATTCAGCAAATTTTTTGAAAATCCTGCAAATTACTTGTTGATATTATTAATTATTCTTGAATTCCTTTGCTGATGCAAGTTTCTCAAGTTCGGCCAGCTGAGACCTTGTGCCAATAGCTATCAGCAGGTCACCGTCTTGAATAGCTTCCTGGGCACCAGGATTGGTAATGATCTCTTCATTTCTCTTAATAGCCACAATCATTGTTCCGGTAAGCTGCTTTAGCCTTGAATTTTCTAGAGTCTGCCCAATTAGTACCGAATTCTCCGAAGTTTCCAGTTCCTCAATCTCAAACTCCAGCTCTTGCTTGTGTATCAACGTCTCCACAAAATCCACACTGACGGGTTTAAGTATTGAAATAGCCATTCTTCGGCCACCAATAACTGACGGGGAAATAACTTTATCAGCCCCGGCCCTTATTAACTTAGATTTTGATTCAGATATATCGCCCCTGGCCACAATCATTATGTTTGGGTTTAATTCCTTTGCAGTAAGAGTAACAAATACGTTTTCCGCATCTCCCGGCAAAGCTGTAATCAAACCCTTGGCATTGTTAATCCCTGCTTCCAAAAGAACTTCATCTTTTGCAGCATCATCATTGATGACAAGCACTCCGTCTTCCATCAGATTCTTAATAACCTCTTCATCCTTATCAATCACCACAAAAGGAACCTTTTCCGTCATCAGTCTTAAGATAACATGCCTTCCCACCCTGCCAGCACCGCACAGAATTATATGGTCTTTCAACTTATTTATTTTATTTTGCATTTTAGACCGCCCCATAATATTTTTTATATGTCCTTCAAGAATAAACCCTACAATAGTACCAAAAGCATACGCCACCAAACTGACACCCACGATTATTAGGAACATTGTAAATATTTTACCAGCCATTGAGTCTGGTGCCCCACTGTAGCCAATGGCTGTCGTTGTAATCAAGCTGATAGTTACTGCAAAAGAATCTAAAGGTGAATATCCCTCTATAAATTGAAACCCGATAGTCCCGATTATAATTACGATCAGGAGCGAAAAAATGGCAATTAATAGCTTCTTAGACTGATTTGTCAATAAGTACCACTCCCATTTCCCAATTATTTTGTTTTATTCTAGTAGAAGGCATTAATTTCCTTCTTTAACTTCGTAAGATTGCTCTGCTTGCTCCAATTGCCATTGTGTAAATTGTTCAATATCTTTTCGGATTGAATTAAATACAAATGATATTACTGTTACATCATCAATAAGCCCTAGTCCCAACAAAAAATCAGGAACCATATCAAACGGATTGACCAAATAAACAAGTGCTGCCAAACCAGTAATAATTGTCTTTAGCGGAATTGTCCTGTATTCTCCCCTTGTCCATGCCTTAATCATATTTATAAGCAAATCAATCTCATTAAGTACTTTATCAAGTTTACCCTTTTGTTTTTGAGACTTTATCAGAGCCCTGTTTATGATTTCCGTTGTCTTTTTTAGGTCGCCAGAAATGCTTTCCGCTTTTCTTCTACTGGATTCAAAACCTGCGGGTTCTCTCAAATTAAACTTCTCCTCTCACCTAGCAATTCTTGATAAATATCATTCCCGGATATTAAAAAAAGCCTCAAGCTGACGCTTAAGGCAAACACCTTAAATATATAAGGTGAAGGCGGGCTGTTTGGTAAAACTATCCAGTATCTTACTAAGTGATTTTATTTATTCTACAATAATTCCTAAATCCCTGCAAAACACTTCATTTTTTTTAAAAAGACTTAGCTTAATGAATCTGAATGGCATAGTTAATCAATTTTTCAATCAAGTCAGGAAAATTAATCCCCATAGCCCTGGCAGCATCAGGAAATAGGCTTGTTGCAGTCATTCCTGGGCTTGTGTTAAGTTCTAACACATAGGGCCGGTTGTTTTCATCCAGCAAAAAATCTACCCTGGATAATCCCTTGCAGCCAATAGCTCGGTAAACCCTGGCAGCAATTTCTCTTACTTCTCTATCAACTGCTTCCGGCAGCTCTGCCACAAAATGACTGCTGGCACCAACCGTATATTTGGCATGATAGTCATATACCCCTGACTGAGATACAATTTCAAGAACCGGTAGAACCACTGGGTCTGAATTTCCCATAATTGATACTGTTAATTCCCTGCCTTTAATAAACCGTTCCACAAGAATTTGATTATCATACTTGAGGCACTCAACAATAGCTTCTTTAATATCCTCTTCCCGGAACGCAAAACAAACACCAATTGAAGAACCTTGTCTGGCCGACTTTATCACAAGCGGTAATTTTATTTTGCTCGTGACCATCTGATAAATCTTTTCATGTGAACATTTCTCCGCATCTATAACTAAAAATTCAGGTGTAGGAATGTTTTCATAAACAAGTATTTTTTTTGTCATAATTTTGTTCATTGCAAGAGAACTGGCCATAACTCCAGGTCCTGTATAAGGTATGCCCAGTATTTCCAGGAGTCCCTGAACACAGCCATCCTCTCCATATTTACCATGAAGTGCTACTACAGCAACATCAGGCTCTACCTCCCGCAGTTTTTCACTGAGGTCCCTGCCAACATCAACAAGAACAGCATCAAAATTTTTTTCCTTCAAAGCTTCAAATATTGACTTCCCGGTATTTAGGGAAACTTCTCTCTCTGTTGAAAGACCGCCATAAAGTATTGCTACTTTTTTTTTCATATGACACCTCCATAGAATATTATATTACCGGGAAACATATTTTTTAAGTATATCATTAAAATTTTTCAAAAATTCCTCTATAATTTTACAAACTTGATTCAATTGACAAATTGCCTGTTATCCTTTATACTAAATGATGTTCGATAAATCGTAGGGGAGTAGCTCAATTGGTAGAGTAGCGGTCTCCAAAACCGTTGGTTGCAGGTTCGAGTCCTGTCTCCCCTGCCATAAGAAAACTTACAACCGCAAGAGATTGCGGTTTTTTTATTTTTAACAACTATATCTTTAACAACCACCCGTGTATTAATACCTGTTAACCCTACATTCACTCTCTACCGGAAAAATCACCTTGAATTCCGTACCTTCGGTACCGGTATCAATCTCTATCCTGGCTTTATGTCTATGGGCAATTCTATAACACGCCGCCAATCCCAAACCAGTGCCGTAATCCTTTGTGGTAAAAAAGGGGGTCCCAATTTTCTCCATAACTTCGTGGCTAATCCCTATACCCTGGTCTTTTACAGCTAAAACAACTCCATTACTGTCCTTATATGTTTTTATAGTTAGGACACCTCCCGGTGACATGGATTCAATGCCATTGAGAACCAGATTAAAAATATGATCAATAGAAACTATTCTTGTCCCCGATTTAACTGCAATTAATCCCTCTGACCCGTGGTCCATAGGAATTGCGTATCTCGTGAGCAATGCCTGCAAGCCATTTTCCCCTATTAAATTTAAGCGGGTCCCAGGCGAGCCATTTCTCTTTCAAAAACGTTTTTAAATCAGTGATATCGTTGGCTAATAGTAAATGGACAGTCCTTTCATTATTCCCACCATATACTATCAGCTGATAATAACACCGTTTTTAATCTCATTAGAATTGACCCTTAAACTTTGTCTCTATGTTTTTTCACTGACTCTTTTTTTGGTCCAATAGTTTCTATAAATTCCTTGCGTTTCTTTGTTATCTACCCAAAAAATCAAGTGGGGTGTATATTTTTTAAGCTGCGGTCTCAGCAAGGGACCGGTTATTTTGAAAAAACACTTCATTTGCTTTGATGATTTTTATCATCTTTTTTTTGAAAAATATGGGCCATCGGCAAAAGGATTAAAAATTAAAATACTTTATAGAAACTGTTTCTTGTGATAAAAGCAAGGGCCCTCTTCAGTGGCAAAGAGCATCGGACTCCTCTGCCTTTTGATGTTTAATTAACAAAAGGGGTATACTGATTAGTTTAATTGCTTTGAGCTTTTTTAACTTCGTATTTCCAAACTCTTGAATATTACGATTATTAGGACTCAGGAAAACTGTCTTTTTATCATTCTCAAAATAACCACCGCCTTTTTCGTAATAATTTCCGATAGTTTATTTAATTATACAATAATCGGTTTTTATTTTTCTTTAGGGAAATATGTCGCAATTTTTAATTCTAATAAAAAAAATTTTAGACAATATCTGCCAAAAAGAGAAAAAAAACCCCTTGTTTTTCAAGAGTTCATAAAGGTATCGTCCTTATCCCAGCCGGTAATTTACTAAGAAAACTCATCCCTAAGAATAACCCATATGTATAATATTATAATATTTTCCCGTTTCCTGAACAGCCCCCTGTCGTTCCAGGCCCCTCTATCCTAAAACCTATTTTTTTCGTAAACATTTTTTTTGCCCTGATATTATATTCAAAGACTTCCAGTCCGACCCCTATGAAAAACCCAATTCCCCAAAAAAAGATGTCTTAATAATACAAACTAGTGCAATCTGTACCGAAAACCCTGGTTCCACATTCTTTTTCTCACCGATTAGCATTTCCCTATTTTCTGCCTTCCGATTCTCTTTATCTATGGATCCTAATGAGATAAAATCCTATCGAAACTGCCTGTCCAATGTTTTCAATAATCAGCCGTAAAGTATCATATTCCTCCCAGGCCCCTTTTTCATATCTCCGGCTCTCAATTTCAAATGTTTGTATTTATCGGCCGCTCCTCTGACAAGGTCCCGCAATTTCCGGGTCCATTTTTTCCATTTTTACCATTAGCGGGAATATCTGTTTCTGGCAATGTCCTCTTATCCTCACTTTATTGCCTGCTAATTTCATGAAGCGGTATCCTCCTATTTATATCCAAACTAGTCTCAGAAGCACAAGTCACCGGCAATCACAAGCTCAGTTACCAGGTTTTTTGGCTCTCCCTGACAATCCTGATAATTACCGGAAGCTCTTTTGCGGTAATTTCATATTTATCTTTACCTCTGCTCATGAAACACGTTTTTTTAAATCAAATGTTATATCCTGTATTCATGTGCCTACTCCCCGGAATTTTTATTGTTTCTTTAAGTTCCGCATTTCGCGGTTTTTTCCAGGGCTTAATGGAAATGAAACCACCTGCTCTCAGTCAGATTATCGAACAAGTAATCAGGGTGTTTTTTGGGATATGTATGGCTATATACTTGCTGCCTCGTGGAATCCAATGGGCAGCAGCCGGAATTGCCGGTGCCGGTGTTTTGGGAGAATTTTTCGGTTTATCATTCTTGATTAGTGCTTTTCTGCACCGGAAACCGTTAAAGTTGTCTATTTCCCTGCCTGGTATAGCTGTTTCATACCATATATTACGAAAACTCTTCAAAATGTGTACCCCTATAACTCTTGGACGTGTTGCCGCAACTGCAATGCTTTCAATTGATTCAATGCTGATTCCATTTGTGCTGAGGGAAGCCGGTCATTCAACCTCAACAGCAACTGCAATTTACGGTCAGCTTACAGGTGTTGCCTTAACCTTGCTTTCAATACCCTCAATAATAACAGTTTCCTTGGCAACTAGTTTGGTTCCCGCAATATCTGAGGCAGTTGCCCAAAACAGGGCTTATGTCGTGCGGTCCAGAACCAGTGAAGCCATAAGGGTTACCTTACTGGCTGCTGTTCCATTTGTTACGGCATTTATTGTTCTTCCTAATGAGATAACTCAAGCTATTTTTGGCTCTCCTGAAGCTGGACACCTGTTGTTCATATTAGCCTTTGGAGGGCTGTTTGCCTACCTGCAGCAAACAAGCACCGGAGTGCTTCAAGGCCTTGGTTACCCTGTAATACCACTAAAAAACATGATTTTTGCAGGGTTCGTAAAGGTTTTAACTATCTATATGCTAACTTCCAAACTATCACTTGGAATCACTGCAATAGCTTATTGTTATGATATATTTTTCTTTTTGTCTGCCGGGCTTAATGTCCTGGCACTTTACCGAAAAACCAGTTGTTATATAAGTATCAAAAATGATATCCTTAAACCTGTTTCAGCGGGTCTGGTTACTGCAGCAATTTATTCTGGGGTATATAAATCCCTGTATTTCGTACTAGAAAAAAATTTTTTGAGTGTGGCACTTTCACTTAGCAATGGATTTGCTTTCTACATTATTGCCATTGTTTTAATGGGGTCACTTAAAAAAAATGACCTCCGCAAAATTCCATATATAAAAAATATTATCCGATAGCTTAGCTATCGGATAATATACTGTCCAAATTCCATTCTCTGACCATGTTCATAAAGTTATTATCGGTGACATCAAAAAATAGTGGGGTAACCGATATTTCACCATTCTTAACTGAAGCGATATCAGTACCGGGTTCGGCCATTATGTCCATCACCTCGCCACCCATCCAATAATAATCCTTGCCTCGGGGGTCACGTCTTTTTTCAAAGGTGTTTTCATAACGCCTCTTACCCAGTCGGGTTACTGCTACCCGGTTAGGTTTTTTTTCATCATTCAGTACGGGCACATTGACATTTAGCAGCGTTTCGTCAGGCAGCCCCTTATCTAATACTACCTTTACGAGTTTTTGGGCAAATTTTGCGGCATAATCAAAATCCACACTTTCCCAAGAAGCCAACGAAACTGCAATTGAAGGTACACCATTAATAACCCCTTCGAGAGCTGCCGAGACAGTTCCCGAATAAAGAACATCAGTACCCAGATTGGGCCCCAAATTAATACCAGATACAACTATATCGGGCTTAGAGGGCAAAAGAGCCTGTATGGCAAGCTTCACACAATCTGAAGGGGTTCCATTTACTGCATAACCTTTCGCGTTGCTTGCGGAAAACTCAAATTCCTCCACCCTGAGTGGTTTGTGTATGGTTATCCCCAATCCGGAAGCGCTTCTGGGTCTGTCCGGAGCCACCACACAAACATCACCAAGGTGTTCCAAGGCACTTCTGAGTGCATTTATTCCCGGTGCTTGTATGCCGTCATCATTACTAATAAGAATAAGCATATTTTCCTCCTTATGAGTAAAAAAGCAGGGGTGACCTGCTTTATATTTCATATATATTTATTGTCATTGTACCATCTTGATTCTTATTAAGCCCAAACATCACTTTTTTATGTTTTAATGTTTTGTTGAGATAATCCACAACCTTGTACATTTCATTATAACTTTTAAAATGTTTGGAAGCAATGAGTTCAAGCTTTTCGGTTCCCTGCTCAGCCATATCAAACAATCCCCTTCCGAAAATACAGCCTGACACTATTGTAAACAGTTTTTACCAAGAAATCAATGGTTTCTTATCAGAGAAAATGCCTCGGCACGAGTAGCCTGATTACTTTTAAATAAACCGCGCACAGAAGAAGTAAGAGTCATTGACCCAGGTTTTTTTATGCCTCTCATAGTCATACACATATGTTCAGCTTCAACAACCACCAATACGCCAAGCGCATTCAGTGACTCCATTATCATATCTGCAATATCACAGGTAAGCCTCTCCTGAAGTTGGGGCCTCTTAGCAATAGTTTCCACCGTACGTGCCAATTTTGACAATCCGGTAATTTTCCCTTTTCTCGGTATATAAGCTACATGTGCCTTGCCAAAAAACGGAAGTAAATGATGTTCACACATGGAGTAAAATGGTATATCTTTTACGAGCACCATTTCCTCATGTCCTTCACTAAAAAGTACCTGCAAGTGTTCACGAGGGTCTTCGTACAGCCCACAAAAAATCTCTTCATACATCCTGGCTACTCTTGAGGGTGTTGCCCGTAATCCTTCCCTTTCAGGGTTTTCACCTATAGCTTCAATAATCATACGAACCGCGGTTTCTATTTTTGCCTTGTCAAACATTGTTAATCCTCCTTACAACTGCCCCATGATTTTATGCATCTGGGGGATTACTCTGACATCTGAGATGTAATGAAGCGCCATTTTCTGCATTTTCATGAGTTCCTTAACACACAGTGATTTTACCTGCAAGCCTTCATATGATGTTACCGGCTGTATGATAAGAGGAATGTCTTGATTAACCTCTTTAATCAAATTACATGTCTTGAGAAGTGTTGATTTTTTTGTCTCTGAAGATACCACAACCTTGACAAAAATTTCTTTCTCTGAACCTCTTTGAAGAAACTCGGCATGCCTGTCCCATAGATTATCATAACCTGAAGTCTCAGGTAATTTGATATCCATGCTTATTATGTCTATTACGGGCATTACTTTAACCAAATTTTCCGGAAGAGTCCCATTTGTTTCGAGATAAATCCTAAATCCCCATTCCTTTAAAATTGTACCCAGCCGTTTGATGAATTCAGTATGAAGAAGCGGTTCTCCTCCAGTGACGCTTATACTATGTACTGCTGTAGCAGATACATTTCCTTTGATAATCGCGGCAACAGTATCGGTCTCAACCGGGTTAGACAAACTGATAAAATCCCCTTGGCCAGGATTAGTCTCCACACGAAAATATGGCCTCAGAGAAAAATCAGTATCACAATAACAACAACTTAAGTTGCATCCCGAAAATCTGATAAAGACCTGTCTTACACCTGTATATGGTCCTTCACCCTGTATAGAAGTAAAAACCTCAACCAAATTTACTGCCACCGTTAATACTCCCTGTCCAACAAAAATATTTGAATTATTATGCAATTTTCCTTTATATTCGAGATTTTTATTAAACCTCCTGCTAATTTTCGAGTTTTTTTACTTTTCTTTTAATTAGTGCTGCATTTTTTATTGTTTTAATTTAATAAGTTCAAGCTTCTGTAGTTCATTCAATGAATTCTGTATAGAAATGAAAGTTCGTTGTGCCTCGGAACTATTAAATTCAATTCCCTCACTGGATAATTCCAAATAACCCTGTGCCAGAGTATCTAGATGCCGTGCTGCATTAGTAATTACCTGCAATTCCTCTGCTGTAGCAGTATAACCACCTTGATCAATACTCTCTGAAAGCGGTTTGAAAACTGCGCTATATATATGATTCAGAACTGTTCTGGTTTTTATGGTAATATCAAGCAAAGGCTGACTGATAATTTCTTTGCGCATCTCAGCTGATATATTTTCCAACTGAGTAAACCGTTTCAGTTCGTAGTCTTCAGGAAATACAGTAGCTTCCAAAGCACCAATTACAACCCCGAGGTACTTGGGATTATCAGGGTTTACAATATATTTATTTAAGGCTCCACGGATTATGGTAATCCTGGTATACTCTTCAACATATGCACTTTGCAAGCTTTTCCTGGCATCATTTCTAAGAAATTCACCTGCATTGACTACAGTTTTATCTTCCCTGCTGCATCCGGGCAATAAAAAGATTAATAAAGCGACAACAAATAATATGGCAAAAACTTTTTTATTGCTTTTATTGAACATAGTTCAACCCCCTTTATAATATTTTTTCTCGAATTATTCGTATTTTCCTCTTTTCAGCATTAATCCATTATTCCGGAGCATAGAAAAAAATGTTACCAGTCACATATTGTAATTTGTGTGACCAATAACATTCTATATATTGGATCTATATAATCGTTGAAAACAGTTTAAGGTTTAATTAAGGCCCAATGACCTATTGTAACAATATACCGCATCATCATATTTTCCAATCAGCTCCATTAATGAGGCCTTATAGCCCCATGCCTCACGGTGGTTCGGATTATATTTTATAATCCTGTCATAACAGGCTTGAGCTTCCTGATACCTGTTAAGTTTAATCATACATCCACCCTTGTTTAAAATCAGCCTGCTGTTTTTTGAATCAATTTTAAGACCCATATTGTATACCGCCAGAGCCTCAAAATGCCTTCCCATTCCCTCCAAGCACAGGGCCTTGTTGTTTAGCAGGGTAACATCATTGGAATAATTCCGCAATGCTGTGTCAAAACAGTTTATTGCTTCTACATGTCTTCCTGCCTGACAGAGACATGTTCCCTTATTGCTCAGCAATGTCAGATCATTTGGGCTAAGTTCAAGTGCAAGTTCGTAACAAAGCAGGGATTTTTCATGATGCCCCAATTGTGCCAGGGAGAATCCTTTATTGTTAAGAAGTTCAATATTAATCAGTTTAAACTCCTCTGCTTTTTCATAACACTTAAGAGCTTTTTCATGCTGGCCCAGGTTGCTGAAACACAACCCCATATTTATATATACTGCCGGATTGCCATATTCTGTTTCGGCAACTCTTTTAAACTGTTCCAGTGCTTCCATATATTCCCCATCAGAACAGAGGCACAGGCCATAGTGGAACAGAGCTACCGAATTTTCAGGGTCAAAGTCAAGGGCCTGACGGAAACAAGATTTTGCTTCTTTAGTTAACTCATTTTGGTAATAGTATTTTCCCTTAGCAATTATGGCTTCAACTGAATTTGGTTTGTTTAGCAGTTCATGGTTAATAACCGTTGAATTCATGCTGCGGGAAAAATAATCAGGTTTATCTGTCTCCACCCAATAAAGCGGGGCCTCAATAACTCCGTGTTCAGCCGCTTTACGAAAAGATTCCCCGGCTTTTTTCACCATGCATTTTTTGTACTGCAGATGGCCTATCCTAAAATACAATTCCCCCTTTAAGATAGATTTTTTAACAGCCTTTTCGTAGTACTGAATTGCCTTCTCTTCCTGTTTTGTTGTCTCATATAACCACCCGATGAAGAAATAAACATTACTGACACTAAAAAAATGTCTGAACTGTTTTTTCATTGAATCAAATATTTGCCTGATACTGGAAACCCTTTGATACCGGAAAACCAAATTACTCATTTTCAGACCTCTCCTTTAATTTTTATCTACTCTCGGTTTTCTTAACATTCGCATTAAGGGTTTCAATTTCTTGAATGCCATTCCCTGCTAGAAAGAGTAAGAATCGTACGTCAAATACCATCACAAAATGACAGCGAAAATCCCCGAAAAGACGGGGACCTTTCCGAAGATTCCCAGACAAATTCTCAAACAATTTCCATACTTCTTAGTAAGGCAGGCCTATAAGAATAGTATGAGAAGAATATCCTCTTTAAAAGTTTATCCTTTTGTGTCGGCGAAATAGTTTTAGATTTTGCCAAAGAAGTTAAAAGACATGATTTTTCGGGTTTTACCAACAAATAAATCCTGGGGGGGCAAAAAGTAAAGGGGCATCCTATTTATAAGATACCCCCTAACAAGGCGTATTAGCTCTCCATTTTTCCTTAAGCTGAAGCAGCCTTTCGTCCATTGAAAACTTTTTTTCCTCCTCTTTTGTACTTTCTGCAATACTCACTAAAGGCTTTTCCGGCATCAGTACACCTGTTTCATCCAACTCCTCCAGAATCGCTCGGGCTTTCTGATGATTTGGCAGCATCCTCAAAGCTTCCTTAAGGTGTTTTATACTGAGCTCTTTTTCGCCCAGACTTTTATAAGAGCAGCCCAGATAATAATGTGCTGTTCCATTATTCTTGTTAATATCCAGTGATTTGTTTAAACTTGCAATGGCCTCCCAGTATTTTTTTTCTCTTAGATAAGCCACCCCCAGGTTCTTCCACAGATGGGCCAGTTTGGGTGCTATTTCCACAGCTTTCTTGTGCATCATAACGGCATCACTGCCCCGCCTCATTTTAAGGTAAATCCGGCCCATCTGATCATAAACATATTCCAGCTTTGGATTTATCTTAGCCACCTTTTGCAGTGTTTCCAATGCCTTTTTATAATATTTCTTGCCTGTATATGCCAAACTTAACTGGTACCAAGCAAATTCAAAGTTTGGGTTAAGTTCCAGGGCCTTATTCAGGGCTTCAATGGCTGCATTCCAATTTCCCAAAGAATTATACGCTTTTCCCAGACAAAAGTGTCCTTTTCCGTGCTTTTCTTCCAGGGCAACCAGTTTCTCCAGATAAGAAACCGCATCTTCATACCTTTGTTGTTCACATGCTATGTATCCTAAGCGATACAACGCCTGGACATAGTTTGGGTTATAATACAGGGCGTTCTCAAAAGATTTAACAGCATCTTCCATCCGCTTTGACTTCATATAGGAATAACCCAGTCCGTAATGTGCCAGATACATGGAGGGATCAAGCGCAAGAGCCTTAAGATAGGAATCAATTGCCTCCCTGAACATTTCAGTCCTGGTATAGGTATACCCGAGCCTTAATAATGACCATATATCCTTGGGATTGTTTTCTACAGCCTTCAGGTATACTTCTATCTGTTCCTGTATGCTGCTGAAATCATCTTTTTTCAAAAACAACCCTCCCGCAAACTACCATTTACTTTTAAACTTATGATATAATCTTATATTTATGACTATATCTGTATCTGGTTAGCCCGCGTTTGGACAAAAACATGTTAACTTGTTCTGATTTCTATCCTGCTTCCTATTCCATCTTGCTGTGCCGGAATTATTTCCAGGCAGCGGGGCATCCTGTTTCTTAATTCAGGAACATGTGTTATCACACCTACCATACGGTTACCATCATGGAGCTTTTCCAGGGTGTTGATGACAACCTCCAGTTTTTCCTGATCCAAAGTACCAAAGCCCTCGTCAAGGAAGAAGAAACCAAGTGGGTACTGTCCCTTTAGCTGAATCTTTGATGACAAGGCCAAAGCCAAGGCCAGAGAAGTGAGAAATGTCTCCCCTCCTGACAAAGTATTGACAGGCCGCCTCTGTGAGCCACTATAATCATCTCTCATCACGAAACTTCCATCTTCATCAATTTCCAGACTGTACCTCTGTCCGGTAAGAGAGCCTAGTCTAAGGGAGGCTTCAGCAGCCATGTCCCTAAGGTGTTCTTCAGCAAGAAACTGGACATATTTCCTTCCTTTCAGGAGACTTGCCAGTTTACCGGCCAATTCCTTTCTGCGCTCGAGATAATCCTTCTCCTCCCTAAGCTTGTTCCATAGACAATGTTTCTCGTTTAAGACTGCCAGTTGATTTCTTAGCGCCCCTTCTGTCCCTACACACTCTTTGTATTCAGCTGATAATTTATTCAGGATTTCCCGGGCTTGGTCTAATTTGCCACAGTCAAATTCTTCATTCCCTATTTTATCCCTAAGACCCTTTATCCCTTTATCCAGATAGTCCACCAGCTTATCATATTCATTTATCTTATTTTGTATCTTGTTGCGCTCACCCTGGTCAATAAGATACTCCCTGAGTTTTGTCGTATTCTCAAAACCTTCATTGGTAACCTGGGCCTGAAGTTCACTGCAGAGCTGATTCAAATTGTCACTTAAGGCGCTCATGCCTGCAGCTGCTACAGCCAGTTCCTGGGCCATTTGCCGTTTCTCATTCTGCAGCAATTCCCAGATTCTCCTGGCTTCGGTCAATTCTATTTCCAGCAAGGAAATTTGTTGCCTTACCGTTTCTTCGTAGATAGCGGCTGTTTTCCCTCCGGTAATTTCATTTAATCCGTTTTGCTGCTCAGATAAGCTTTTGTTTGTGGCTTCCTGCAATTTTTCCAGTGAGGCTTTTTGTGCAGCCAATTCCCTGTAGCTACTCCTCAATTCAACAAGTTCTGTTTCAGCAGCCTTAATATTTTCATCAGATGCTCTGATTTCGTCATCCAGGAATTTAATGTTTTTCTCCGCATTATCCAAAATATTTTTTGCTTTATAAACCTTTTCCCTGTCTTGGTACAGGTCACCTATCAAACCACCCAAAAAGTTGGTTTCAGCTTTTGCAGCATTTTTTTCAAGGTGTGTAACCGCTGCTTTAAATTTGGCAACCGCTCCTGCTAAAATCAGGGTTTTTGTTTCCCTATTGGGCAAGTATTCTATTTTGATATCTTCAATACTTTTTTTGTAGATATTATATTCTATTCCGGCTTCCTGCTGCCATTTGAGGAGTTGTTCCAGTTTTTCTCCGGCCTTCGATACTCTGTCCCTGGCTTCATCCAGTTTATTGTTATCCGCAGCAGTTTCTGATGCCGGAAAGGGATGATGCTGAGACCCGCATACAGGACAAGGTTGTCCAGTCCTTAGCCGGTTTGCCAATTCTCCTGCCATATTTGCAGTCATTACCGTTTCCATGTATTCATCGGCAATGCGTTTTTCCCCAGAAGCTTGTTTGACAACTTCAGCAACCCGTTCCATCAGGTACAATAAACCTTTTTCGTCCAGGTTAGTGTCCGGGACTTCCATATTTTCTGACAGTGTTTTCAATATTTTCGCTGTCTGAACAGAAACTGCCTTTTGTTTTCCGGCAAGGACAGTACCCGCTTCTATCTCCTGTTTTTCCGCTGTCTCAAGTTCTGACAGCGCAGATAAGGATTTTTCCAGTGCACCGCGACACTCAAGAATTCGTGATAGGTCTTCACGTTTTATCTTATATGATTCGCTTTGCCCCTTGGCTTTTTCCAGAATTTCTCCCTGTTTACTGCCCTTATGAAAGACCATGTCCATTTGACAGGTTTTTTCCTCAATATCTTTTCCAATTTTTAATGTTTCTGCTTCTAATCTGGAAACCTGTTTTTCATATGCCAGCGCCATAGCAGCCCGCGGCAGTTCTCTTTCCTTTAAATCATTGATTACCGGTTCTTTTTTTTCTGCAGACTGCAGCCTGTTTAATACCCCTGCTTCCTTTTTCTCGGCTTCTGCCAGATTTTCTTCAAGCCGGTTCAAAAATTCACGGGCATCGGCAGTTTTCCGGATAAGTTCTTCCTCCTGCTCCAAAAGCCTTCGCATAGGTTCTGCCTTTGAAGCCTTATCCAGCTTCTCCCGCAGTTTATCAACTTCCGGCTTTTCGGTATCCAACCTCTGTTTTTCTTTCATCATTACTTCAAGCTCGCTGTGAAGTCCCGCAATTTTCTCCAGTTCCCGGAATTTGTTTTCAGCGTTCTTTCTCAACAAATCCTGTTGCAATACTAACTGTTCCTGTCTTTTCAGGTCTGCCTTAAGCACTTCTATTGCTTCCTTAGATGCTTCACCCAACTGTGCCAAAAGTCCCTTATTGGTTTCAAGCTTGCTCTTTAATTCATTTTCCAGGTCAGTCACTTTTTTTGATAACTGCTCCCCATATCTCTCCAGCCTCAATATGTTTTCCAGCATTCGAGCGCGCTCACCGCCGGTTAGTTTTAAAAACTGGTCGAATTTGCCCTGGGGAACAATTACTGCCCTTGAAAAGTCCTCATAAGACATCCCAAGAAGTTCCGTCATCTTGGCATCCATGTCACCCGCCTTATCTGCCAGAACAGAACCTGATGAGGCCTGCAGCAGCCTAACGTTCTTTATTTTAATTGAATCTGAGTCATGCCTGTCCCTGTAATATAATCTTTCAGCAAGATATCTTTCACCACCCAGGGAAAATTCAAAGGAAACAGCCAGTCTGTCCTCATACTGGTTCATTATGCCGCGTGTCCCGTTTTTGGCCCTAGTCACTTTTCCATAAAGAGCCAGGGTTATCCCGTCAAGTATAGTGGACTTTCCTGCTCCTGTCGGTCCAAATACCCCAAAAATACCGGCAGCGCCCAACTTCCCAAAATCAATTAGCTGTTCTTCACGATAACTTTGCAGTCCCCTGAATTTAAGTATCACTGGCTGCAATAGCATCACCTCCATCAAGAAGTTCCAGGAACATGTCCACCAATTCTTGTTCAGGAGCTGAACCTGTTTCCCTGGCAGCAAACATGCGGAATTTTTCTTCTGCTGAAAGCTGCGACAGCCGCTGCACATTACTATGTTCTTGAATGTTAACCCCTGGAAGCAAAACGCGGATACTGATAACTCCAGAATGCAGCTTCCTTAGGTCAACCACCTGTGAGGCAGCAAGCGGTTCTACAGACTCAATCTCAATTTCAACCCACAAATGGCGATTCTCTTCGGATTGGCACCAACTGTAAGCATCCTGATAACAGGAAAACCTGAGGGAACGCAGAGGCCGTCCGCTGGCCAGACTTATTGAGCCGACTTCTGCTGGGCTTCCCGGAACTATATCAATTATGACTACTTCCTTTTGCCTGTCAGCCTCTGAAAAACTATAACAAAGAGGTGAGCCTGAATACCTGCAAGGTACTGAGCTGCCGCCCACTTTCTGGGGACGGTGCAGGTGCCCTAATGCCACATAATGGGCATTAGCCGGCAATGCCGACGGTTCAACCACATAAGCTCCGCCTAACTGTATCTCCCGTTCCGATTCTGACCCTCTGCCACCCAGGACGAACAAATGACTCACCGCTAGGTTTACTGTATCATCCCGAAAATGGACCTCCCCCTCACCAAAAGCTAATCTTACCCTGTCCGAATAGGCTGGCTGCATATCCTTATCCTCAAGTGAGTTAGATAATATCTCATTGAGCCTCTGTTCTGACGGGTATGGCAGAACTACTATGATTGCATGCTCCCGGCACCCCGGAACCTTAATCTCAGCCCATCCGGGACCTCCGTTAACCAACCCGCCCCCTGTTATCTCTTCACCGGGATAACCATAAAGATAAATGCCGTGTTTTTGTGCTATAGGATTAGCGGCATGAAGCCTGTCCGGACTATCATGATTTCCGGCGATGACAACTACCGCCCTTTGACCGTTTCCGGCAAGCCGCTCCATAGCATCATAAAACAATTCCTCTGCTTCTGCCGGCGGGTTATAGGAATCAAATATATCTCCCGCAATTAATATCAGGTTAACTCCGTTATCATCAACAATAGAACAAAGTTCATCAACAAAACAGCGCTGCTCAGGGATCCTGCTCCTGCCTTCCAAGGTACGGCCAAGATGCCAGTCAGAAGTATGTAAAATTTTCATTGTCTAAGACACCTCCCCTAACACTGTACTTCACTACCTGCTGTAAAAAAGTAAAGATATTTCTCCTTCACCGGTTTCTTAAATATCCGTTCCACTGCCAACCCATACAAATTCAATTGTCCCATGTACTTATTGGCCGCTTCCAAAATTCTTCCCGGAGCAACACTGTCTGTCTTGTAATCAATAAGAACATAGCCATCAGCTTCTTCAATTAAGCAGTCTATAATACCCTGGACTATTACCTTTTCCTCGTTTATATCACCAAAATCACCTGCTGCAGAATATATTTCGGATATCGGCAAGGCTAAAGTAAAAGGCAGCTCCCGTTTGACCCTTAAGGCTGATTTCAACTTATGCCCCAGGGGTCCTCTGAAAAACTTCAGCAGAACATCAATATTGACTGATACCGCCTGTTCATCTGTTAGCAGCCCGGCTTCCTGCATTTTCTGCACCTGCCTGACAACAGAATCACGGTTTAACTCTTCTTCCAGTTTCATATGCTGCATCACCAGGTGCATTGCCGTACCTATTTCCGCTGCGGACAAACCGGAGTGCTGCTGGATAAATTTTGGTCTGATCGCCGGCATATCTGACATTTTTTCAATCATTAGATCTGCCCCAGTTTCTTCCAGATCCGCTGTAGCAAACCTTTTCTTTAATTCGGTAACTGAAGCCTTCGCAGGTATACCGGCAAATATTTTATAGGGATATTTCCAATTAAGGCACTTTTTCAGAAATTCCCCATATTTTTGGTCAACTGCAACCGGTTCCATATGCTTCACTTTTTCCAGTTGTTCTGCATACTCACAGCTCACTTCCGGCAGAACCTGCTTGGATACGTTTGGCCCCGGGAAAACTATTTCCCACCTCGTAGAATCAGTAAGAAGCGGAAAATCCTCCTCGGTTTGGGGAGACATTTTTCTCAAAGCGATACCATCGGGATGCCTTGCTAAAGCCGGTCCCAACCAGTCAAGACAGTTTCTGGCCAATATCAGTGAATTCTCAGGAAGAGAGCACTGTTTAGAGCCGGCCCTCCGCGCCGTTTCACACCAGCAATGAGATGCCTGAGGAAGAGTTTGCACTGTTCCCACTAAGACCAGCTTTTCCCTGGCCCTCGTGAGCGCCACATACAATATCCGCATCTCCTCAGCAAGAAGTTCATTTTTCAAGGCAAGCCTAATAGCATGCTGAGCAATTGTTGGATAGGTCAAACGCAGAACTGGATCTACCACTGGAAGCCCAAGGCCCATTTTCTTATGGAGCAGTGATTTTTCACTGAGGTCTGAGGTGTTAAATTGTTTACCCAACCCAGCAACAAATACTACAGGGAATTCAAGTCCCTTACTCTTATGTATACTAATAACCCTTACAACATCTTCATTCTCACCCAGTGCCCCTATTGTTCCAAGGTCACTACCCGTGTCCCGGAACCGTTCAATAAACCTGAGAAACCTGAAGAGACCCCGGAAACTGGTAGCCTCAAACTGACAGGCCCGGTCATATAAAGCACGCAAATTCGCCTGGCGCTGAGCGCCTCCGGGCATACCGCCCACATAAGCAAAATATCCTGTTTCGTTGAGCAGCTTCCAAACGAGTTCTGAAAGGGTTCCCCTTCTTGCCTGAGTTCGCCAAGTATCTAACTTCTCCAGAAATACCTGCAGTTTTATGCCTGAACATGTGCCGGATGCGGCACATGTTCGCACTGCATCATAATAGTCTCCTGTACTGTCATAGGCTCGTACAATGGCCATTTCATCAGCGGTGAGTTTAACCACCGGAGAACGCAGTACAGCTGCCAAAGGGATATCCTGTCTTGGATTGTCTATCACCTTAAGGAGTGATAACATAGTCTCCACTTCAACAGCTTCAAAATATCCTGTGCCCAGGTCAGCAAATGCCGGTATTCCCATTGCCCTGAATTCTTCAAGAAATACATTTGCCATATTCCTTGTAGTCCTGAGCAGAACGACAATGTCGCGGTGCTGTACCGGCCGATAATCACCTAGTTTTCCATCAAACACATAAAGTCCCTGAGCACCGTCACTTTTACCGCCCAGGACCATTTCCCTAATTCTCTGTGCAATTATCCGCGCCTCCCGCTGGACAGCATCCAAGTCTTCCGGTTCACTTTCAGTTTCTATGGAAACATGATTCTTTTCGAGCAAATATACTTCAACAGGATTTTCAGCCGCTGTAGGAACATTAGCTGCACAATCAGGATACTCCGCTCCGGGTACCAATTCCGCTTTCTCATCATATACCAGTTTATCCATGGTTCCGGTCATCACCTGTCTGAAGATAAAATTGACTGCAGCCACAACTTCCCGGCGACTGCGGAAATTCTTGGTAAGGTCAATTCCCCTGTCAGGCCCCCCTTGGGAACGTGGATAGCGGTAGTACTTCTCCAGAAACAAATCAGGCTCTGCCAGGCGGAACCGGTAAATACACTGTTTAACATCCCCGACCATAAACCGGTTGGCAGCACTCTCCCCTGTTCCACAGACCATATCTAAAATTGTTTCTTGGACTTCGTTGGTGTCCTGATACTCATCGACAAAGACTTCGGTATAATACTCCTGTATTTCTAGTGCAGCTTCAGAAGGAATTATCATTCCGGGTGCCGATGCCGGGTTCATCAATATTTTCAGGCAGTGATGCTCCAGGTCGGAAAAATCGACCAGGGACCGGTCAATCTTGACTTTGGCATATCGTGCCGTGAATTCCACAGTTAAATCAGACAACCTTTGCACAAGTGGTGCTATTAATACAAGATTGGCAGTCAATTCTGCCCCCGGCCGCGAGAAAAAATCGTCCCTGATTCTATTGACTGTCTTTTTCACTTCATCGCGGCAGTTCTTAACTTTATCACGCAAATATTCATCAATATCAGTTCCCTTGCAGGGTTTGAGCTTAGCAAACGTCGCGTTGCTAATTTCATGGAATAGTGAATCCCATGAAATTGCGGCGGCTTTCAGTAAATCATCGACTAATCTGATATCATCAGTGAGGTTTTGCAAGTAAACAGCAGGGCCGCCGGGTAGGGATGCCGTCCTCACCGCATCAATCAAGATGTCATGACACCCTGTAAAGAGCATTTTTACTGATTCCATGATTGCCTTTCCCCAATCAAGGGCATCCGGGGGTCCCCCCTCTGATGCGGCCAGATACTTTTCACAAATACCTGCCAGCCAATCTTCAGGCCATGGATTACTGTGCGAAAACTCATAAAGCTTCAAAACCATTTCTTGAAGAAAGCTGTCATCCTTTAAACCGCCATAAGCATCAACCAGTTTAAGGAAATTCTCATCTGCGTTCTCATAACTATCTTCAAATAACTCCTCCAGCACCTCAAGACGCAGCAGGGCCGCTTCGTTATCATCAGCTATCCTAAAGGCTGGGTCAAGGTCAGTTTTATAAAAATACCGGCGCAGGATATCGAGGCAGAATGAATGCAGGGTAGTAATCGATGCCCTGTTTAACAAAGTAAATTGACGCCTTAAGTGCAGGGAATCAGGGTTCCTGTTGAGTTCGCGGGATATCGCGGCACTTATCCGCTCCCTCATTTCAGCCGCTGCCGCCTTAGTAAAAGTCATCACCAGCAGCTTGTCCACATCAACAGGATTGTAAATATCAGTTATCTGCCTGATAATCCGTTCCACCAGCACAGCGGTTTTTCCTGAGCCGGCCGCTGCAGAAACGAGCAGGTTACATCCTCGTGCGGTTATAGCCTCATGTTGTTCTACGGTCCATTTTGAAGAGGTCATGATTTATCTCCTTCCCCGCCGGCTATGGATATCAGCTTCCAAACTTCATTTTCCGCGATAGAACGGAAAACCCTGAAATGATTTCCGTCCATAAGAATATCAAAACTGCAAACTGATTTGAAGCGGCAGTACCAGCAGGCATTTTGGGCCTGCATCTTAAAAGGAGTAATATCCACATTACCACCTAGTACTTCTAATCCATACTCCTGAAACACTGTCTCTATGTAACGACACAACAGTTCAAATTGCTGTTCTCCAATAACAGAGGCGCTGCTGCTAAAAGTCCCGTCTTTATTAATCCTCACCGGAAATAAGTCCGAATATCCTTGTTCTGTCAGTCCATCCATTAACCTGAACACATCCCTGTCATTTAAAAACAAACCCTTCATCTTTAATTTTAAAGCTACTGCTCTCTCAGCCTCTTCAGGTGTCATTGGCCCAGGAACTTGCAGCAAAGGGTCAGCAACGGTGAAGTACAAAATCCCTGCCGGTTTTACCGGATAGCCCTGGGAATTGGTTTTATTAAAATACTCCAGCGCCACATGTAGATAAGTTACCAACTGCAAATTTAGGCCATAATAAACTTCTGCAAGACTTAGGCGGTGATCTCGAGATTTGTAGTCAATAACTCTTAAATATATGCCATTTTCTGAAACCGCCTTGTCAATCCTGTCAATACGCCCGACAAGTTCCAGGGTGTCACCTCCTGGAAGCCTGACAAGCTTTGCCGGCATCCGGCATCCCGGCCCAAATGACATTTCCAGTTCACAGGGCCTAAAACTGCTGCGGCGCGCGTGCTCAGTAAGGACCAAAGCAGCCCTGTTCACTGCCATTTTGAGTTTTCCCGTCAGATAACGGTATCTAGCACTGCTCAAAAGAATTTCATTTTGCAGTCCTGGCACCAGTTCATCAACTATTTGCTCACTAAGGGTTAGACATGCCTCCTTGCTCATATTCCCCCAGTCATCCCTATCCCTCTCCGCCTCATGTACAAACATTTTCAAGGCTGTATGAAAAAGTTCCCCAATATCGGGAGCTTGAAGACGAAACAACTTTCTTTCCTTAAGCTTCAGTCCATAAGAAGAAAAATGTGCAAAAGGGCAGGCCATAAACATTTCTACTCTGGAGACACTAGCCTTGATATTTTTTCCATAAAGCATACTACTGGTATTTCTGCTGAGTTTCTTTTCAGTGTTGTCTGCAAACACAGCTTCGATGGCCTGTGCTATATGACCCTCAGTGTCACTTGTAACAAAGAGGTTGTAAAGCTCCCACCAGATGCCGTGAATAGGCCTTCCAGACACGACTGCACGGAGTCTTCCGGCAAGATAAGACTTGGCTCTTCCTGAATACACCAGAAATTCCAAGCCTTCTGCCTCACTACCCAGAAATGGTTCAACCTGAAAACTGTCTTCCCTTACTTCAGGAAGCAGTTCTCTAATTCTGGATATAACCGGTGATGCCCCCATAGCCCGGCCCTCATCATCAGCCAGCGGGTAACTGATCCATAACCGCTCACTGGCCCTGGTTAAAGCGTTATAAACAAGAAACTGTTCCTCAAAACACCTTTTACGGCTTCCTGGTGATAAGGCAATTCCCGCCAGCTCCAGCTTTTCTCGTTCAATATCATTAAAAATACCTTCATCAAAAATCCTGGCCGGTAATACCCCTTCACTAGCTCCCAATATAAACACGTTTTTAATGTCATAATTACGAGAGCGGTCAAGTGAACCAACTACTACCTGATCAAGACCAGGTGGTATCATTCCAAGTGTCATGCCGGCAAAACCGGCTTCCAGTATTTCTGCGTAAGTATGCAAATTAGTTTGCTCATCTCCCAAAA
The DNA here is from genome assembly GCF_048453025.1 of Phosphitispora sp. TUW77. GTDB lineage: Bacteria > Bacillota > Thermincolia > Thermincolales > UBA2595 > Phosphitispora. Next base: position 1,560,338 of record NZ_CP156677.1, read on the forward strand.
CTTCAACTATCTCATCAAACAAATTAATTACATTTTTCCAAACTTGAATATGTTCTCTGGCAGATACAGTGTTTCCCGCAGTTTGTTCTGTTTCAGTCCATCTCTTTATCGTATTCCCGGCATCCAAGTCTTCCAGCAGTTCATATAAACAAACCGTTATCTCCCGAATATTTCCAGCAGTTTTAATTTTACGGCAAAAAGCGGCTAACTCAGCTGCTGCCCTTCTCCTGGTATGGTTAACTAGTTCCAGGTCCGCTTTGTCTTTTTCAGTCAGCTCCCTGTCATCCCCTAAGGCATCCTTTTTTTTAAAAGACCACTCCTTATCATCCATCCACCGGGATCCCCTAATACCATGGGCCAGCACATAATTTTCCAAAATATAGATATTCTCCCTGTCAACCGGAACCAGGTCTGTTTTCAGGTATCGGAATACCGGCTCATACGCCCAGTTCTTTACTACAGCTTCTAATGCAGAACGAATCAAATCAATCAGTGGATGGTGCATTACTTTTCGTTTATGATCAACAAAAATAGGAATATCATGGTCTGTAAATATTCCTGTTATCAAGTCATGATACATTTCCACTTCTCGCAGCAAAACGGTAATATCACGCCACCGTCTGCCTTCATCCCTTACCTGGCGGATAATTTCCCGTGCGCTGGCTTCAACTTCGGCCCGTCTGTTGGCAGCAGCAACTATTCGGACATTTCCTTGTTTTTGATGATATTGCGGCGCCGGATAACTATAAAAATATTTCTCAAGATGGGCCAGGTCACCTGCCGAACAAAAACGCTGTGGCGGCTCACTACAGAAAATGACCGGTTTTTTTGTTTTTGCTTGCAACTGTACCCCAATCTTTTTAAGTTTATTATAAATATCCCATACCGGATAGAAAACATCGTTTTCTGTAAGTTCATCTTCTGCACCCATTGGGTCTATACATAGGCTTATATTCACTGATTTAGCCGACCGTAGAATTGCTTCAACTACTTTTAGTTCCTGTGGAGTAAATCCTTTAAATCCGTCTATCCAGAACTCAGCCTGATTAAAAGTTTCAGCACCGGAAATCTTAGCTGCCAAAAGGTCCAAGTAATCATCGGGGTCTGTGTATCTGTTTTCAAGTTGTTTTTCCAGTTCTCTATATAAAAGAGCCATATCATTTAACTTATCTGTTAAAAGTAAACCTTGTTTCACCAGTACTAATGCTGCATTTTCCAGTTTATCGGGTGATATCAGATATGTCTTCATTTCTCCGATACTCCTGGCAAGACTATCCGGAAAACCAGTACGTCCGGCAATACTCCCAAACACTCTTAATTCATGCTTATGTTTTTCTAAAAGTTTACGCAAAATCATGCGCTTACCAAGTTCACCCACCGGTATACAAGCTGCCCCCCCGGTCTCCAGCAGAACCCTATAAGCAAGCCTTCGGAAACTCAGCACCTGTGCTCTTATAGAGCCTTCCAAACCAAGTTTGGCTGACAGATAATATTCCGTTTGGAATGTTGCCTGTTCTGGCACTAATATAATTATTGGAGAACCGTCCCCGTTCTTTTTCAGTTCTTCTTTTATGTTATTCAATATATATCTCGTCTTCCCGGTACCGGCTCGTCCCAAAATAAAACCCAGTTCCAAACCCTCCACCTCAACTTTCAGTTTGAGGAACAATTCGCCGCTTAATTTAATTATTCCTTTGCCATAAGAGATGATTAATCACACCTAAACTTACATTAAACATAAAAAAACCGCCCCCTATTGACGGGCAGTTATATGCTTCATAAATTTATGCTGAACATTTCACTGCGGAAATAATTTTCTAAAGACCCTAACTGTTCAATTTTCCCACTGCTGTTAAAACCGTAAAACTCCTTTCTTCTGGTGCCAAATTCATTGGTGCACAAGGCCTCTTTTAGTTCTAAGGGGCTTATTCCCTGAATTAGGTTAGTGCCTATATCAATTTTTGGATTTGAACCCAAAGGCGCTATTCGTGCCAACCCAATATTATTTTCAAAGGCATATCTTAGTGCAGACCTGTTAAAAGGATATCTTGAAGTAATAAATGTTTTTCTGATGTTTTTCTCTGAAATGTCAGCCATACTAAGCAGAAAGCTTTTAAGAGTGTCCACTGTAACAATCTTATCATCATTACAGTTGATTAACCAATAATTGTAAGCTGAAGTTCCATTCATAGAAATACTGTAAAGCTCTGCAATAACATTAAATTGTATACAAGCTGATGATTTTATTTCATTAATATAAAAACCTTGGTGTGAATCCAAAAATGATTCACCAAATGCTCTTCCCTTAAAAGCCACCTTTAGTGCCGATAATACCTTTGACTTCAAGTCCATGAAATCAATCCTTTTTTATACACACAGCAACTGTTCTATTGGCTCACCTGTGAACAAATATAGTCATAAATTTCCTTGGTTTCTTCCTTATTAGCTGAAAACGTTTTTCCAGTTTCTGCGGTAAAATAATGTTTTGTACTACCATCCTTAACAACTAACCAATACAGAGGGCTTAAAGGCATAACTTTGCCAAGCCAGACCACTTCAAATTCATTTGCGGCAACAGATAAATTATCAGGAATTCTCCGGCCTTTGTAACCTAAATATTGAACCCCTTCCGGCGTTATTGTCAGTATCCCGCTCCCGCAAATCTCCATTAATCCCGCAAAAAACGATGCGCGTCTTTTATGCCTGACCGCAAAGGCCATCAGAGAAATGAGTTCCGGATTTTGAACAAGCACGTTTTTCTGAATATCTCTTATAAGATTTCGCTTGGTCCTAATAAATATATATACTAAGATAATTGCGAAAATAATCAGATATACTAAAATTGCTTCATAAGATAAAGCTAATAAATATAGCCTTGAAGAGTACAAGTTTATCTCATCTCCGTTTATAATTATTTGCGGTATCAGGAAACTTATTGTTTATGGTTATCCTTGAATTATTATTACATATTTTTTTGTACTCTTCCTATAATAAAGTTTAAAATGCAGATTTCAAGGTGTAAAATGCGGGATTCATGGACTGAAATACATTGTACTCAACTGTGTTAATGTTTTTAATCAAGGCGTTTGTTTAGCCTGATTATAGAAAGGCCAAGAATAAATATAGCAAAAGCAGTCAATATAATAATATCCTTCCACAGAAAAGTAAAACCTACCCCTTTTAATATAATGCCACGCAAAACTTGCATAAAATAAGTCACGGGCAAAGCATAACCAATTACCTGAATGATCTGGGGCATCGACTCCCGCGGGAACATAAATCCCGATAAAAGCACACTGGGAAGTATAATGGCAAAACCTATTTGCATTGCCTGAAGCTGGGTTTTGGCAACTGTGGAAACAAACAGCCCCAGCCCAAGAGCACCCATTAAAAACACCAAAGAAAAAATCAACAATTGTATAATGCTCCCTTTAACCGGCACATTAAACCAAAACATACCGAATCCAAGTATAATTAACACATCTACAAAGCCGATTGCAATATAGGGTATCAACTTGCCGATTATTAGTTCTGCAGGCTTTACCGGTGTTATAATCAACTGTTCCAATGTCCCTCTCTCACGTTCCCGAACCATGGCAAACGCCGTAAGAAGGATTGTAATGTTCTGCATTATAAGTCCAATCAAACCCGGGATATTAAACTTCAAGCTCACCATGTCCGGGTTATACCAAATCCTGTATCTCAGGTCCACAGCAGGCTTAAGGTCGGGATCTATTCCTGCCTGCCTGATTGTCTTTACTTTAATATCATAAGATTCTTTCTGTGTAATTACTTGTGCTGTGGAAAGCGCAGTACGGGCTACCAAAGGGTCAGACCCATCAACCAAAAGCTGCAGCGTTGCCTGTTCGCCACGATGAAGCTTAATGGCATAGTCAGAGGGAATTATAAGACCCACCCTGGCATCACCACTGTCAAGAAGATGGTTTATTTCATCGTAACTTTCAACATACAGGTCAGGGTCAAAATACCCGGTATTTTTAAAAACAGTAACCATCTGCCTGCTTTGATGGCTCTTGGACATATCCAGAACAACAGTTTTTATGTGTTCCACATCTGTAGTTACCGCATAACCAAAAATCAACAGCATCATTACCGGCAGCACAAAAGCCATAGCTAAACTGGGCGGGTCTCTTCTAATCTGAATTATTTCTTTTTTTATAATTGAAATTATTCTGCGTATATTCATTATCTTCACCCTTTATGGAAATAATATCTCCCTCTCAAACAATTCCTTTACCTTGTTTAGCTCCTGATTCCCCACAAAGGAAATGAATACATCCTCAAGAGTTTTATAGCCAAATTCTTTTTTAAGCTTTTCCGGAGTCCCATAGGCAGCAAGCATACCATTATGAATAAAACCAGTGGTATCACATAGTTCAGCCTCATCCATATAGTGAGTGGTCACAAATACTGTAATCCCTGAATTTGATAAATACCTGATAATTTCCCAGAAAATCCTCCTGGAAACCGGGTCAACACCTGCTGTAGGTTCATCCAGGAACAGCAGCTGCGGCCTGTGCAGCAATGCACACCCTAGTGCCAACCTCTGTTTCCAGCCCCCTGACAGCATCCTTGCCTGAAATCCTTCCCTGCCGTCCAGGCTAGCCAGTTCAATAACCTGGGAAATTCGCTTTTTTTGCTGTAAACGGTCCAGACCGTAAACCCCGGCGTAAAACTTCAGGTTTTCTAAAACTGTAAGTTCTTCGTATAAACTAAACTTTTGTGACATATATCCGATATTTTGCTTTATCTGCTCTGCCTGGGAATATATATCGAATCCCAATACTTGCCCGGCCCCGGAACTTGGTGTCAGAATACCACACAGCATCCGAATCGTAGTTGATTTCCCAGACCCATTGGGACCTAGAAAGCCAAATATTTCACCAGGTTTTACAGCAAAGGAAATCTTGTCGACCGCAACATGGTTTCCGAATCTTTTGGTCAGTTCGTTTATCATAACTGCATTTTCCATACATATTCCCCCTAATGGGTCAGTATCTTAACATCTGCAGGAAGCCCGGTTTTTAGAATATCTTTTCCATCAATCACGGCTACTCTTACTCCAAAAACCATATTTACCCTTTCATCCTTAGTCTGAAGATTTTTGGGAGTAAACTCAGCTTCAGGGGAAATAAAGTTTACTTCACCATGGAATACCTTCTCTGGAAATGCATCAATATTAATTTCCGCTTGCTGCCCAAGTTTTATTTTGGGCAGCTCAGTTTCACTTACATAAACATCTATCCACATGTCTTTAGTTTCCATTATAGTTAAGACTCTGGATCCTGCTAAAACAACTTCCCCTTCATTAAAGTTAACTGAACTTATAATTCCGTCAACCGGAGCATAAAGAATAGTTTTTTCCAGGTTTGTTTTGGCAATTTCCAGGTTTGCCTGTGCCTGCGTTACCCCGGCATCAGCGATATTAAGCACTTCCCTGGTGGCCCCGCTTTTCAACAGGTCAAGATGTTGCTCTGCCGACTTCTTTTGCGAACCATAAGACTCATATTGGGCTTTTGCAGTTGCATAAGCAGTTTCAGCATCAGATACTTGCTGCTGTGTAACCCCACCTTCTATAAAAAGCTCCTTCATCCGTTCCAAGGTTCCCCGTGAATTTTCCATTGCTTGCCTAGCTCCCTGCTGAAGTGAATCAACCTGTTCAATTGTCATTTGAGCCTGGGCTATTAACTGGGCTCTGTTTCCAGCCTTGGTCTCCTTAGCCTTTTCTATTGCTGCGCAAAGTACGGCCTCTGCTGAATTTACCTGAAGAGCCTGAATTTTGGATTCTAGATGTCCCAAAACCTCCCCCTTTTTAACATAAACACCTTCTTTAACAGTAACATCTATAATCCTGCCCCCAATCTCAGCAGTCATGTTCACTTCTGCGGCAGAAACTGTACCCGAAGCTGATACTCCATTAAAATCATTGCCGCTGCAACCTGTAATAGATACAAAGATCAATATTACAGCTCCTATCAATAACATGCCATTTATCTTTTTTATAAGTCTGCGAGATATGGTTTTCATTGTAATACCTCCTTCAGTTTTTTTAATTAATGTAATATTTCAAGTGCTTCTATAATATTTTTGTACAAATAATTGAATTTTAGGAGGTGTTTTTATGTGTCCCAAGCTGACCACAGCGGTTAAATGGACTTGGAACATCAATTTGGCAGCCATTCTTTATGGTTCTCTACTTGCGGTGATTGCATCAATAATTCTTATGGCCATTGGCGGTACAGTAATGTTCTATACTATTTTTAATGAACGCCTGGTTCCTGTTATTGGGTTATCAATACTGTTTATCAGCATTTTCCTGGGAGGCCTTATTTCGGCACGAAAAGCCGGTAAAATGGGATGGCTGCACGGCTTAGGAGTAGGTTTGACATTCCTTGTTCTAACATTATTGTTTAGTATGATATTTCCCAATGGAGTTTTTGGGTTTACAGTCCTAAAAAAAATCCTAGCCTCAATAATCGCAGGATGTCTAGGAGGTATCTGGGGTGTTGGAGAGTAAGAAAATTAATAGGAGGAGACAAAACAATTCCAAACGGACTGTTACTGATACAGTTTCCACTTGAAATTCACATGTCTCCTCCGGTTTTTTATTAATAAGAATCATATAAATTATTGCCTATATGCAGGAATTGTCACAATAAAGCTGGTTCCTTCTCCCGGCCTGCTTTGAACTTCAATTTTACCACCATGGTTTTCGATAATCCGGTATGATACCGTAAGGCCTAAGCCTGTTCCCTCCTCCTTGGTAGTGAAAAAGGGGTCAAAAATACTATCTATGATTGAATGATCTATGCCAATCCCGGTATCGCTAAAATAAATTCTAATAGCGTTTTCGAACCTATCGTACACTGTTCTTATAGTAAGGCTGCCCTTTTCCGGCATCGCAGCTATAGCATTGGTAACCAAGTTTAAGAATACCTGTTTTATCTGTTCCACATCAACTTTAACTGTTGGACAATTATGATCATACTCCTTTATTAATTTAATGTTCTTTATATATAATTCTCCCTCAGTCAAAAGAACAATCTCATCTAAGGTATTATGAATTCCTGTAGTCCTTTTAATCGGAACCGTCGGCCTAGCCAGCAGCAAAAATTCAGATATAATATAATTGATTCTTGAAATTTCATCAAGCATTATATTGATATACTGCTGAACCTGATCAGTCTTTGGAAAACGCTGTGCCAATAGTTGGAGGAACCCTTTAATAGATGTAAGAGGGTTTCTCACCTCATGAGCAATTCCTGCCGCAAGCTCCCCGATAACTGAAAATTTTTCTGCTTTAACAACTTTTTCTTCAAGCTGTTTCTGACCAGTGACATCCCTTATGCTCAAAATCCCGCCAATCACGTTGTCATTTTTGTCTTTGACCAGCGTTGTAAATGCCATTACATTCATAACCCCCAAGGGAGTTTCGATATTTGCCTCAACATGACTGTATGGTCTTCCGATACGCAAAGTATTTAGCAGAATACTATCCTGAGTTCCTAATTTTCGTTCCTGAAGTTCACAAAATTGCTTTCCCAGGACCTCATCTGCCGGTATACCCATTATGTCTTCAGCAGTCTGATTATAAATAACCACTATTTCATCTATGTCTATTGCTATAATAGCAGAATCAGAGTTATCTACATATTGTTCGGCAAAGTATTTCTTTTTATTATACTGGTTCTGGGGCCATTGAGAGGTCATTAGTTTACCTCCGAATTTTTTAATACTTTGTTTTTCGACTTCCCTGTCAAAATTTCCTTCTAACACTTGGCAACTTTTAAAAATACATTTTTTAAATGCCCCTTAAAATGAGTCCGGCTGCTATTATCCCTACTCCCGAAACAAACATTACAATACCCAGGTAAAGCCTAAACCGTACCCTTCTATTCCTACTAAATGAAGCTGGGGAAACCATTTGTTTGGATAAGGCCCGTACATTAACTTTGCCCAATTGTGCAACCTCCGCCAATAAGTTTTATATTATTGATATTAAGACAGGGGTAGAAATATTCCTTCGGCGGGCTAGATCTCCGCCGGCATCCACTCCCGCTTTGCGGGTCGTGGGCCGGACGGACGACAGACACCGCCTTCCGGAACACATCTACCCCTGTCCAGATTAAAAATGAACTGTAAATTAATACTCTGGTGGCAATTGGTTGATCTGAGACAGATTAAACACCGGTCCATCAACACAAATATATTTTTCACCAATATTGCAGCGGCCGCATTTACCAACACCACATCTCATGTTCATTTCCAAGGTTGTAATTATTTCTTCAGGCTTCCAGCCCATCTTCTGGAAATTGCCTAACTGGATTTTAATCATTATTGGCGGACCACACGTTACCGGAACGGTATTTTCAATATTTGGCACAATTTCTTGAAGCCAATCCTGAGTGATAAATCCTATGCGTCCATCCCATTTAGGGTCTTTCGCATCCAAGGTAATGTGGACATGAGTATCCTTAATCTTCGGCCACTTGTCAAAAATATCATACTTGAAGCACAAGAGGTCGTAAGTCCTGGCGCCATAGACGATGTCAACCCGCCCATAGTCATCACGGTTATCCAGAACATAGTCAATCAGGGAACGCAGCGGAGCCAGACCAATACCACCGGCGACAAATAGACAGTTCTTGCCTTTCATCTCTTCAAATGGAAAATTGTTGCCATATGGGCCGCGAATTGCTATCTTTCCACCCACATCTAATTGGTGGATAACACTGGTTACCCTTCCTACATTTGCAATAGAGAACTCCAAAAATCCTTTTCTGGTCGGTGAAGAAGTGATTGAAATCATAATTTCACCAACTCCTAAAATAGACAGCATGCCACAGTTGCCAGGCTGGTTCCCGAAATTCTCTAAAACTCCTTCTTCGTCAAAAGTAACCTGAAATGTTTTAATGTTTTCATTTTCATCAATTATCTTTTGAATAGTTGCTATTTTAGGTAACAGCGGAGCTTTTACTTCCCTGGTATTGCATTCACAGGACATATTAGTCAACCTCCTTTACTTTATTGATAATTTGTGCAATATCGAGGTTGACAGGGCATTTCTCAAGACAACGGCCACAGCCTACACAACCAAAATCACCGTAACGGTCTACGAAATACCTTAGTTTATGCATGAAACGCTGCCTGGTCCGCTCCTTCTTGCTGGGACGCGGCTGATGTCCACCTGCTGCCCTGGTGAAGTTGGCAAACTGACAGGAGTCTGCGCAGCGGTATCTGTATCCTACAGAGCTCTGGTTGTTAAAGTCGACAATATCGAAACAATGACAGGTAGGGCAAAAAAAGGTACATGTCCCGCAGCCGATACACCTAAGAGATTCGGTATCCCAAATGGGGTGATCAAACATGTTGTCGAGTTTTTCTTTAACACCTTCTAAGCTTATCTGAAGCTGCTTGTCTTTGGCAGGAGCGATTGCCTTTTCTTTGGCAGCAGGGCCCTTACCGTCATCATCAGTAAACAGATTGGCACAGGATGATACAAGAGCCTCACCCTTTTCTGTCAGCACTTCTGCCAGGTACCTGTCACCAAGGTCAGTTAGGAGGATATCCGCTCCCTCAGCCTCACCTGGTGAAACCCCAAATGCACTGCAGAAGCATGTATGCCTGGCATCATTGCAGCTCAAGGCCACAATTGTGGTTTTGTTTCGCTTATCAAGGTAATAGTCATCCCTGAACTCAGCGTCAAACACCTTGTCAAGAAGCAGGATGCTCTTAACATCACAAGGCCGGGCCCCAAACAACACCCTGTTGGGAACTCCCTCTACAGGTGTGATAGCCCAAGAGGGGTCACTGATATCATAAGTGAACATCTTCTCACTCTGGGGGAAGAAAAAATCTTTTGGCGGCACCAGAGCATTCTGGTAATCCAGCACTACGCCTTCGCCCGATTTAACAGGTTTAAACAGGGTTATCCCTTCACTTTGGATGGGGGCGATGAGCTGGTTGCTCTGAGCGAGCTTGTCAAGCAGGTTCTTCACCTGGTCCTTTTTTATGGATTTATTCGCCATCTGTTATCACCTCTCCATCCTACATGAATTCTTCGGGGTCTTCTTGGCGGTATTGACCAAGTATGGAACCGCCCTCTTCAGATGAACCCGGAGTTGCCATTTCAAATAATTCCTTGCAGTCTTTAAGCAATTTCTTGTTCAACAACCTAATAGGGATATCCATTGGGCATACCCGGTCACACTCACCGCAGTCAACACAACGTCCGGCAAGGTGCATTGCCCTGGTCAGGTGGAAAAGTTCATTTTCAGAAACATTGATTTCTTTGCCAACCCAATTAGGCTTAATGTCATCAAAGACACATTCCCTGCAGGTACATCCGGGACAAGTGTTCCGGCATGCATAACAGCGGATACAGCGTTCAAAATGAGACAACCAGAACTTGGCTTTCTCGTCAGCTGACTTGGCTTCAAAGTTCTTGACTTCATCATAATCATCCGGTTTAGGGGCAATATTTATCTCATCACCTAATAACTGGTCAGCTACAACCGGGTTATGGTTCTCACAGGTCAAACACTTGTCAAGCAGCACATCACTCTTTTTGACGGTAAAATTACCTTTTGAGGTTTTAATTTCCAGGTTATCGCCTTTTTCTTCAACATCAGTAAGCTGACCGGTAACATCCATTTTAGCTGCCAGCTTCTGATATGACATCTGTCCGGCACAGGGAACTCCAAGCACAACTACTTTATCCCGTGGAATAATATTGTCTTGGGTCAGTCTGTAAATACTGCGGGAATCACAGCCTTTGACCACAACCGCAATCTTGCCGTCAAAACCCTTCAAATCAGACAAATATTTAGTTAAGCCATTAGCACAAAATGGGTTCCACACCATTTTTTCAGCATCTTCAGGGGATGTGATAAATAACGGCTGGGTTCGTACCGCCTCAGAGCCGGCACCATACCCTATCACCATTTTTACTTCCTGGTCCTGTAATAACTTGGCTGCTGTTTTTCTAAGATTTTCGGTTACTTTATTCATAAGCACACCTCATCTCCTTATTCTTTTGCAAATCTCTTGTTCGGACCAAGGGCTTTAATCTGTTCAGTCATTTCCTTAGTTGTATCAGCCCATTTTTGCCCTTCCGAACCGGAGATCCAGCGTGCATTAAAACGACCAGGTTCATATCCAACATATTCCAGGAGGCGTTTCAGGACCAAGAACCTTCTCCTGGTGAAATAATTGCCACTAACATAGTGACAATCACCCGGGTGTCAACCACCTACTAGGACACCGTCAATCCCCCTCTGAAATGCCCTCAGTACAAAGTGCGGGTTAACACGCCCGGAACAGGGAACGCGGACAACCCTCATGGTTGCAGGATGCTGAAAACGGCTTACACCGCAAACGTCCGCGCCTGCATAGCTGCACCAGTTGCATGCAAAACCAAGTATCTTTGGCTGCCAATTTGACAGGTCTTTTTCGTTTACAGACATGCAGCATCCACCTCCGCAAGTAATTGTAGATTGGTGAAACCTTTAAGGTTAACGGAACCGGAACGGCATTCTGCGGTACAGGCCCCGCATCCCTGGCAAAGACCTGAGTTTACGCTGGCAACTGTACGTATTATGGTTTCGCCATGGACCCTTTCTTGAATTTCTTTGGCTTCAATAGCCTTGTACGGACAAATTGGCTTACATAATAGACACCCTACACAAGTTGCTTCATTAACTGATGCAATCTGCGGGTTAGTAGCCATCTGGTCTTTGGAGAACATAGCAACAACCTTAGCCGCTGCAGCACTTGCCTGAGATACAGTATCAGGAACATCTTTTGGTCCTTGACAGCATCCCGCAAGGAATACGCCCCCGGTATTTGTTTCCACCGGTCGGAGTTTCGGGTGAGCTTCGGTATACCAGCCATCTTTGTCATATGAAAAGCCAACGGTTTGAGCTAACTGAATAGCATCCTCACGAGGCACCATGGCAGTCTCTACAACTACCATATCAGCCTCAACCTCAACACTCGCGCCGATAAGGGTATCTTCACCGCGTACTATCAGTTTGCTGCCATCCTGGTATATTTTTGATACCTGACCGCGGATATATTTTGCCCCATCCTGCTCCCTGGTCCGCATGTAGAATTCGTCATACAGCTTACCCGGAGTACGTACATCCATGTAGAAGATGTAGACATCGGAACCCTGTATTTTTTCGCGTACCTGATGAGCATGCTTGGCAGTGTACATACAGCAGGCCCTGGAACAGTATTCCTTAGCCTTGAGAGTATCCCTTGAGCCTACACACTTAATAAATACTACTGTCTTAGGAACCGTACCATCTGAGGGCCGCTTTATTTTACCTCCGGTGGGGCCTCCGGCATTAACCAGCCGCTCAAACTGCATGCCGTCAATGACATCCGGAATAGTTCCCCCACCATATTCAGGATAATATTCGCCCCATTTAATCAGGTCATAACCCGTAGCCATAATAATAGCTCCGAAACTTTCGGTTATCACTTCGTCCTCTTCCTCGAAATCTATTGCCTTGGTCGGGCAAACTTTAGCACAAACCCCGCATCTGCCATCAATAAGTCCGTATCTGTATGCATATTCAGCCAGCAGACAGTCACCAAAATCCTGACAGTTTACACAGTCATGCGGATGTTTGGCCAGAAGCAGCTCCAGGATAGTCCGCCTGGCTTCCACTACGGCTTCTGATTCGGTTTGCACTTCCATACCCTCAGCAACTGCAGTCACACATGAAGGTGCCAGATTGCGCATACCCTTTATTTCAACCACACATATCCGGCAGGCTCCGGGCTTAGACAACTCAGGGTCATGACAAAATGTCGGGATATCTAATCCAAGCTGCTGAGCAGCTTCCAGTACGGTTGTCCCCGCTGGCACCGTTACCTTTTGACCGTCTATGGTAAGGGTTACGTTGATAGACATTTAAGCTCCCTCTCCTTCCTACATTTTAGTGTATTGATTTTCTCCACAATCGGAGCAATACCAAGGGCTTCTTCCCATGATACCGGGATAAATTCTCCATTCTTGTTAACCAGCGGCAGGTCTGTTCGATCCGGGTTCTTTATAAACTCGGTCCCCAGCCGCCCTTTCAGACAAAGCGGCCTTCCTGCAGAAGGGTTTTTGGCTGTGACACCAATTACCTCTCCATTTTTGTAGTTAACATCAAACTTGCAGCCGGAATCACAGAAGGTACAGGTAACTTCATCCTTTTCATACTCCCAGATTCGTCCTTTGCCCATCATGTTTCGGTCGGTAAGCGCTCCGACCGGACAGATGGCAACACAGCGGTTGCAGTAGACACAAGAGGAGTCCTTCAGATCAGTATCCATAAATGTGGCAATCTTTGTGTTAAATCCCCTGAAGGCATAGTCAATTATACTTCTATCAGCAACAGCCTTACATGTGGATACACATTTGCCGCAAAGGATACACTTGTTAGAATCTCTGTAAATGTACGGATTGCTGTCATCAACCGCAAATTGCTTTTTCTCACCTTCATACGGAGTCGGACTGCTCACTCCATAACGATAGGCATAATCCTGAAGCTTGCAGTTTCCGCTTTTCTCACACGTCATACAATCTAACGGGTGATTGGCAACCAGCAGCTCAAGAATTGTCTTCCTAGCCTCGATAACCGCAGGAGACTCAGTCTCTACTTCCATTCCCTCGGCAACAGTTGTCACACATGATGGAGGCAGGTTTCTCCAACCCTTTATTTCAACCACACATATCCGGCAGGCTCCAGGAGCAGTCAGGTCCTTTTCATGGCAGAAAGTAGGTACGGAATAACCGCACATTTCCGCTGCTTCCAGGACTGTAATTCCTGAAGGCACGATAGCCTTTTGCCCGTTTATGGTTAAAGTAACACTGGCCATAATCAAGCCTCCCTCTAACCTTTAACGATAGCGTTAAATTTGCATTTTTCGATACAACTGCCACATTTGATACACTTAGAAATATCGATTACATAAGGTTGTTTTTTCTCACCAGTGATTGCGTCCGCCGGGCAGACACGGGCACAAGCTCCGCAGCCTTTACAACTTTCAGCAATAATCTTGTATTCCAGCAGTGCGGTGCAAACTCCTGCAGGGCACTTCTTATCATTTATATGGGCATCATATTCATCACGGAAATATCTGAGAGTAGCCAGAACGGGATTGGGCGCTGTCTGCCCCAAGCCGCAGAGAGCGGTCTTCTTAATAACTGCTCCCAGAGTCTGCAGGGTGGTTATGTCTTCAGGGACGCCCTTGCCGTCACAGATTTTTTCAAGAATTTCCAGCATCCTTTTGGTACCTTCACGACATGGAGTACATTTGCCGCAGGACTCTTTTTGGGTAAAGTTAAGAAAGAACCTGGCCACATCTACCATACAGGAAGTTTCGTCCATGACCACCAGACCGCCGGAACCCATCATAGCTCCAAGGGCTATCAGGGAATCATAATCAACAGGTGTATCCAGGTGCTGTTCGGGGATACATCCGCCTGACGGACCGCCTATCTGGACAGCCTTGAACTTCTTATCATCCATGATTCCGCCGCCGATATCAAATATGATTTCCCTCAGGGAAATACCCATGGGAACTTCGGCCAAACCGGTGTTCCTCAGTTTTCCTGTAAGGGCGAATACCTTGGTACCTTTACTGTTTTCCGTCCCCAGACTGGCATACTTATCAGCACCATCAAGGAGAATAATCGGTACATTGGCATATGTTTCAACATTGTTGATGTTTGACGGTTTTTCCCATAAACCTTTAACAGCCGGGAATGGCGGTCTCGGGTTCGGCATCCCGCGGGAACCCTCTATGGATGCCATCAGGGCTGTCTCTTCACCACACACGAAGGCTCCGGCACCCTCTTTAATTTGTATCCGGCAACTGAAGCCGGTACCTAAAATGTTGTCACCCAAGAGTCCCATCTCTTCAGCCTGGGCAATAGCCACCTTCAAACGTTTAATAGCAAGCGGGTATTCGGCACGGACGTAAATGTAACCTTCATCAGCACCAATGGCATAAGCCGCTATTAGCATACCTTCTAGTACACTATGGGGGTCACCCTCAAGGACACTACGGTCCATAAATGCTCCCGGGTCGCCTTCGTCAGCATTACAGATAATATATTTCTTAGGCCCGGGAGATTTGGATGCAAATTGCCATTTGAGGCCGGTCGAGAAACCTCCGCCCCCACGACCCCTCAGACCTGATTTTTTCATTTCCTCAATAACCTGCTCAGGAGTCAAGGTAGTCAAAGCCTTGGCAAGACCCTCATAACCATTCTTGGCTATATATTCCTGAATATATTCGGGGTCAATATGCCCGCAGTTCCTGAGGGCTATCCTATGCTGCTTTTTGTAAAAAGCAATATCTTTATAAGAAGGTACCTGTTCCTCGGTAACAGGGGCTTTAAATAACAGCCTCTGTACTATACGGCCCTTGATCAGGTGCTCGGATATTATCTCCGGGATATCATTTGCCTGTACCTGGCAGTAAAAAGTACCTTCAGGGTAAACTATAACAATCGGACCCATTTCGCAAAAACCATGGCATCCGGTTTCAACAACTTTTATTTCCTGGTCCAGCTTCTGCTTGGCAAGTTCGTCAACTATGGCATCCTGTATCTTTTTTGAGCCTGAAGACACACAGCCTGTGCCGCCGCAAACCAGTAAGTGAGCGCGATATAACTGCATTTTAAAATTACCTCCTCTCTGCAAAAATTTAATTAGACTTGGCAACTACAAGGTCTTCAACTATCTGTCCATTAATAATATGGGAACTGACTATTCTGGTTATATCCTGTGGCTTGACTTTCCCGTAAGTAATAATCTTTTCCCCCGGGCGAACTACGTCTACCAGGACCTCTTTTTCACACTTACCGGTACAGCCGGTCTGAGTAAGTCGTATATCAGCTAAGTTATGCTTATTCAGTTCTTCCAGGATGGCGCTCGTTACTTCCCTCGCACCGGCAGCAATGCCACAGGTTCCCATCCGGACAATTATTTCAACACCTTGACCGCCACGAATGCTGGTCAATGCCTTAACTTCTTCTTTTAGGCGTTTAAGGTCTTCGGCGCTTTTAATCACCTAGGGTCACCTCCTTATATATTAGGTTTATTTTAATAATAGAATTATTCCGTTTTACTTGTACTCTTCCAGCAAAGCTGCGACCTTATCCGGAGTTAAGCGGCCATGAGTATCATCATTAACCATCATAACAGGAGCCAGACCGCAGGCACCCAAACAAGCTACAGACTCAAAGGTATACCTGAGGTCTTCGGTTGTCTCACCATCCTTAATCCCAACCGCTTTAGTCACTGCTTCCGCTATTTTAGAACCACCACGGACATGGCAGGCAGTTCCAAGGCATACCCGGATTATATTACGGCCTCTGGGGTTCAGGTGGAACTGGGCATAAAAAGTAACAACACCGTAAACCTTGCTCACAGGAATCCGCAGCCTTGACGAAATTTCCTTAAGCACCTCTGCAGGCAAGTATCCATAAATATCTTGAGCCGCTTGTAAAACAGGGATTAAGGCTCCTTTTTTACCCTCGTACTTAGCAAACACCTTATCCAGTTCAAGGGCTTCATTTGATTTGGTTTCCTGACATTCACACTGACACATGATTTCTTTACCTCCTTCCTTAAATCTTTCATTTATTTTAAGGGCTCTATTTTTTGGTCTTATTTATTAGTTATGTTATATGTTTTAAGACTTTAATAACGCTTCTGCCGGAGGCTCATAATCTAATCCGGTAAACTTGCCCTGGCCGCGAGCAAATTTGCCCTCATGCAGGTAAACTGTGCCCGGATGTTCCGAGTTAGGGCACGGCCACTGAATGCCGGTTTCCTCAAGGCGGTCATAGGATATGCCGGCATACTGCGGGATAACCCTGGCCGATTCGTCAAATATTTCCGAAGAACTGCCGTATTCATGGGTATATCCCATTGCAGTAAGAACTTCTGAAATAATTTGCCAGTCAGCTTTGCCTGCCAGGGGCTCAATTGCTTTACGCACACGCTGGACACGACGTTCTGTATTAGAGAAGGTACCGTCTTTTTCAGCAAAACTGGCTCCGGGAAGAACCACATCGGCTAATTTTGCGGTCTCGGTCAGGAAAATGTCCTGAACAACCAGGAATTCCAAGTTTTCTAAAGCCTGTTTAACATAATTAATATCAGGGGCACTGAGCTTAGAATTCTCACCAAGGATGTACAGCGCTTTAAGGTCACCATTTTGGGCTGCATCCATCATCTCAGCAGCAGTGAAACCAACTTTGTCTGACTGTGGAACCCCCCAAAGTTTAGTGAATTTATCAACGTTTTCAGAAACAGCAACACTCTGGTATCCGGGGAATACATCAGGCAACGCTCCCATATCGCAGGCGCCCTGGACATTGTTCTGGCCCCTCAGAGGATATACACCACTGCCGGATTTCCCGATTTGACCTGTCAGCATTGCCAGGTTGGCAACAGCCAGAACATTGTCAGCACCAGAGGTATGCTGGGTAATCCCATCTGTATAGAAGATTGCCGCACTTTTTGCCGTGGCAAAGCCGCGGGCAATTTCCCTGATGGTTTCTGCCGGAATACCGATTATACCGGCATAGGCTTCGGGAGTAAAGTTTTCCACAGCTGACTTCAGTTCATCAAAGCCTTCGGTCCGGTTAGCTACAAATTCCTTATCATAAAGTCCTTCAGCAATGATTACATTACACATTGCATTAAGAAGCGGAATATTGCCCCCCGGCATCAGGGAAACATGTACATCAGCAAACTCGGTTATTTCTGTTTTTTCGGGATGAGCTACCACCAGTTTTGCCCCATTTTTGACAGCCTTTCTCATTTCAAGGCTGACAATGTGGTGAGTTTCATGGGTAGTGGACCCAATCACAAATAAATAATCACATTCTTTAATTTCCCCAATGGAATTGGTCATTGCACCACTCCCAAATGCAGTTGCCAGACCGGCAACAGCAGCTGAGTGTTCGAGACGCGCGGAGTGGTCTATATTATTGGTTCCCAAAGCTACCCGAGCCAATTTGTTCATTAGGTAGTTTTCCTCATTGGTGCAACGGGCGGAAGTTAGTACACCCGTAGCTTCACTGCCATTTGTCTCCTTAATTTCTTTCAGCCTGGAAGCAACATAGCTGATGGCTTCTTCCCAAGAAACCTCAACAAAATCGCCATCTTTTTTAATCAAGGGCTGCACCAGGCGGTCGGAACTATGGATGAAATCATAGCCGAAACGGCCATTAACACAAAGATGCCGTCCATTTACCTCACTGGTCAGATTTGAGGATACACCCACAATCTTTCCATCTTTAACATTAAGGTCAAAATTACACCCACAGCCACAATATGAACAAGTTGTCTTAACTTTAGTAACTTCGTATGCACGGGCTATACCCATCATGCTTTTCTCTGTCAGAGCACCCACCGGACAAACAGCCACACAGCTGCCGCAGTTTATACAACCGGCTTCTTTGTCGCCAAGGCCCAGTTGAAGGGCTGGGCTAACATTTGTATTGAAACCACGGGATATAAAATCGACCACATTCCGGCCGACTATTTCGGCACAAACACGCACACATTTACCGCAGAGTATGCACTTATTCCATCCCTGAAAATTACATCACTGGATTCGTCCATCGGTAAATTGATCTTTTCCCCTGCATAAACGGTCTTTTTAAGCATCCTACAAGAATTTTTATCAATAACCGGCTTGTTAGGCACTGCCTGGGCAAAAGGCTTGAATATTACAGTCCGTTGACCCAAACCTTCATCGAATTCACTGATTATATTGTTGGTAATGCAATTTTCTTCACAAATACCACAACCAGTACACTTAGTGTAATCAACACGCTTAGCTCTCTTTTTGATGGCTACATCAAAATTACCTATATAGCCACCCACTGAACTAACTTCAGAATAGGTGTGAAGCGTAATATTAGGATGCTGCGCCGCAGCAACCATCTTTGGCGTGAGAATTCAGGCGCCGCAGTCAAGGGTTGGAAATGTTTTGTCAAGCTGTGCCATCCTTCCGCCAATTGTAGCTTCCTTCTCCACAAGAACTACCTTGTGGCCTGCATCGGCAATGTCTAGAGCTGCTTGAATACCTGCAATACCGCCGCCAATCACAAGCGCACGCTTGGTAACCGGGATATAGCTCTCAAATAATGGTTCCAGTTTGGCTGCCTTAGCAACAGTCTTACGAACCAGTTCCATGGCCTTTTGAGTTGCATTCTCAGGTTCAGCAATATGAACCCAGGCGCAGTGCTCCCTAAGGTTAGCCATTTCAACCAAATAAGGGTTCAAGCCTGCAGTTTGAGCTGTTTTCTGGAAAGTTGGTAGATGCATCCGCGGTGAGCAAGAAGCAACTACCACTGCATTGATTTTGTATTCTTTGATGGCCTTAACCATGGCTGCCTGCCCAGGTTCCGAACAAGTATACTTATTCTCCTGGACAAGGGCTACACCAGGAAGTGTTCTGATATATTCCGCCACTTTGGGAACATCTACTACTCCCCCGATGTTGGTGCCACACCAGCAAAGAAACACCCCAATTCTCTTCATTTGCATCGCTCCCCATAAAGTAAGATTTTATTAGTTAAAATCTAGCTGATTTTAGCCAACAATGATTTGGTATCGGTACAGTGTCCGCTGTCAAGACCAATTTCCTGCGGAGCCGACCCCATAGCGTAAGCCATTAACTCTGTAAAATAAACCACCGGAATTTTGTAATTGGTATTAAATTGCTTATTTATTTGTTCCATCCGCATATCAAGATTCATCTCACATACCGGACAGGCGGTAACAATTACATCTGCTCCTGCCTTATCAGCCATTTCAACAATCTTTTTACTCATAGAAACTGTGACCCCAACATCCTGAAAAATCATTGAAGTACCACAGCATTCGGTTTTAAATGGCCAGTCAACGGCTTCGGCTCCTATTGCTTTCATCATATCATCCATTAAATGCGGGTTTTCCGGGTCATCAACATGGGCAACTTTAGGTGGTTTAACATAGTAACAACCATAATACGAGGCAACTTTTAAGCCATTTAACGGCTTTTTAACAGCCTGGGCAACTTTATCCAACCCTATGGCGGCAAGACCATCAATTATAGAAAATATTTTGCTGGTACCATTAATTTCTTCCTCAATAGCCTTGCTTATTTTATCCTTCATTTTAGGGTCACTCTTAACTTCATGATTAACCCAAACCATTCTCTGCCAGCATGCGGCACAGGGAGCAAGAACATCCAAGCCCTCTTTTTCGGCCTTTACCAACGATTTTGCGGGTATAGCCAGGCCTACAAGATGTCCCATACTATGACCTGAACTGGCGCCACAGCAAACCCAGTCCGGAATTTCCCATAATTCGACTCCAAGATGCTTACAAACTGCTTTCACTGAACGGTCATAGGATTTTTCCATTGAATGAAGTGAACAACCGGGGTAATAAGCGTATCTCATCTAGCTTTCACCTTCAATCTTTTTGCAATTTTCGACAACTTTGCGGATTTGATTCGAATTCTTCATCCTTGGCGGAAGCTTGGGCAATCTGAAAGCAACATTTATAATTGCAGGAATACCTATTGGCAAGTCATCGAACATAGTTCCTGACTGTTTTAATTTGAGAGCTACCAATAAACCGGCTTCGTATACTCGCCCATATTTAATAATAGAATTCATGAAAATCTCATGGAATACACTGGCATTGTTAAAACCTTCGGTAATACCGCGTTTTTTTGCCATTATGCGGAGTGTATCCATAACTCTGGGAATGTCTATATCCCTGGGACAGCGGGCCGTACAGGTAGAACACAAGACACATGCCCAGATGCTCCTTGTTCTCAGAACTTCATCTTCCATCCCAAGCTGAACCATACGCATAATACGATTCGGAGAAACACCCATGCCTTTACAGATATGAACCGAACAGCCGGCTGAACACTTCCCACACTGGTAGCACCTCCGGACATCAACACCACATTCCTCAAAAATCCTGTCTGCAAAATCGCCATGTTCTTTTTGTTGTGCTGATAAATTTAACATAGAACTCATCACTCAACCCCTCTTTGTCAGAAGTATAAACAAATATAAGCAATGGACGATTCCAACACCTCCTTAATAAGGTAACTAAATTTTAAAATAAATTTTCATGTGAAAAATTTAGCAAACGATCGTTGCTAAAATAGCACAATACGTCCTGTATAATTTTATTCTATGTAAGCCCTACAATTCCTTTTTCCCATTAAAAAATTTTTCGAAAATTAAATAAAATTGGAGAAACTGCAGTCACTGTAATTTTTGCCACAAAAAAAGAACCTTCAAAATATTTCTCTTGAGGAACTTTCAAATAGGACATTCACTATTCCGGATGTTTTTCATAATATAATTACAGATTCGGAATTATAAAGGGGTGAGAAATTTTGCGCGTTTACTTTATCAAACTTCCGCAATTTATCAGGAAAGCATTGATTAAAATATTTAATTAGCAGTTATTTCACCTATGAGGCTGTGAAAACCGGGTATCGCCTCACACGGTTTTCTGCAGCCTGAATTTTTGTCTAATAACCCTCTCTGTTAAGCAAAATGCGATTTTAGTATTTAGGAACCTTAATCTTGCTTACCATCAAATATGACAGAATTATCATTAGCACGGGGAAAACCATTGGCGGGATAAATACCCTATGACCAACAAGCACAATAAGAGCCACCAGACTTCCGGCGGCGGTTATGGGAACACCTATAAAATGTCCTGAAATATTTAGTACATTAAATCTAGCCAATCTTATAGCGCCACAAAGGGCAAAAGCAACACATACTATCAAGCCTACAATGCCAAATGGTTTCAGTTTAAGAGCATAGACAAGAATAGCCGGTGCAACACCAAAAGAAACCAAGTCTGCCAATGAATCAAGTTCTTTCCCGAAAGTCGATGTTGCATTAAGTCTCCTGGCTACCCGTCCGTCCATAGCATCAAGAATCATAGCAAGCAAAATCATGGATGCTGAAATTATATATTCATTCTCCATGGTAAAAATTAGTGAGGTTATTCCAAGTAACAAGTTGGATAAAGTAAACAGGCTGGGAATAAATTTAAAGTTCATTTTTTAGCCTCCCAATAACCGTTTCTCCTCCAATAACTTTCTGTCCTTTGGTAATTAGAATCTGGACATCTACAGGCACAATCAGCTCCGTACATGAGCCAAATTTAATAAGGCCAAAAAGGTCGCCCTTTGACAGTGTTTGGTTTAATTCGACCCAGCAAACGATACGCCGTGCAATAAAGCCTGTAATCTGAGTTACCATTACTTTAAGGTTATCATTTTCTATTCCAACATAGTTCTTTTCATTAATGTCGGAAGCATGGCTCTTAAAAGCGGGAATCATCTTGCCTGCTCTATAACTGCGGTATTTGACAGTTCCACTGATAGGGGACCGGTTAAGGTGTACATTAAAAACCGACAAAAATATGGTAACTTTTAATGCCTTGCTCTTCATAAACTTATCTTCGTAAATCTCCGAAACATCCATGATGATGCCGTCAGCAGGAGATACCAAAACCTTTTCATCTTCAGGTATCCGCCTTTTGGGATTCCTAAAAAAGAAGGCCACAAACAGCAGCAAAATTCCCGGGATTAGAGCAAGCGGCGGGAAAATATAAAAGGCAAGTGCTGTCAATATTCCTAAGCCAACAAGATAAGGTAATGCGTCACTTACTATAAAAAAGCTCTGTTTCATGTGACCAAAAACCTCCTGCGAAAATTAACTTATTACATTTTACCACCTTTTCAAAAATAATAAAAGTATTTTATATGGATTCACCATCACATGTTCTCTTCCGTCGCAGGACTTCAAGTTGTTTGTTAACATCACTGGCATTTTCCAGAAAATTCAGGGTCTGAAAATCGGTTCGCTCACCGGTATGCCAATCAGATATCTTCTGCAGAACAGTGGGGGTGTCTCCCTTTATATGATTCTTTATTGGCAGGGAATCGAGGAATTTCCGCCCATATCTTTTTTCGACCAGCCTGCGGTCAAGAACAACAACTACTCCCTCGTCCTCTTCCGTTCTGATAAGACGTCCAAACCCCTGCTTAAGCTGAATAACAGCTTCAGGTACAGTAAAACCAAGAAACGGATCCCTGTTTTCTTTGACTAGCTCCTCTGTCCGGGCCTCAACAATCGGCGAATTAGGCGGCAAAAACGGAAGCCTGACAATGATAACACATTGCAGCATATCTCCCGGCAAGTCAATACCTTCCCAGAAACTACCGGAACCGTATAAGACACAGCAGGGATTCTTCCTGAATTCGTTCGCCAGTCTGGTCCGCCCGCCGTCAATACGATGCCCCAGAATCTTAATACCCTCTGATTCCAGTTCAGTATGCAGTTTATAATATGATTCCCGGAGCATTTTATGTGAAGTAAACAAGACAAGTGTCCTGCCCCGGAATATCTTTGCAATATCTCTTATTATGGGATTAATAAAGTGGATATATTCAGCATCACATACAGATGATGGTTCAGGAATATCTCTAACAACACACAGGAGTGACTGACGCTCATAGACAAAAGGAGATTGAATAAGACGAGTAATCACCTTTTCTTCTGGCATCAGAGAGAGACCGGTCCGCTCCATAAAATGATCAAATTTCCCATCAATGCTTATTGTTGCCGAGGTTAAGAGAATACTCTTTTTAGTAAGAAAAAGATTTTCACTCAGCATCTTGCTAACCGAAATCGGTGCACTGCAGAACCTTACTTCCGTTTTTTCTCCTCTTTGTACTTCCACCCAGTGCACCGAATTTGTTTCACCGTCATAGAATAAGTTTATTTGAGAAATCACTTCTCTCAGAAAAGCGCGCTGATACTCAATATCCTTAATCATGGAAATAAATTCTTTACATTCTTCTTCTTCATCCTCTTTATACAATAACCCCGAAATTTTTCCCAGTAATTTTTCCAGTAAAGAAGTCCGAAATATGTAATTTTCCTTTATACTTTCATAAGCCTTCCATGACGCATCCTCTCTGTGATGCTGCTTTATTCTGAAAACCCGGCAGGTATTATCATGGTTTTCATCATAATTGCGGCTTACCCAGTATATGAAAAATTCTTCTATTTCATTAATTGAATTAATGTTCTTACTAACCAATTCCTTGGCATCAGCAATGAACTCTTCCAGCTTCGCAACAGAATCACTGAATTTCCAGGAATAAGTTTGGGAAACTTGTCTCAACAAAAACAAAAGACCTGGTTTTCCACCCATTACAAAACTCCTGTTTACAGACAAAATAACAGACTTAAGAGCAGTGAAGCTAACTGTCCACCCCAGTTGTTGTGTGGCACTGTCTTCCAGGTGGTGAGCTTCGTCGATTACAAGGTACTCGTAAGAAGGCAGCAGCTTATTCTGTACCTTTATATCAGCCAGCAGCAGAGAATGATTAACTACCAACAGGTCTGCACTTTCAGCCTGCTTTCTTGCTCTGTTTACAAAACAGCGCCTGGCATACCACCGGCAACCGGGACCAATACAGTAATCCTGTTCAGAGTTTATTTCGTTCCAGTACCTGACCTGGTCAGGGGAAAAATTCAGTTCAGACCTTTCACCAGAAACTGTCATAGTAAGCCAAACAAGTATTTTAAGGCAAAAAACAGCTTCTCTGTGATTAAATTTGTTATCACTGCCAATATCACCAGAATCTGCAGCACTTTTTAGCATTTCCTCCCAACGCCTGATGCAAATGTAATTATTCCTGCCTTTAACCAGTGCTGCTTTAAAATTAATTCCGGCTATATCCCTTATTTGAGGAAGGTCTTTATGAAGCAATTGTTCTTGTAAATTAATTGTATGAGTAGATACAACTACTTTTGTTTGGTCTGTCAAGGCCCATACAACAGCAGGCAGCAAGTATGCCAAAGATTTTCCGGTCCCGGTGCCGGCTTCTATTACAATATGCTTATCTTCCCGAAACCCTTCGGATACAGTTTTCAGCATATCCGCCTGACCTTGCCGGTACCTGAATTTTGGGTTAATCTGTGCAAAAATCCCTTCGGGTTTAAGGTATTCTTCCAAACCGCCAATATCCAGCCCCTCATTTGCATGGTCTGGTAAATTAAACAATTGTTCTGGAACTGCTTTTTTTGTGTTCGGAAACCTAGTCACAGCTTCTGTAATCTGCTGATTTAATGTTTTTGCAAAAGTAGTTTGATGTTTCCTGAGGACTTGAATTACCTTAAAAAGAACTTCATTATCCAGACAGTTAAAAATTTCTATGCATTTTTGAAACGTTTCCCACGCTGCTTCTGCATCATCTAAAGCCCTGTGAGATACGATTCTGTCTACTCCCAAAAGCTGCTTGACAGTTTCCAGGCGGTAACTTTCAGCCCCTGGCAGGACAACCTGAACCAGGTCTATAGTATCAAAACAGGGATTTAATAAAAGAAAGCCGGTTTTCTGTTGCAGGAAACTGATATCAAAAGAGATGTTATGACCAAAGATTGGGGATTCTCCAATGAAGCTCAACAACTTTTCTGCTTCCTCCGAAAATATCGGGGCATCTCTTAACATATCGTCGGTAAGACCCGTCATAGTTATAATCTTAACAGGGAGTTTTCTCCCCGGGTTCAACAGTGTATGATACCTATCTACAACCTTGCCCCGCCTGACAGCTATTGCACCAATTTCAATAATTTCATCGGTTTCTGGATTCAGTCCGGTTGTTTCAATATCAAGGAAAATATATGTATCTGTCATTATTTTTTCTCCCTGTTTCACTCTCTATGATTTCAGTGTTTCCCCAAATTAAACTAATGATATTTACAGCTAAACGGACATCAAATATAAGTTAAACGGTTATATATCAAAATAAATGGTTGGTTTTATGGGTTTAACATCATCAGCAGAAACAAATTGATAAAAAATATGGTCTAAGCACAAGGGATTTGTATAAAAGAACCATTAACCTTTAACTTTTTACAATTAGGAGAGGGATTGTAGAATAATTATTAAAAAACTGTTAATATCAATGTATTGTTAGTTTGCAATTCTTACCAAAAACTCCTCTCCCTATTCTCTGCGGCTGTACCCTTAGGTACAGTCACATTTTTTTCATCCCTCGATAATTTTAACTAACACCCTTCTGTTTCTCGGGCCATCAAATTCACACAGAAATATGCCCTGCCATGTTCCTAAAACAAGTTTCCCGTCATCTACAAAAACCGCCTGTGAAAATCCCATCATACTTGCTTTCAGATGTGCTGCGGAATTGCCTTCCATATGCTTGTAACTATTGTTCCATGGCACAATTTTCGCTGTCTCATATATTATATCAGATACTACATCAGGATCAGCATTTTCATTAATAGTGATTCCAGCAGTTGTATGTGGAATGTAGATATAACATACCCCTGACATAATACCAGATTCAGAGACGATATCCCTGACCTGTCCGGTTATATTAATCATCTGTGAATGACTGCATGTTGCAACCCTTATTTCCAAATAGCCCATAAGGCACCTCCATCCTGCATAATATCATGCTTTATCATCTATCTGCAGACTGACCGTAAAGGTGGTTCCTCTGCCCGGTTTACTGGTAACACTCACTCTGCCCCGGTGAACCTGAATAATATTCTTTACTATTGCCAGACCTAAACCCGTACCCCCTGAATCATCCCTAGTCCTAGCCTTATCTGCCTTATAGAATCGTTCCCATATCTGTTCAAGCTCCGATTCGGGAATTCCCACTCCGGAATCTGTTACACTGATTTCAACCCAGTTATCTCTGATAACCGCTGCCACCCGGACACTTCCGCCTTTAGGGGTAAATTTTTCAGCATTATCCAGGAGATTAACCAATACTTGCTGCATCCTGTCTTCATCTGCCGATACCGGAGGTATTTCATCGGGAACAACCACATTTAATTCTTTGCCTTTTTCCTCAAAAAGCGGCCGTAACCTATCTGTAACCCTTTTTATCAGTTGATTTAAAGATATCCGTTCTAATCTCATATTCATGTTTCCTGTTTCCATTTGAGTAAGGTCAAGCAAGTCATTAACCAATCTTCGCAATCTCAGGGTTTCATCAAGCAGGATGTTCAGGTACCGGCCCCGCTCTTCCTCATTTTCTGCCAACCCGTCAGCCAGTGCTTCCACATAACCCTGAAGCAAGCTTAAGGGACTACGGAGTTCATGAGAGACATTTGCTACAAATTCCCTTCGCAGCATCTCCAATCTTTTCTCTTTGGTCACGTCATAGAGAACTGCCACAATTCCCTTGATTTCTCCATCCTGATTCCGCAGAGGGGCAAGTACAACTTTAAGGGTTCTTTCCTCAAAAGGTATCTCAGCTTTCATTTCCTTCTTATCAGCCAGTGCCTCCTGAAACAATTCCCTGAACCTGGGAACGGCCGAAAGGTCATTAATATGCGGAGTACCTGTCTCTGTTTTAAGTTCGAAAAGTTGTCTGGCAGGAGGGTTAATTAGCAATACACTGCCATTGATATCAAAAGTAACAACAGCATCTGTCATACTCCTGATAATGTTTTCCAACTTATCCTTTTCAGTTGACAGTGCTTCAATGTTTCCTTGCAGTTCAGCAGAGAGGAAGTTCAGAGTATTGCCCAATAACCCTAACTCATCCTGAGATTGAAGGGCAACCCGTTCCCGAAAGTTTCCCTTGGCCATTTCTAAAGCCACTCTATTCATATCAAGTACCGGTTTGGTAACTTTTTTAGAAAGAATAAATGCAAGTACTGTAGCCAGAATTATTGCCCCAATGGAACCATATAAGATAAAATCCTGAACAGTTTTTACGGTATCGGTTACCGGCTCAATCGGAGAATGCAGAAAAACTGCCCCGATTACTTCATTATCAATTTTTATAGGTACTCCAATAGAAAGTACGGTCATCTCCAGCCCCGGATACTCCCCGCGCCGGGCAACAACTTCACCTTCCAGGATTTTATCAACATCAGGATACATTAATTTATTTCCCCTGTACATCCCCCTTCCTTGAATAGTACACGAACTGATAAGACCCAACCTGTCTGTGACCACAATCTTAGCATCTATGTACCGACTTATCATAGTAAGTTCTTCCTGCCATTCCCGGCGGTCTGGAGCAGATGCTATCATATCAGCAATTTCAGTACCATTTCTAACTAGTTCCTTGGATTTTAGGGAAAAGTAAAAATCACTGAAAAACTGTGATAAAAAAACTCCCAGCAAAAACATTACCACAATAATCAGCATCACAATAGCGAGCCATAATTTCCCTACCAAGCTGCGGTTAATCATTTTTTCACCTCGAATTTATATCCGACTCCCCAAACAGTAATCAAATACGCTGCAGCATCACCAAAACGGGATAATTTCTCTCTTAACTTTTTCACGTGGGTATCTACTGTTCTCAGGTCCCCATAAAAATCATAACCCCAAACATGCTCCAGCAACTGTTCCCTAGTAAACACCCTGCCAGAGTTTTTAGCCATAAAAGCCAAAAGTTCAAATTCTTTAGGTGTCAAACTGATATTATTGCCTTGCACATCAACTTCTCTAGCATCATGATTAATTATCAGCCCCGGATATTTCAAGATATTCCCAGATTCACCCGACTGTTTTGCGCTAACCCGTCTTAGGAGAGCCTTGACCCTGGCTACAAGCTCCCTGGGACTGAAAGGCTTGACAACATAATCATCAGCTCCCAGTTCAAAACCTAGTACCCTGTCGATTTCTTCACCCCGTGCTGTCAGCATTATTACCGGTATATCATAATCCCTTCTTATTTCCCTGCACGCTGTCAGACCGTCAATTTTTGGCATCATAACATCAAGAATAACCAAATCAATTTTGGTTTGTCCCAATAACTGTAAAGCCTGCTCGCCGTCTCCGGCCTCAATAACTGTAAATCCTTCCCTGCCAAGATACATTTTGACCAAGTCCCGCATTTTAGACTCATCGTCTGCCACAAGAATCGTAGTGTCCTTATTCATATGATAACACCTTCCATCTTTCAAGCAAATTATATGTTTTATCTAAATCCAAAAAGGCACCCACCATTTACCCGAAATTGCGCGCACCGTTTATTCCTGGTTATTCTTTTTAATATTAAAAGGACTGCCAGCCCTTCAATATTAACCTCAACCAAACCTAGAACCAGATCCGCATCCGCCTTCACATGAAGGTTTTCCCGAAGTACCTTTGACTGTAATAGAAAAGGATGTAAATATCTGTTTTACGTCAGAACTTGCGCATTCAGGGCACTTTACCTTTTCTCTTTCATTTACAGGCACATTGACAGTAAATTGAGTGTCACATGTTTTACACTTAAAATCATAGGCAGGCATAAGTATACCTCCAACTTCTCATTTATTCAAAAATTCAATGTACTCTTCAGCCGATACTGCCGCAACAGCCCCATCAGCTGCGGCTGTTACAACTTGACGCAGCGGTGTTTGACGTGCATCACCTGCCGCAAACACTCCGGACCTAGATGTCTGCATCCTGGCATCAGTAATAATATAACCGCGTTCGTCAGTATCAACAAAGCCTTTAACTAGTTCTGTTGAAGGAACTTTGCCAATATATACGAAAACCCCGTCAACCGCAACGGCTTTTTCCTCATCTGATTTAAGGTTTTTTACTTTTATAGCTTCAACCTGCTGGTTGCCTATCACATTTGTGACTACAGAATCCATGATAAATTCTATCTGGTTATTGGAACGGGCCTTTTCCTGCAAAACTTTGGTTGCCCTAAACTCATCTCTCCGGTGAATAATATATACTTTTTCCGCAAATTTTGTAAGGTATATGGCTTCTTGAACCGAAGAATCCCCTCCTCCGATAACCGCTACTTTTTTTCCTTGGAAAAACGCCCCATCACAGGTAGCACAGTATGATACCCCGCGCCCGCGAAATTCCTCTTCCCCTGGAATACCCAAAGGTTTAGAAAGCGCCCCTGCTGCAATTATAACAGTTTTAGTGGTAATATCCCCATCATATGTCTTTACCTGAAATCCCCCGGCAGGCAGCTCTGCAACAGCCAGAACATCAGTGAACTTCGGTTCAACCCCGAAGCGTCTGGCCTGTATATCCATGTTCATCATTAAGTCAGGACCTGGTATCCCTTCAGGAAATCCCGGATAATTTTCAATCATATCAGTTGTTGCAGCCTGTCCTCCAGGCATCCCCCGCTCTATCAAAACTGTTTTCAGTTTAGCTCTGGCCGCATAGAGCCCTGCCGACAACCCTGCCGGTCCCCCTCCTATAATTACAACATCATAATCACTCATAATATTACACCCCTTTCCTGATTTTTATGTTATACGTTTTATAATCACTTCATACCGGTTTTTTCCTGTATTTTGATAAATATAAGCCTGTGGAGCCATCTCCATGAGCAATGTTTCCTTATTTTTATCATCTAATAGCTTAAGGCCAGTGGAAACATCTGTCTCCACAAATTTTATCCTATTCCCAGGCACAGCTTGCGTTATTTTCCAGAGGTCAGCCGCGATTATGCATCCTATTTGTGGATATCCTCCGGTAGACTGCGCATCGTGCAATAGGATGACCGGTTTACCTGTAGGCAGCACCTGAATGCTTCCCGGAGTTGTTGGAAAGGAATCAGCCAATGGCGGCATTAGGGACCTAATTTTGTTGCAGCCTTTAAGATAGCAGCCCATCCTGTTAAACTGTTCGGATACAATATATTCCGTGCTAAACAGCTTACTATATTCAAGGTTTATAAATAGACCCCGGTCAATACCGGGTATTACCCTCACGATTATTCTGTCAGAATATACCGGCCGTCTATTTACAGGATATCTTTTTCCAATGATGTTTTCAAGGGATAATTTTTCGATATTCGGGTCAGTCATTACCGGTAAACGTGTTCCTTTTGTTAACTGGCGGCCTTCCAGTCCACCAAATGCCCCAGCCAAAAAGGTGGAGCGGCTTCCCATAACCGGCGAAACATCAATTCCACCGGCAATTGCCAAGTAAGCTCTGCATCCTTTCTTGCTATATCCAAAACTAAGCAGGGTACCTGCACAACAGAGGAAACTTTCCCATAAAGGGACTTCCCTGCCGAATATGCTGGGACCCATATCTGCACCTGTTATGGCTATGAGACAGTCTTTGTTAAACAATATACCAGGACCTGATAGAGTGATTTCCAGGCAGGCCGCACCAGGCTCATTACCTACCAGTCCATTGGCTGTAATTAAAGCCCAACAATCGGCTGCACCAGAAACCGGAATTCCCATGTGCCTGTTTCCAAACCTGCCCAGATCCTGAACTGTAGTCAAGAACCCCTGACGAATAACTTCAGCTGCAAACATTTCTACCACCCAATGCTTTTAATGCCTTGACCACACTGATATTATTTTCTGCCAGTACCTTCCGGATTTCATTTAAAACTGCGATGACACCAGGATTATCACCATGAACACAAACACTATCAACACTTAAATTCATCTTATGCCCATCAACAGAATTGACTTTACCTTCCCTTACCATCATTATAACCTGTGCTGCAGCCACAGCAGGGCTGCTGATTATAGCATTTGCATTATCCCTGCTTACCAGTGTCCCGGCATTATTATAATTACGGTCAGCAAATCCTTCCCTGATAACAATAATTCCACGTTCCTCCGCCATCTTTGTAATTAGAGATGCATCAGGAACCATCAAGGGAAGGCCGCCCAAACCTATGGCTGCCTCAATAACGGCAGAAGCTGTAATATCATCAACGGCAGCAGTGTTATAAAGAGCTCCATGGGGCTTGATATATTCAACTCTGCCTCCCAAGGAGCCGGCTATTGCCTTAAGAGCGCCAACCTGGTAAATAATCATGTTTTTGATCTCAGAAAAGCTGCATACAATTCTTCTTCTGCCAAATCCCTGCAAATCATAATAACCAGGGTGGGCCCCTATAGCCACATCATGTTTTAAACATAAGTTCACTGCTTCATGCATTTGTTCAGGGCCGCCGGCATGAAACCCACAAGCAATATTGGCAGAACTGATCAGGCTAATTATTTCCCGGTCCTGCCCGAAGCTATAAATCCCAAACCCTTCTGCCATGTCACAATTTATATCTAACGAAGACACCTTATCCCTCCGTTTCTCTCATTGTTGTCGAACAAAACGCACCCTGTCGCCAGGTTTCAAGAAACAAGGTTCTGCCCTCTTAGGGTCAAACATTTTCATGTCGGTCCTGCCGATGATATACCAACCCCCTGGGGAATCATAAGGATATATCCCAGTCTGGTACCCGGCAATAGCCACTGATCCTGCGGCCACTCTTCCAGCCGGAGTCTCCTTACGGGGCAGAACAATTTTCGAAGAAACTCTTCCCATATAAGGAAATCCTGGCAAAAAACCAATTGCCCAAACGGTATATGTCTTAAAGCAATGTTCATGAATAACTTCTTCAGGGGTCATACTCAGAATATCAGCAGCTTCCTTAAGGTCAGGACCATATTCACCGCCATACCTGACAGGAATAGGGATTATCATAGACTCTGCGGGGACAGTCCCGACCCCACAGGTTAAGCGCTTTCTGATAAAACCTTCTACATCGGTAGGACTGATTAAAACAGGATTATAGTATACCCCAATACTGCTGTAACATGGTACAATATCAGTTATGCCTTTGGGTAGTTCCCGATACAGGGAAATATAGTCCTGCTGTATTCTGGCCGTTTCCAAC
Organism: Phosphitispora sp. TUW77; assembly: GCF_048453025.1. Classification (GTDB taxonomy): domain Bacteria; phylum Bacillota; class Thermincolia; order Thermincolales; family UBA2595; genus Phosphitispora. The sequence goes on from NZ_CP156677.1 coordinate 1,593,086, forward strand.
TGTATCCTGTTCGAATCAGTAGGCATTGTGCAGGAAGCAGCATTATTTTCATGTTTTGTGCTATATACTATGACTAGGGCACTATCTCCCATAAACCGGATATCTAAATTCATTCATTCACCAACTCAATATATGTATAATCTGTTTTGCACACAGGCATACTTTTGTTTTATAATAGAATTACAATGATAAAGGAGATAGAGTATGATTAATGTACCAAATATTATAACTATTATCAGGATAATGCTTGTCCCAGTATTTTTGGTAGTTTTTTGGACCTTCGGCCCCCACCGTGTTTTTTATGGAATGGTAATATTGTCTGTGGCAGGAATAACCGACATAATTGATGGTTATCTAGCCAGAAAACTGCACATGGTAACACCTCTGGGTAAATTTCTGGACCCCTTGGCAGATAAACTCATGGTAATTTCAGTGATGACATCCCTGTTTATAATCGGAAGATTTCCCTTATGGCTGGTAGTTCTGGTAATAATAAAAGAACTGGTTCAGATGACCGGAAGTGTTTTCATAGTTATCAGCAAACACCTTCAAGTAAGTGCTAACTTCTACGGTAAAGCTGCTACAATTGCAATATATGCGGCCCTGTTTTCCTGTGCTTTTCAAATAACAGGAAGTTCAAAGATAACTGTACTTGCAGGTATTATTTCTGTCGTGGCCCTATGCAATTATGCCCTGATTTTTTTCCGGCAGCGTTCATATTAAACTTTTATTTCAAAACTAACTGTCAGACTCACTTTTTCTGGTCCATCTCTCAGAATCTCGCTGCCGATATTTTTCCATCATTTCTTTAAAGGCTTTTTCTAAATCAAGCTCTAGTGAATTAGCCATACAAATTATAATAAAAAGTATGTCGGCCAGTTCCAAAGCCAAGTTTCCTTCGTCTTCACCTGATTTTTTGGGTTTTTGCCCATATATGTGATTTATTTCCCGGGCCAGTTCCCCAACCTCCTCAGTCATCCGGGCGAGCATTGAAAGAGGATGCCAGTAACCTTCTTCAAACTGCCCAATCCAATGTTCTACCTCTTCCTGCATTTCTTTAATATCCAAGTCTATCTCTCCCAAAAATAAGTTTTAATTAAGGGAAATATTATCAGTGGTATACTCCAAGGTATCTATACAATGCAATAATAGTGTAGCGGCCGCGTTGTTCATGAACCCGAACAAACCCCTTGGGTACTATCAGCAGATCCAGTTCCTTAATAGTAAACTCTCTAGTCTCAACCAGAAAATATCCTCCCCTGGCCATGTTGGCAGCAATAGTATCCATAACTTCTGTTCTCTTATCTGAGTCTATCAAGTTCAGAACAAAGGTACACAAAGCTATATCTACATCCAGGCTGAAGTCTTTTAGTTCATCAACAAACAAAAAACTCAGCCTTGGCAAGGTTATGTCTTTTATCCTGTCAGGTAAGTCAACAGCATAAACCCTGTACCCTCTCCCGTGCAGATAAATAGCATTACGGAGATTGCCCGATCCATAGTCAAGAACGGTCTTTTTCTGCAGTTTCTCAAAAAGGGGAAGGTATCTGGACAGGCTGTTGGCAGGTGCCGTTACCATAAAACCACCCGCTTTTTAACATTATTCTGTTTTTATTTTTTTGCAATTAGCCGTACAAGATACCCGAACACTTGTTTATTATATTCTATCCTAAATTTCTGCAGAAGTTCTTCAAATTACCATTTTAAATCAAAAATGTAAGGTTCCTGACCCATCAGGACATCATTGGTTGACCCCAAAATAACCATCGCTGTCCCTTGCTGACTGTCCATAGGTTCTAAAAATATGACTCCTTTGGCTTCCTGATTAGGCTGCAGCTGAACTATTGAAGGAAATTCCTGACCATAATAACTGTTTTTCAATTCTTTAAACTCCTGTCCCGCCTGTTTGCCTACAGCATTTGTTAATACCAGGAGTTCATCTGAACTACCGGTATTATTCATCTGTACATAAAGCCTTGTTTCCTGATCGGCAAATTCAATTTTTTCAAGCCGGACAACTTTATTGTTTTGAGTAACAATGTTATCAGGATAAAAAGTATATTTTGCCGGAGCAAGTATTGACCATGGGTCTTTCGTATCTTCCACCTTGTCAGCAACAATAAGCGGCACCTCTTCATTTTCATTCACAATCATAACATGCTGGATACTACCGTTAATTTCAATGAAATTAGATGATTGCAATTCTGAATAAGGCTGTTTAGAACTTACAATAACGTCCCTGGTTGCTGACTGGTCTCCAACCCGCACAGAAACAGTACACTGGGTATTGTTCTCATCAATTTTAACCAGTTTTTCAATTCTCCCTACAACATTAACCGATAATCCCATATAGATTTTAGGATTATCAAACAACAACTGCATGTTTTCGTTGTTAAACCCGTATTGTCTGGTTAGCAATACATCCTGTGATAACTGCCTTGAATCCCTATATCCCTGGAACGCTAAAATTCCGATAAAAATAAGCAGACTTATAATAGTAATGGATGCAAATACCTTGCGTTCAGAACTAAAAGCTACCTTTACAGGCACAGGGATATGTTTCAGCCATGTTCTCCGACCGACTTTAGTAGATAATTTCCCTGTATGCTGTATTTCTTCAATGGCTTTCAACATTTCAGCCACATTTTTAAAACGGTTATCAGGATTTTTTTCAAGAGCCTTTAAAATAATTGACTCCATGTCGCTGGTTAATTCTATATTATAATGTCTTGGAAACGCAGGCTCCGAATATGAGATTTTCTTTACAATTTCGCCGATATACTCTCCGTCAAATGGTAATCTTCCGGTAATCAGATAATAAAAAAGCACACCCAATGCAAAGATATCGCTTTTTTCGGTCACCGGTCGCCCGGCAATCTGTTCCGGTGACATTATTATTGGAGTCCCAGCACCTAAGCCTTCCATGGTAAGGTTTGTGCCATTTTGAATTTTAGCAATGCCAAAATCAACAACTTTCACCTCTCCATCATGAGAAATCAGGATATTGGACGGTTTTAAATCCCTGTGAATAACTTGTTTTTGGTGTGCATATGACACACCTGAACAGATTTCCTTCATAATATCAAGGGCTTCCGTCACTGAAACATTGTTGTTTTTTACGTATTCATCAAGGGATTGTCCATCAACAAATTCCATAATAATATGAAGTACACCGGATTTTTCATAATAGTCATATACTCCTATAATATTTTTGTGTTTCAATTCTGAAGCTATTTGGGCCTCACGATAAAAACGGCTGATTGTACTATGTTCATAGCGATTAGACAGAGAAACCCGCTTGACTGCAATCTCCCGATCAAGTTTAAAATCAAAACCCCGATTTACTGAGCCAAAACTACCGCGGCCGATTTCTTCAAAAATTTCGTACCGATCAGGTGCACTCTCATTTAACTCCTGGAGCTTACCTGCTGAATAATATACTGTCTGGTCCCTTTGGTTTACCGGAACCACCAGTTCCGCCATCCGGTTAATCTCTTCACCTGTATAAGCTGCTCCTTGTTTACGACCAATATAATCAGCCATTTCTGCTAATTTTAGAATCTTTACCCTGCCAATATAACCCGGTTTGGTGAATTCCATTTTTGTAAGGTCTATATCCTCGTGAACAAATACAACAATAGAATAAACCTTAATATTCATTTTGGCATCATTTTCATAGGCCCACCGGGAACCAATATAAGACTTTACCGCCTTGGCATATTGGTGGACCTGATTGGCTGGATTGCCTATCTTGACTTTGCTGTACTTACCTGATTTACGCCTTTCCTGAACCCAATTGCCCATCATGCCGCCTTGGATCTTGCCATGCATGTTTTTTGTCTCGATTACAAAAATACCGTTTGGTCCTATAACAATATGGTCAATATCATAAGTAGCCCCATGATAATATATCCTTGGAGAATTTAAAATAACATATTCGTCAGACAGATTCTCAGCAAGAAAATCAGATACCATTTCTTCCCCTTGCTGCCCGTAAACTCCCGAGATTATTGAAGCTTTTTTTAAAACATTGCCCATAGTTATTCCCACCGTTGCCAAATTTGTTGTAGATGTAAAATATTAAGTCCTAAGCTGTTCAAAAATTCTACATGCTGCTTTATAAATCCTTCTTGATATTATTGTCACCTTGACATCACCTTTGATTTCAGGTATATTAATTATTGTTCCATTAATTAAATGCGCCCGTAGCTCAGTGGATAGAGCACAGGTCTCCGGAACCTGGTGCGTAGGTTCGATTCCTACCGGGCGCACCATATGCAAAATAAAACATAAATAATATTATTATTTAAATTGTAAAAGCGCCATGTTATGGCGCTTTTTATGATATGTCTGTCAACTCCTCTTTTTTTCCTCCCCATCCTCTGTTATCTTCCGGTTCACAGCCACTAAGGGATTCCAGGCCAATATCTTCAAGAATCCGGTCGATTAGTTCCTTAAGCATTCACATTCCTCCATTCTGCTAAATGAATTTCTGTTGAAACTTATTCAATTTATAATCTTTTAGAGATAAAACATTATATGCGTTTCCATCAATAAAAATGCCGGTTATTTTCTTTTGCGAATCACTAAACCAAATAATTGCATTTTTCATTTAAAGGGCACTCAATACACTTTGGTTTTTTGATACTGCAAAATCTGTTCCCTATCCCGGTCAACAAAGCATGGTACTCATTATATAAAGGCACATCGGGATAGAGCCTTTTCATAAAATAGTCCTGCATTTGGTCATAGGTAACCTCTTCTTTGAAAATTCCCAGTCTGCTAAAAATCCGTTTCGTATATGTATCAACAACAAATATTGGCTTTTGAGCAGCATAAAGGATAATACTATCCGCAGTCTCCGGCCCGATGCCATAGATGCCCAGCAATTCTTTCCTTAAACTATCCCTATCCCGAGTAAACATTTTGACAAGATGTCCATTGTGCTTTTCCGCTACATGCCTCAAAAACGCCTTTAATTTTTTAGTTTTCATTCTGTAATACATAGCAGGAATTATGCATTGCTCAATTACTTCATCTGAAGCCATGTACATATCGTCAAACTCAAGAAGTCCTGCTTTTTTGAGATTTCCAATGGCCTTCATTACATTTTTCCAAGATACACTCTGAGTTAATATTGCACCAACACAGACTTCAAAAATTGTTTCACCTGGCCACCAACCCCTAGGCCCAAAGTATTCCAGCATAATGTTAAAAATATGCATTAGTTCATAATCACTATTCTCAGCAGGATTCAAATTATCTGCACCTTCATTCCTGTTCGAATTTAGCCCATCTTCTCTTGGAACGCTCAAAGTTTTTGCTTTCCCAGTCACTGCACTTGATTATCTTTTGTCTTTCAGCAGCCGTAAACCGGCATTGGTTATCCCGTCTTTTGGTGCAGTTTTTACAGATAAGCCCTCCTGTGGAATTACCTGTCCAGGTTTCATTAGTCAGCCTTTTTTTGATGAAGGCCCTGCATGATGAACATACCCATTTTTTTTCGCTGATACCAATAACAGCTGTCGTATATGCAGGTCTTCCACACAAAACACATCTCTTCATTGGCATATCAGTTCTCCCTATGTCTCTTTTTTAAAATTATCATTATTATATAAGGAATAACAAGTAATGCCACAAACATTAGCAGCATCGCAAAATAATTTTTACCTATAATAAGATTATTGCCCACATAGGTATAACCTATAATAAAGGGAAGCTTCCCTATAGCAGATGCCGAAAAAAAAGTGCTAAACCTCATCTGGCTAATACCAGCAGTAATATTAATGAGTGGAGCTGGGAAATATGGCAGGAGCCTTAATGTCAATACAACCATGAATCCCTCTGGACCATTCATTTTTTTTAAGTATACCAAAACCTTCCCCTCATCCTTGGACAAGCTCCATTTGTATCCCAATACTCTTGATAAAAAAAAAGCGATTGAAGCTCCTGTAAGAGATGCTGCCCAAATTATTGCTATTCCCTTGCCAAATCCAAACAGTATTCCGGCAGAGCTGCATATCAGAACAAAGGGAATAACAGGAACTATAGCCTGTACCAGTGTAATTATGAAAACAGCTATAGACATGGTAATCCCAAAAGATCTGGCATACTTTACAAAACCAGCAGCAGTTGAAATTTCCTCCAGACTCACCGGTTTATATAAATACATTCCTAAAATGAGAACAGAAATAAAGGAAATGGTTATTAAAAAATATATAAGCCTTTTTTCTTTTATCAATATATTAATTAAAACCTACCTCCTATGTTCAGGTGGCAAAATTTCATCTTCATTATATGGAGGCTCGTAAAAATGAGCTGCAATACCCAACACAGAAATTAATACTGTTATTAAAACCCAGAACTGCTTACCTGATGAACCTATAATCACATTGTTTCTCAACAAGTCCAAAGGACCGGAAAACCACATGGTTAAATCAGTCCCATATGCAAATAAGAGGGATCCTAGCAGTGCTAAAAGCCAAAATAACAACAGCTTGAACTTCGGGTAGTCAAACCGGTAGCCCTTGCTTGGGATAGCACTGGTTATATTTAATAAAATAAACTTGATCATACCTTTAAATATCCCTGCAATTATTCCGACCGGTATCAGCAGGGCAATCACCTTGTTCATATCAGGATTCAGTCTAAACATAATCACGGTTGCACTGACTGCTACCAGAAATCCGATAAATACATCCCTGGTTATAAAAACCAGGCCTCTCCATAATAGTTTAAGTAGTTTCTTAATCATTGTCAGCTCCAGAGATTAAACTATTCACATGATTTTTATGTAAATCAATATAATTTAAAAATGCCTTAGCTGAATAACTCAAGTATCTGTTCTGATTCCAGGCTAAATACAGGGAACGTTTCATATTACCGATATCTCTAACCTTAACTTCCTTAACCTTGCCTAACCGGAGAGCATCAAGGGCAGAAATCCGGGAAACTACACTTAAACCCAAACCACTTTCAACAGCTGTAATTATGGCCCGCGTGCTTCCCAGTTCCATTACAACCTGCAGTTCTTCCGTATCAACCCCGTTAGCCTCAAGTTTTTCGTGAAATATCATTCTGGTTCCTGAACCCTGCTCTCTGAGAATCAGGTCTGATGCCACCAATTCATCAAGTGTTAATTCTAAGTTTCGGTGCTCCTCCATAACGGGACTGATCAATATAAGCTCATCCTTGACAAGCTCTCTCATAGAAATATTATTATGCTTCACCGGAGCCCCAATTATTCCTATGTCGATATCCCTATCAATAAGCTGCTGTATAACTACACCAGTATCAGCTATCTTGAGAGAAAGTTCTATACCGGGATACTCCCGGCTAAATTCCCCCATTAACATAGGCATTATATACTCTCCAGGAATAGTGCTGGCAGAAAGTAAAAGCCTGCCTCTGCGCACACCTTTGAGTTCATTAATAGCTTCCATAAAACCTTCATATAACAACAGTATCTTCCCGGCTTCTTCATAAAATAGCTGCCCGGCTTCAGTTAAAATAATGCTCTTGTCAGTACGTTCCAAAAGCTGGACTTCCATCCTTTCTTCAAGGGCTTTGATTTGGGCGCTTATAGCCGGCTGTGTCATATATAGTTTTTTGGCAGCTTTAGTAAAGCTCTTGTTTTCAACTATTAAAACAAATGCTTTGAGTTGACGCAAACTAAACATTTACTGGCACCTCATTTAGTTTCATCTGTAGCTATTTCGCTGATAAATTAAGTTTTCCTGCCCCCGGTAAATAAAAAGCTGAAATGCCAACTCTGGCAACAGTCATTTTAGGGGTAATAATTTTAACCGGTCTTTTTTCAAGGCTTTGGCTAAAAAACGTTCACAAAGGGGTATGACCTGTTTAGGGTCACCTGTTGTCAAAAACTTCACACTTGGCCCTTTATTTCCTTCGGCAGCCAAAAGTCCTCCGTCATCCAATATCCTCAGGACATGCCTGGCTGTTCCTTCAGTTCCGTCAATAACTACTGCCTGTGGCCCTATAACCTGGGAAATCTCCTCTCTAATAAAACAGTAATGAGTACATCCCAAAACGACAGTTGATATCTCATCAAATTGTATCCTAATAGCATCACCGATAATATTGGAAAGATATTCTCTGATTTTTTCTGGTCTTGCCTCTAACTCTATGAGCTCTGCTAAACCCGGGCATGGTATCGGGATAATTTCCGCGCAGCAATTAAATCTCTGAAAAAGGTTGTAAAACTTGGTTTCCTTTAATGTCAGCGGTGTGGCCAAAACGATTATTTTACCTTGACCGTTCTTTTCCACAGCCGGCTTTATAGCTGGTTCCATGCCAATAACAGGGAGTTCAAATTCTTCCCGAATAAAAGTTATAGCAGCGCTGGTAGCAGTATTGCATGCTACAACCAGGGCTTTAATACCTTTCTCCATCAATAGTCTGGCAGCAGAAACGGAAATATCCCTGATACAGTTACAACTTTTAGGTCCATAGGGAGCATTTGCCGAATCGGAAAGATAGATAAACTGTTCACTGGGCATGGTCCATATCATTTCTGCAAGAAGACTGATACCCCCAACTCCTGAATCAAATACACCAATAGGTAAATTATTAAAATTGTTGTTCATTGTTTCTCTCCCTGTTCGTCAATTACCTTATCAAAATTCTATAATATATTATGTGATTCCTCTTAATCAATTATAGAATTTTATTGTAATTAAAAAAAGATGCCTCTCAAGAGACACCTTTATTATACTTGCTGCTATTGCTTTAATACTTCCAGTACATCTTTAAGAACTATGTCAATATTCTGGTCTCCATTAATGTTTAAAAAGACCCCAAGCTCACTGTAATATTCAATCAACGGCTGGGTCTGAGCTTCATATACATCTAGGCGATTGGAAACAGTCTCTTCATTATCATCAGAACGCTGGTACAATTCTCCGCTGCAGCTGTCACAAATACCTGACCGCTTTGGTGCATTAAAAATAACATGATAGCTGCCGCCACAAGATTTGCAGACCCGGCGGCCTGTTAGACGCGCCATCAACTTTTCCCTGGGAACCTCAATATTAATCACACCATCAAGCTCAATTCCCATTTCATTAAGGGTCTTGCTTAAAGCATCTGCCTGGGCTGCTGTTCTAGGGAAACCGTCCAGAAGAAACCCTTTTTCACAATCTGGCTGTAACAACCTGTCCTTAACCATTCCAACAACCACTTCATCTGGAACCAATTGGCCTTTGTCCATGTATTCTTTAGCTTTTTTCCCCATTTCGGTTCCTTCCTTAATGGCAGCCCGGAACATATCACCTGTAGAAATATGGGTGATGTTTAATTCCTTGACAAGTCTTTCTGCTTGGGTACCTTTGCCTGCTCCAGGCGGTCCCATAATTATCAGTTTCAAGGTATTATTCCTCCCTCAATTATGTGGTCCGATACCATTAATTTAGCATCATAAGGAAATTATAACATATATCACCCATTTTGCCCATAAAAACGCTCTGCACCTATACGGATTGTTTTGATATTTTAGTCCCATTGTAAGAATAAAGCAGCTTTTTATGGTCAACCACTGTTTCCAAATAAACTGTCCGGCCCCAAAGTCTGTAAACAAATGGCAAGGTCTTTTCAAGGTAATACAGGTCCAGGTCACTGCCGTCATGACTGTGGCACAAGTACAGTTCACCATTACACTTATAATTGCCGTCTACAACAACGATATACGGAAAGCCACCATTTGTCAGCAGAGTAATTAACCCTTCCCTGACTTTTTCCCACTCAGTTTCAACTACCTGCCACTTGGTATATACTTTTTGGAACAGGAAAAGGTCCAGTTCTTCCACAAGTTCTTTGGTCAGGTAATTCCTGATAAATGAAATATCATTTTCAGTCTCCCTTACCTCAAATATTTTTTTCCTGCCCTGACCTCCGGAACGACCATATTTCTTCTTCTCCTCTTCAGAAGGTTTATCCCATCTTTTTTCAATATCCTCCCAGATTTTTAGGCCAAGATGATAAGGGTTAAGCCCAGACCTTGATTTCTGGACAACTCCTGAATGCATTTTTGCATATTCGATGGTTTCATCTTCATTAAGATTTATTTCCCGCATTATTCTTGAATGCCACAGTGTGGCCCACCCTTCATTCATTATCTTGGTTTCCACCTGAGGCCAAAAATAAAGCATCTCTTCCTTGATAATAAATAAAACATCCCGTTCCCAATCATCTAGAGCATTACTATGTTCAGATATAAACCCTAAAATATCTTTGTCCGGTTCTAAAGGAAACTTTTTTTTCTTTTTGAAAATAGATGTGTTTTCTTCTTTTTGAACCCCTATGTTCCACAAATCATCATAAGGTGTTTCAAGATTATTTTTCTGTGTTGATTTGTTATCTTTATCCTTTTTATTTTGTGATGCCCGCTTTCTGCCAATATTGTACCTTGGGTCAATATGTTCCTGTATTGCCATTGCCGAGTCCAGCAGTGCTTCCACTCGTTCCCGTCCAAATTTGAACTCATATTCCCTGATGCGTTCCGCATTCCTGGACATTGATTCAACCATGTTTCTGGATGTATGCCTGAACCATTGGTTATGCTTAAAAAAATCACAATGAGCGTAAACGTGTGCAGCTACCATCTTGTTTTGAATCAATGAATTGCCGTCAAGAAGAAAGGCATAACACGGATTGGAATTAATGACCAGTTCATATATTTTGCTGAGATTATAGTCGTACTGTGTTTTCATACGATGGAACGCCTTGCCGAAAGACCAATGAGAATACCGGTTCGGCATTCCATATGCACCAAATGTATAGATAATATCAGAAGGGACAATCTCAAAACGCATATCATAGAAATCGAGACCAAATTCCTTGGCCTTGGCGGATATCTGTTCCAATGATTCCTGAAACAGTTTAATTTCTTCTGAAGTCATCCCATCACACCTAACCTATCAATTGTACGTTATTGCACATTTAAGCAAATAACAATTTCTAACGTCAGATGGAGCCTAAAACTCCACCTGACGCAAGAACTCTATTGATTATGAATTTCCGATATGTGGTTTAAAAAAAGTCTTCAGTGCCGGATAAACCCCTGTTTTATCTTTTATAAGCACACTGGTGAATTTTTCATCCTTTATTTTACGGTAGACTGACATCAGTGAACTTGAATTATTATATAATCCCTCAATCTCTCCATATCCAAAAATATTACATAACTCTAACAGTTTTCGGACCAGTTCCAAACACTTTTCATCATCTGACGGCAGGTTATCTCCATCAGAAAAATGAAAAGGATAAATATTATAATCTTCCGGTCGAAACCGTTTTTGAATTATTTCCAAAGCCAGTTCATAAACAGATGAACATCGTGTCCCACCGCTTTCCCCCTTGGTAAAGAATTCTTCTTCTGTTACTTCCTTGGCAATAGTATGGTGAGCCAAAAAGATGATGTTTACATTTTGATATTTAGTCCTGAGAAACCTAACCATCCAGAAAAAAAAGCTCCTGGCAATATATTTCTCGAATGGTCCCATCGAACCGGATGTATCCATCATGGCAATTACAACCGCATTTGACTGATACTTGATATCTTCATCCCATGTCTTAAATCTCAGATCATCAGGCTTGATAATGTTTTTATCAGCACCCTCAACTGCATTTCTCCTAATGCTTTCCATAATAGTCCTGCGCTTGTCAATATTGCTCATAATCCCTTTTTTTCTGACATCTCTGAACTGTAATGAATCTGTTATCAATTCCTGCTGCTTCTTTTCTTTAAGATTCGGCAAACCCAGGTCCTCAAAAATAAGTTGAGCCAGTTCATCAACCGTAATTTCTGCTTCATAGTAGTCCACACCCGGCTCGTGCCCAGCCCCGGACCCTTTCCCAGGACCCTGTGAATTACTGTCCTGGCCTAGTACATCACCCTGTTTGGTATTACCATCACCTTGGCCGACATACTTTTGTTTGTTTCTATTGAATCTAAAATGGAATTCATCAAGAGACCTTATGGGAACTTTTACTATTTTCCTGCCGTCTGACATAATTATGCTTTCTTCAGCAACTATGTCGGCCAGGTTTTTCTTTATGGCTTCCTTTACTTTTTCCATATGGCGCCGCTGGTCAATATGACCCTTTCGGTGCAGGGACCAGTCGTCCTTAGATACAGTATAACTGACACCTCTCAACGCCATCACCTCCCGGAATGTAGTAAATTTACCTATTCAACAAACTGCCTACATATTTTAACAATTCATTAGCACACACAGGACAGTAGCCATGATCTTCGATAAGCCTCACAGTAACTTGATTTACCCTCTTCAATTGTTCCGCATCCGGTGTCTTGGTGGAAGTAGTAATTTTCACGATATCCTTAAGGTCTGCAAACAATTTCTTTTCTATAGCTTCTCTTAACCGCTCATGAGAACTGTAGTCAAACCTCTTGTTTTGACGGGCATAATTTGAAAGCCTGATAAGGATTTCTTCCCGAAAACTTTTTTTAGAATTTTCGGATATGCCAATTTGCTCCTCTATTGACCTCATGAGCTTTTCATCTGGGTCCATTTCTTCTTCGGTAATCGGGTCCTTAACCTTTACACCGGCACAGTAGGCTTCAATATTATCCAAGTAATTATTAAAAAGAGTTTTTGCTGATTCTTCAAATGAATAGACAAATGCCTTTTGCACTTCTTTTTTAGATATATCATCATATTCTTTTCTTGCTTCTGATATAAAATCAAGAAGCCTTTCTTTTTCTTCTTTGCTTATGGATGGGTGCCGGTCCAAGCCGTCCTTTAAAGCTCTCAGAATGTCAAGTGCATTGATGCACACCGTCCCGCTCCGTATTAATGCTGTAGATATGCGATTAATTACATAACGCGGGTCTACACCGCTCATGCCCTCTTCCACAGCCTCAGTCTGAAGCTCATTGATATCTTTTTGTTTAAACCCTTCTACATCTTCACCATCATAAAGCTTCATTTTCTTCACCAGGTCCATACCTTGTTTTTTGGATTCCTTTAACCTTGATAAAATAGAGAAAATTGCAGCCGTTCTTAAAGCATGTGGTGCAATGTGAATATCAGTCATATCACTTTGGAATATAAGCTTCTGATAAATCTTAACTTCATCGGATACTTTGAGATTGTAAGGAATCGGCATAACAATAATCCTCGACTGCAGGGCCTCGTTTTTTCTGTTAGCAATAAAACTCCTATATTCAGCCTCATTGGTATGGGCAATAATCACCTCATCAGCTGATATAAGAGCAAATCTTCCTGCCTTAAAGTTTCCCTCCTGGGATAGGCTTAACAGGTTATATAGGAATTTTTCATCACATTTGAGCATTTCCTGAAACTCCATAATTCCCCTATTAGAAACATTCAATTCCCCATCAAACCTGTATGCCCTTGGGTCAGATTCACTCCCAAATTCCGTAATTGTCGAAAAGTCAATACTTCCGGTCAGTTCTGCAATATCCTGCGACTTAGGATCTGACGGGCTAAAGGTACCAATACCTACCCTGTTATCCTCAGATAAAATTACCCTTTCAACAATCACCTGAGATACATCGTTATCATATTTTTTCCCCAGCATCATCCTGCAAGAAGGACATAATTCTCCCTCAATATGAATCCCATACATTTGCCAAAATTCTTCTCTCATTTCCTTGGGTATCATGTGCAGAGGCTCTTCATGCATGGGACACCCCTTAATACCGTACATTGCGCCTCTATCTGTTTTAGAATACTGTTCCAACCCTCTTTTCAACATTGTTACGATTGTTGATTTGCCGCCACTGACAGGACCCATTAACATTAATATTCGCTTTCTAACGTCCAGTCTTCTGGCTGCAGGATGAAAATATTCCTCGACCAATCGTTCAATGGTCTTATCCAGTCCAAAGATTTCCTTGTCGAAGAAATGGTACTTTAATCTCTCATTTTCTTTATTAATGCCATGGTCTTTGATCATTTGATAGACTCTTGCATGAGATAATTGGGCTATTTGGGGATTCTTGACAACCATATCCAGGTACTGAGCAAAGGTACCTTCCCATTGCAGAACTTCTTGTTGCTTCCTATAATCAGCTAACTCTTTAAGTATTTCCATCTAATTTCCCCCCAAACCACCTAGATTTAAGTTAATTTCTTCTTAAACATTATATGCTTAAGTATGTAGGATGAAAACCTAAATAAGAATATAAAAAAAGATATACCTTCATTAAATAAAATAAGGGCAGATGCATTCCCTCGGGCGATCAACATCTACGCCTTCAGCAATACATCTACCCATATCTATTTATAATTGAACATTTCTATTCGTTTATTCAAATATTTGTCTGACAAAATTAGGCAGCGCGAAACATGCCTGATGTATGTCTTCATTATAATATTTTAGGTTCATCTCCTTTAACATGTCCATATCAGGTGTTACATCAAGAGGGTCATATTTTTTACTGCCACAGGTAAATGTCCAGAAACCTCCAATATATGTTGCAATAGCTGTAAGATACGTTCTTGTTATAGGGAAAATGCCGTTGATATTTTTATGTACACCTGCAAGAAGGTCTCTATTAAAAACAGGTGACTCACTCTGAGCTACTAATATCCCCCCTTCCTTCAAGGAATTATAGATATCTGTATAAAATTCCTCTCCGAAAAGCCCGATTGCCGGACCAATGGGATCTGATGAATCCACTATAACAAGGTCATAATAATTTTCTTTTCCCTTGACAAACTTCAGCCCGTCCTCAATTATTATCTTTACTCTTTTGTCGCCTAGAGCGCTGCTTATTGAGGGCAAATACTTACGGCAGATATTAACAACCTTTTCATCAATTTCAACAAGATCTACTTCTGCGACAGATTGATACCTTGTTACCTCCCTGACAGTACCCCCGTCACCACCACCAATAACCAGTATTTTTTGGGGATTAGGATGAGCCATCATGGCCGGGTGTACTATCATTTCATGATAGATATATTCGTCTTTTTCCGTAGTTTGTACAATACCGTCAAGAACCAGAGCCTTACCAAAATCAAATGTATTAACAACAGCCAGGTGTTGAAAATCCGACTGTTCAGTATATAATATTTCATTTAATTTCCACTTTACCGAGTATCCGTCAGTATGCTTTTCATTTAACCAAAATCCCATAATCTATACTTCAAAACCTCCCTTGAATTATATTTATACATTATTCTAGCCCAGACTGCAGAAATCCTGCATCAAATCTTTATTTTGCGTTTTTCCGCCGGTATTGCTCTCAAGAAGGTTATGTTTTGCGATTTTTTGGTATAGGCTAGCCCTCGAAATTCCCAATCTCCTGGCAGCTTTAACCTTGTTACCCCCTGTAAACTGCAAGGCCTGTCTTATTACATTACATTCAGTATCCTCCAAAATATTCTTAAGTGACATACTGCAATTTGTCTGAAGCTGTGAGTTTGACATCTTGTTAAGGTATGACGGAAGGTGATAATGCTGAATTATTTGATCTTCTATAACATTAAATACCTGATCCATAACACTGACCATTTCTCGCACATTACCAGGCCAAGTGTGATTAATGAAAATGTTATATGCTTTAGTGGAAATCCCAACAACCTTTTTCCCATATTGTTTATTATTTTTTTCAATCATAAAATTAATTAAAGTCTCTATGTCCTCACGCCTCTCACGCAGAGGAGGTATATATAAACTATTGATACTAAGCTTATAATAAAGTTCTTCATGAAACATGTTCTGTTTTACCAATTTATCGAGTTCGTGTTTTGTGCCGGCGATAATTCTTACATCTAACAGTTTTGTCCGGTCATCCCCTATTCTTTGAATCTCCCTGGCCTGTATTATGTTTAAAATTTTGGTCTGCACTGCAAACGAAACATTCCCGATATCATCAATAAATAATGTTCCCCGGTCTGCCAGTTCAAATTTACCAATCTTCCCATGTCCGGATAGTCCTCTCCCTGAAATTTCAGCCAACCCGAACAATTCAGCACAAATAAGGTTTTCTGGAATTGCCGAACAATTTATTATGATAAACGGACCATATTTCCTCGAACTCTCCATATGTATGGCATGAGCAAAAAGTTCCTTTCCTGTACCGGTTTCACCTCTCAGCAATATTGTTGAATCTACATTAGCTGCTTTTATTGTGTTTTCTTTTAGCTGTACAATCACCTGGCTCTTCCCCACAATATTTTCCATTTTGTGTTTGTGATTAGCTGCTTTATTTGCCTGGTTAATCAGAGAATCCATTTTATCAATGATTTTCTGAATTGCATTCATATCCTCTAAGATTGCTATTGCTCCCACAACTTCTTCATTTTTTATGATAGGAGTGCAATTTGCAATACACTCCCTGCCATTAACAGCAATTTTCCTGCCAATTTCAGGTATTCCAGTCTCCAAAACAACTAGAAGAGGAGATTCGGGCATTATTTCCCTAATATGAGTTCCCTCTACATCATCTAAAAACCGGTAAAATTCCCTGGCAGTTTTGTTAAATACCGAAATATATCCATCCTTATCCACTGCTATGATTCCATTGAAAGCATGGTCCAAAATGAGACTGGAATCCGGATAGTTTGCTGCTTTTTCTGATAAAATCATATACTTTACACCTCATAATGTATTGCAGTCCTATTCAGGATAAATTGTATCTTATCAATGGAACATTGACTTTAGTTTTTCCTGTAATGGTCAGAATTTTAAGTTAAATGGGTTTTCATGGCATTAAATCGTTTATCATGGAGAATGAATGGTTTTGAGAAATGTCTCAAAAGAATATTTTAATTTGAATTAAGGAACAACTAATAGCAAAAAAGGAAGGGAAGAATATAAAATGCTTGGTAAAATTCTTGCTTTAGTGCTGCTCTTGCTTGGAGGTGGGGTCACTCTATCTGTGTTGTTCAAATCGGCGGCTGCCATACTGAACCCATCATCCCAGAAAAAGACGAAATGATTACTAACTTCCCTGTTGAATCGAAAATCCGTTTTGATATCTTCGGTCACTGGTCCTGTACTGAATTGCCTCAGCAATGTGCTTTCCACTGATTTTTTCACATTTATCTAGGTCGGCAATCGTTCTTGCAACCTTTAATATTTTCTTGTAAGCCCTAGCACTTAACTGCAAGGATTCAAAAGCGGTCTTCATAAGGTCTGCCGCTTTATCATCAATTTGACAATACATTCTTATCTCTTTACCACTCATCTGTGAATTAGAACTGACTCCTGTACATGCAAAACGTCTCTGTTGTAACTGCCTGGCGTTCTCAACCCTAATGCGAATCTGTGCCGAAGTTTCATTTTGTTGAGTCTCCTGAAGTTCCTTATAATGAATTCTAGGAACCTCGATGTGAATATCCATCCTGTCTAACAAAGGGCCGGAAATCCTGTTCCTGTAACGGCTAACCTGATTAGGGGTGCAGACACACTGTATTGAGGCATCTCCAAGATAACCACAAGGACACGGGTTCATTGAGGCCACAACCATCATTCGGGCTGGGTACTCAATGCTGCCATGTACCCTTGATATACAAACCTTACCGTCTTCTATCGGCTGTCTAAGGGACTCCAGTGTATCCCTCGCAAACTCAGGCAGCTCATCAAGATAAAGTATTCCAAAATGAGCAAGGCTAATTTCACCCGGCCTGGGACTGTTCCCTCCACCTATCATCCCTGGTCTGGAGACATTGTGATGGGGTGACCGGAAAGGCCTGCCAGTCAATAGTGGCTGATTTTTTTTTAATAACCCAGCCACACTGTATACTTTAGTTACTTCAAGGGCTTCCTGTGTCGACATTTGTGGCATAATCTGGCACAGCCTTCTTGCCATCATAGTTTTCCCGGATCCCGGGGGTCCGGTCATCAGTATATTATGCCCCCCTGCAGCGGCAACCTCCAGGGCTCTCTTTACCCTGTAATGTCCGTTAACCTCAGCCATATCATCAGAATTAGATTCACAGCCGTTTTTCATAATTTCTTCTATGTTTATTTCATGAGCTTTTATTGATGTTCTTCCATCAATAAAAGCCACAACCTGAGTCAAACTGACAATAGGCATTATTTTTGCCCCCGCAACAAGAGCCGCCTCATCGGCATTATCAATGGGAACAATTATCTCCTGAAAACATGTCTTTTCAACAACTCCCATAACTAATGGCAGGATCCCGGTAACCCCTCTTGCTGAGCCATCTAGTGACAACTCTCCCAGAAAAACATATTTCTCAAAGTTTGCATTGAGCAACTGGCCGGAAGCAGCAAGAATGCCTATCGCAATGGGCAGATCAAAAACAGCGCCTTCCTTCTTAGTATCAGCCGGAGCCATATTTACCGTGATTCTTCTCATAGGGTACTCCAAACCGGAATTACGAATTGCAGCCCTAACCCGTTCTCTTGATTCCTTCACGGCAGTGTCAGGAAGTCCAACTATCTCAAGGCCGGGTAATCCGTTAGAGATATCTACTTCAACATCGACGGGATATCCATCAAGTCCTTTTAGAGCAAAACTTTTAACAATTGCTAACAATATCCCGCCTCCTCACAAACAATTTTCCAATACCTGGACTGACTCCAGCATATTGGTTTTATCAAGCCTGACAGCATATACATCAAACCTTATTTTTTGCGAATAATTCTGGTTTATGTACATATAGTACTTTGCCAGCAACCTTAATTTGCTCTGTTTTCTATAATCAACTGATTCTTCAGGAGTTCCACAGTGCTTATTCCTGCGCGTTTTTACTTCAACAAAAACAAGTGTATCCCCGATTCTGGCAATCACATCTATTTCCCCATATCGGCAGCGGAAATTTCTTTCAAGAATAATATAGCCCTGTTCATTTAGCATTTGGGTCGCTATATCTTCCCCAATAGCACCTATGGCTCTTTTGTTGAAACCTGTCAAATTAAACACCTCAAAAACATTATATCATGTAAGTAGTTTCCTTTGTATCCATTTTTTTACTAGTATAAGCAAAAATTTTTATTGATAACATCATTTTGGCCCAAAAGAAAACTGACTCACTAGTTATGAGTCAGTTCCTTTAATTTTTCATTTCTTTTAGAAAAACAGTGCATTTCTTTTAAAAGAACAATGAATTTGCTGCAAGGTTAGCCAGAACTGACAGCGGCTGTGGATAAACACCAAGGAATACCGTAACAATCATGGTAATCAACAGAACTGCTTTTGCCCCTGCTGGTACCATAATTGGACTGTTATCCACAGGATCAGCCATATACATTACTTTAGCAACTGAGAGATAGTAGTAAACCGATGCCATACTCATCAATAACCCGATAATAACCAGCCAGAGATAACCCTGATCTACTATGGATGAAAACAGGTAAAACTTTCCGGCAAATCCTGCCAGAGGAGGAATACCTGCCATTGAGAGCAGACAAACAGTCAAAACTGCTGCCATAAGAGGTGAGCGCTGAGCTAAGCCCGCATAGTCCCTAATCTCATCACTGCCTGTGTTTGCAGAAAAGTTCATGACTACGGTAAATGCTCCAATTGTAGCAAACACATACAACATTCCATAAAAGGCAACACCCCTTACCCCTGCCTGATTAGCGGCAATTACACCGGTCATAATGTAACCTGCCTGAGCAATACTGGAGTAAGCAAGCATCCTCTTAATATTTGTCTGAGGAATAGCTACCAAGTTACCGATGATAATAGTCAGGGCAGCCAATGCCGCAAAGAGCATTTTCCACTGCAGACTGTAATCAGGGAATGCAATCAGGAATACCCGGATAAGAGCTGCAAATGCAGCTGCCTTGGACCCAACAGCAAGAAATGCGGTAACAGGTGTAGGTGCTCCCTCATATACGTCAGGAGACCACATTTGGAACGGAACTGCAGAAATTTTAAAACCAAACCCGGCAACCAGGAATATGACAGCTACTATCATAGCCGGTGACAGACTGCCCATTTCTTTTAGCTTCATGGCAACTTCTGAAATTACCGTTGTCCCTGTAATACCGTATACAAGACTTAAACCGTAAAGCAGAATACCGGACGACATAGCTCCGAGAATCAGGTATTTGATACCGGCTTCAGCAGACTTACTGTCATTTTTCTTAAATCCGGTAAGAATGTAAAAGGAAATGGTCATTGTTTCCAAGCCAAGGTACAGTGTGATAAACTCACCTGCAGATGAAAGAATCATCATCCCAAGAGCAGCAAAAACTGTCATCACAAAAAACTCGCCGTAATTTGTTCCTATTTTCTTAACATATAGTGTTGCGGCAAGGGTAACCAAAACGGCGGCGGTAAGCACCAATTGCTTAAAGAATATCGAAAAATCATCAACATTGTACATACCTTCAAATGCGCTGGAATTTATACCATAGAACCCAAAACTAAGGAAAAGTATAAACGCCAGGCCGATGGTTACCAGATACCCAAGTCCAAATCTCTGTTCTTTAGGAATCAGTAACCCGATAACCAGTACCGTAATCGCCAGAATAACAGTTGCAATTTCAATAGTCAGCAAAGACAGATCCATTAAATATTCCCTCCCATCTGAGCTGCAGCAGTTGTAACCTGAACTAATTTAGCAGCAATAGGCTGCACTCCGGAATTTACCATATCCATGAGTATTGAAGGGAATACACCAAAGGCGACGATAAATGCAATCAGGACCACAACCGGAATCCAGTATGAACCTTTGATATCTTCTACATGATCCCACTCTTCCTTACGGGGTCCAAATAATACATTTGCAACCATCCGTAAAACATACACCGCGCCAAGAACCACACCGGTCAGAGCAATTAATGCCGGAATCTGTAAGGATGGCACCTTAAATGCGCCAACAAAAGTCGTAAACTCAGGTACAAAGCTTACCAAGCCCGGCAGACCAGCCGAGGCCATTCCAGCTACAATAAAACCGACAGCTGCAACCGGCATTTGGTGCGCCAAGCCTCCCAGGTCAGGAATATACCTGCTCTTAGTTGCCGCATAGATGTATCCAACCATGGAGAAAAAGAGGGCTGACATTACACCATGAGCAAACATATTAGCTACAGCACCGTTAAGACCAATGATATTCATTGATGCTACCCCAATAAGGACAAAGCCCATGTGACTTACACTGGAATAACCGACGACATATTTCATGTCTTTCTGTGCCAGACAAATTAATGCGGCATATACTACGTTAGCTACCGCAAAAATGGCTATCAGCGGAGCCCAAAACTTTGCTCCAAACGGCAGGATAAACAATCCAATCCGGATGAGACCATAACCGCCAATCTTTTTCAGTACACCGGCGTGAATCATTGAAACCGCTGTTGGCGCTCCGGCATACCCGTCTGGTGACCATGAATGGAATGGGAACATAGACAGCAGGCAAGTAAAGCCAAATGCCATCATCCCAAATACTATTATTTGGAATTGGATTGGGTAAGCAACAGATGCCAGTTTAGCAATATCAAATGTTGGACTCCCAAGAATTGAACCTGCCACCTTGTACAACCAGATCATGGCTGCTAAAAGGAATGCACTTCCTATCAGCAAATAGATGGTAAGTTTCATACCTGCATACTCTTTGGTTACGTCCTTTGTCTTACTTCCACTACCCCAGATAATAACCATTATATAAATGGGGATTACAACTACTTCGTAAAAAAGGAAAAATATAAACAGATCACGGGCCAAAAAGGTTCCCATTACTCCGGCAATCAGAATCAGGAGCAGAATATAAAATTCTTTGGCACGTTTTTCCTTGCTCCAGGAACGTGAAAATATTGAGGTAAAACCGATAATGTTTGTCAAAAGCAGCATCGGGAGGCTGAAACCGTCTACACCCAGGGAATAAATAACTCCAAGGTCAGCAACCCAGGGGATGTCTTCGGTAAAAGCAAAACCTCCAATTCCAGTCTTCACATATTGAATATAGTACACAATGTACAGAATTATTGTAAGAGCCAGTGAGATGAAGGTAGTGATGCCAGCTACTGCTTTAATTATCTTTGATTCTTCCTTTGGTATAAAGACACTGATTAATGCCCCAATAATTGGTGCCAGCAAAATAGCAGTCAGTACAGGAAAGCCCATTATCTCACACCTCCTAACAGGCTCAAGCTGGCTGAAGTGGTATCAGCAAAGCCCATAATTAAAACCAGAATAACAACCCCAGCAAATAATACCAGCGCATAGTGCTGGAGATTACCGGTCTGAACACGCCTTAAGATACTGCCCAGCAGTTTAGCGGCATTTCCGATTCCGTTAACAATACCGTCAACAATTGTGATATCAAACCACCAAAGAATACGGCCAAGTCCGTCAAGAACATTATGGATCAGCCAAAGATAGATTTCATCAATATAGTACTTATTAAATGACAGCTTGTAAAACGGCGCTAATTTATGAGCAATTGCTTCATGAGAAACAGCTTTTTTACCATAAATCCAGTAGGCCAAGAAAATCGACCCCAAAGCCAGGATAGTTGATACTATGATTATGGTCCAGTCAACTGAAGCATGATGGAATTCTCCGAGCCTCACAAAATAGCCGAAGCCATGCTCAACCCATGGAGCGCCAACAAATCCGCCGAATATGGAGAGGAATGACAGTACAACAAGCGGAAATGCCATCGAAAATGGTGACTCGTGCGGGTGGAATGACTTGTCCCTAGGTTCACCATGGAAGCAGATAAAGAACATCCGGAACATATAAAACGCTGTTAAAGCAGCCGTAATTGTAGCCATCCAGAACAGCACTGAATAAAGTCCCGCAAAATGTGCTCCGTGAGAGGCTTCTTTTACCACTAGAAGTATTTCGTCCTTGCTAAAGAAACCTGCAAAGGGGAAGATACCTGCTATAGCCAAACATCCGGTCAGGAATGTCCAGTAAGTAATCGGCATCTTCTTTTTGAGTCCGCCATACTTCCAAATACTGGCCTCATTGCTCATAGCATGCAGAACGCTACCTGCACCCAGAAACATCAGAGCCTTAAAGAAGGCATGTGTCATCAAATGGAACATACTGGCTGTAAGGCTCCCTGCACCAAGTGCCAGCATCATATAGCCAAGCTGTGATACTGTTGAATATGCCAGTATTTTTTTCATTTCCGTCTGTGTAATAGCTATGGTAGCAGCAAACAATGCTGTAAAGCCACCCATAAAAGCAACAAAGGCCATAGCACCCGGAACAGTCTTAAACAAAATCAAGGTCCGTCCAACCAGGTAAACACCGGCAACAACCATAGTTGCAGCATGGATCAGGGCACTGACCGGTGTAGGGCCTTCCATAGCGTCAGGCAGCCACACATGAAGCGGAAACTGGCCTGATTTCCCGATAGGACCTAGGAACAGAATTGCTGCAATAACGGTCAGGCTGCCAAAAGTAAGGTTGGTATACTGCTGGAAGTTAGGAATCATGTCACCCAAGGTCACCAGGTCAAGGGTACCAAAATTAATCTGCAGGAGAAGAATACCCAGCAAGAGACCAAAATCACCGGTACGTGTGGTGATAAAAGCCTTTTTGGCTGCTTCCCGCGCAGAGTACTTATGCCACCAGAAACCTATCAGGAGGTATGAACATAAACCTACCAGCTCCCAGAAAACGAACATTTGTAAAAGGTTGGGAGCAATAACCAGTCCCAGCATAGACATAGCAAACAGGGCTAAAAAAGCATAGAATCTGGAGAACCCCGGGTCACCATGCATATAACCCAGTGAATAGATATTGACCATTAAAGCCACTAGGCTAACCATGAACAACATCATGGCTGACGTCGGGTCAATTTGAACTCCCATTTCTATCTTCAGCCCACTCATTTCAAACCAAGTTACCACTTGTTTGAGAGGGTGTTCAACATACAGGTCTCCGGCCTGGATTACCCCTATACCTACATTAACCGCCAGCAAAAATGACATCAAAATTGCTGTAATTCCTATAAAAGCGCTCGCTTTAGGAAGTGGTCTGAAAACGAAAACTATCAGCACAAATGCAATTGCTGGCAGGAGAGGTATCAACCAGGCGTTGTGAAGAGCAAAATCAATCATCTTGTTCTTTGCACCTACCTTTATTAGTAGAAACTACCATTTTAGCCAATCAAAATCATCCACATTAACAGAAATACGGTCACGATAAATAGCAACTATTAACGCTAAGCCTACGGCAACCTCAGCAGCAGCTACAGCAATTACAAAAATAGCAAAAACATGTCCTGTCAGGATACCTGTGGTAACATACCTGGCAAAGGCAACGAGGTTAATATTGACCGCATTCAGCATCAATTCAAGGCCCATCAAAATAGCAATGGCATTTCTTTTGGCCAAAGCCCCGAACAGACCTATACAAAATAATGTTCCACTTAAAACCAGAAAGTGTTCTAATCCAATCATGAGGTCTTTTTCACCTCTTTCGCAATGATTACAGCACCAATGAGTGCAACCAGCAAGAGAATTGCAGCCACTTCAAAAGGAATAACATACTTGGTAAGCATTAATTCGGCTATATTGCCTACAGTTTCCTGGGGCGGCTCAACTAAAGTTACCGACCATTTGGTTTTAATAACCATTAATGCATTAATTACAACTAATGCCAGAGAAACAATTCCTGCCAAAACTGCATGTTTAGAAAACAGATTTGTTTCCTTCATATTTCCTCTCTGAGTCAGCATAATACCGAAAACAATAAAAATAGTAATTGCGCCGGCATAAACCAAAACCTGTACTGCAGCCATGAAGTCAGCGTATAACATAAGATAAACTCCGGCTACCCCCAAAAAGGTAACTACCATATAAAGGGCACTGTGAAAAATGTTTTTATTCATTACCATCATCAATGCCGAACCTAATGTAATTATGGCAATGAGCCAGAACATAAAATTCATTTAATTATTTCACCCCTAACTAGCCTGTGCCGATTCATCTTTATTAGCTTTCCTTACATCATCCTGTGACGGAGTGTATTTTGAAAAAAGGTCGAGATTTACCTCGTCACGGAAATAAGTTGCCCTCTCATAATCATGGTTCCATAGAAGGGCTTTAGTAGGACAAACTTCTACACAAAAACCGCAGTAAAGACATTGTTCAGCCAACATTTTATACCCTGTCAACTTTTTCTTGTTATTTTCATCTTTAACGGTTTCAATCTTGATAACATGATTAGGGCATGCATTGGAACAAAGTCCGCAAGCAATACACTTGGGTACATCCAGGTCAAATGACCCTTTAAAACGAGCGGCTAAAACCGGTCTTTCCTCAGGGTACTGTCTGGTAACTTTTTTTTCAAAAAAGTGTCCCATAGTAATCCTGAGTCCCTTTATCAATCCCTGTCCAAACACAATATCACCACCTTAAAGAATTATCATCCGGTATACGTAAACTCCTATCCCTGTAACCAAAATGTTAGCGAGAGAAACAGGAATAAGGAATTTCCAACCAAAGTGCATCAAGTGGTCTATCCTGATTCTTGGCAATGTCCACTTAACCCACATAAACAGGAAAATAACCAGATAAATCTTTAACATAAGCCATAGGAACGGTGGGATAAAAGTCAGGCCAAAGGGCGCGTTCCATCCTCCAAGGAACATAATGGAAATTATGGCTGAACTAGCTACCAGGTTCCCATACTCAGCAATCATATAAATAGCCCAGCGGATCCCGGAATACTCAGTCATATAACCAGCAACTAATTCCTGTTCACCTTCTGCCAGATCAAATGGTCCCCTGTTTAATTCTGCCGTAGCTGCAATAAAGAAAACAACAAAGGCAATTACCTGAGGAATTAAAAACCACACGTTCTTTTGAGCATTTACAATATCAGTCAGGTTTAATGACCCAACAATCATGACCACACCCAAAAGTGAAAAAACCATTGGAATCTCGTAACTGATCATCTGGGCAACTGTACGCATTCCTCCAAGCAGTGAATACTTGTTGTTGGAAGCCCATCCGCCCATCAGGAGTGACAGGGTAGCTGTGGAACCGACTGCAATGAAATAGAATATACCAATATTCAGGTTCTGGAGAATAGCTACTCCTTCCCCAAAAGGTATCACGGCAAATGCGGTAAGACTTGTAATAAAAGCACAGGTACTAGCAATCTTAAAAATAAACTTGTCAGTATTTGCAGGAATGATATCTTCTTTACCCAGTACTTTTACAATATCGTCCGGGAACTGTAAAAACCCGGCCGGGCCTAAACGGTTGGGACCTCTACGCATTTGAAAAAAGGCTGCAACCTTACGTTCCATCCATACAAGTATTATCAGGTTAATCATTATGAACAGAATAGCAACCAGTGTCCAAACAGCTGTAGTGATTACCTCCGTAGCTGTAGCGGAGAATCCCAAACTGCTCGTTAGCCAAGCTCTTAAGCCATTAGCAATTGTATTAAATATCTCCATGCATCTTCTCCCCTATAACCATTTTTACCTTACATCTTGACAATTTCTTACCGGTCAACCTCGCCAAGTACTATATCAATAGATGCCAATGCAAGAACCAGATCCATCAAGTGCAGCCCTTTGGCTGCTGTTGGCAGAAAGCCCAGGTTGACAAAACAGGGTGAATAAATCCTGGTTCGATACGGCTTGGTTGTCCCGTCACTGACAATATGGAATCCAAGGTGACCTTTGGAGCCTTCTATGCGATTGAAGGCTTCACCAACAGGTGGCTTAATTACCTTGGGTACTTTAGCCATAATCGGTCCTTCTGGAATACCCTTCATGGCCTGTTTAATAATTTTAATGCTTTCCCTCATCTCGGCTAACCTAAGTACATACCTGTCAAAGGTATCACCATTTTTCATTACCGGCACGTTAAAATTAAACCTATCATATATTCCGTAAGGCTCATCCCTGCGGAGGTCATGGTCAATCCCTGATGCCCTGAGGTTAGGACCGGTAAAACCGTAGTTAAGCGCCATTTCCGCACTAACAGGCGCAACTCCTTTAGTCCTTGCCTGGGCTATTTCATTACCGGTAAGGATTCCATCATACTCATCAATACAGGCTGGCAGTTCATCCATTAGTTTTTCCAATTGGTTAAACCAATCTTGGTCCAGGTCTGCAGCCACACCGCCGATTCTCATATAATTGGGCATCAACCTGGAACCTGATGCAGCTTCTAGAAGATCAAGTATTTTCTCCCGATCACGGAAAGCATACATATAAACTGTAGTTCCAGCCATATCTAAGCCAAAAGTACCTACATAGATAGCATGACTGGCAAGACGCTGCAACTCGCCTAAAATAACCCTGAGATACAAGGCCCTTTCCGGAATTTCTTCCGTAATCCCCATTAATTTCTCAACAGCCATGACATATGACAGCTCATTGAGCATGCCTGACACATAATCCAGTCTGCCATTATAGGGAATAAACTGGGTATAGGTGCGGGATTCTGCAAGTTTCTCAAGACCGCGGTGCAGATATCCGGTATGATTAACGCACTCTTTGATATACTCCCCTTCGAGCTTTAAAACACACCGGAAAACACCGTGAGTACTGGGGTGTTGAGGTCCCATGTTCAGGGTTAATTCTTGTGTTTTTAACATTAATTCTAACACCTCTACAATCCCGATTTTGGAGTTCGTAACAAAAAAATTTATGCGTTATTTAAAGTCTTTGCGAAGTGGATGGCCATCAAAATCATCGGACAGTAAAATTCTCTTTAAATTAGGGTGTCCGGTGAATTCAATCCCCATTAGGTCATATGCTTCTCGTTCCTGAACATTTGCGGCTATCCAAACGGAAGTTATTGAAGGAACCTGTGGTTTGGCCTTATCAAGTTCAACTTTAACAGTTAATTTATGATAATATGTTAAAGAATTAAGATGGTAAAGAACAGTAAAATTTTCCGGATAGTCAACAGAACTAAGGTTCATTAAAACCCTAAAATCGTAATCAGGGTTTTCCTTCAGTTCCTGCATAATCTCTAGGATTTTTTCCGGCATCACCTTAATTGATTGATTAGTATTGTCCTCAAAAACCTCGGCACAATTTCCAAACTTCTTATTCAGCTCTCCCACCAGAGCTTCACGATTAATGATTTTATCCATGTTTCCTTAACCCCTCAATCCTTTTTGGGTTTGCAATTTTGTCCCGTATCTGCAGTATTCCATATAACAACGCTTCCGGCCTGGGTGGGCATCCAGGAACATAAACATCTACGGGTAAAAAGGTATCTGCACCTTTAACAACATTGTACGAATCGGTAAAAGGCCCTCCGCTTATGGCGCAACTTCCCATGGCTACAACATATCTGGGTTCAGCCATCTGCTCATAAATACGGGCAACCAAAGGCTGCATTTTCTTTGTAATTGTTCCCGCTACAATCATCAGGTCACATTGCCGCGGGGACGGTTTAAAGACCTCGGATCCAAAACGCGAAATATCAAAATGTGCACCACTTGTAGCCATCATCTCTATAGCGCAGCAAGCAAGGCCAAAAGTCAAAGGCCACAGGGATCGCGAACGGCACCAGTTGAATGCAGCATCAACGGTACTTAGTACAACATTGTTCCGTAGCAGCTCATCATATTCTTGTGGTTTAATTACATCCATTCTAACGCCCCTTCCTTCCATGCATACCAAAATCCGATTAATAAAATAGCTATAAATATAAACATCTCTACAATTGCAAACAATCCTAGGCTCTGGAACTTTATTGCCCAGGGATAAAGAAAAACAGTTTCCACATCAAAAGCCACAAAAACTAATGCATACATAAAATAACTAATTTTGAACTGTACCCAGGTATCCCCTTGGGTTTCCAAGCCGCACTCATAAGTTTGCAGCTTGACCGGGGTGGGGTTTTTTGGGTGAAATAATTTGGAAGCTCCTAATATCAGAGCTGGGAATACAATTGCCCAAACAATTATAATCGGTATTCCCGAATACTCAGTCAGCATAGTTTCCCTCCTTTCATTTAAATATTTTTATTAAATCAATGGCTTATCTATCTACATCCTTAGAGAACCCACAGTTAAATCATTAATCTCTATTGATTACAGTTAATTTATACCCAACTGCAGCTTCCCTATGGTTATAGACAATACCTCCTAAGAAAATATAAATTCTTCATTTTCTGATATCATATTTTCTGACATCATAAAGCAGGGCTCCAATTGAAAATCCCTAGGTTTTGTATTGGATTTAGGCGCCCCATCACTCAAAAGAAGGCGGCCATTGCGGCCGTATATGTGAAATTATTCATTAATTTCAGCCTATTATCTATTCTATGTTTATAGTAAAAATCCCTTCTTGTTTGCAGAAAATTGCTAAAAATTCAGTATCTTTTGTATGTTCATGTCTTTTTTTATTTAAACAGGCTTATTTAATGTCAAATACTACCACAATCTGCCTTGAATTTCTGAAGCTGTGAAGTTTCTGGTAAATGTTTTCCGGTGCATAGGAGAAGTTCCAAAAGCCCGAAGCGCTGCCAGATGTTCTGTAGTGCCATAACCTTTATGACTTGCAAAGCCGTATCCAGGATAAAGTTTTTCCAGTTTGTCCATCATGCGGTCCCGAGTCACTTTTGCAATTATTGATGCCGCAGCAATTGACACACTATTTGCATCCCCCTTAATTATCGGCAGTTGTGGAATCTTTATCCCAGGCATCCTTAAAGCATCTACCAAGATATACTCAGGTTGTTTTAACAAACCGGATACCGCCCTATCCATTGCCAGCAAAGTTGCCTGGAGTATATTAATACTGTCAATTTCCTCAACTGAAGCAGTTCCTACGCTCCAACTGACAGAGTGTTTAGTGATTTCCTTAAAAAGAAAATCCCTTTTGGCGGGAGAGTTTTTTGGAATCATTTAATCCTGGCATGAAGCATCCGATAGGTAATATAACTGCGGCAGCCACAACCGGTCCGGCAAGTGGACCCCTGCCTGCTTCATCAACACCTGCAATAAACCGAAATCCTTTCTTCAAGACATCACGTTCGTATGTCATCATTTTTTCAAGGCGGACCATTTCCTGTTCAGCTCGCGCCCGTTCGCGGCATATATGGCTGTAAAGTTGACGGACCCCGGCTCTGGAATCACGGCTTAATGCGATTATTAATCCCTCATCAAGTTCCTGACCATTTTCCGATAAAAAAGACTTAATTTGGCTGACAGTCATATTGGATAAATCCATAAAACCTCCTGGCTTAACCTAATGGATAACATAATACTTTTTCTGTTTCCAAAATAAAAAACCTTCCTATTCAAAAAAATAAGTGCAAAAAAAAAGATGCTTAAGCATCTCTTTCAATTCTATCCAACGTAAAACGGCCCAGCTTTCCTCCTCTGAACTCATTGAGAACAATTACAGCAGCCTTAAATATATCAACATTGCCGCCAGATACCAAGCACCCTCTTCTAGCACCAATTGCCCGTAAGATTTCATAGGGGTCTGCATCAACCTCGCCAAGCTTATACCTGTCTTTTAGAGCATCCTGTTCAGTTGCGTTGAGATAATTGACCAGTTTCATCGCGACCTGTTCGATGTTAATAATTTCATCCTTGATAGCACCGGTAGCAGCCAATCTAAAACCCACCTCAGGGTCCTCAAACTTAGGCCATAGGATACCTGGGGTATCAAGAAGCTCTAGGCCCTTGCCAACTCTTATCCATTGTTTCCCACGAGTTAAGCCCGGCCGGTCCCCTGTCCTGGTATAACCCTTGCCGGCCAGCTTGTTAATTAATGAAGACTTACCCACATTAGGTATACCAACCATCATCATCCTGACAGCCCTTGGCTTCCTTCCTTTGGCAGCAAGTTTATTATTTATCTGAACTGCCAGTTCCTGTCCCAACCCTATCAGCTTGCCGATGCCATTTCCGTGTTGAGAGTCTAATGCAATGCACTGAAGCCCCCTTCGTTCATGAAACCACCTGCTCCACTGCTCTGTCTGTGAAACATCAGCCAGGTCAGCCTTGTTCAAAACAACAATCCGTGGTTTTTTTTCAAGAATGGCATCAATATCCGGATTGCGGCTGCTTAACGGTATGCGCGCGTCAAGCAATTCCACCACAATGTCAACCAGTTTCAGGTTTTCCTGAACCATTTTCCGGGCCTTGACCATATGACCCGGAAACCATTGAATTGTATCTATTTCCATTGTTTTCACCTGCTTTGTCACCCAAAAGTGTAACTAGCGCAACAGTTGGACCCTGTTAAGGGGCCAGTAAATTAAAAGTGTTTTCCCAATAATATTTTCCTGGGGAAGCATCCCCCAAAACCGGCTGTCCTCACTATTATTCCTGTTATCACCCATCATAAAGTAATGGCCTTGAGGAATAGTAACCGGACCATAACTGCCATACTTTAAACCCGGTGATAAAAATGGCTGTTCCACAAACTCCCCATTTATATAAAGCATGCTGTCCCTAATTTCTAAAGTCTCTCCCGGTAATCCAATAACTCTCTTGACAAAATCTCTGTCAGGATCAATAGGATATTTAAACACAACAATATCTCCCCGTGCTGGATTGTCAAGCCGGTAATGAATTTTGCTGACAATTATGCGGTCTCCTTTAGTAAGGACGGGTTCCATAGAGCCTGTAGGAATATAAAAAGGCTGAAACAGAAAAAACCTGATAATAAACGCTAAAACTACAGCAATTGCCACAGACTCCAGCACTTCTCCAAAAAAGTATTTCTTATCATTTTCATCCGAATTCTGCCCTTCCATCATGTCCCCCCTTGATTAAAGGCAAAAAGGGACTGTCACCCAGTCCCTTTATATTTTTATCTATGTTGTTCCTTGATTCTGGCGGCTTTGCCTCTAAGTTTTCTGAGATAAAACAGCTTTGCCCGGCGCACCTTGCCTTTGCGGACGATTTCGATTTTATCTATTCGGGGTGAGTGAAGGGGAAAAGTTCTTTCAACTCCCACACCATATGATATTCTGCGAACAGTAAATGTCTCTCGCATTCCTCCACCGCGTCTCCTGATAACAACACCCTGGAACTGCTGAATCCTTTCCCTGGTGCCCTCCACAACTTTAACGTGGATATTAACGGTATCCCCAGGTTTAAATTCGGGAATCTCCTGTTTCATTTGTTGCTCTTCTAATATTTTAATATAATCCATTGAATAACCCTCCTTCCTTTGGACGTTCATAACCCTCTATAAACACGGGCAGAGGACCATCCTTCCTGCCGTAGAACCAAGACATGTTCTACAAGCCTAACAAATGATATTATATCATAAGGCTTCCTCAATAGCAAGAACTCAATTATCTGGACCACCATACTTCCCCCAGCAGCCGGTCCAAAATAATAGCCACAGCACTGCGAACACTCAAGTGATTGTAGTCTCCGGGGCCGTAAACAGGCTCCAGAATATAATCACATTCAAGCATAGTTTGTTTTTCAATACCCCAGCCAGTACCGAACAAAATCAGATAAGGGCTGCCATCACGCAATTTTTGGCGAAGATCGCGGAATGTTACGGTATTTGGGTAAACCCTGGCATCTGTTGTTACTACAGTAGGACTGAATCCAGTCTCTTTACGTATTTCCTCTTTTGTTTCTTCAAGGCCCTGAATTAACGCCACCTTGTCCAAGGCAGCCTTACGGTCACTGTTATATGTAGCTCCATAGCCTTTCTGCCAGTAATTTAGGATATCCTGGATAAGCTTACGCTGAGTATCCAGTGGATGAATAACATAATAACGCCTTACATCATATGTGCACGAGATTCTGGCTATATCATGAATATCAAGGTTTGTAACAGATGTTGAGATAACATCCATTCTTTTATTATAAACAGGATAGTGTAGCAATCCTACATAAACAATGGGCTTAGTTACTGGTTCCAATTCTTAATCCTCCTCAGTCTGTTCCAGCAGTTTGCTATCTTCTGGAGAAAGGTCTTCCCGTTTCAGCAGGTCGGGCCTGCGCTGCATGGTCCGTTGCAAGGACTTTTTTCTGCGCCACTGGCGAATTTTCTCATGATTCCCGCTCAAGAGAACTTCTGGTACCTGTATCCCCTTATATTCTCGAGGACGGGTATATTGCGGATGTTCAAGTATTCCATTATAAAAGGAGTCGTTAACATATGAATCTTCATCACCCAATACTCCGGGAATCAGCCTCGAAATGGCATCTACCATAACCATTGCCGGAATTTCGCCACCGGTAAGAACAAAATCACCTATTGATATCTCTTCATCCACAATCATTTCCCTGACACGTTCATCAATACCCTCATAATGTCCGCAAATAAGGATAAGGTGTGCTTCACCAGATAGCCTTTTGGCAGTTTCCTGTTTAAATACCCTGCCCTGAGGGCACAACAAAATAACCCTGGATAACTTCTCTTTATCATTTTTTTTAACATGTTCCACTGCCGTAAAAACGGGGTCAGGCTTCATAACCATCCCTGAACCGCCGCCAAATGGATAATCATCAACTATCTTATGCTTATCAAAAGCAAAATCCCTGATATTTGTCAGGTGTATTTCAAGCATACCTTTTTCCCTGGCTCTTTTGATAATACTATTATCAAAAGGACCCATAAACATTTCCGGGAAAAGAGTAAGGATATCAATTTTCATAAAATTACACCTTCTTAATTGCATTACAATTCTAAAAGCCCTTCAATAGGTTCAACAGTAATCAGCCTGTTTTTCCTGTCTATTTTTTTTATGATATTCTTTACAGCAGGTATCATGTATTCCTTTTCCCTGCCATTAATAACATAAACATCATTACTCCCAGTCCTGATGACATCTTTTACACTGCCTAGCGAAAATCCCTTATCTGTAATTACTTCCATACCCAGAATTTCAAAAACATAAAATGAATCTCCCGGGAGTTCTTTCAAGCTTTCTCTGGGCACCTTAAGCAGGCCCTCTTTTACAGCTTGCGCAGCGTTCATATCACCTATTTCCCGAAATTTGACTACCAAAAAATTCTTTTGTTTCCATGAGTGTTCTACTGTAAGAGTTATTAGTTCTTCATTCATTTCATTTATATCCAGTAAAACTGAATTATTTGCATTAAAACGTTCTGGAAAATCAGTCAGCGGCCAGACCCTGACTTCACCTTTGATGCCGTGGGTGTTAATTATTTTCCCTACAGTAATCAACTTTTCCTGTTCATTCATCAGAGCTTTGATTTCTCCTTCTGATATCTATAATTTTATTATCACAGACCACAACTTCAACACCCATTATATCTTCCCAGTCATCACCTATGTTTATTTCTGTATAAGATTCCAGCGACCCTTGAACCACCTCAGTTCCAATGGCAAGCCTGCCTATATTCTTCAATTGTTCTGTGAGCTTGCTTTTTGCAGTTAATCGTTTCTGCCTTTCATTTTCTACATGCTGCTTGGCAGCAGGCAACCCCTGAGGATTTTTCTTTTCCAATTCAACTGTTATTCTCTTTAACTGAAATTCAAGCTGCTGCAGTTCAGCATCAAGTTTTTTAATGTTTTCTTGGATTTCAGCAGCCATCCTTGCCTTAAAACCTTCGGTTACCTTTACTATTACCAATACCGGTCTTTTTATTGTCAAGGTTTCGGACATAAACATACCTCTTTTCAGATTAACAAAACAGCAGTTAGCTGCCGGATTAAAAGAGGGGCTTAGGCAGCCCCTTAAGTTTATTATTTCCCTATCACTATCTGCCGGCTAAACAATTTCCACAGTAATTTTTTTACCTTTCCTGCTGGCAGCAGCCTTTGCAATAGTCCTTATAGCTTTCGCAATTTTCCCCTGTTTTCCAATTACTTTTCCCATATCATCTGGTGTAACCTTAAGTTTTAAAACCACTGTTTTATCACCTTCAACTACATCTACAGTAACTTCTTCCGGATTATCAACTAGGGATTTAGCAAGAAATTCAACTAATTCTTTCATAAAAATGGAACCCCCTCAAAATGGAACCCCCTCACTACTACTTCACAGCGGCTTTTTCAATTAACCCGGCTTTATTTAAAAGCGCTCTCACGGTCTCTGACGGTTGTGCTCCGTTTTTTAACCATTTAACTGCCTGCTCTTCATTTATCTTAATTTCTGCAGGTTCTTTGCACGGGTCATAGTAACCGATTTCTTCAATAAAACGTCCGTCCCTAGGGGACCTGGAATCAGCCACCACTATACGGTAAAAAGGCTTCTTCTTAGCGCCCTGTCTCTTAAGACGAATTCTTGTTGCCATGTTATCACCTCCTTGATATTGTCTTCCATTATTTTCTTTTTTATTCGTGTTCTCTATTTAAAAAACGGAAGCTTAAATCCCCCACCTTTTTTCATTGTTTTTTCCATTCCTGAAAATTGTTTCATCATTTTCTTAGTTTCTTCAAATTGCTTCAAGAGACGATTTATATCACTCACCCTTGTTCCACTTCCCCTGGCAATTCGCTTTTTGCGGCTGTCTTTGATAATTCTAGGGTCTTTGCGTTCCCTTGGGGTCATTGATTGAATGATTGCCTTCATATGAATAAACTCTTTTTCATCAACAGCGCCTTTCATGTTCTTAAGCTGTTTCATCTGTCCCATTCCGGGAATCATTCCTATTATTTCATCTAAAGGTCCCATGCTTTTGACCTGATCCATCTGTTCCATAAAATCTTGAAGTGTATATTCCTGTGTTTTGATTTTTTTCTGGATTTCCAAAGCCTTTTCGATATTCATACCGTTCTGAGCTTTTTCAATAAGGGTTAGTACATCACCCATGCCAAGTATCCTGGCAGCCATGCGCTCAGGGTGAAATGGTTCCAATGCATCTAGTTTTTCACCCATACCCGCAAACTTAATAGGTTTTCCGGTCACGGCTTTAACAGATAAAGCCGCTCCACCCCGGGTATCACCATCAAGTTTAGTCATAATAATACCATCAATACCTAACTGTTCATTGAAGGTTTTGGCAACCGTTACCGCATCTTGTCCCGTAGTTGCATCCATAACAAACATAATTTCATGTGGATGAACAGAATTCCTGATGTTTTTCAGCTCATCCATAAGCTCTTCGTTAATATGCAGCCTCCCGGCGGTATCAATAATTACCAAATCATTCCCATAAGAATGAGCATGTTCTACTGCACCTTTGGCTATATCAACAGGATTTGTTTTGTCCCCAAGAGTATAAACCGGTATATTAAGCTGTTCGCCAAGTACCTGCAATTGTTTGATAGCTGCCGGACGATAAACGTCACCAGCAACCATAAGGGGCCTTCTGCCCTGCTTTTTCATTAAACTTGCCAATTTCCCTGCCGTGGTCGTCTTCCCGGCTCCCTGCAAGCCAACCAACAATATTACTGTGGGAGGTTTTGGGGAAATACTTATTTTACTCTGAGTTCCTCCCATTAGTTCCGTTAACTCATCATTTACTATTTTAATCACGTGCTGTCCTGGGGTCAGGCTGCTCAAAACTTCCTGACCAATGGCACGTTCTTTCAGCTTTTTAACAAACTCTTTGACAACCTTAAAATTTACATCGGCTTCCAGGAGAGCAACCCTCACCTCCCGCATTGCCTCTTCAACATCTTTTTCGCTAAGCTTTCCTTTGCCTTTAAGCTTGTTAAAAGTATTCTGAAGTTTCTCGGCAAGCCCTTCAAAAATCATCAAAAGACCTCCTTGTATTATTGGGTCTGATTATTCCTGCTGTATTTCAACTATTTCTTTGATTATCTGTCTTATAATCCCTTTCAGGGGATCGTGTCCCTCCAATCCTTCAATGAGAGACAATACCTGATTTAGCTTGTCACGTTCGCTGATAAACTTATTCACCAGCCCTAATTTTTCTTCATAACCTTCCAGTAACTTTTCTCCACGTTTCAGTATATCGTGAACTGCCTGCCTGCTAACACCAAATTCTTCTGCTATCTCACCCAGTGAGAGATCATGTTCATAATAACAAGAAAGAATCTCCTGCTGTTTAAGGGTTAGGAGTTTTCCGTAGAAATCATACAACATGGCTATATGCTGTATTTTTTTCACAATACACAATCCCTTCTGTAAAGGTTTTTTCCTTTACATTAGAATTTTATTAAAACAGGTCCCCTTTGTCAAGTAATTAACGGCAAAAAAAATCAGGGGTATCTCCCCTGATTTTAGAATTTTCTATTGAAAGTAAATTGGACCAACTCTTGACCCGTCTTTAGTCCACCACCATTTTTCTATATTTATTCCCGTTGTAGAATCACTTGATACCGACACCTTTACATCCGTACCGTCCGGAATATCATTTTCCGGGTTAGATAAATTGATGACACTAGTCCCACCACCGGTAAAGTCTTGAAACGGCCCAGAATCATCCACATAACAGGCCTGACGGAACTCGATATGTAAATCATTAACATTTCTGCCGGTATTGTTAGTAAAAGTCTTTGTCTTTCTTGAACCATTTCCAGCCTTGCAGTTTAGAGAAGCGATAATTCCATCTAATTTGTTATCAATGGCATCAAGACGTAAGTCCGAAGAGGCTTCTACATCAGCTGAGTCAGCAACATTAAAGCTAATTTGAGCGGTATAAGTTGCCTGATCCCAGTTAACATCAGCTCCCATTGCTTCAGATACAACTCGTATTGGCACCATTACTCTCCCGTCTTGGATATATGGAGGTACATCTGATTCAACAGGTTGACCATTCACTTCCAAATTGACATTTTGAGCAGCTACGGTATAGCCGATTACAGTCAAGGTCAAAATTATTGCCATTATACCGATGATTAACACCTTCCGTCTCATTTTGCAAGCCTCCTTTTTGTTTTTTATAAAGTGTAACATAGAGATTAGTCCGAAAACAACTATTGTTACAATGTATCTGAAAAATCAACAAAATATAACATAAACTCCTTTGAATATCGTTATATTGTCTTCTCCCCTGCCATCCTTTTAGCACATCTCTCTGCATTTACAAGCACTTCCCTTTCATCAATTGTGAGAAGTTTCCGGTTCCGCATAAGCACTGTACCGTCTACTATAACCGTATCCACATCAGATGATTGGGCTGCATATACGGTGTGGGCTATCAAGTCATGCTTAGGATAGAGGTGGGGTTTCTCAAAATCAATCAGGATAATATCAGCTTTATATCCCTCACGGATTACTCCAACATCCAGCCCAAGAACCCTGCCTCCATTTTTGGTAGCCATTTCCAACGCCTGGTAAGAAGGAATTACCGTCGGGATTCCTGTACTAACTTTTTGCAAGAGAGCGGCTGAGCGCATTTCTTCCATCATGTCAAGATTGTTATTGCTGGCAGCACCGTCAGTACCAATACCAACAATAACCCCCCGTTCAAGCATCTGTGATACCGGAGCAATCCCACTGGCCAGTTTCATGTTACTTTCGGGGTTATGGGCAACTCCGATGTTCTTTTCTTTTAGTATCTTGATATCATTTTCGGTAACATGGACACAGTGAGCAGCTAAAACATTGAAATCCAATACTCCACAATCATATAAATATTCAACCGGTGTTTTCCGGTACTGTTTGGTTATATCATCAAATTCAATCCGAGTTTCAGCTAAGTGAATATGTACACCTGTACTGTATTTCTCAGCAATAGCCAGAACCTTTTTTAGGTAATCCGGCGGACAAGTATAAGGGGCATGCGGCCCAACCATTGTCTTGATCCTGCCATCTGCCGCCCCATTCCATTCTTCTATAAACTGTTCTGTTTCTACAAGGGCATTCTGAGCGTTTGGATTAACCCCGACCATTCCCCTGGAAAGACTTGCCCTGATACCGCTTTTAGCTACAGCACGGGCAACATCATTCATAAAGAAATACATATCGGCAAAACAGGTGGTTCCTGACTTAAGCAGTTCAAAAATACACAGCATGGTTCCCCAGTAAACGTCTTCACCGGTCAGCTTTTCCTCCATCGGCCAGATACGCTGTTCCAACCACTCCATCAAAGGAAGGTCATCTGCATAACTGCGCAGCAAGGTCATCGCCGCATGTGTATGACAATTTACAAACCCTGGCATGGCTACCATGCCACCCGCATCAATAGTTTCCTCAGCCCTCCAGTCAGGCAGCACATCCCCAGCAGCACCGGCAAACACTATCGTACCGTCTTCTATATGAATTTCTCCACTGTTAATAATCAGATTTTCTTCAGTCATTGGGATAATAACAGCATTAGTTATTTTGATCCTGCTCATAATCCCCCTCCTAATACGCTTTGATTACGACTTATTCGCCGTGTTCCCAACCAAACAGGTACTGTTCCTGTTCCGCTGTCAGCACATCTATTGCAGTACCCAGAGACTTCAGTTTGATTGAAGCAACCCGCTTATCTATTTCATCAGCTACTTTATATACCGTGTTTTCCAGTTCTTTCCCATTTTCCAGCATGTATTTTGCCGACAATGCCTGGAGAGCAAAAGACATATCCATGATTTCAGCCGGGTGACCATCACCTGCAGCAAGATTAACCAGCCTTCCTTCAGCAAGCAGGTACAACTTACGACCATCCTGCAGCAGGAATTCCTCTATATTCTGCCTTACTGTCCTGAAACCTGCAGCAACCGCATTTAGCTCCGGTTTGTTGATTTCAACATCAAAATGGCCCGCATTTGCCAGCAATGCGCCATTCTTCATTTTCTCATAGTGTTTTCCCCGGATAACATCCTTACATCCCGTAACAGTAATAAAAACATCACCTAAGGCCGCGGCGTCATCCATACTCATGGTTGTAAAGCCATCCATATGTGCTTCAATGGCTTTTATGGGATCAATTTCTGTAATTATCACCTTGGCCCCTAGTCCCTTTGCCTTCATAGCAATGCCCTTGCCGCACCAGCCATATCCGGCAACAACTACAGTCTTCCCGGCAACAATCAGGTTAGTGGTCCGCATAATTCCGGTCCAAACGGACTCACCGGTTCCATACCGGTTGTCAAACAGGTATTTGCAAAGGGCATCATTAACAGCCATCATGGGGAATCTCAAAATCCCAGCTTTTTCCATCGCCTCCAAACGGAGCACACCTGTGGTCGTTTCCTCACATCCTCCGATTACCTGCCCGGCCAGGCTGCTGCATTCATTGTGGAGGAGATTTATCAAGTCCCCGCCATCATCAATGATTATATCAGGTTTGGTTTCCAGGACTTTAATAAGGTGTTCTTTGTATTCCTCTGCTGTAGCATTATACCACGAATACACCTTTATGCCTTCTGCAGCAAGGGCAGCAGCCACATCAT
Organism: Phosphitispora sp. TUW77; assembly: GCF_048453025.1. Lineage (GTDB taxonomy): Bacteria > Bacillota > Thermincolia > Thermincolales > UBA2595 > Phosphitispora. Next base: position 1,633,198 of record NZ_CP156677.1, read on the forward strand.
CCTGGGTGGAAAGCGGATTGCTTCCTGATATGGCAACATCCGCACCTCCGGCTTTCATTACCTTGGCAAGATATGCGGTCTTAGCTTCAAGGTGTATACTAATAGCAACTTTTACCCCTTTAAATAATTGGGTCTTTTCAAATTCTTCACGAATTTCATTGAGTACCGGCATGTGTTCCTTGACCCAATCAATCTTAAGTTTACCTGAAGGAGCAAGTTTAATATCTCTCACAATATAATCCAATATGTCATCCTCCTATTATACAAATATATTTTTAAGGCTTTCTTTGTATGGCGGCCTTAGAATGCCTCTATCTGTTATTATTGCCGTAATCAAACGGTGTGGCGTGATATCAAAAGCAGGATTGAATACCTTTATGCCTTGGGGAGCTATTTGCTGTCCAAAAACAGCAGTCACCTCAACTGTCTCCCTCTCCTCTATAACTATATCATCACCATTATCCAGGTTCATATCGATTGTTGAAATAGGAGCAGCAACGTAAAACGGTATCCCGTGTTCCCGGCACAATACCGCTACAGTATAAGTGCCAATTTTATTCGCCACATCACCGTTAGCCGCAATACGATCCGCACCTACAACAGCCAGGTCTATTATGCCTTTTCTCATTAAGTAACCGGCCATACTATCAGTAATCAGTGTTACCGGAATATTATCCTGCTGTAATTCCCATGCTGTCAGCCTCGCTCCCTGAAGTAAAGGCCGTGTTTCATCCGCAAAAACCTGTATCTGCTTACCGGATTCATGAGCTGCCCTGATAACACCAAGAGCAGTACCATAACCACCCGTAGCCAGCGCCCCGGCATTACAGTGGGTAAGGACTCTGGCCCCTGGAGGAACTAACTGACTGCCAAAACTGCCTATCCTTTGGTTCATTTCTATATCTTCCAGCAAAATCCGGTGAGCCTCATCCAAAAGTATCCGCTTCATTTCAGGGACACCTTTATCACAGTTACTGTGAAGTACATCCAGCATCCGGTTCAGGGCCCAGAAAAGATTAACAGCAGTTGGTCTGGTAGCTCCAAGCATACGTCCTGCGACTTCAATTTCATTGTCAAATGACATTCGGTCAATGCTTTCCGAATGCAGGGCTCCCAGGGCTAAACCGTAAGCTGCAGCCACACCAATAGCCGGCGCACCTCTCACCTTCATTGTCTTAATAGCCTCTACTACGTCTTCCACAGTACTACAATTAATATACTTTACTTCAATTGGAAGCAAAGTTTGGTCAAGCAGCAGCAATCCAGCATCGTGCCATTCCATAGTATTCATCGATAACACCCATTTTTCATTTATTTTTGCCTTTATTTCCCCAATCCCAGTGAACCAAGTTCTGCAAGGGAATACCTGCACCTGCACCCTCTTGTGCCAGGCAAAATTTCTATTGTTTTCATAATAAGTTTTTTAAGGTTAGCATGATTTCTTTCCATTGCATCCAGTACTTCAGCATGTGTCAAAGGATTTGGAGAAATTCCCGCCGCAAAATTGGTAACCATAGCCACTGTGCAGTAACACAGTTCCGCTTCCCTGGCAAGCACCACCTCAGGTACACTGGTCATTCCTACCAAGTCTCCCCCCAGGGAACTGTACATCTTTATCTCAGCCGGAGTCTCAAACCGTGGCCCCTCCGTGCAAACATAAGTGCCTTTCCCCCTAATCGGAACAGAAACAGTCTCGGCAGCAGTTGTAACAACTTTTCTTAAATCATTGCAGTAAGGTTCAGTCATATCAATATGTACTACTCCATTCTCAGGAGTATCATAAAAAGTTTGAATTCTATTTTTGGTAAAATCGATAAACTGATCCACCAAAACCACTTCACCCGGTATCATCTCCAGGTTAAGGGAACCAACCGCACCGGTTGCCACCACACGCTCAACACCAAGTTTCTTCAATGCCATTATGTTCCCCCGGTAATTTACTTTATGTGGTGGGACAGCATGTTCTGCACCGTGCCGTGGCAGAAAAGCAACACTTACTCCTTTGTACTCCCCAACCTTTACCTTTATAATGCCATAGTTTGTATCAACAAGCTCCTCCGAAACACTAGTTAGTATTTCGGGGTCATAAACACCGGTCCCGCCAATAATCCCAATTTGCGCCATCTTTAATACCCCCATCAATAATTCTGATAACAACAAAAAAATCGTCTAATAATTTTCCCCAAAGTTTTAATCTTCAAATAAAGCCTCAACAAATTCCTTGGGATTAAATTCCCTGAGGTCATCTATTTTTTCTCCAACCCCGACATACTTTACAGGGATGTTCAGCTCGGATTTTATCCCTATGACCACCCCGCCTTTGGCTGTTCCATCAAGCTTAGTGAGGACAATTCCGCTTACTCCGGCCGCTTCACCAAAAATTTTTGCCTGACTAATGGCATTCTGTCCTGTGGTAGCATCCAGAACAAGTAAAACCTCATCAGGAGAATCCGGCAGTTCACGAGAAATTACCCTAAATAGTTTTTTCAGTTCTTCCATCAGATTGGTTTTGGTATGCAGCCTTCCAGCAGTATCAACTATAAGGATGTCAACTTCCCTGGCTTTAGCTGCTTGTATGGCATCATATACCACAGCAGCTGTATCGGAACCCTCATTATGTTTGATAATATCACACCCGACCCTGCCGGCCCATATCTGCAATTGATCTATGGCAGCAGCCCTAAACGTATCCCCTGCAGCAAAAAGAACCTTCCTTCCTTGTTCTTTAAAATTGTAGGCCAATTTTCCGATAGTAGTAGTTTTCCCTACTCCATTAACTCCAACCACCACTATTACCGCAGGTTTACCCTTTAAAACCAAACCTTTTTGTTCCTCACCCATTAAATCAGCAATCAGTTCTTTTAATATGTTTCTTAACTGTGCCGAATCCTCAACTTTACGTTCTTTAACATTTTTCTTCAGGTCTTCCACCAGCTCAATAGCAGTATTGACTCCTATATCAGCCTGAATCAGCAGTTCTTCAATTTCTTCATACAACTCTTCATCAATCTTTTTGCCTCCACTAACAAGAGTATCAATTTTGGCAACAAACCCCTGCCTAGTTTTGGCAAGTCCTTCTTTAAGTTTTGAGAACAACCCCATTTATTTTCTCCCCCTGCCAATAGTATGCCGTTTTGTATTCTAATTTACATATGCGGTAAACTATTCCCATAATTACCTATTATACTACGTATATTTCATCCCCTCAACATATTCTATTTATTTGTATCAGGTATCAGCTAACCTTGTGAATTTCGTCACTGAACTTCATAGAAACCAGTTTAGAAACACTGGCATCATCCATGGTAACCCCATAGATAATATCTGCAACTTCCATGGTACCTTTACGATGGGTAATAACAATAAATTGTGTATTAGCTGCAAACTCCTTAAGATAGGCGGCAAACCTATCTACATTGGCCTCATCCAGGGAAGCTTCAATCTCATCAAGTACACAAAACGGGCTGGGCTTGGTTTTTAGGATGGCAAACAATAGTGATATTGCTGTCAGTGCCCGCTCCCCCCCTGATAGCAGGGAAAGGTGTTGAGCCTTTTTCCCGGGGGGCTGGGCTACAATATCTATGCCTGTTTCCAGGACGTTTTCACTATCTGTCAATATCAATTCAGCTTTGCCTCCACCAAAAAGCCGTAAGAATACCAGACTAAAATTTCGGTTAATTTCTAAATATGCTTCCCTGAATTTATGAGTCATTATTTGATCCATCTCATCTATAACTTTATAAAGGGATTGTTTTGCCTGCTCCATATCCGTGTACTGTTTGGTTAGAAATTCAAAACGTTCCCTAACCTTTTCAAATTCCTCTATTGCACCAAGATTGACATTGCCCAAGGCGGAAATTAATTCCTTGAGGTTCTTTATTCTAGCGGAGGCATCTCTTTTATTGGTAATTTCCGTTTTCTTGAACAAGGCCTCTTCATAAGTAATATTAAATTCATCCCCTAGTTTGGTCAAGGAGTTTTCAATTTCAAATTCCAATCGGGCTCTTTTCATGTCTGAAGAATGCTGTTGTTCCCTGATAACTCCTGTCTCTCTAACCAGTTTTTTTATAATGACTTCTTCTTCCATTATATGGGCCAATACCGACTGTTTCTCGTTTTTACGCTTATTAAGCAGTTCCTCAGCTTCACCTTTGTTCCTGCTATATTCCTCGAGTGTAAGCAAATGACCAGTGATTTCCTGTTGAAGTTGTTCCTTTAGGACATCAAGCTCTATTACCTGGTCCTGCTTGCGCTGTACCTGAACTTCAATATCCTTAATGGCATCCTTAACCCTCTCAATAATCCGGGCATAATTAACTTCCTCCTGCTGCAAGCCGGCCAATTCCACTTTAATTGCGGTAACCTGCTGTGAAAGTCGGGTACGCTCATCTAACGTGCCTTTAAGCCACACTTGTTGTTCTTCAATTGCTTTTCTGGTTTCGCAATCTTTTGAATGCAAATCCAAAAGACGCACATGAAACTCTTCAAGATTAATTTGAACATGTTTCAATTCATTGACTAGATTGGTTTTTTCATCCTCTGCAAGGTTTTGTGCTGTTTCAGCCTTTATTTTGTCTTTTCTTATATTCTCCAAATCCTTTTCAAGGGATGTCTTTTCTATCCAAAGTGCCTGGAGAAAGGATTCATTTTTTGTAATGCACCGTTTGGTTTCATCGTATTCTTTATGCAAGGCTGCATCGGTTTGCTGCAGTTCACCAACCCGAATCTTTAGAAAATCTCTCTGTTCCCTTGTTTCAGCAATCTCCCTGCTCCGCCCCAAAAGGCTGGAACTCCCTTTTTTATAGGACCCTCCAGTCATAGGCCCTCCGGGATTAATAACATCACCATCAAGGGTTACTATCTTCATTGTATGTCCCATGTCCCTGGCAGTCTGGATCGCTGTCTTTAAATCATCGACAATAATTACCCTGCCTAATAAATAATCAATTATATGTAAATACCTTGTATCAGATTCTACTAAACTAGATGCGCGGCCATACACACCATCTCCGGCAGAAACGGTTTCCGTTTTTTTATCTTTAGACGGTTTTATGGTGTTAAGAGGCAAAAAGGTTGCCCTGCCAATCTTTTTCTTTTTCAAAAATTCAATAGCTTTCCTGGCATCACCATCTGTTTCGATCACAATATGCTGGATAGCACTTCCGAGAGCGACCTCAACAGCAGTCTCATATTTCTCCGGTACACTTATGAGTTCGGCAACTACTCCACATATGCCAGGACATTCCCGGCCTGTTTTGCCTGCTGTCAGCACTTCCTTAACACCCCTGAAATACCCTTCATAATCATTCTGTAAGTCCTCCAGGGCCTTTAAACGGGAAGATTTCTGGCCCAGCAAATTTCGATTCCGTTCAAGTTCCCCAGCCAGCTTTTTCAATTGACCCGATAGGTCGATCTCCCTATCTCGAAAACCTGCATTTTCATTTTTTAAACCGGATATTGATTCATTTATTGCCTCTAATTTTAAATCAAGGTCCTTTTCCCGCTCTATTATCTGGATATATTCCTGTTTCAGGGTTTCTCCCTGCAGTTCCAGGTCTTTAATCCTGCGGCCCAGATTTTTTACATCTGTTTCACCGGAATTAATTGCATTCCTAACTCCGGCAATTTCATTTAATAAATCAATAATGTCTGCTTTTTTTTCTTCAATTTTTTGTTGTTCTTCTGACAGTTCATTTTCCAGCAGGCTTAATTGTTCTTCAGCCCGGTACAGTTTTTCCCCCTTATCGGCAAGCCTCAACCTAAGTTCGTCAAGGGATTGCGCATCACCTGCATGCTTGCGGCGTTCAGACTCTCCTTTATTTCTCAGCTCCTCTATTTCGGCCTTGAGACCATCCTTCTGTTTGCCAATATCCTGGAGTCTCTGACGGGCAACCGTTATTTCGGCTTCTTTTTTTTCTATGAGGTTTCCGGCATCATATATTCCTTTCTGAATGACAGCAATTTCTTCATCAATCTTACTGCTGGCAAGTTTGTGTTTTTCTATCTCAGATTCACGATTTCTTAACCCGGTTTCCAACCCGATTACCTTTTTTTGCAGGTCATCATTTTGATTAATAATTTCATCCAGCTTTTGTTTCTGGTCCTCGATATGGTTAATTACAACATTAACCTCCAGTTCAACAAGCTCGTTCCTGTATCCAAGGTATTCCCCGGCTTTTTTTGACTGCTCTTCAAGCGGGTCAATCTGGAGCTCCAGTTCAGAAATGATATCATTAATACGCACCAAATTCTGTTCCGTATCATTAAGTTTTTTAACTGCCTGCTGTTTGCGATTTTTGTACTTTACTATGCCGGCAGCTTCTTCAATAATATTCCTGCGGTCTTCAGCCCTCGCACTTAGGATTTCGTCAATTTTGCCTTGTCCGATAATTGAATACCCTTCCCTGCCAATTCCGGTATCCATAAAAAGTTCATGAATATCCCTAAGCCTGCAGGGAGACTTGTTAATCAGAAATTCGCTCTCACCTGAACGGTAAACCCTCCGGGTGACAGTTATTTCTGAGTAATCCAATGCAAATATAGAGGTGCTGTTATCAAGAGTCAGGGAAACCTCAGCCATGCCAACTGATTTCCTCTTATCACTTCCGGAAAAAATGACATCTTCCATCTTGGCTCCCCGCAGAGTCTTGGCACTCTGCTCTCCAAGCACCCACCTAACAGCATCGGCAATATTACTCTTACCACTGCCATTAGGACCAACAACAGCAGTAATGCCGGGTATAAATTGGAGTTCTATTCTATCAGCCAGGGACTTGAAACCCTGAGCCTCAATTCTCTTCAAATACAAAAGGTTTCCTCCTTACATATGCAAAATACAGCAGCTTAAAACAGAGTATTTTACCAGGTTTTCTTAGTTTTAAATTCAACAAAATAAGGAAGCTTTCCTTCCGATGCAATTTCTTCATAGAAATTTATTAAAAATTAATACTAAAAATTAATCTATTGAAATTTCCATTAAACTCTTTTATAATATTGAATATAAGTTAAAAAGTAAAAATTAACAGGTTATCGGTGCCTCTGCTGAGGAGAATAGGGAATTGGGTTAGAATCCCAAGCGGTCCCGCCACTGTAAGTGCAAGCATGCCTTCAACATACCACTCGATTTCGGGGAAGGTGAAACGCATGTAATGACCACAAGCCAGGAGACCTGCCATAACCATTAATTGCTGCATTTCGTGGAATTATGCAGGCATTTGTGAATGATGGCAAAGTTCACAGCTTAAAAGCTGTGAACTTTTTGTTTTCTATAAAAATTAAGGAGGAAATACAAAGATGAGTTTACTTGAAAAAACCCTACAACAAATTGGAGATTTAGACCGTGGCAGCATGGACCAGACCCAGGTAAGGCTGAATGACCTGATTAAGCCCCCCGGAAGTCTTGGTGTCCTAGAAGAAATGGTTCTCCAACTCAGTGGAATCTACGGTGACCCCATGCCCAAATCCGGAAAAAAAGTAATCATTGTCATGGGAGCTGACCATGGCGTGGTTCAGGAAGGGGTCAGCGCATTCCCTCCAATGGTCACGTTAGCTATGATGCCTACCTTTGCTGATGGAATTGCCAGTGTTTGTGTTCTCGGCAGACATGCCGGGGCAGAAATCGTTACTGTTGATATTGGTGTAGACGGAACCATTGACCACCCGGGAATCATCGACCGTAAAATCAAATTTGGGACCGATAATATGCTCAAGGGTCCGGCAATGTCCAGAGAAGAAGCCATAAAAGCAATTGAAACCGGAATAGAAATCGCCAATAATGAAATAAGTAAGGGCGCCCGGATCTTAGGCACAGGTGACATGGGAATAGGCAACACAACCGCCAGCAGTGCTATCCTATCGGTTTTAGGAGACTTAACCCCTGAAGAGGTTACCGGTCGAGGGACCGGTGTTGACGATAATGCCCTGAAGAATAAAACTGAGATAATCAGGAAAGCCATTGAATTAAACGCTCCTGACAAAAATGACCCTGTGGACGTCCTGGCAAAAGTAGGCGGCCTGGAGATTGGCGGAATAGTCGGAACAATTCTGTCAGCAGCAGCTAACCGGATTCCTGTTGTGGTTGACGGTTTCATCTCCAGTGCAGGTGCTCTTATTGCCGCCAGACTGTCTCCCAAATCAGTGAATTTCATGATTCCGTCACACTGTTCTGCAGAACAGGCCCATCGGACCATGCTTGAATGCATAGGATTAAGGCCAATGCTGGATATGAAGATGAGACTTGGTGAAGGCACCGGAGCCGCATTAGCTATATCGGCACTGGATGCGTCTATTAAAATGCTTCATGAGGTGGGTACTTTTAAAGATATTGGCATGTAACTTCGTGAAGTGCCATAAAACTTACGTACTGCGTGAAAGAAAAAGGCATCCAGAATGCCTGTAACATTATCAAAGTTCTAATCGTCAGGTGGAGTTTAAACTCCATCTGACATTAAAACTTGGTAGTTCTATCGTTTTATACATACGTACACTGCCAAAACTTCTTGATGATAATCTGTAATTTTTATTTCAAAACCTGCCCTTTTGATAAGTCCTTCCATTATCCAATCACAGGTGCTAAACTCATCCCTTATCGCTATTTCACTATCCTTTGCCAATTCTTCCCCAGCTGTTTGTTTTATTCCGCTAAGCCAGGTGTTAAAAATATCTTCGTAATTATTAACATCAAATGAATAAACAGTATCCCTAAGATAAAAAATGCCACCTTTTTTAAGCATTGAATATATTCTTTTCAAAGCTACCATCTTCCAAAAATCAGGCAGGTGGTGCAAAGCAAGCTGAGAAACTACTACATCTAAAGGCACTCCTTTGTGTTGATAAGTCAAAAACCCACCATGGCAACACTCAATATTATTTAGACCCTTATTTTGTACTTTCTGTTTTGCAAATTTCAACATTGTCTGTGATATATCCACAGCGTACACCTTCATACAATGGTCTGCAACCTGTATCGCAAAATCACCCGTCCCGGTTCCAAATTCCAAAAGAACATGGTCCCTCTTTAAACCAACTAAGTCAATTATTTCATCTGTCTCTTTCGAGATGTTTCTAAGTTTTGACATGCGTAAATCATAAGCTTCCACTTCATATTTATCGGTATAATCCACTCCAACATGATTCATTTCATTATATTGCCATTTGGGATACATTTTTAATTTCCCCCGTTCTGGAAACATAAGTCGGATTAACCCAACTGTGGTTCAAAATAAATACCAATACAAATAAGCTGGATTGCACAGATCATACAAAAGAGCTTTTATTACTGCCATAAACTCATAAAAATGGGGTTTATGAAATCATGGAGAGAAAGTATGATTGATGAGATGCGTATTCTCTAATTTTCCAGCAGTTCTAACGCTTTTGCGTACTGTTTGTCCGTCTCCAAAATAAGCCGTTCCAATTCGCGGTTTAATGCATTTTGAGTGGTAAAATCCAAAACACCGTAAGAATAAAGCCCCTTATCTTTTTGGAATGTACTAACTGCCCTAAAGGTTTTTTCATCAAATTTCATATCCGGACCTTCAATATCATAATTAAGCATCTGTAAGATTTGCTCTGCATTAAAGACATCAAACCCCTCGGTATCCAAGGATGGTTTTGTTTTTTGCGCAAGCGGGGAAACACTGTAAACACTTATTCCGTTTAACGGAACAAGGTCTTCCACTACTATGTCAGGGGTAAGCCCTATCCCGTCAATGGCCCTCCCATCCGGTGTATAATACTCTCCTGTTGTCAGCTTAACCCATCCGATTATTTCTTCTTCAGATGGCATTACATTATAGCGTGAAATCAGCTCAAAACCGTCAATCACTTCTACCTTAAGCCTTCTTTTATATTTTTCAAAAGCCTCTGGTGACAATAAGGGAATTATATTCTGGACACGTGACTTTCCATATGTTTTAGTCCCAACGAGAACCCCTGCTCCGGTATCTTGAATCGCCCCAGCAAGAATTTCACTGGCACTGGCACTCATGCCGTTTACCAGTACTATAAGTTTATATTTGACCTTTTCCTGATCTGAATAATATTCCTTATCTTCCGTCTCTTCTGACTTGAAATCAAGCCTCGTAATCAGACCTTTAGGAACAAAGTATTTTCCCACCGCAACTACCTCATCGACCTCTCCGCCGGGATTATCCCTTAGATCAAGGATAATTTTCTTAATTTGCTTGTTTTCCATGTCTTCCATGACCGGTCTAAGAAATTCATCAGTGTTTGAATTAAATACATCGATTTTTATGTAACCTATCTCATTAATAATTTCATAAGAAATCGGGTTAACCTTGACAGGCCCCCTAACCGCCTCTATCTTCATAATACCCTGCTGTCCATTTCTCATAATATTCAGGACAACCTTGGTTTCAGCATCTCCCTTGATCAACGCTGAAATTTTGTGTAAAGGAATGCCATTAATATTTTGGCCATCAACAGCGACAATCCGGTCTCCAGTGATAATTCCGGCAGCTGCAGCCGGTGAAGGGGTTAACACCTTAGTGATTATCACATATTCCCCAACTTTTGATATTACAACTCCAATACCAAAATACTCACCTTGTATATCTGAAAAAACCTCACCGGCTTCATCCGGAGTATAAAAGACGGAATAGTCGTCAAGCCCGTTAAATATTCCCTTAAGTGCTCCTTCTACAAGCTGCCTATCGGAAGTATCATCCCAGTAGTTTTCCCGAACAAGGTCCATCACACTGTCAAGGTACTCAGAGAAACTATTGCTGCTGTTTTCCTGAGCCAAGACAATATTTATTCCAATAAAGCAAAAAATTATGGAAACACAGATAACTATGCTAACCGTGGTAAACTGCCTGAATAATTTCCTGTACATGGAAACCCTCCTAATGGTGTAATAATGTAAAACCCATTTTTTTCATGGTTCGACATTAATTTGAAAATACCTCTCCATACAATAAAAAAACAGATGTATTCCCAGGCGGAGTACACTCCCGTAGTGAATACAATCTGCCGCTATGTTATCTCACACCATGTTAATAATAAAGCTGCCGAATGCTGACTAGCCGTTTAGCTGGTCACCAGTCGATAGCCCTCAACCAAATCAATTCTGCCCATCTGGCTGCAAACTTTTTGACCGTCAATACTGATAATTTTTATACTGCCCCTGGCCAAGGAACTATTTGTCTTGGTAATCAAGCTCTCAAGGCCGAGTTTTTGTGTAAAATACTTTACGTTTGCCGCTAAATGTCCTCTAACTACAGAAATATCTTTTTCCGGAACTTCAAGTACTAGTTCCCTGGCACGCGTAATATCTGCCACTTCCAGCATATACTCCAACATATCTTTTGATACCGCGCTTTCCACAAGTTCCCTGAATGAAGGATGAAAAGGCCCGGCTATCACGTCTCCCGTTAGGTTAATCTGTTCACTTGGCTGAAGACCGATTCTAATTACATTAATTCCTTCCCTTTCAAACATAACTAGAAGTTTTTTGCAGCGCGATACAGCCTCAGATAATTCCAAGGGAGCATAGTTACCATTAAGATACAATTCTTCAAGACGTGTTCCCTTTAAAACAAGACATGGATAAATTCTAACAAAGTCAGGCGCCAGCGCTGTTAGTTCAAACCCGGTATAAAGGTCTCCGGCCTCAGTAGCTCCGGGAAGTCCAACCATCATCTGGAGTCCCAGTCTCAAACCCCATGACTTAATCAAAGCAACTGCCCTTAACACATCCCTGCTGGTATGACCCCTGCCCGACTTCCACAAAACCTCATCTTCCATAGACTGAACACCTAATTCAACAGTGGAAACACCATATCCTGCCAGCAAGAGCAAAATATCTTCTGATATAGTATCAGGTCTGGTGGAAACCCTGATAAAGTTAATGTCACCTTTTACCATGAAATCATAGGCCGGTTTCAAAAGCTCTCGCTGCAAGGCCTTATCCACTGCCGTAAAGCTCCCGCCGTAAAAAGCAACTTCCTTAACAACCCCATCATCTTTTGGCATCGTTTCCAGGTAAGATTCTATTTTTCGCCTTACTTCACTGCCATTAGGAATCTGTTCCAGTCCGGTAATCTTCTTCTGATTACAAAAAACACAGCGGTGCGGGCAGCCCAGGTCGGGTACAAATACAGGTATGATATAATGTGATTTACTCATTATTCCTTGAACCTATCAAATCAATTGCACCGTTATCGATTTTTAATAAAGCATCTTTTGCCGCCAACTGTTCGGCCTCTTTTTTGGTCCGTCCGGTTCCGGTTCCCCACAACTTGCCCATAATGCTCACCCCGGCAACAAACGTCTTACAGTGATCCGGTCCGTATTCCTTAATTATGTCATAAGAAAGGTGACTATCATAATGTTTCTGAACAAGTTCCTGCAAGTGAGTCTTGTAATCGGTAATCATGCCGCCGTCCTTAATAACCCTCTCAATGACCGGTCCAAGCTTATCCAGAATAAACTTATAAGCTGTCTCCAGGCCATGGTCAAGGTAAATAGCCCCAATAAGAGATTCCATGGCATCTGCCAAGATTGAAGGACGTTCCCTGCCCCCGCTCCGCTCCTCGCCTTTGCCCATATACAAATAATCTCCCAGGTAGAGAGAACCCGCTACTTTTGCCAGAGACGGCTCACATACGATACCTGCCCTGATTTTTGTGAGAACTCCCTCCGGATATTGGGGATACTTCCTGTAAATATAATCACTTATAACCAGTTCCAGTACTGCATCGCCCAAGAATTCTAGGCGCTGATTGTGCTCCATCTCAACGCTTCTGTTTTCATGAGCATAAGAACTGTGTGTAAGGGCCTGGCAAAGATGTCCATTATTATCCCATACGATTCCCAGGTTGGCTTTTAGTTGGTTCAGGTCATTCATACTTTTTCACTACCACCGTGGCATTATGACCGCCAAACCCGAATGAATTGGATATTGCAACATTGACATTACGTCTTATAGCCTTGTTAGGCACATAATTCAGGTCACACTCGGGGTCCGGATATTCATAATTAATAGTCGGGGGTATGATGCTATTAGTTATAGCAAGGCTGCAAATAATTGTTTCAATAGCACCGGCAGCGCCAAGCAGGTGCCCCGTCATCGACTTGGTAGAACTTATAGCAATATCCTTAGTATATTCCCGGAACAGTTTTTTAATAGCCTTAGTTTCACTAATATCACCAACCGGAGTCGATGTGCCATGAGTGTTAATATAATCTACTTCACCGGGTTCAACACCGGCATCACTCAAAGCTATTTCCATAGCTCTGGAAGCACCTTCCCCTTCAGGATCTGATGCAGTAATATGATACGCATCACAAGTTACCCCATATCCAACTAGTTCAGCGTAAATCCTGGCGTTCCTCGCAAGAGCATGGTCAAGGGATTCCAAAATCAACATGCCTGCACCCTCTCCCATAACAAAACCGTCACGTTCCTTATCAAAGGGACGGCTTGCCTTCTCAGGGACATCATTCCTCGTAGATAAAGCCTTCATGGAACAGAACCCGGCCATGGACAGTGGAATAATGGGGGCCTCTGTGCCTCCTGTTACCATTGCATCCACTTCACCCCTCTGGATTAGCCGGAATGCTTCTCCGATGGAATTTGAACTTGAGGCACAAGCACTGACACTGGTCATATTAGGTCCCTTAAAACCATATCTAATGGCTACTTGTGCGCCTGCAATATTGACAATCATCATTGGGACAAAGAACGGACTTATCCTGCCAGGACCCTTTTCAATCAGGACCCTTGCCTGATTTTCCACGGTCTCAATGCCACCAACACCTGAACCTAGCATAATACCGACACGTTCCCCTTCCAATTTTCCCGGCTGAATTCCAGCATCATCTAAAGCTATCTCTGTGGCCGCAATTGCAAAATGTGTACACCTGTCCATCCTGCGGGCCTCTTTTTTATCAAGATAATTTAATGGATCGAAATCTGTTATCTCACCGGCTATCCTGGAAGGCAACTCACTGGCATCAAACCTTGATATAGGCACAATGCCACTCCTGCCGTTAATAAGTGAATCCCAGAATTTATCCTTACCTGTACCGATTGAGGTCACCATCCCAATTCCGGTAACTACAACTCTTTTATCCATTGTTACACCCCACTCTCGGCCTTATCCATCTCAAAAAGAAGTCTCTTGAAAATATCTTTAACCGATAAAATATCTTTTATTTCACCAACTCGTTCCCCTGAAAAAACAAGCCCGTTCTCTGTGTCACCCTCCTGTGACCTAATGAGAGCTTTTAAAATACAAAAGGATCGGGAGCATTTTTTGAGACAGTTATCACAGGTCTTAGGTTTCAGGTTATCTCCATCAAATAACTGCCGAATGAAATTATTCATAATACTCCTGCCCGGAAGTCCCACTGGGCTCTGAATCAGCACAACATCTTCAGAATTGGCATTGAGGTACAATTTCTTAAATCTTTCTGAAGCATTACATTCCTTGCTGGCTACAAACCTGGTTCCCATCTGAACAGCATCGGCTCCAATCTGGAAGGCCTCTCTAATAGCACTCCCGTCTATAATCCCGCCTGCAGCAACAACGGGAATTTTAACAACAGCTTTTACTTTAGGGATAAGGTCCTTCATTGATTCCATGGTACCTAAATGCCCACCGGCTTCCTTGCCTTCAACAACTACCCCGGCAGCCCCCAGCTTTTCTGAAAGCTGGGCCAGTTTGGGTGTTGATACAATAGGTATAATAGGTACCCCTGAGGCTTTTCCCCAAGAAAAAATATCCCTAGAAAACCCGGCCCCGGAAACTATCAGGTCAATTTTTTCATCTATAGCAGTCTTAACAAGAGTAGCAAATTCCTTGGCAGCAAACATTATATTAATACCTACTATCCCCTTAGTTAAATCCCTGGCTTTGGCAATTTCTCTCTTTAATTCATCAACACTCATCCCTGTAGCCGCTATCAAACCTATTCCGCCTTCTTCAGCCACGGCTGCGGCAAGGTCGGCTGTTGATATCCTCACTGCCATTCCACCTTGGATTATTGGCATTTCAGGTATTAGGTTCCCGATTTTAAGGTCCGGAAATTTCATTTCTCTCCTCCATTCTTCACTGCAAAAGAACACAAAAGGTAACATCTGCACTTAAAAAACCAAACTCAGTCAGCACAATTCGCAAAGAGTCCCGCAGGTATCCACGGGACTCCGTCAAACCATACTTACTGGTTTTCTTTTTCCTCAATATATTTGACAGCATCTCCCACAGTCTTGATTTTTTCAGCATCCTCATCAGGAATTTCCAGATCAAATTCCTCTTCTAAAGCCATAACCAGTTCAACTATATCTAATGAATCTGCACCCAGGTCATCTACAAACGTGGATTCTATTTTTACCTCTTCATCTTCAACACTAAGCTGATCCACGATTATACTTTTCACTTTATCAAAAACAGTTGACATTTCAAGCACCTCCTTCCAACCAAGATTTAGATATTTATGAATTACTGCATTACCATCCCGCCATCAACAGTGATGGTCTGCCCAGTAATATAACTGGCTGCATCAGATGCCAGAAATAAAACCGCATCCGCCACATCCTGAGGAGATCCAATCCTGCCCAGTGGAATCTGGTTCACAAGTTGTTTTTTCATATCCTCAGGGAGTACATCTGTCATTTGGGTTTCGATAAATCCTGGGGCTACGGCATTAACTGTGATTCCCCGCGAAGCCAACTCCCTGGCAACCGATTTGGAAAAACCTATAATCCCTGCCTTGGAAGCCCCGTAATTAGCCTGCCCTGCATTTCCCATCAAAGCAATCACAGAAGATATATTAACAATCCTTCCATACCTCTGTTTCATCATTATCCTGGAAACAGCCTTGGTACAAAGGAATGCGCCTTTTAAATTAACACTGAGAACCGCGTCCCAATCCTCCTCTTTCATCCGCATTAACAGTGTATCTCGGGTAATACCGGCATTATTCACTAAAATATCTATTCTACCAAACTGGTCTACAGCCTTTTTTACAAAATCATCAACTTCTCCTGCAATGGTAACATTTCCAGCCAGCACTATAGCCGTACGACCCATTTTCCTAATTTCGGCGGCTACTTCGTCCGTTGATTCGGTGGTAAGGTCCACTAAGGCTACATCAGCGCCATTTTCTGCCAGCTTGATTGCGATTGTTCTTCCTATGCCACGACCTGCCCCGGTAACAAGCACTGTTTTATCTCTTAGAATCATTCTATATAACCTCCTTTAAATTATCAAGGGTCTTTTCTAATGAAACCACATCTTCAACATTTAGAAATATTTTATCCCTGACAATTTTCTTGCCTAATCCCGACAACACCTTGCCTGGCCCTATCTCAACAAACACCTCAATACCCATCTCAACCAACCGTCCGGTACACTCTTCCCATCTTACAGGACTGCTGACTTGTCTTATCAGCAGGTTTCTAATTTCCGCAGCTGAACCGGCTGCTTCGGCAGTAACATTTGATATCAATGGGCATACCGGATTATTTAAGATAACCTTCTCCATCTGTGCAGCCAGTTTTTCAGCTGCCTCCTTCATCAGGCTTGAATGAAAAGGTCCACTCACCTGCAAAAGAATAACCCTTTTGGCCCCATATTCCTTGGATAACTCCACAGCCTTATTGAGCGCCTGTGTTTCACCAGCTATCACGACTTGTCCGGGACAATTATAATTAGCTACTTCTACTACACCTTTTGCCGAGGCTTGTTGACAGGCTTTAAGTACACTGTTGATTTCCAACCCCAGAACTGCAGCCATTCCCGCATCAGAGGAACAATCCTGCATAAACAGCCCCCGTTTCCTGACCAATTGAACTGCATCTGTAAATTCCATAGCTTCTGCAGTTACCAGAGCTGAGTACTCCCCAAGGCTGTGCCCGGCAACAGCCGCTGGAGTAATGCCATGCTCACGCAATACCTCCCGGCAGGCAACACTTACAGTTAGGATTGCCGGCTGGGTATTGGAGGTCATTTTTAAATCATCCTCAGGACCTTCAAAACACAACTTCTTCAAGTTAAATCCCAGGATATCGTCTGCCTGTTCAAAAACCTGCCTGGCAACCGGAAAATTATCATATAACTCCTTACCCATACCAACATATTGCGAACCCTGTCCGGGGAAAATAAAAGCAGTTTTCAAGATTACACCTCCAGGGTAGTCATTAAAGACCTGGCTCCGGCAACAATTTCATTTATAATTTCCTCAGCAGTTTTAATTTCTTTGATTAAACCAGCTATCTGCCCACAGGCAACCGTGCCTGTCTCTATATTACCATCAATCATAGCCGCTCTAAGCTTTCCGGCGCCAAGTTCCTCCATTTCCTCTATAGGTGCACATCTTCTTTCCATTTCATCATAAAGTTTGGTCAGCTTATTTTTCAGGCACCTTATCGGGTGACCGGTAGTACGCCCGCTGACTGCAGTGTCCCTATCCTTTGCTTTTAAAACCATCTGTTTAACATTATCATGAATTTCACATTCCTGAGCACACATAAATCTTGTTCCAATCTGCACTCCTGCTGCTCCAAGGGCAAATGCCGCAACCAGTCCTCTTCCGTCAGCTATTCCCCCTGCAGCTATTACCGGTATTTTGACAGCGTCAACAACCTGAGGAACCAGAGTCATTGTGGTCAGTTCACCAATATGTCCACCGGATTCAGTACCTTCAGCCACTACGGCATCAACTCCTGCCTTTTCCAGCCGCTGTGCCAAAGCAACCGACGGAATAACAGGAATTACTTTGGTTCCTATTTCCTTGAGCTGAGGGATATATTTTGCCGGGTTTCCGGCTCCGGTTGTAATCACAGGGACACGTTCTTCCAAAATTACTTGCATTACCTCTTCAACAAAAGGTGACATCATCATAACATTAACTCCAAAAGGTTTAGCCGTTATTTCCCTGGCCCTTTTCACTTGTTCCCGAACCCATTTTCCGTCATTATGGCCTGACCCGATAATGCCTAGCCCGCCGGCTTCAGATACAGCCGCTGCCAGTGAAGCTGTGGAAACCCAAGCCATTCCGCCTTGGATAATGGGATACTTAATGCCCAGCAAATCACATATCACAGTTTTTTTCATCTAATTCCTCCTATACAGTGATTATTCCAAAAACGCCTCTGACTATACCGCCCATTTGATTACCGCTGCTCCCCAGGTAAGACCAGCGCCAAAGCCAACCAGAACAATATTATCACCTTTTACAATTTTCCCTTCCAGCAAAGCTTCATGCAGAGCAACTGGTATGGATGCCGAAGAGGTATTGCCATAGCTAGCAACATTTATATATACTTTTTCTTCAGGCAACCGTAACCTCTTTGCTGCTGCTCTAATAATCCTAATATTGGCCTGGTGCGGTATAAAAAGATTGATATTCCTTTCAGTGAGTCCTGCTTTAGCTACCGCCTTAGCGGCACATTCACCCATTATCCGAACCGCGAATTTAAATACTTCCGGTCCTGACATCTGAATATAATCAGCCCTGCCACTCCTTCTGTTATCACTTTTATCTCCGGTATCCCCTGGCCGCCGGTAATCCGGAGACCCGATGGCACTCACTTTTAGTAAGTCACTACCACCTCCATCAGCGCCCATTTCAATTGCACCGATGCCATAACCATTTTCTGCCGGTCTGAGTACAGCTGCACCGGCACCATCTCCAAACAAGACACAGGTATTCCTATCTTGCCAATCTATAGCCCTGGACAAGGCCTCTGCTCCAATAATCAGGACAGTTTTGTACATGCCTGTCTGAATAAACTGACTGCCCACAGCTAATGCATAGATAAAGCCGGTGCAAGCTGCAGAGATATCAAAAGCAGCTGCCTTTACTGCTCCAATCTTTTCCTGAACCAGACAAGCTGTGGATGGAAAGTACATATCAGGTGTAGTCGTGGCTACAATAATCAAATCAACAGAATCAGGTGTGAGTCCGGCATTTTCAAGAGCCATCTCTCCTGCCCTCACAGCGAGGTCCGAAGTTGCCATTGTTTCATCAATTATCCTTCTCTCTATAATCCCTGTCCTTGTCCTCACCCACTCATCAGAGGTATCAACCATTTTTTCCAAGTCCTGGTTGGTTAATACCCTCTCCGGAAGGCAGATGCCGGTACCGGCTATTCCAGCCGGTATGTTACCCACTGGCACTGTCATCATCTCCATTCGGTTCTTCCATAATGCTCTCTTTTATACAATTAACCACGTTCATTTCAACACATTCCTTGGCTGCCCGGATGGCATTCTTAATAGCTCTTGCCTGTGAACTGCCGTGACTGATAACTGACACTCCGTTAACTCCCAACAGGGGAGCGCCCCCGCTTTCAGAGTAGTCAATTTTTTTCCTAAGACCTTTGGTCTGAGAAAAAACCAAAGCCGCACCAATTTTGACAAATATGTTTTTCTTTAACTCTTCCTTTAACATCAACATCAGGTCCCTTGCCAGGCCTTCACCGAATTTAAGGACAACATTGCCCAAAAAACCGTCACTCACAATAACATCAGCATTACCGCTAGTAATATCACGGCCTTCAACATTGCCAATAAAATTTAGTCTCGTTTCCTTAATCATTCTGTAAGCTTCCACATATAGGGGATTTCCTTTTGTTTCTTCTTCTCCAATATTGACCAAGCCTATCCTAGGGTCAGGTATTCCTAGAATTTTTTTTGAATAAATGTGTCCCATAACCGCAAATTGAAGCAGGTTTTGGGAATCACACACCGCATTAGCACCCACATCCAGAATAAGGCTTTTTCCCTTTATAGTAGGAATCACACTTGCAATAGCAGGCCGGTTGATGCCTTTTATCCTTCCAAAGGTCAACAAGGCAGCTCCCATGGCAGCTCCCGTATTACCTGCGGATACAACCGCATCGGCTGTGCCTTCTTTTACCAGCCTGGTACTGACTGCTATAGATGAATCCTTCTTCTTTCTAAGAGCCCCAGCAGGCGGCTCACCCATTTCAATTACTTCCGGTGCATGAACCACTGAAATAAAAGTGTTTTCAACATTATAATAGGACAATTCCTCATTTATCCTGGTTTTATCCCCAACCAGAATAATTTCTATACCAAGTTCCTTTGAAGCTTCTACTGCTCCCTTAATTATTTCTACAGGAGCGTAATCGCCTCCCATGGCATCAACAGCAATTTTCAATTATTTGCTCCCTCCTCAAGGTCAACGGCAAATACCCTGAATTTGCCTTGAAAAACCACCTCATTTCCAGATCTGGAGGTAACCGAAATATTATATTTATTGCCACTTTTACTGTTTATAACAGCTTTTGCCACAATTTTTTCGCCCTGATTAATCGGCCTTTGATATGATACCCTGGCAACCCCAGTAAGAGCAACCTCTGCATCAACAATAGCTACAGCCAATGAATTAGCTTGGGCAAACAAAATATGTCCCCGAGCAATCCGATTCTTCTCAAAAACCATATCCCCAGTTATCTCCAGAAGTGAAATCCCAGATTTTTCAAGTTCAAGATCAAGGAGGTCGCCGATTATTTCCCTGCCGGCCAAGGACTTGACCTTTGCATAGGTGTTTTCGGCATACTGTTTTGTCCGTTCGCGCAGTTCGGGAATTCCCAATTCAAGCCTGTCAAGCCTGATAGTTTGTATACTGACATTAAACATGCGGGCCAGTTCTTCATCAGTAACAAAAGGGTTCCCAGTAATATATGAATTTAGCTTTTTATGTCTAACTGGTTTCGGCAAAGTTAAATCAGCCATCCTGACCCACCACCTGAAATTCGTTTAGTACCTGGTCTTAATAAGAGTATATAATACCACATAATATATTGCAACACATCTTACAAATTTTCCCCACCAAAAAATAAAGCCCCCTACATTTAATGCAGCGGGCTGACAGCCTGTCATATTATCTTATCGATTAAAATATTTAATAGTATTACTATTCACTTGCAGTTTTAATAACCTCTTTATCCTTATAATACCCGCATTCCGGGCAAACCCGGTGAGGCATTTTGGGTTCATGGCATTGCGGACATGAAATGAACCCCGGAGCTTCTATCTTATCCTGTGCTCTACGCATATTTTTCCTGGTTTTGGAATGTCTTCTCTTTGGTACTCCCATTTTCTACACCTCCTTTAAGTCTCAGCGGTCAAAATACTTTTTAAGGGCTTCCATCCTGGGATCGATCTCCTCTTTGGCACATTTACAGGTTTCGCTATTCAAGTTGACACCGCAAAGAGCACACAAGCCCTTGCAGTTTTCATTACACACCGATTTCATGGGAATATGCAAGTAAAGGTTTTCCCTTAAAACACTGCCAAGGTCTACCTTATTCCCATGAAAAACACGAACATCTTCAATTTCGAAAACCTCTTCGGATTTGGACAGCCTCTGGAAATCAGACTCATGACAGAACTCTTCCTTAAAGTCAAAGCCCGCATGGTACGGATACCGCTCCACACACCGGCTGCATACCAGTTCGGTGTCACCGTCAAATCTACCGTTGAAAACAATTATCTTCCCGGTATTTTTAACATCAAGGGAAACATGTACCGGATAAATAAATTCAACAGTATCATTATCCAAAGTGAGAGGCCCCACATCCTCCCTGAGGTCAAAATGGAAGGTTTTACCTGGAGCCTTCCTAATAGTAGTTACATCGATGAACATATAATTCACCTCATAGTATCACAACAAGTATTATACTCATTATAGAATTATTTTGTCAAGGAAAATGTGACTTCTCCTGCCTTAATTTCCAAATTGTGAGCCTGAACGGCTGTTATGGCAGTTACATTAATTATATCATCCACACTACATCCCCTTGATAAATCATTTACCGGCCGGGCCATCCCCTGCAGAATAGGGCCGATTGCTTCCGCACCGGCAAGCCTTTGCCCTAATTTATACCCTATATTGCCTGACTGAAGGTCCGGAAATATCAATACATTGACCCGTCCGGCCACAGTGCTCTCAGGGGCTTTAGCGGCTCCCACATCAGGAATAAGGGCTGCATCTGCCTGGAGCTCTCCGTCAACACTGAGAAATGGATATCTTTCCCTTGCTATTGCCGTTGCTTGACGTACCTTAGCAACCATCCGGTGTTCCGCGCTGCCTTTAGTAGAAAAAGAAAGCATTCCTACCCGGGGTTCTTCTATTCCGGCAAGTGATTTGGCCGTCATCGCTGCTGAAAAAGCTATTTCGGCCAATTGTTCCGCTGTTGGGTCAGGATTAACAGCACAATCGGCAAAAACCATTATGCCCTGTTGACCTAATCTCCGGTTGCGCATTATCATTATAAAGGCTCCGGAGACAATTGATATGCCGGGTGCTGTCTTAATAATTTGCAGAGCTGGTCTTAGGACCTCTGACGTTGGACTCAATGACCCTGCAACTAGTCCGTCGGCATATCCCGCTTTGACCATCATTGTTCCATAATACAAGGGGTTTTCCAAAAGACGGCCCGCCTCCTGAATCGTCAACCCTTTACCTTTTCTTAACTCATAAAGCAGTTCCTTTAATTCTTCTTTATGGTCCAGCTGAAAATCCACATATTTGATTCCTGGTTTTGTAGGCCAATATATATTTTGCCTGCTGTCTTTTAATAAAATAACCTCTGCAATTCCGGTGTCAGTTATTGCCCCAGCAGCCTCCCGTACCCTGAGGTCGGTGGATTCAGGAAGCACTATCCTGGTTAAATGCCTTTTTGCTTTTTCCCTTATGTGTTTAAGCAGATTCATACTTCTCCCCCTTCAGGCAACAACTATTATAGTTATTACACAAAGAGGCAGTTTTCATCATAAATTTTTAGCTAAAATTAAGATAAAGCTGAACCTCAAAAACTCTATTTTTTTCGTTCTACCATACAGAATACCCTTATATAATTTTAATGCCGAACACCTGCCGGCATAACGTTATTCAGGGGGAACATCTTATGCATATCAAGCAAAAAAAATCAAGATTCACTGCTATAAGCATAATTATTCCTGCAATCATTTTTTTAATATTTTGTATGGTTATTTATCCAAAAGACGTTTTCGATGCTTCTAAAACAGGAATAAGTGCTTGGTGGAACATTGTTTTTCCGGCACTGCTGCCTTTTTTTATCAGTTCCGAACTTCTAATGAACTATGGTGTGGTTCAATTCATGGGAGTTCTCCTGGAACCGGTAATGCGTCCCGTGTTTAACCTTCCCGGAGCAGCTTCTTTCGTAATGGCTGTAGGATACAGTTCCGGATTTCCCATCAGTGCCTCCCTAACTGCCAGGTTAAGAAAAGACAGGCTTTGCACCAAATTTGAAGCTGAACGGCTAATGTGTTTCACTAATAATGCTTCTCCCTTGTTTATGCTTGTAGCAGTAGGTGTTGGTATGTTTGGTAATCCACGTCTGGGGGTTATCATTGCCCTGGTTCATTATGCCGCCAATTTGATGCTTGGTCTGCTGCTCCGTTTTTACCAAACCAACGACCCTGAATTCATCCCAAGGATAGAACGAAAAGATAATATCCTGCGCCGGGCTTTTTTGGAAATGCATACAGTAACACAAACTAATCCGCTGCATTTCGGAAAGGTTCTGGGAAGTGCGATAAGCTCCTCTATTAATAAACTCCTCCTGATTGGAGGTTTTGTAATAATATTTTCCGTAATTATCAGGGTAACGGCACTTACCGGGATAATGTCACTAATAACCGCGACACTGGGTATCGTTTTGAAACCTTTTGGCTTTTCAAATGCTGCTGTCAGCGCACTTGGTCAGGGTTTCTTTGAAATGACCCTGGGCACCAAAGCAGTTTCAGAAGCAGTTTCGGTTCCACTCCTTCATAAAGCGGCGGCAGCCAGCATTATCCTCGGGTGGAGCGGGTTGTCGGTCCTGGCACAGGTAGCTGCAATGATTGGTGAAACAGATTTGCAAATGAAATTATTTGTTATAAGCAGAGTTTTTCATGGTTGTTTAGCCGGCGTGATTTGTTTCATCATGTTTAGTTTAAAACCGGTGCTAACCTGGCTGGCAGAGCCGGCAGCCGTTATGTTATATTCAGGGCATCCTGTATCCTGGTGGTTTAGCCTCTGCCTAAGCTGCCGGCTCTGCCTGTATACTCTGACAATCTGGTTTTTCACAGCTATGTTAATATACATATTTCGTACTTTTTCCATTTTTCGCATGCACATATAGATAAGATAAAATTTATAATTTCCTATCTGCCAAAAAAAGGAATCTGGTGAGTTATTGCACCGGTTTTCCGCACTGGCGTCGAAGATTTCTAACCTTGCTCCTGGCGAAGTCACGGACGAGGTCTTAAAAAGGTTAAGGTTGAGTGGGGATTACTATGTATGGCACATAATATTTCAAAGCTAGCAGCTATCCAGTGGGCTTAAGGAGAAGCCCACTAATTTTTTGTAGAGTGAAAGGGACCATGCCCATAAGCAATTACTTATGACACGGTCCCTTAATGGCTATCCGCGAAATCTTTTAATACATCCATATTACTCCGCAGGAGCAGCCTCTTGCTCACTTTTTGGCGGAGTACGCAGTTCTTCCCTGGCAGTCTTAATCTGTTTCAGGAATTTTTCAACACTTTCCTCACTCTTGCCCAAGAGCTCATCAGCATATTGGAAAGCTCCGATTTTGATTTCCCGGGACACATTCTTTGCCTGCTCCATTACCTCTGAAGCTTGTTCCCTGGCTTTTTTAACGAGTTCGTCTTCACCAACCATACGGGTCAGTTCATCACGGGCTTCGCCAATAATTTTCTTAGCATCATTTCTTGCTTCCTCAAGTATTTTTTCACGCTCTACAGCAACCGTCTTTGCCATGCGCATTTCCTCAGGAAGAGTGGTACGAATATGGTCAATCATATCAAGAATAAGGTCATCATCAATAAGTATTTTGCCAATTAACGGAACCTTAGTACTCTCTTCGACCAGTTCTTCCAACTCATTTAAGACATCCAGGATATCCATATCCATTCCTCCCAAATACAATGTTATGTCTATAACTATATTATATTTCAACCTGGAAAGGCATTTTCCCTTTTTGTAGAGTTAAATTTATTTTTTAAAGCTTGTTCCACTATATTGGGAACAAAGTCCCCAATGCTTCCTCCCAATGAAACCACTTCTTTGACAACACTTGAACTTAAAAATAACCACTGTGCCTGTGACATCATAAATACTGTCTCAATATCAGGTTGAAGTTTTTTATTTGTAAGGGCCATTTGGAATTCACTTTCAAAATCTGAGATTGCTCGAAGCCCCCTAATGATAACCTGGGCATTTTTTTCAACAGCATAGTTTACCGTTAGCCCCTTAAAGCTGTCAACAGATACATTGCTATATGACTTAAGAGATTCCGTGAGCAATTCTACTCGTTCTTCAAGTGTAAACATAGGAGTCTTACCTGAATTTATGGAAACAGAAACAATTACATGTTTAAAAAGAGCTGCTGCTCTTTCAATAATATCTATATGTCCATTTGTCACAGGGTCAAAACTTCCCGGATAAATAGCAATTTTCACATTTAACCACCTTTCTGTCAAGCCTGCTCTCCTCTGCCTGTTAATTCAACAGATTCCATACGGTAAAATGACAACATCGTATCACCGTACTTCTCTTGTCTAAACATCGTAAAGCAGGAGGTCTTTTCCTGCAGTTGATCCATTTTACTACCTTCAGTAATAATCAGCCCGCCGGGCTGAAGTAACAAATGCCGGCACAACAGGTCTATGGTCTCTTGAACAATTCCCATGCCGTAGGGAGGGTCCATGTATATTATGTCAAATAATTTTTTTTGTTTTGCCAGCATCACTACAGCATTTTCCACACTTGCACAAAAAATATCCGACCTGCCGGATAACTCGGTCTGCTCAAGATTATCCCTGATAATTTTGACAGCGCGTGGGTTGTTTTCTATAAATACCGCCTTATCTGCTCCCCGGCTTAAGGCTTCGATGCCAATTGCCCCGGTTCCTGCGTAAAGGTCCAGAAACCAGGAACCGAAAATTCTCTCATTGATAATATTGAAAAGTGATTCTTTTGTACGGTCCATTGTAGGACGGGTTTCCATGCCCTTTAGTGACTTCAGCCTGCGTCCCTTTGCACTACCGGTTATTACCCGCACCTGTTTCATTCACCTCTTTGGTATATTTTAGCACATCAAAATTATAACACAATTATAAATGAAAATCGATTCAATTATCAACCAGGTTATGATTTAGCAATAAATCTTTTCATAACCTGGTTTGCAACAGTATTAATTATAAAAATTGTTATAATTAATACTGTTGCCGTACCAAAAGCCTTCTCAGTAGCCTCCATTGTACCAACTTCCATAGCAACAAGGTAAAGATGCATTGACATTGTCCTCGCCGGGTCAAACACGCTTTCCGGCATTCTTAAAGAGCCGCCAAGTGTTAGCATAAGAGCAGCAGTTTCGCCGACAATGCGGCCAATAGAAAGGATAACCCCTGTAATTATTCCTGGTATAGCGCTAGGCAGCACAACCTTTATAATGGTCTGCCATTTTGTGGCTCCAAGGGCTAGGCTGCCTTCGCGGTATGAAACCGGCACTGTTTTTAACGCTTCTTCAGACGTCCTTACCAATGTAGGCAGGATCATTGTTGCTGCCGTTAAAGCCCCTGATATCAGAGACCAACCATTCGTAAGCGGTTCCAATAGAATTACAAAAAACGCAAAACCAAACAGACCAAATACGATAGAAGGTATTCCTGCAAGGGCTTCAGTACCAAACCTGATTATCTTGGTGAACTTACCCTCCCTGGTATATTCCATCAGGTATATTGCTGCTCCCACACCTATCGGAACAGCAATTAATAATGTCATTACGGTAAAGTATATCGTGGAAACAATGGATGGAAAAATGCCGCCCTGAGACCCCATTTTCTTCGGTTTAGAAGTCAGAAACTCCCAATTGATAACATGAAATCCCTTGAAGAAAATGTATCCAATAACAAGAATTAATATTGATACCGTAAAAAGACCTGCTATCCATAGGCCCGTCTTGGCAATTTTCTGGCTGGTATGTACAGATATCAAGACTAATTGCCCCCCCTTTTACTAAATAATGCAGCTATTGTATTGAGAATCATGATGATAACAAACAATACTATACCTGTAGCAAACAGAGCACTAATATGACTCCCGGCTGCATATCCCATTTCTATGGCGATATTTCCGGTTAGTGTTCGTACAGGGGCAAAAATTGAGTAAGGTATGGCAACCGTATTCCCGGCTACCATAATAACAGCCATGGTTTCTCCCAGCGCACGCCCCATTCCAAGGACAACAGCAGCAATTATACCTGAGCTAGCTGCAGGAATCAAAACCTTATAAACAGTTTGCCATTCAGTTGCTCCCAAAGCCAGTGAGGCTTCTTTGTAGTCATTGGGAACTGAACGAATAGCATCTTCCGATATGTTTATTACGGTAGGCAAAATCATAATTGCGAGAATAATTGATGCAGATAGTACACTAAACCCTCTCTGATATTCCGGTCTTAATATTTCAGCGAGGTATGTCCTCTCTACATGCATTATTATTGAATTTACAATTACCATACCAAAGAGTCCATAGACAACTGAAGGAATACCTGCCAAAAGTTCCACAGCAGGTCTGATAATCTTGCTAACTCTAGGAGGAGCAAATTCCGCAAGAAATATTGCAGTGCCTATTCCCAAGGGTACTCCTAAAATCAGGGCCCCGATAGTTACGGCAAAAGTACCGACAATCATTGGCAGAATTCCAAAAATATCTCTAGTGGGGTACCAGTCTTTTCCCAGCAAAAAATTTGATAACCCAACCTTTTGAATTATAGGAAACCCTTCCTTAAATATAAATCCACCTATTAAAATAATTGTAATTACAGAAACAAATGCGCTGATAAGCAGTATCTTTTCAAAAACTTTTTCTTTAGATTTATTGTTCAATTTTGCTTCAGCTCCAAACAGAGACAGGGCGGATAAAGTCCACCCTTTTTAATAATATTACTGGATTAAGTTAATTTATGGGTACATATTCTTCAGCTACAATGTTTTGACCTTCTTCGCTTAAAACAAATTCGATATAAGCTTTTGCAACGGCATCAATTTCACCCTTTGCCAAATAAAGAAACGGTCTGGAAATTTTATATGACCCGTCTAAAACTTTTTGTGATGAAGCTTCAACCCCATCAACCTTCAATGCTTTTACAGCACTGTCAACTGAGCCAAGTGATATAAAGGCAACACCATTTGGATCATTGATTACAGTATTTTTGGCAGCTCCGCTGGAATTTTGGATAATAGCGCTTACAACAAATTTACCATCTTTGCCAAGCACTATTTCTTCAAATGCACCTCTGGTTCCAGAACCTTCTTCACGAACAACTACTGTAATAAGCTGGTCTTTACCGCCAACTTGGCTCCAGTTTTTAATTTCACCACTGAATATCTTTTTAATCTGTTCCATTGAAAGGTCATCAACTTTATTTGCGGGATTTACCACTACTGCGATTCCATCTTTAGCAATAAGTGTTTCAGTAAACCCATAACCCTTTTCCGAGTCTTTGAGTTCCCGTGAAGCAGCACCTATGTTTGCAGTGCCGGTGTTTGCCGCCTCAACTCCGGCAGTTGAACCTCCGCCTTGAACACTAACAGTAACATCAGGGTGTTTTTCCATAAATACTTCAGCAAGCTCTTCTGACAGGGGCTGTACCGAAGTGGACCCGGCTATTTTAACATTTGTATCCTCATTAGATTGTTTTTGTTTCCCGCCACAGCCAGCAACAGCAAACATCACCAACAGCGGCAGGACAATAAGTAGTGCTATGTTCCATTTATTAAAAACCATCATCTGTCTCATTCTCCTCCTTTTCTTTTGCCACTTTTTATCGTTTACGAGTTTAATAAGATTAAACCCCAATTAATATTATAGAATAGAAATGTAAAAATAAAATTGATCCTACGTTAAGATTATGTTAAATCACAATAACATAAAAGTTCCATCATATGCCCGCTTCTTTACTTTTTATTTAAGTTGTAATATGATAGAAAAGGTAAAATTAAGGCGTTCTACAACTCATTATGGACACGGAGGCCTGAAATGTCCAGTTTTAGCAACAAACATGTAATCTGTATATCTTCAGTTGACTGGGACCCTATCTGGACCCGAAAGCAACAGGTAATGTCCAGGTTGCCGAATTCAAACACTATTTTATATGTAGAGCCCCCTATTACACTGCTTTCCCCATTCAAGGACCCGAGTATGTGGAAAAAATGGCGAATGTGGTTTCAGGGCTTGCGCAGGCTTAATAACAATATATTCCTTTATTCCGCTCCAGTAATTCTCCCTTTTGGGAACAAATATCGTCTGATTAACCGGTTAAATCAATGGTGGATCGCTTTTTTCCTGAAAAAAGCAGCAAAAGCCCTTAACTTAAACAATCCGCTGATTTGGACTTATATGCCGAACTCGGCTGATTTACTTAACAACCTGGGAAACTATGAAATGCTTATATATGACTGTGTTGATGAACATTCAGAGTACACAGGCATTATCAATAAATCAATGATGACTAAAATGGAAAAAGACCTGATGAACCGTTGTGACATTGTTTTTGTAACTGCCAAAGGACTTTATGATGCCAAAAAAGGGGTTGCTGAA
Source organism: Phosphitispora sp. TUW77 (assembly GCF_048453025.1). Taxonomy (GTDB): domain Bacteria; phylum Bacillota; class Thermincolia; order Thermincolales; family UBA2595; genus Phosphitispora. The sequence goes on from NZ_CP156677.1 coordinate 1,662,826, forward strand.
ACAATTTATTTTCTTCCCAATGCAGCAAATGTTGAACACTTCATGCAGGCACAGGACCCTGATACACCTGTTCCTATTGAAATGACAGCAGTTCCTGGGCCTATCATTGGTTTTGTGGGAGTTATCCAGGATTGGATTGACCTTGACCTGATCAGAGATGCGGCGGCAGCTCATCCTGAATGGTCTTTTGTTATGATTGGGCCGGTTGGCCCCGGAATAGACATATCGGCCTTAAAGGCTAAACCAAACGTACATTTCTTGGGTCGCAAAGACGTCGCCGACCTTCCTTCTTATATAAAAGGTTTTGATGTCTGTATCAACCCTTTTAAGATTAACGAACTGACAGATAAGGTCAGCCCCTTGAAGTTTTATGAATACCTTGCTTCTGGAAAACCAATTGTATCTGTCGCTATGCCGGGAGTTTCCGATTTTGCTGATGTTGTTGAGATAGCCGGCAGTTCCAATGAATTTATCCGGGGCATCGAAAGGGCCTTGTCTCAAGATACTCCTGAAAAGCTGAGAAAACGCCTGGAAAGGGCCAGTGAAAATTCATGGGAAAACAGAGTAAATTTTATGATAGAAAAAATAATTGAACAATATACCCATAACGAAGGAGGAAACGATAGTGTCAAATAGTCATCTTGACCCAGCAGGGATAAATATTGCAATTTTTGGTCTTGGGTTTGTTGGTCTTCCCCTCGCCCTGAGCTATGCATTGCGCGGCTGCACAGTTACCGGTGTAGATGTTGATCCTCATCTCGTAGAACAACTAAATAAAGGAATTACACATCACCTCGAAAAATATCACGAAACTACCATCCAGCAAATTCTTGCTGAACAACTAAACCTGGGGAAGTTTAGGGCTACTACCGATTCCACGACCGCCCTAGCAAGCTGTAACTACTTCATAATGACTGTCGGTATACCGGTTATAAATAATGACCATGATTTCAGTCATATTGAATCATGTTCCCGGACAATAGCCTCAGGACTCAAAAAAGGCGACCTGGTACTTGTCAGAAGTACCTTGGTGCCAGGAATGACGCGCAACTTCGTAAGACCCATATTGGAGGAATCAGGACTTAAGGCAGGCGAAGACTTTTATCTGGCATATTCCTCCGAACGTATTGCTGAAGGAAAGGCTTTTGATGAGTTTGAGAACATGCCTACTCTAGTCAGTGGAATTAATGATGCCAGCCGGGAAAAGGCCCGGCGGCTTATGGGCATTGTCACTAAAGCTGAACTTCACCCGGCCAGTTCAATTGAAGCAGTGGAATCAGCCAAAGTAATGGAAAATATTTCACGAGATGTAAACATCGCCATGGTCAATGAGTTTGCCCGTTTTTGTGAAGGAATTGGCATCGATATTTTTGAGGTCATAAAATTGGCAAACACCCATAAAAGGGTTAAACTTCTTGTGCCAGGACCTGGTGTAGGCGGATACTGCATCCCCAATGCCTTACACTACCTTGCTCCGAAAGCGGATGAGGTTGGGGTGCCCTTGAAACTGCTGCGCACTGCTAGGAAAATTAACGAAGATGTCCCCGCATTTGTTGTCAGCATGGTGACCAAGCACCTCCCAGTTGCTCCCAAGGATGCCAAAATCGCTGTATTAGGATTGGCCATGAAAGATTACTCCAGTGATGACAGGCTGAGTCCTGCCCTAGAAGTTATTAAGCTGCTTGAAATGTCGGGAGTCAAAGTAAATGCATTTGATCCTGCTGTTCCAACTAAACACAGTTTTAAAGTAAATACCCTTGAAGAAGCTGTTCAGGATGCTCATGCTATTCTGGTATTAGCAAAACAAAACGGAATCGGTTATTCCAACTTCCGGCTTTTTAAGAACCTGATGAGCCAAACGGGAACACCTGTAATCGTTGACACCAAAAACCTTTACAATAGAGCTGAGGTTGAAGAAAACGGTTTTATTTTCGACTCAATTTAAATTGGATATTTCAAGAAAGAAATGTAAAAATAGCCCTCTGCATTGATAGCTTGATGTAGAGGGCTTCCATTTATTTTCAAGTCATATATCCATTATTTTTTACTGTATAATTTACACCATTTTGGATATTTTAATTTCATGAGTTCAAGATTTTAGGGGGTGAAAAAATGGGAAAAGGAGAACTGTATAGAAGCATGGGCATTAACATAGATATGGCCCTTGAAGCTCATGATATTGTTAGAGGAGACACTGGTCAAGAAGTACCGGGAGTCCTGATGGACAAAAAAAATTATGAAAATGCCGAAGTTTCGATTATACAAATCATGGATAAATCTGCAGAGGCCATGATAGGTAAACCTGTCGGGACATACATAACAATTGATGCCCCGGAAATCAGGGAAAATAATAAGCAGGTACACAATAAGATTGCCGAAATACTAGCAGAACAGCTCAGCTTTATGCTTAAAATCGGGCCTGATGACAGTGTATTATTGGTCGGACTTGGCAACTGGAATTCTACTCCCGATGCACTTGGTCCACGAGTTATTAATTATACCCTTGTCACCAGACATTTAAAAAAATATGCTCCCCAAGATTTAAGCAGCCAGCTGCGCTCAGTCAGTGCATTGGCTCCCGGTGTCCTCGGAATTACCGGAATCGAAACAGCTGAAATCATTAAGGGAGTCGTAGAAAAAACACAGCCAAACCTTATAATTGCCATAGATGCTTTGGCAGCACAAAACACTGAACGGATTGCAACCTCTATCCAGCTCGCAGATACGGGAATATCCCCAGGCTCAGGTATAGGCAATCAAAGAACGGGAATTAATATCGAAACAATGGGCGTTCCTGTTATTGCCATAGGAGTACCTACTGTAGTAAATGCAGCAGTAATAGCCCAGGGTACCTTGGATAAATTTTTACAGCAAATTGCAAACAATCCTTCTGCTATGGGACAGACTGCTAGTTCTTTTAATCCTATAGTTTTGCAAAATATAGTTACAGAAGTCCTTGGTCCATACAAGACAAACCTTATGGTTACACCCAAGGAAATAGATGACTTGATAGAAGCAATAGGTAAAATTATCTCAGGAGGAATTTCTATTGCATTACATCCATCGATTGATCCGGAAGAATTTCACATGTATCTTCATTAAAAAGTAAATAAAAATAAATAAATGGTAAGCAGGCCCCAAAAACCTGCTTACCAAATCTATATTAGAACTGAGGATTTTGTTGTCCGGCCAGAGACTGTTCATAAGCTTCAATCATTCTTTTCACCATATGACCACCGACAGCACCGCAGTCTCTGGACGAAATATGGCCCCAGTAACCACCCTGAATCTGGTTAGAAATGCCTACTTCATTGGCCATTTCATACTTAAACTGATTCATTGCCTGAGAAGCCTCAGGGACAACCAGTTTGTTGCTCTTTTGACCTTGACCCATTAGTATAAGTTCCTCCTCTCTTCTTTTGTTTTATAATTCGATTTGTTTTTGGATTAGTTATACTTTTCCAGCCAGAGACTGTTGATAAGCTTCAATCATTTTTTTCACCATATGACCACCGACAGCACCGCAGTCTCTGGATGAAATATGGCCCCAGTAACCACCTTGAATCTGGTTGGAAATGCCTACTTCATTGGCCATTTCATACTTAAACTGGTACATTGCCTGCTGAGCTTGAGGTACTACCAGACTATTGCTTTTTTGACCACTACCCATTTATATTCACCTCCCCTCTATTTTGATTTTAGTATAAGCTTCTATAAATTAATTAATACTGTGTAATTCTTGGGTCATTTAACAGCAATATTTTTTATTTATTTTATGTTTATAATTTTTGTTTTTTTGAATTGGGCATACTAAAATTCGAAAGGAAGTGTGATTAAATTGATTTCATTGACTATAGACGAAAAACAAGTTAGTGTTAAACCGGGAACAACAATTTTAGAAGCTGCCAGAAAAGCCGGTATCTACATACCAACTCTGTGTTATTTAAAAGAAATCAATGTCACAGGTGCCTGCCGGGTCTGCCTGGTTGAAATAGAAGGGGCGAAAACACTTCAGCCTTCATGTGCCACAGCGGTTGCTCAAGAAATGAATGTAAAAACTCATTCCCCCAAAGTGATTAAAGCAAGAAAAATGGTCCTGGAACTCTATTTGTCAAACCACCCCTTCGACTGTTTGACATGTGTGCGCAACCAAAATTGTGAATTGCAGTCTTTGGCTGAAAGATACCATATAACAAATCTCCTGGCAAAAGGCGAAAGAAAAGACCCGCCCAAAGACGACCAATCTCCTGCTATGGTCCGAGAACCTAGCAAGTGTATTGTCTGCAGGCGTTGTGTAAGGGTTTGCAAAGATGTCCAGGAAATCGGGATATACCAAATAGTGGAAAGAGGGTTTGATGCAGTGGCATCTCCTGCATTTAAGAAAAGCCTTGCAGAGACTCCCTGCATTTACTGTGGGCAATGCCTGCTTGTATGCCCAACTGCTGCCATACATGAGCGCGAAGATCAGGAAAAAGTCTGGGAAGCCCTGAATGACCCTGATAAACATGTTATTATACAAACAGCGCCATCAATAAGGACAACTATTGGTGAAGCATTTGGCATACCTATAGGTACACCAGTGACTGGTAAAATGGTAGCTGCTATAAGAAAGCTGGGCTTTGACAAAGTTTTTGACGATTGCTTTGGGGCTGATATAGTAGTAATGGAAGAGGGTCATGAACTAATGCATCGCCTGCAAAATGGAGGACCACTGCCGCAATTCACCTCATGCTGTCCAGGTTGGTTAAGATTCTGCCTGTTATTCTATCCGGAGCTTATTCCACACCTGTCCAGTGTAAAATCTCCACAACAGTTATTTGGGGCGCTGGTAAAAACTTATTATGCCCAAAAAGAAGGATTAGACCCTAAATCAATTTATAGTGTCTCAGTAATGCCTTGTGTAGCCAAGAAATGGGAAGCTCAAAGAGAAGAAGGTACTAGAGCGAGCGGCATTCAAGACGTAGATGTGGTTTTGACAACCCGAGAATTAGCACATATGCTTCGAACTGCAGGCATAAATCTTGCTGATATGCCGGAAGAAGAATATGATAATCCTATGGGTTATGCCTCAGGGGCAGGGGTTATTTTTGGTTCTGGCGGCGGGGTTCTGGAAGGGACGATGAGAACTGTTTATGAAAAAATGACAGGCAAACCTTTAGACAAATTACCACTGCGGGAAGTAATGTCTTTTGAAAAAGTACAGGAAGCCGAAATCGACGTGGGAACTCAAAAATTACACTGTGCCGTAGCCAGGACTACCGGGGAAGCCCGGAAGCTGATTGATAGGGTTAAATCCGGACAATTAAAGTATGATTTTATTGAAATTATGGCGTGTCCCGGCGGCTGTGTAGGAGGCGGCGGACAGCCCATATATTCAGGGCTGGACACGTGGGACGGGCAAATGGAACAACGATATAAAAGAGGAGAAGGCCTTTTTCAGCAGGATAAGCTGAAAAAAATCAGAAAATCCCATGAAAACCCATATATTAAATTGCTTTACGATGAATTTCTCGATCAACCTCTTAGCGACCGCTCCAGGCAATTGCTGCACACCCCATATACGGAAATACCCCTGTATGATTTACAGGGGTCAGCAACAAGCATGGATTAGATAGTATTTATTTAACTAATTCAAATATTATGTGCCAAACATTAGTTTCCTCATTAACACTATGTGGAGTCTTTTTTATCAGAACATGCTTAAAACTATCCAGTGTGGGATAACCTGCAGCTACGGCATCAAAATGAAGTATCTGGGAGAAACGATGGCGGTGTATTGCCAGTATTTTAACGTAGGCGAAAGGAATAATATCAATTTCTGTGACACAATTGCAAATATCTTCTTCTTTAAACAAAGGCCGGGTAAATTCGTAAACATCTGTAAGCCTTTTTGTTTTAACTTTTCCTGCCTCATCAGGAGTAAAAACAAGTGTGTTTTCCGGCATCCCAACCAACTCTCCCTTCAACTAATGGTAAAATAATTTTCTGTGCCTCTAAACTCTGCCATTACTTTTACTCTTAGCTTAACATTTTCCGGGAGTACTAAATGAGGGTCCCGGAGCAGTAACGCCTCAGCCTCTTCCCTGGCAATTTTTAGCACTTTAATATCCCTTATAATATCAGCAATTTTCAGGTCGGGCATCCCCGACTGCCTGGTTCCAAAAAATTCCCCTGGACCCCTTAGTTTAAGGTCCTCATCTGCTATTAAAAACCCATCATTAGTTCGGGTCATAATATTTATTCGTGCTTTCCCTTCAGCACTTGTCGGGTTCGCTATAAGTATACAATAAGACTGATATGTTCCTCTGCCTACCCTGCCCCGCAACTGATGGAGCTGGGCCAAGCCAAACCTGTCAGCATTTTCTATAACCATTACTGTTGCATTTGGTACATTAATTCCTACCTCGATAACGGTAGTTGCTACCAGAATGTTTATATTCCCGTTTTTGAAGGCCTTCATTATATTATCTTTTTCATTCTGTTTCAGCCTACCATAAATCAAGCCTACCTTAAGGTCTTGAAATATATCTGTCTGCAACTTGTCCGCAAGTTCAAAGGCAGCGCTGATATCAATTTTATCTGATTCCTCTACCAGGGGACACACATAATAAACCTGCCTACCCTGCCTGACCTGTTCTCGGATAAAACTATAAACCCTTTGTTTCCCGGCTTCTGAAATCCAATACGTTTTTACCTCAGAACGTCCGGGAGGAAGCTCATCAATAACCGACATATCCAAATCACCGTATACCGTAAGGGCTAAAGTCCGTGGAATCGGTGTCGCGGTCATCACCAGGATATCGGGGTTTTGGCCCTTTTCCTTCAGCTTTGCCCTTTGTTTAACGCCAAATCTATGCTGCTCATCAGTCACGGCAAGTCCCAATTTTTGAAATATAACCTCATCCTGTATCAGGGCATGGGTCCCTACCACAACATCAATTCTGCCTTCCCTGATATTTTGAACGATTCCTTCCTTTTCCTTTTTTCCCATATTGCCCGTAAGTAAGGCTATCTGTACACCTAAAGGGCCAAGCAATTCCATTAGTCCTTCAGCATGCTGGACTGCAAGAATTTCAGTTGGCGCCATCATCACACCCTGGTACCCGCTTTCAACTGTCTTCACTAGTGCAGCGGCAGCCACAACGGTTTTTCCTGAGCCAACATCACCTTGAATTAGCCTGTTCATAGTTTTCGTACTTTCCATGTCCCTGGAAACTTCTTGAAAAACCCGCTCCTGGGCTTGTGTCATCTTGAAAGGCAATCGCTTCATGAAATCCGCAGTCAAAGGACCGTTTTTCTTATGGCAAATTCCTAAACTCTCAAATACTGTTCCTCTCAGCATACAAATACCTGTCTGTAAAACATAGAGTTCTTCAAAAACCAACCGACGCCTGGCTTTTTGCACATCATCCAGTTTCCTGGGGAAATGCATCGCAAAAATAGCCTGACCAATCGGCAATAAATTATATTTTTTCAGCACATCAGGCGGCAGAAATTCTTCAACACTATCCATGTATTGATCAAGGGCATATTTTATAATTGACCGCAGTGTCCTGTTAGGCAGGCCTTCTGTAGCCGGATAAACAGGTACAATCCCAGCACCATACACCGGTTCTTCATTTCCAATGATTTCAAAATCAGAAACAGAAAGCTGTATATTGCCGTATTTTAGGTCTACTTTGCCTGAAACAATAATTTTTGTGCCTGTTTTTAACTGTTTTTTTATATATGGCTGATTAAACCAGACCGCATAAGCGGTTGCCTCCCCGTCATAAAGAGCGGCCTTGGTTATGGTCATGCCGCGCCTGGGACGGATATCCCCAACATTGGTCACCGTGCCAAACATTGTTTCGTTTTCTCCATCACGAAGCTGACATATCTTTTTTAGCAGGCTCCTATCCTCATATTTTCTGGGAAAATGATACAAGAGCTCCTCTACACTATTAATACCAAGATTATTAAGCAGCCTGGCCCTGTTCGGGCCAACACTCCTTAATGACTGCAGCCCGGCGGAAACTGCTTTTTTGTGACTGTCCGGTGACTTCTTAACATTATCCATATAAGAGCACCAACTTTTCAATAGATGTCCGGGAAAGCTGTTACAGGCTTATTTTGGGCAAATACTGATTCCGATAACCTCTGGACCTGTGTGTGACATAATTACCGACCCCAGCTTGGCAATAATCGGAGCCTGAAGGTTACAGTCAGGCATTATTTTTTCCCTGAGCCGCATCAAGCTTGCATAATTACTGCCATAAACCAGAGAATAATTGTACTTTTTTGTCCCTCCAGTTTTATCCTTGATTATTTCAGCCATTCTTTCAATCGCTCTGCCTTCCCCCCTTGCCTTTTCCAAGGGAACAACCATTCCATCTTTAAGTGTAAGTATAGGTTTTATCTTTAGAAGACTGCCCAAAAAAGAACCGGCTTTACCTATACGTCCACCTTTTTCAAGATATTCCAGTGTCTCAACCATGAAGATAATAAAACTCTTATCTATCCTTTCATCGACAATGTTGAGAATTTTCCGCACACTCGCCCCTTCTTTAGCTGCTTTGGCAGCAGCCAGGACAATAAGTCCAAGTCCCATACTGGCAGAAGCAGAATCAATAACGTAAACATTGCGTGAATCTATCATTGCCATTGCTGTTTTTGCTGATTGAACAGTGCCACTCAGCTGTGAGGAAATATGAATGGATATAACAGTATCACCCATGGAAGTAAGCTGTTCATATATAGCTACAAATTCCCCCGGAGAAGGCTGAGAAGTGATCGGCAAACTGTCTTCTTTTTTAAGCCTGCTGATAAATTCATCTGAAGAGATATCAACTCCATCACGGTATATATCATTTCCAAAGCTGACTTTCAAAGGGACTACTATAATATCCAACGCTTCTATAAGCTCCTGCGGTAGGTCAGCAGTACTATCAGTAATAATTCTGACATTTCCCATCTCCAAACCTCATTTCACAATGTTGTCTCATCAACAGAGTTTTTTATTCAACAGATATTATATAATAATATAGCGGCTGTCCCCCCTGATGTATCTCAAATTCAAGATTAGGAAACTTTTCTTCAAGCATCACCAGCAGGTCTTCCGCCTCCTTGCCAGTTACCTGGTCACCATAATACAGAGAACAGACCTCATCATCCGGAGTCATTAGGTTTTCCAAAAGTAGAAATACCGTTTCAGGGACATCTTTTCCGGAGATAATAATTTTTTCATTAGCCAAACCTATTATGCTTCCCTCTTTAATTTCGGTTCCGTTGAATCTTGTATCCCTTACGGCATAAGTAATTTCTCCAGTCTTCACGTGGTCCAGTGCTTTCATCATCAATTCGGCGTTTTCTTCAATATCCGATTCCTGAGAAACTGCAAGCAAAGCTGAAATTCCCTCAGGCATGGTCTTAGTTGGAATCACTTTAATGTTATGGTCTGAAATACTTTGCACCTGTCCTGCCGTCATAATGATATTCCCGTTGTTTGGCAGAATAAATACTGTATCGGCATTAATCCGGTCAACCGCATTTTTCAGTTCCTGTGTGCTGGGGTTCAGGGTTTGTCCCCCATAAACCACAACATCTGCCCCCAGGCTTTCCATAATTCTTTGAATTCCTTCACCAAATGCAACAGATACTATACCAAAGATTTTCTTTTTTTCCGGCTGCTCTTCAGGCATAGCCTCAATAGCAGTTTCTGCCTGTTCATTCATGTTGGTAACTAAAACTTGAGTAAGAGAACCATATTTGAGGCATGTTTCAAGGACAACACCAGGATGGTTACTGTGAATATGTACCTTCATTAAACCATCGCTTTGAACAACTATCAAGCTATCACCAAGGCTCTCCAAAAGGCCTTTTAACTTCTGTCCACTTATGTCTTCAGTTCTTATAAGGACCTCAGTACAATAGGGATAAGTAAGCCCACCTTTAAATGGTACTGCATTTTTTTCATCATCAAAGGTGCTAATAACCGGCTTTTGTGAAGAAACCGGTGACTGTCCACTGGCATAAAGATAAAAACCCCTTAATATAACCAGCCACCCCATACCTCCTGCGTCAACAACCCCAGCTTCCTTCAAAGCCGGAAGCATATCAGGGGTCCGAATAAGGGTGGCCTCAGCAACAGAACAGGTTTGGGCAAGAATCTCGGCAACAGAGGCTTTAAATCCGGCCGCCCTAACTGCCTCGGCTGCAGCTTCCCTGGCAACAGTTAGAATAGTACCCTCAACAGGTTTCATGACTGCCTTAAAGGCAACTTTGACCCCTTCGCCTAGAGCCTGTGCAAATATATCCCCGGAAACTGTATCTTTGCCCTTAAGTCCATTTGCCAAGCCTCTCAAAAGTTGGGAAAGTATAACTCCCGAATTCCCACGTGCCCCCATTAAAGCACCTCTGGAAACAAGCTCTGCAACCTTATGAATAGATAATTGGGGACTGACCTTAACAACTTCTTTAACTGCGGCAGCCATCGTTAAATACATATTAGTACCTGTATCACCATCGGGAACCGGAAAAACGTTAAGGGAATCAATTGTTTTAACTTTATCTTCAAGACATAAAAGTGCAGAATCCAACATAGCAGCTAAATCCTGTCCGTTTATATAATGTGTTTCCACTTATGTCCCTCCCCTGGAGCTGACTGTTAAGTATTCAGTTTAACCCCCTGAACATTTACATTAATTTTTTTAACAACTAGACCTGTTTGGTTTTCCACATTATATTTAACACGTTCAATGACGTTTTTGGCGACTTCAGCAATATTAACACCATAACCTACAACAATATAAAGACCAAGGGTTACTTCGCGACCGCTTATGGATACCTCTACCCCTTTTTTAATATCCTCTTTTCCAAGTATCTGATAGATACCATCCTTTAACTTGCGTGATGCCATACCAACGAGTCCATAACACTCTACTGCGGCAATACCCGCAATGATAGCAATAACTTCTTCTGATATATTAACTGCTCCCATATCACTGTGATTGTTCAAAATAACTCACTCCCTTCAAGCAGATTTTGGCTTTAAAAAGGCTTAGCTTAGCTAAGCACTAAAATATACTATGTGTTGAAGTTTAGGATTTTTAGCAGATATGAAATTCATACTTTCATATCTGCTAAAAAAAATGAGGTTCCCCTCATCTAAAGTTTGCCTAACAGTAAATAACTATAGCAGGCTCATGAGTTGTCTGCCAATGAATTCAAGTCTTTTAACAGGATATTAATATCAATCCCATGCATATCAGCACCGGCCTCAATAGACTCCTTCACAGCCCCCATACAGCTTAAACAAGCCATGCCATGCAGTTTAAACACTTCTTTTGCCTTCGGATGGGCTTGCAGTGCCTCAAGTATAGACATCTCCTTGCTAAACATTCCTTGCCCTCCTTTTGTACACAAACGTTCCGTATAATATTATATCTATTTTTCAGAATCATATATAGTTACATTTTCTATGAAACCTAATCTAAATCCTTCTTTAAAAATTAATTTAAGAATTAATAAATTCTCTATACTTGCATAAAACCCATTTATTTGATACAATAGAAAAGCTATGAATTCATAAAGGAGGTGTATCTCCGTGGCTAAATGTGAAGTTTGCGGCAAAGGAGTAAAAACTGGAATTAAGCTGAGTCACTCCCATATCCGTACCAAAAGAACATGGTCACCAAACATCCAAAAAGTGCGCGCTCTGGTTAACGGAACTCCTACCAGGATAAATGTATGTACTAGGTGCCTCCGTTCCGGAAAAATCACCAGGGCAATTTAACTGCTTTATGCAGTTAAATTACTCAATAGAGTATTTTATCGCACGGTATAAATAAAAGGTCAATCTTAAAGCTGTGAGCCACTCTTAGGTGGCTTTTAGTTTTTTTAATTTTGTGCCTCTTGAAGCAATTTCTCCATTTCATGTTTCTCAAAATAATACTTTTCATTACAAAAATGACACCTTATTTCGGCCCTTTTTTGGTTTTCAATGATGTCAATGATTTCTTTTTCTCCAATGCTAATAAGTACCTGCTCAATTTTTTCCCTGGAACACCGGCACAGGAAACTGACAGGCCTTTTGTTAAGCTCCACAAAATTATGTTCCCCCAAAAGCATTTTTAAAACTTCTTCAGGGGTAGAACCCTCATTTATAAGTGAACTGATACTGGGTAAAGATTTAGCCCGTTCTTCAAGAACTGCCAGTTCCTCTGAGGCGACGCCAGGAAAAGCCTGAATAAGGTAGCCTCCGGCAGCTTTGACACTTATATCTGTATCTATTAGAACACCCAGCGCCACCAGTGAAGGTATCTGCTCTGAGCTTGCATAGTAGTATGCAATATCTTCGCCTATTTCCCCCGATACAATAGGAACACTGCCTGTATAGGTATCTTTCAGCCCCATATTTTTTGTCACATATAATTCACCCGTTTTCCCTACCAAACCGCCTACGTCCAGCTTGCCATTCCGTGAGGGCAGATCTGCACCGGGATGTTGAGTATATCCCCTGACATTCCCCGCAGAATCCGAAGTCACTATTATGGTGCCCAATGGTCCATCACCGATTATCCTTAAGGTGAGGATATCGTCTCCCTTTAGATTGGCGGACATGAGTACACCTGCTGTCAGTGCCCGTCCCAGTGCAGCAGATGCTGTTGGAGATGTGCGATGCCTCTTCCTTGCTTCTTCAACCAGACCAGTGGAAACAGTGGCATAAACTCTCAAATTCCCTTTCTTATCAGTTCCTACTACAAGATAATCTTTCATAAATTCCTCCGGCTATAACAATATTTTTTTAATAACACTTCCACTGCTGAGAGCAATCAAAGAGATTTCATTACCTTCCCAGAGGGCTACAGTCGCCCCGACATCACTTTTTGGCAGTGCACAGCTGCCTGGATTCAGGTAAGTGCAACTAGCATCCTGTTCCAGTAGCGGGACATGAGTATGACCACAGATAATCATATTTGCCCTAAATTTTTCTGCTAAACCGATCATTCCTTTTTCATCTAAATCTTGACCGTGAGTTACCAATACTGATTTATCGTTTACATATGCCAAAACATATGGCGCCTGAATAGGGAATTTGATCAAAACCCCGTCAATTTCAGCATCACAATTTCCACGTGAAATCAAAACCGGCCCCCTGGTATTGTTTAGAAGCCCGGCCAATCTTTCCGGGTCATACCCCTCTGGAAGCTGATTCCGCGGCCCATGATAAAGTACATCACCTGCGTGAATAAACATATCACACTCACCCAATACATTTAACAACCTCTCCCAGGCAGCCGCCGACCCATGGGTGTCACTGATTATGCCAATTTTCAAAGTCATCCTCCTTTATACTTTCTTGTCTGCCAACGCCATACCGGCCAGCAATGGTGCTACCGCAAATATAATCATGGAAGCTGCAGCCACGATGCCGGAATCATTGAATATAAGGGCAAAAAAGCTTGCAGTTAATACAGGAATGAGCATGTTGTAAAACCATGGATACTGTTTTCTAAAGCCTTCAAATTCGCCCGGCAACCTTTTCCTTAAGAATAATATTGCCAAAACACTGCTAAAGAAAAACCAGCTCCAGGTAGTATACTTTATCAGTCTCAGGTTCACAGACATTTTTCGGATAATAATATTCGTAACCTCCGAAAAACCGATATTTTTTATGAGGCCAATGGTCCGCCCAATATGTGTTTGTGCCTCCATATCTCTGGTTAAATCATAGATTGTAAAACAACTCATACTAACAATAACCGCTATCGATACTGCCAAAGCAGTTTTTTTGTTTATCCCGGCTCCTGATAAAATCATCCCGGCAGTACTCATGCCTGCAACAGCAGCAATTGTGCCTCCGGCATTAGTTCCGAATTCAGGAGCTGCAATAGCAAATACTACAGTCATATAAAAGAGGACGATTAGAATCTTAACCCATTTGGAATGCCTGGAATATTTTTGTTTTACAGTATCCAGAAACAGTCCGCTAAATACCAGAGCTGCCCCTATCAATACACCCATATACTCATTCCCTATTCCATAAAACCTTGCACCAGCCATCGCGTCGTAACTCATAGGGGAAGTTCGGCCCAGCGGGGTCCCGGCAAAAAGATCAACAGTAATCATCAGGACTGTTATCCCTGCAGTGGCAGCAAAAGGCATAAGTGAACCTGCCGAAAAAAGTTTTATTGCCAGAAACGTAAACATGGCAGTCAGGACAGCAACTTCGATTATCAACAACTGCATCCCGTACCGAGGCAGGAAATTTACCCACAACAATACCCCAGGAACTGCAGTGAGTGCCACCAAAAGGGGAACTATCCGCCTGGCAATAGATTTCCTCAGCATAACAGCCAATGAGCAAGCAATAATCAATAACAGCTCTATGTTAAGATAACCTCTAACCAACGGCTTCCGCGCCTTTGCAGCAAACACCAAGTCTTCATTAAGCCGGCTGACCCCGGCTAGAACATCCTCATTCGTTATCCCCGGTCCGGTGGCTTCCCGGCTGACAATATCCTGACCACCAAGCCAAAATTCCGAACCGTTATCATTTTCAAACTCACATAAGAGGCCAAAAAAACCAATCACAGTTGATGCTACATCGACATTGGCAATCAGGCCCGGTCTTTTCACTGTGCCTGACCAGACTAGTCCCTGGGTAACACCTTTGCCGGTCATTATAAAAGGGGTTACCAGGTTTCCGGCCTTAATTGCTTCCTCCGAAGGTCCAGGAACTACTATTAACAGCATATCTTTTTCCAGATTAATTTGTTCAAGGAGGCGGCCCAGAAAACCATCCACCCGTTCCAAAGCATCATACCTGTGTTCCAGCATTACTTTATTATCAAAGATCGACGCTTTTTCATCAACCCTTGAGGTATCACCTGTTTCGATTACTATAAAGTCTGCCTCACCGGCAAGATTGACAAATTCATTTAAAATATGTGTGAAATCGGTTCGAACACCCGCAGGGCTTCTGGGGGCATACTTATATGTCTTATCTGTAACATCACCAAGGTCTGTTATCCCATTAAGGTCCATGGAAATACTTACTACCTGCCGCCGCAACCCTTTTTGAGGGTTTCCACGGTCGGGCAGGTCAGCATTTCCTAATACAGCTGTTTTCATCCCATTTTTATGTAATATTGTCCCAATGGTGCCAATTCTCCAATCGTATTTCTGCCTCTCATTAGCTTTCTGCATTTCAGCAATCCCCAGATGAACCACCTGACTGTTACCCACTCGGATTCCGGTCCGCCTAAAAAAAGCATATCCCGCATTATCATTCTCCACTGTTTCTGCTAAATTAAATCCCATATCCCCTGACAACCCGCCAAGTATCTTTGTCCCTGCACCAATGGTGGCATAGGTGTTTACGGGTTCTCTGGATCCGCCAGGCGCTGGATTTGTAGTCATTAATCCACACGCTCCGGTTAAAGCCATTTTTTTCATTATAGGGGCATCTGCATTCATAATATCTTCCCAGGTGATGCGGTCAATTATTAGCATAATTGCTCTGCCATTCCTGTCCCGCTCACTCTGCGGCAACCCAAAGGCCGGGGCGGTCATAGCCGGATAGATTGATAAAAGCATAGCTGCAATAATTATTAATATGTAAAGTCGCATCTTATGAAACATGCTGGTCCCCCTTGCCACCGTTTCAGTGCACAACTGATTTAGAGTCTTTGTTTAACAATTCAGAAATGGTCACAAACCTATAGCCTTGCATCTGCAGGTTTTCAATGAGGATTGGCAAAGCTTTGACTGTCAGGGTTCTATCCAAACGACTGTCATGCAGCAAAATTATTCCACCGGGCCTGATCTGTTCTGCCACTCTTAAGGCCATCTGCTCAGGGTCTTTTGTCATCTTAGTCTCAATAACTGAAGTCCATAATACCGTATCCATACCCTGGCACTTAACTTCCTTTTTAACCTTCATGTCATATTTGCAGCGCGGCGGACGAAACCAGTTTACATGTTGCCCTGTATATTTATGTATTATTCCATTGGTTCTTGTTATTTCCTCAATGACAGCATCACTGTCAAGGGAATCCATGTTTCGGTGAGTATAAGAATGGTTTGCTATTTCGTGACCGGCATCATACTCCATTTTAAGTATTTCAGGGTATTTCTCAACCTGTTCCCCTACCACAAAAAAAGTAGCCTTTATCTGATAATCATTTAATATCCTGACAATCTCCGGTGAAAACGTAGGATCCGGACCGTCATCAAAAGTCAGGGCTACAATCTTTTCATCAGTAATTCCCTTATAAATAACAGGGATATTTGAGTAATAAATAAGATTTAAGAAAAAACAAGATACTGCCAATGCAGCTAAAAGAAATGGTCCCGAATAATGTATTTCGTACTTTGTCATTTAATTATTGCCCCACTTTTGTCTTGAATTATTATGTCTTTATTCGACAATAATTTCTTTTCCCCTCCCAACAAAAACAACAAGGGCCATTTCCTGGCCCTTTTCTTAACCTAAAGCTCCGGGGGATATAATTATAACCCCAGTACTCCCCAAATATCAATATCAACCTGACCGGTTACCTCAAACCCCCGGTCTTTTTGAAGTTGTTTCAGGGCAGCTTCCGTGCCCCCTCCAAATATACCATCAACCGGTCCTTTAAGATACCCTTCTCTAATAAGCCCTTTTTGTACCTCCATGACCACACTGCCTTTATGCCCGCGGTGGACTTTATCCCTGTATTCATATTGAGCCGGGTATATCTTGCCGTCTATTCTAACAACCGTACCAAGTTCCACCCATTCATACAGTTCCTCCACATCACGATTCAGCATTCGGATACATCCGTGACTGGCCCGTGACCCAATTGACCATGGCTTGTTGGTACCGTGAATACCGTATATCCCCCAGGGTACATTTAAACCCATCCACCTGCTCCCAAAACCGGTGCCCCAGTTTTTGGCCTTGCGTTTTATCTGCCAGATACCTACAGGTGTTGGGGTTTCATTTTTGCCCACAGCAACATGATATACCTTAAATTCTTTCTTATCATCATATACGGTAAGGGTCTGCTTATCAACACTGATTAATAGTTCAACACTGCCTTTAGGCACTTCCTTTATTCCAGCATTTGCATAAACATTTTCAGGCTGCCCAAGGATAACAAAAACAAAAATAAGCCCTAAGAGATAATTTTTAAACAACTTCTCATCTCCTTGTATAATCTCGCTTATATTCTTTGTCTTTGCTTATATGTGTATACGCAAAAAAATTATTTTCCATTACCAATATTCCCATTGGCATGGTCATATAAGTAAACATCAGCCCTGTTGCGATAAGGCCTGTATCGTTAAACAGAAAAGCAACAATACCGCCATACAGAATGATTTCAAAAGCACAAAAAAGCAGCGGATACCGTTCTTTTAGTTGACAGGTAATGCCAGCCTTTTTTATATTTACAAGATAATAAATATAAAACTGCATTACAAATAAGGCATTCCATGGTGGCAGGGCAAGCGTTATAGCAAACAATTTAAGTTTAGCAAACAGCACTTCCAGGAACTTTGACCCAAAATTCTGAGAAATCAACGCTCCCATTACTTTTCCGGCATGGGTCTGACCACCGGTCAAATAATCCAGGTATGCTATAAATAGCTCCAGAAGAAATACTATGATAACAACTAAAAAAAGCCTTCTTTTTTTTACCGGTTCATTGAAAAGAAAAACCAGCAAAGCGATAATTGCAGTACTGATTGCAGCAATAGTCCCCCCGACATTGGAGCCGTTACCCGGAAGTTGAGATAGAATTATAGGGATAAAAGCAGAAAAAATCAATAACAGCCCAAGATGCTTGCCGGCCTTTAATTTTCTTAATATATAAAATAGGGCAAAAACAGATGACCCCAACAAAATGCCCATACAATCATTATTTATTCCGTAGTAACGACCACCCAAAAAAACATTGTCAAAACCAAGAGGAGAATCAATAACATACTGATAACCGGTCAACAAGTCGGTAACCAGAAAAACCGCAGCTGCCAGGCTAAGGGCTGCCATTCCTGCAAGAGTTCGCTTTTTATTCTTGGAAAAAATAATGCCAAAAGCTAAAGTTATAAGTATTGTAAGCACTGCATCGATATAGTACCTTACGGCAATAATGTCTTTAATAAACGCATAAACCACAAAACTCACAATAGGAATTGCCAGAACCATAACGGCTGCTGCACGTCCCACTCTTGGCCTTAGCAATACCTTCTTGCCGGCAAGCGGCAAAAATAGTGCCGACAGTGCAAAAATCAGCAAAAACGTATACAGGCCGTGAACCACATAGCGAGACCGGTTTAAATGTATATATCTTGACAAGTTGCCGGAAACAGTGACCAAGTTCTCACTGTCGGCCAAAACAGAAATTTTTTCTCCCAGAAATTCATGAGAAGGTCCTCCAGGCGCTAACCTGTCAAAAAGTGTCGGTAATACATCAATATTAGCCACTAATCCTGTCCGTTTCGTGGTAGCTGAGACAAGCACTCCGGGTATAAGGTTTTTGTCATATATTATAATAGGTGTAAGTGTGCTGTTACCCTTTTCAGTTTCATCATCAGACGGTGACGGGCTGATAACGGCAATAACGGTGCTGTCATCCATTTCCCGGAGGAACCGTCCCAGGAATGTATCAGCATTTCTTGTTGCCCTATATTTGGCTTCCCGAAGTTCGCTTCCTTTTAGGCCAAGCCTTTGCTGGGCCTCATATACCCTTGCAGTATCCCCAAAATCTATGAACAGGAGGTCACATGCTTCAAGCGCTGTAACCGCATCTGCCAACAACCTGTCTATATTTGTCCGATGGCCCCAAGGAGCCTTTTCATCCTTTATTAACAAATCCTCATCAAGATTGCCACAGGTTATCGTTCCCTTATTGTCCATAGCCAACAGGGTTGATTCCCGCATCTCCCTATCAGTATCCGCATTGCCGACGATCCCTGTTTTAAAGCCGTACTGCCTGGCTGTTTCCCCAATTTGTCCCAAAACATAATTGGGGTAAGCCCTGGAAACAATTTCGTTCAGGTCAGCAGTCTTTTTCACTGTTACTTCATATAACGGCCCTGCCGGTTTTCCGTTTGCCGCATTAATACCTTTTTTTTCAAGATATGTGCGCACACCCATACCAATGGATAAATAAGCACTTATCCGGTTTCGGCTCGTATATGACTGTACCCTTGCATTCATTAGTCCCAATCCGCCTGCATTGATTATTTTCCCGAAATTTGGGAGGTCCCTTTGTGACAGGTCTTGAAGTGAAACATTATCTACAATAAGAACGACAGCCTTTTTCTTGTTTGTATCAGCACCTGCTGCAGGAAAACTGCCGGAAGTCAATATAATCAAAACCGTTATACAAAACAGCAGCACACTAATACTTTTGTTAAATAATATTTTTCTGGACATGCATGTCTCCCTCTTTGCCTATCATCATATTCAAAAGCCTATTTACAATTTTAGCACTTTATAGCCGGTTTAGGCAAGAATTCCTCTCTGCTCAAAAAAAAACCCGACCAGGCGGTCGGGAATTAAAGAAAATCAACACTTATGTTGCTTTTTATTTCTTCAGCCATATTATGAAGCATTTCATATGTCAATTTCCACTTTTCCATTACTTTATTATCAAGCATAATGCTGTTGTTTCCAGTTTCACTGTATCCGGCCATTACAGCCAATATACTGCCCAAGTATACAATTTGGACCAAATCAATATTTTCACACTGAGTCAGAGGGCTATGGTGCAAACCTATTGAATCAACCAACGACGGAGGAAGGTTCCACTTTTCAGCTACAAGTTTACCAATCTCCGTATGTGTTAAGTTTAACACTTCTTTTTCAGCCTGATAGAGTGAACATTGTTTCATTGATGCAAATTTAAATGCCTTAGCATACTCATCTGGCAAAAAGAAATTAAACACTATTTTCCCGATATCATGAAGCAATCCGGCAATAAAGGCCTGCTCAGTTTCAACAACCCCCATTTTATGGGCCAGTAATTTACTGGATACTGCACAAGCATAAGAATGCCGCCATATTTTTTCCGGATTGACAGCCCTCTTGCCCTTTAACGTGCTCAGGGTCTTATGTACAGATGCACCCAACACAAGTGTCCTAAGTGTTTTCATGCCAAGCAAGGTAACTGCCTCAGAAACGGTGGCTACCCTCCTGTGCAGACCATAATATGCTGAATTAACAAGTTTCAGCACTTTCGAGGCCAATACCTGATCCTGGCAGATTATCCTGCTGACATCAGCAGAATTTGCTCTGGGATCTTCAGTTAACCGGACAAGTTCGTGGGTAACCTGTGGCAATGAAGGTAAATCACCAAGTTTCATGAACATTTTACTCAAGGTAAGTTGGTCCATCTATATCCTCCCGCAATAATCCAATCAGATTTTATTTATTAACAGGTTAAAAGCTTGTTTAATTACATTTATTCTATCAAAACAAGCATTCTCCTTCGACATTATTCGATATTTTTCAACTCCGAAAAGAAAAAGCCTGCTTAACACTTCTTAAGAGGCTTTTCGATATTTATCTTGTCATTTTATTGTAAGGCATTCTTTTGCATTTGGAAGGAGGTTCTTTGGAACTATCTTACCCTGAAGGTATAGCTGGTACCTGGAACACTTATCAAAATTCTTATTACAATACATTTTTTTAATAATTTTCTTTAATATAAGCAATATGTCATCTGTTTCCAAGAGAAAACACAAGTTTGCATGTGGGCATTTATACATAATAAAGCCCTCCTTTCTAGGTATTCTCTTATCCACAAACTCTCCTGCGATTATAGAATATTAGTTTTTGGTTCTTTTGCCACTTTTCGACATTACTACCTTTATTTCCTCCTACATCGCCTAAAATGCGGTTTTTTTGGTTTGAAATGCCAGAATTAAGGGTTGAAATATAATTTATTGATTTTTTGAGGGAACATCTGCTAGGATAAACATACTATAATCTGCTCCGGCATCTCCACCGGAACCATAGGTTATGTTAATATTCTGGAAAATAATGCGCAGCTTACAATTGCTGCCTTCAACATCCAAAGTCAGTTCTTCAGAATCCAATGCATCCTTAGGCCGGTTACTGATTCCGGTAATCGAAACAGCGAAGTCATATAAACCGGTGGATACCATTTTTTCACCCGCTGCATTTTGAAGTGATACCTGAGCTTCCTGTGATGATATGGGTTCCAACACAATTTGGTATGGGACACCACGCACCTCAAATTTATAAGTCATATTTTCTCTGGGTTCCATCCCTCTATAGATGCCGGCCTGGAGCAGTATATCATATCCTTCGATACTCAGGGGTTTCTGCATATCCAGGTTAGCATAAAAGTTGTTTATGTCGCTCCACATATATTTATACGCAGGCTCAAAACCTATAGTTTTCTGCATGTCCCGGTTCGTCTGAAAATCATCCGGAAGCCAGACAACCTCCTCTAGATAATTGCGTCTTTCCAAATAATTCAGGATGCTCGTGGTCTCCAGCCGCAATGTCATCTCTGCATTGGTCTTGGGACTAATCTTTCCGTCTGCTAATATGCCCTCTGCCTGCAGCATATTTTCCAGCCTGGCTATCTGACTGCTGCGTGATACGTTAAAAGCATCGACCGGCGGGATAACTGAGAATATAGCAAATCCTGCTGCCAGGAGGGCAATAAGACCATTTTTGTTTACCGGCTTAAATGATAAGATTATACCGATCACAATGGAAAAGATACCGAACAAGGCAACATAGTAACGGGATTCGGTGACACCATAAGCATTCAGTCGTATATACACCGAAATCAACTGCATTACTACAACGGGTATCAGTAACTTTGGAAATATGCGCTGATAAAAGAATGCAAAGCGGTTTTCCAACCGGCTGGCCAGAATATAGATTATAAGTCCAATAGCGGAATAAGCCAAAATCATTGGGCCAAGATGACCGGATGGCCACTTTGTGTTTAAGATTTTAACAAAGTACGCCAGCAGGACCAGCGAATATGCGGCAATCAATGGAACAGCTATATAGGAAACCAGTATATCCAGAAAACGAGGATAATGACTCGCCTCTTGAGCATAATTCTGTTCCAATTCAGTTTGTGAATTAAAACGCGGCAGGAGTGATAAATAATATGTCGTTGAGAACATAATCCAGACAATGGCCATCATATAGCTGTAAGAATCACTGTTAACCCTAAAAAGAAGGGTATCGACAGCCCCAATAATCGACGCTAAACCAGCTGCAAGCACTCCAGAATAGAGAATCGAAGTGAATGCTGATTTAAAGTGAATCAGACCCACACTGTTAAAATCAAATTTCCCCTGGAATGATGGCAACCAAATGAAAAGACAAAACATAGAGAATACTGCCACTGATGTTCGAGCGCCTACCCCATAATCTATGGCCGGTGCAGGCAAAATAATCCAATAATAGCCCAAAGTTAACAGAGCCGATAATAAATAAGCCCCCAAGCGCAGCCTGCCAAGGAGTTGAAAACGTTCACAGGCAAACTGGGCGGTGACTCCCAGGAAGGAACCCAACAAAAATACGAACATCAGTTTCTGGATAATTAAATCAGGGGTTTTATGCAGAGAAATCATGTAACATGTCAAGACAGTGGCGCAAATCAAGCAGAATACGGTAAACGGGAAACGCAAAACTGCTTTGGATAGTCCCTGAACCAGCTTAACGATTGCTTTAAACAAAGAATTCACTTAAATTCCCACCCTTCATTTTATATGTTACAGTTTAACTATATCTTAACTTTTCTCTAATTGCTATCAAAAAATTGAGGTCATCTAAAACCCAGCTATTCAGCTAGATACTATTCGCTTAAACAAAAAATTGTGGAAATTTTTGTTGTGGTTATAATTATTGCTTGCTATACCATTCAGAACGGAGTTCTCTTTTAAGAAATTTTAACAGACTAAAGACATTAACATCATCATTCATAAATTCAATTCCTGCTTTGGCTCCATTAGTGGAAGTTCTACACCATACTACCCGCCCTGCAAACCTTAAATCGGGCGTCTTATCAGAAGGTGGCAACGCAAATTCTATAATGCTGTTTTCCTCAAATAAGCCGCAATAAGTATTATTGTCAAATTGAACACAGGCACCAGAAACACTTAAGTTGGTTGTAAAAGCATCAACCTGCATTGATATTAAATCTAATGATTTACATTGACATTGCCTGTTTACATCTACACGGAGAAAACGCCTGTTTTCTTCACAAATTGAATTCATTTTCATCATCCTCCAGAAATCATTGCATCATTTGTATGTTCCATATTTTTCCGCCTCCTCCTTCTTTTGGGAGAGAAATTAATTGGCCTTAAAGCAAAATAATTTAACCGGTTGGCTGCTATCCTCTCATAGAAACACAAAAACCCAGTCATCTGACTGGGTAATTTGTTATTCCGCAATATTTACTCTATCATGGTCGGAGCGACATGATTCGAACATGCGGCCTCTACCACCCCAAGGTAGCGCTCTACCAAACTGAGCTACGCCCCGACACAATAAGTATTATATACTAATAGCATTTGTTTTGCAAGGAACATCATATGGCAAAACCCCTAAAGTTTTTTCTATGTAACAATTTATTTTTTATACTACATTTTGAAGGAAATTGATGCATAATAGCGAACATTAAATATTGCGAATATTTCGTTAATTTATCAGGGAGATGACTGTCTTGGAGTATTTTGATTTTGACTACCTAGAGTTCCGCCTTTATATAAAGACATTTTCTTTTATTATTGCCCTGCTGCTGACTAAGATGACCCTTATAGAATGGCGCAGATTTAAAAATTCAATGTACAAATACCTTACCCTTGGCTTTGGCACTATGATCCTGCAAATTTCGTTTGTCATTATCACCATTATTTATTCCTTATTCTCAGACACCTCTTACTATAATTCAATAACTCCTGTGGTCGATCATGCTTTGCGTACTCTTAGCTACATATTTGTCGCAGCATCATTTGTAACCCAAAAACCCGTTCACCGCTCAAAATTTGTGCTTGCAAACCTGGCAATATTAATATTCTTTACCCCTGTTATGGGAATCTTATGGACTCATAACAGCACAGTAACTCAACCTCCTTTTATGGGCCCGGTTGAAGAAACATTTTTTGAACTTTGGAATACCATTTTACTTATTTTTACTGTCAGGGTAATCTCACTCTCCGACGTCTACATCAAACAGGGTCTGATTATTTCAACATCTGTTTTGGTAGCTAAACAGATTCTTCATTTTATCAATATATATTGGCTTCATGACCGGCTGGCGCTTTCCCTGGCTGCCGAGCCTGCTCTTTTAATATTATATTTTTATTTAATAATTTCAACAATTCACAAAGAGATAATCGGGAATATTACTCAAGCTGATAAGGAAAAAGTCCTCGTAAAAGAAAAAGCATACCAGGATATCATCAGGGCCCTTATTACTTCTCTTGAAGCTAAAGATAAATATACCAGAGGCCACTCCGACAGAGTGACCGAATACGCGATGATAATTGGAAAGAAGCTTGGGCTAACTGCCGAAGAGTTAACCAAACTATACTGTGGTGCTATTCTTCATGACATTGGGAAAATCGGCATTGATGAAGGTATCCTTAACAACCCGATGTCGTTGGGAGATGATGAAATTACCCGCATAAAAAAGCACCCCGAAATTGGAGCGCAAATTATATCATCAATTGACTCTCTTTCTGATATTGCACCAGCCGTACTATACCATCACGAACGTTTTGACGGTACCGGGTACCCTTTAGGCCTTAAAAATAATGAAATCCCACTTCATGCCAGGATTATTGCTATATCTGATGCTTTTGACGCCATGTCATCAACTAGGTCATACCGTGACCAGGTATCTAAGGAAACAGCAATAAAGGAAATAATCTCAGGTGCAGGCACCCAGTTTGACCCCGACCTGGTTATGCTGCTTGCAGAAGCATTGGGCTTCTCCATCGGCAATAATAAAACCGTTTCCCAAGTTCTTATTTCATAACTTCAAGGGCCACAGCACCCACAGGGTTAGGCTCCAATTCCATTACTTTAGCCTTAATGCCGCTCTGCAAAAAAGCATCTTTCATCACAGAAGCAATCACATCTATGTTGTGGTCACAAAAAGCGATTAGTGTCGGCCCCGCCCCGCTTAATGTTATTCCCCGAGCCCCTGCAAGCTTCGCTGCTGCAAAGACCCTTTTCATGCCCGGCACCAGATTAGCCCTGTACGGCTGGTGTATCCTGTCATCCATTGCCATCCCCAAAAGGCTGAAGTCCTGCTTCATCAAGGCAGCAACCAGCAAAGCCGTTCTACTGATATTATAAACGGCATCCGTAAGAGATACAGACTGTGGCAGCACCTCACGGGCAAGTTTAGTCGACAAAATAAAATCCGGAATGGCTACAACACATTTTAGTTTTGCCGGCGGCTCAATTTTAGAATACTTCACTTCCCCATCGGCCTGTGCTGAAACAACTATCCCCCCGACCAATGCAGGAACCACATTATCAGGATGTCCTTCAATTTCTGCTGCCAGATTAATTAACTCTTTCTCTCCAAGTCGGTTTCCAGTTAGAATATTTGCAGCCACCAGGCCCCCTACTATTGCTGAAGCGCTGCTGCCCAATCCCCTGGATACCGGAATATTGTTAATTATTTTTATCCTTAAGCCTTTAGGTTCATACCCAGTTAACTTAAATATCCTTACGGCTGCAACATAAACAATATTTCCGGAATCACGAGGTATTTTTTCGGCACCGTCTCCCTCGACATCTATCTGCAGCCCCGCACTGGTTTCTTCCATTTCTATAAAGTTAAATAGTTTTAATGCCATTCCCAGGGTATCAAACCCCGGACCCATATTAGCCGTAGTAGCCGGTATCTGAACTCTAATCATTTTTATCCTCCAAAATATCTACTGCTTATTCGCCTTCAACTCTGATGACATTTCTTATCTCTTCGACTATAGACAAGCCTCCGATAATTTTCAAAGCATCCTGAATGTTTTTCTCCAAAACATAATGGGTAACCCAAACAATTTCTGCCAGATTGCCTATATTCCGCTTTTGAATCACAGAATCCAGGCTAACTTCCTGATTACCAAACACACTGGCAATAGCCGCTAATACACCAGGTCTGTCCAGGACCTTCATTCGTACATAGAATTTCGCCTTCGTATCCCCAATATCCCTGATAACTTTATTATCATAACAAGAACAAGCAATACGCCCCTTAACGTTCATGACTATATTTCGGGCAGCATCTATTACATCTCCGACAACCGCAGATGCGGTAGGCAGTTCACCGGCTCCACGTCCATAAAACATAACATCCCCGACAGCATCTCCCTGAATAAAAATAGCATTAAAAACATCATTTACCGATGCCAAGGGATGCTTCTGTGGAATAAATGCCGGATGAACCCTGACTTCAATTTCACCATCAATCTCTTTCCCTATAGCCAACAGCTTAACGGCATAGTTCAGTTCCTTAGCATACATAATATCCCTTGCTGTAATTTTTGAAATCCCTTCACAGTAAACATCCTTAAAAGAAACCCTGGTATTGAAAGCTATAGATGACAGGATAGCCAATTTGCGGGCAGAGTCATAACCCTCTACATCAGAGGTGGGGTCTGCCTCAGCATATCCCTTCTCTTGGGCTTCTGCCAATACATCTGCATAATTGCTGCCCTCCTGACTCATTTTAGTTAACATATAATTAGTAGTCCCATTCACTATTCCGTAAATGGTCTTAATTTGGTTGCCTGACAGGCCTTCCTTCAAAGGATGTATTATCGGAATACCACCGGCAACACTGGCCTCAAACAGCAGGTCCACCTGATTTTTTGCAGCAGCGCCTAATATTTCCTCACCATCCTGGGCCAGCAGGTCCTTATTTGCTGTAACTACACTCTTCCCGGCATTTATTGCCCTAAGGATAAGTTCTTTGGAAATGGTAGTTCCCCCAATTACCTCAACTACAATATCAATATCTTTATCATTAATAATGTCATCCGCGTTTTTAGTAAGAACTGATTCAGGAACACCGGCCTTTTGGGCTTTCTCAAAATCAAGTTCCAGGACCTTTTTAACCTTTATATCAATACCAACCCTTTTACGGATAATATCCCGGTTATTGTCTAAAACTTTCCATACCCCGCCGCCAACAGTTCCGCATCCCAATAAAGCTGCTTGAATGCACTTATCACTCATTTTTTAACCCTCCTTTTAGTTGTCAATACTAACTCTGTCCAATTAATTCAACTTTTTTTACACCCTTAATAAGGCCAACAGATTGTAAAAGATTCCCCACAGGTACCATCATCCCTGCTGTATCAATCGATACTGTAGCATTGGCAAGCCCCTGTAAAGGAATACCCTGATTAATTGTCAGGATATTACCCTGTTCAGCCGCTATTGTATTCAAAATAGTAGACAGAACTCCAGACTTATGTTCCAAGAGAAGAGATACAGTAACAATCCTGTTATGTACAGCCCGATGAAAAGGAAAGACACCATCACGATATTTATAAAAAGCACTTTTTGACATACCGACCTTCTTAACTGCAGTATTCACTGTTCCAGCTTCGCCACGGGCCAGTATTTCTTTAACTGTTGCAGTCTTTTTAATTGCTTCAGGCAAAATATCTTCAGCAACTATATAGTATTGCCTTGACTCTTCTCTAACCATTTTGCGCTATTGTCTCCTCCACGTGGAACATGATCCGTCATGAGCGGACTTTTCATTAAGTATACCATTTGTATAAATAATTATCAAGCCATTCCTCTATTTTATCTGCACAAAAAAAGAGCGGATATCCGCCCTTATTGTTCACCTTACGTCGAGAATCATTCCTGATTGAACCCGAGGGTCAAGGGCATCCCTTAAACCATTGCCCCAGAAATAAAATGCCATTATCGAAAGACTTATAAAAAACGCAGGGAAAAATAACTGCCAGGGATATAGGCCCATTGTACCGATACCTTCACTGACAAGAGTCCCTAAGCTGGCTTGTGGAATACTTACTCCCAGGCCGAGAAAACTCAGAAATGCCTCAGCGAAAATCGCTTCAGGTATTACAAATATCATAGTAACCATAACAGGTCCAACAATGTTGGGGATAATATGCCGAAAAAGTACCCGCCCAGCACCGGCACCGATTGATCTAGCAGCCAGGACAAATTCTCTTTCTTTCAGGCTGAGGACTTGGGCTCTAACAATTCTCGCCATATTCATCCACCCTGTAATACCTAAAACCACAAAAACAGTAATCATTCCGGGTTCTATTACAACCATCAGCAGAATTACGTATAAAATAAAAGGCACAGAAGAAAAAATATCCACAAAGCGCATCATAGCATCATCAATCCTGCCCCCGGCATAACCTGCGCAGCCTCCGTATATAATACCAATAAAACCGCTAATAATGCAGACAAAAACACCCACTGCCAGGGAAATTCTGGCCCCATAGCAAACCCTTGTAAACAGGTCCCTGCCAAGACTGTCCGTGCCAAACCAATGATCCCTGTCCGGCCCCAAGTTGGTGCTTTCCAGGTCCTGTTCCGCATAAGAATATCCACTGACAGCCGGCCCTGCCAAGGCCATGATTACCAGCAGTCCTATTACCAGCATCCCCAACTGTGCCGGTTTGTTTCTCTTTAAACTGAACCAGGCGGCATAGTTCATCTGTTCAACCTCGCTGAGCCGGTCAGGCTTATCCTAGGATCTATCAGCACAAACACTATATCAATAATAAAATTTATACCCAGGAGGATTGCACTGTAGAATAAGGTTACCCCCATGACTACAGTATAGTCCCTGTTTATTATACCGGTAACAAAATGGTCTCCTAAGCCGGGGATTGCAAAAACCTTTTCAATAACAAAACTCCCTGTCAATATACCGGCTGTCAATGGCCCAAGGTAGGCAACAACAGGTATTAAGGCATTTTTAAGCCCATGACGGTATATAACAGCCCTTTGGGAAAATCCTTTAGCCACTGCAGTCCTAATATAGTCCTGACGAAGGACATCCAGCATGCTGGAACGCATAAGAACAGCTATAAACGCCATCGGTCCGGCGGCTAAGGCCAGGGTTGGAAGCACAAGGTGTTTAGCGGTCCCCCACATGGCAGGTGGAAACCAACCCAATTTTAGTGAAAATACATAAATTAGAAGCGGGGCCATGACAAACCCGGGAATGGAATAGTTCAGCACCGCCAGACTTACTGCCAGGAAATCCTGCCATCTGTTGTGGTTTATTGCAGCAAATATTCCCAAGGTACATCCGACCGTAACTGCAATAAAAATAGCTGCCATTCCCAATATGGCGGATATCGGGAATCCTTGTAATATTAGTTCATTTACAGTCCTGTCCGGATATTTGAAAGATGGCCCCAAATCCCCGTGTAACAGGTTCCCCATATAATCCGTATACTGCTTCCAAAGCGGCTGATCCAGATGGTACTTGGCGTTGAGATTTTTTATAATCTCAGGGGGAAGCTTCTTTTCAGAAGCAAAAGGACCGCCAGGCACAGCGTGCATCAAAAAAAACACCAGTGATGCAATTAATAAAAGACCCAGCAGGCTGTTTACCAGCCTGCTCATAATATATCCAGCCAAGGTCTCACCCTATTCTACATATGCATTTTTAAAATCAGCATAAGTCCCAAATGGCAGAACAATAATACCTTTAATATTTTCCCTGATAAGATTGTCATTCACATAAAAATATAGCGGCATAACTGGCATTTCAGCCATCAGAATATCTTCTGCATCATGCATTGCCTTCATCCTAAGGGAATTATTGCCGGTTCCTTTTGCCTCAGCAATCAGGCTGTCATAATCCAAATTAGACCAACCAGATAAGTTGTTACCTCCATCAGACACCAAAACATCCATAAATGTCATAGGGTCAAGGTAATCCGGGCCCCATCCTGACCTGGAAATATCATAGTTCATTGCAGCCTGGTCCGCTATATAAACCTGCCATTCCTTTGGAGCAAGTACGATATCTATACCCAGATTCCGTCGCCACATTTCCTGAATGGCCTCAGCAGTCTTCCGGTGTTTTAAATTATTGTTGAATTGCAGTGTAAGCTGCGGAAACCCTTGTCCTCCCGGATAGCCGGCCTCTGCCAAGAGCTTGCGGGCAGCTTCCGCATCTTCCGTAAAATACCGGTTCCCGCTTTTCTCCCTAAAATCACTTGTTGGCGGTTCATCTTTAAAACCAAAGGGTACCCATGCATAAGCAGGTTCTTCTCCGGCCTGGGTCACGTGTTCAACTATAGCAGCCCTATCAATAGACATCGCCAAGGCCCTTCTTACGGTTGGGTTGTCCAGTGGTGCCCGCTTAGTATTAAACCAATAAAGTTCGGTCGAAATGTCCGGCAGAACACAGTAATCAGGGTCATTTTTTTTCAGCGCGATTTCCTGTGCCGGTATCCGTTCCAGAAAATCCAGTCTGCCGGTCTTATACATAGCATATGCGGTATTATCATCTTCAATAAGATACATCTCCAGTTTATCCAATTTTACATTTTGTGCATCCCAGTAGTTGGGGTTTTTAACCAGTGTAATTTTCTGCTTGTGTTCCCATGTTTGCAATAAAAAAGGTCCATTTCCCACATAATTTTGTGGTGAAGTATACCAATCAGGATTTGCTGTAATAGTCTGGCTGTTTAATGGCAACAATGTCCAGAAAGCAGTCAGCCCAAGAAACTGACTGGCCGGAGCTTTTAGAGTAACTTCAAGAGTATGGGAATCTTTAGCCTTTATGGCAACATCTTCAGCTGTTCCCCTGCCGCCGTTGTATTCCTCTGCCCCTTTTATGTAAAAAAGCTGACCTGCGTAATCAGAAGCTGTATCAGGACTTAAAACCCGCAGCCAGCTAAACCTAAAGTCTTCTGCAGTTACCGGGGCACCGTTTGACCATTTTGCCTCACGAAGCTTAAATGTATATACCAGACCGTCTTCAGAAATGTGCCACTCCGCAGCCATGGCTGGCTGTGGTATGTTTTTATCATCGTACCTTACAAGGCCCTCAAAGAGTGCATTGGCAATAGTACCTTCAACTACACCGGTCATTTTGGCCGGATCGAGAGTCTCAGGTTCAGCGCCCAGATTATAACGGATCACTTGGTCTGCTGCGGTACCGGCTGTTTGTTTTTGAGCCACACCACAACCACTTAACAGTATCAACAAAAGAATCAGGCTTAATGCTGCTAACTTTCTGTAACTCACCGGATATCTCGCCTCCTCTGGAAAAATAACACATAATTTGTTTTTTACTTCGACATTTATCGCTAGATTCCTCCTAAATATTCCAAGGCGGCCCTGAATTCATATAAATAACAAACCCGTTTTAACCGACACTGACATAAAAACATGTCAGAGACTCCGTTAAAACGGGTCAAAATGCTTTTAGCATTACATTTGCAGCAGACTAAATAATTATACAGATTAAGCCGCCACTGCCATCATTAACAATCCTCTGCAGTGTTTCCTGAAGTTTAGCCTGGGCATTTTCCGGCATTTGATACAGCTTTGTTTGTATGCCTTCCCTTACCAGGTCATGAAGGGATTTTCCAAATATGTTAGACTCCCAAATCTTTTGCGGGTTTTCCTCAAATTCATTAAGCATATAACGGACAAGTTCCTCACACTGCTTTTCGGTACCTATTATAGGAGTCAGTTCAGTATTAATATCGGCTCTGATAATATGCAGCGACGGGGCACTTGCCTTAAGCCTTACACCAAATTTATTGCCCTGACGAATCAGTTCAGGCTCTTCCAGGTCCATTTCATCAAGCCGCGGGGTAACCACACCATATCCCTTTTCCTTTACTTCATTCAGAGCTGAAGCAATCTTATCATACTCTTTCTTTGCTATGCTGAGTTCTTTCATCAAACGCAGCAAGGTATGTTCACCTTCAATTTCAAAGCCGGAAACCTCATGGATAACCTGATAAAACATGCCCTCTTTAACATCCATATCAATAGTGGCAATTCCTGTACCCATATTCATTTCATTTAGAATTGCCATCCCTACAAACTCAAAACTCCCCAATTCCTCAACGGCATAGTCTATATCCCTCAAGCGGCGGACTCCCTTTACAGTATCATGCACAGCTTCCTCAAATTTTTCTCTGAGCCAATGTTTCTCTTCCAATTCCTCGATCCACTTGGGGAGTGTTATATTAACTTCATTGACTGGGAATTCATAAAGAATTTCTTCCAGAATTTCCAAAATATCTTCCTGTGTCATTTCGGCCACATCCATACTGAGCACAGGCACATTATATTTTTCCATCAGCGACTCAGCCAGTTCCTGAGTCTCGGGCGCCTTAGGCTTGATAGAATTCAATACCACTACGAATGGTTTATCCAGCTCTTTAAGTTCCGCGACTACTCGTTCCTCGGCAGGGATATAATTCTCTCTTGGAATTTCAGTTATACTTCCATCAGTAGTAATTACCAACCCGATTGTTGAATGGTCGGCAATAACTTTCCGGGTACCAATTTCCGCAGCTTCCTGAAAAGAAATCTCCTCATCAAACCATGGTGTTCTTACCATTCTTGGGCCCTCATTTTCCTCGTAGCCCAAAGCTCCTTCCACAGAATAACCAACACAGTCGACAACCCGCATTTTCACCTTCAAATTACTGCCAACGGTTATCTCCACAGCTTCCTGAGGAATAAATTTCGGTTCTGTTGTCATTATCGTTCGCCCAGCACCGCTTTGAGGCAGCTCATCCCTGGCCCTCTCCCTGTCATGCACATTCTTAATATTATTGATAACCAACAAGTCCATAAACCGTTTAATAAAAGTTGATTTTCCTGTCCTCACCGGGCCTACAACACCCAAATAAATGTCTCCTCCGGTTCTTTCAGCTATGTCCCGAAAGATGTCCAGCTTTTCCAACTACACACACTCCTTTCTTGCACATTCTATTGAAGTGTTAATGTTTTCCCCCTGGCCATCCCTCCTTCGCAAACACTTAAATACGATATTAAATAAAATTATATTTAGGTAAAATCGGGGCTCTGATTTTTTTTGCCATTGGCATACATTAACAATATATATATATGAGACTAACCCCCCTTTATGACGGTAAAAAAAAAGAATTTAAAATTAAATATCTTGATAGATAGCGTCTATATTGCTATACTAAGAATGCTGTGTTTATTAAGGAGCGTGAATTAAATGAGCAATCAAACAGAAATTATAAATATAAGAAACATTGCAATTATTGCCCATGTAGACCACGGTAAAACTACCCTGGTTGACTGTATGCTGAGACAAAGCGGAATATTCAGGGATAATGAGGTTATCACCGAGAGGGTAATGGACTCCAATGACCTAGAAAGAGAACGCGGTATAACAATTTTGGCCAAAAATACAGCGGTTGTATTTAATGAAATCAAAATAAACATTGTTGATACACCTGGCCATGCTGATTTTGGAGGAGAGGTTGAGCGCGCACTCAGCATGGTTGACGGCGTCCTGCTGTTGGTAGACGCCTTTGAAGGCCCCATGCCGCAGACAAAATTTGTTTTACGCAAAGCCCTGGAAGCCGGTCTTAAACCTGTAGTCGTTGTTAATAAAGCAGACAGGCCTGATGCAAGGCCTGATGAAGTTGTTGATGAGGTTTTTGAACTTTTCTTGGAACTTAGTGCTACTGAAGAACAACTTGATTTTCCCGTTATTTATACCTCTGCACGAGAAGGCTGGGCCAAAAAAGAACTTGAAGATAACAGTATCAACATGAAACCACTGTTTGAAACTATTGTTTCCAGCGTAGATCCTCCTGCCTGTGACACCACAGGAACCTTTCAAATGCTGGTAGCAAACCTGGAATATGATAATTACCTTGGCAAATATGCTGTAGGAAGGATAAACCGTGGTACCGTTTCCCAATCAGATACAGTTACAGTAATCAGGCATGACAAAAGTCTGGCGAGAGGGAAAATTGCCCGTCTTTTTACGTATTCAGGCTTGAAAAAAACTGAGGTCAACACCGCAGCAGCAGGTGATATAATAGCAGTTGCCGGCCTCGAAGATGTCAATATAGGAGAAACGTTGGCAGATATTAACAATCCCCAGCAGCTGCCAGTACTCACTGTTGATGAACCTACCCTTTCCATGCATTTTATGGTCAATAACAGCCCTTTTGCCGGAACTGAAGGTGAATTTGTCACTTCCCGTAAATTAAGGGAACGGCTCTACCGGGAACTGGATTCCAATGTCAGCCTGCGGGTGGAAGATACTGACAGCGCCGATGCCCTGAAAGTTTCCGGGCGCGGGGAGCTTCATCTATCCATCCTGATTGAAAACATGAGACGTGAAGGCTACGAATTGCAGGTTTCCAAACCGGAGGTTATCTATAAAACCATAGATGGTACACTCATGGAGCCAATGGAGTACCTGGTGATAGATGTCCCTGAAGATGCCATAGGTACAGTTATTGAAAACCTGGGCAAGCGGAAGGGTGAAATGATTAATATGACACCAATAAACACTGGTGAGATTAGAATTGAGTTTAACATTCCAGCACGCGGGCTGATTGGGTTCCGCTCCGAATTCCTCACCGAAACCAGGGGCCGCGGTGTAATGAATCACAACTTTAACGGTTATGAACCATATAAGGGGGATATTAGAGCAAGATACAACGGGGCCTTGATAGCATGGGAAACCGGAGAATCATCTACCTATGGAATGATTCAGGTTGAAGACCGGGGAATACTTTTTATCAAGCCTGGAACAAAGGTATATGAAGGTATGATTGTTGGCATGAATAACCGGGACAAAGACCTTGAGATTAATGTCTGCAAGCGCAAACACCTCACCAACATGAGGGCCAGCGGTTCTGATGAGACAGTCAAGCTGAAAGAGCCCAGGCTGCTCTCCCTTGAAGAGTGTATTGAATTTATTAATGATGATGAATTGGTTGAAATAACCCCACTAAATGTGCGGATGAGAAAAAAGATCCTTAATAAGGAAGAACGGGCCAAGTACAATAAACAGTTAAGTGTAATGAAAGCACAGTAAAAGGAAGTGGCAGATATATTCCTCCACGACGACTACAACTCAGCTTGTTACCGGCTCCTGCAATAGCAGTCGCCGACAAGCTGACGTCAGACTCGTCGTTCCGGAACACCTCTGCCACTTCTTATTCATATTATAATATTTGCCCCATCACTGTTTTTACAGTGAGAATGTTCTACTCCCAGCTACCAATCAGGGTATGCGGTCTCAACCACCTCTTCGATTTCGTGTTTTTTACCCCTCATCATGAGGTTAGAAACCGCTTCTGCCGTGTTCCTGGCTTTATAGAGCACATTGTAGGCCTGTTCTGTTATCGGCATGGTTACTCCCATATTTTTGCCCAGCCGGTATGCCGCAGTTGTAGTCCTGTAACCTTCGACAACCATCCTCACTGTCTTTAAGGCTTCCTCAACCGTTTTGCCTTTTCCCACTTCTATCCCAAATCTCCTGTTTCGGCTATGCATACTGGTACAGGTAACAATAAGGTCACCCAACCCGGCCAGACCCGCAAAAGTAAGCGGATTAGCACCTAAAGCCACGCCAAGGCGGGATATTTCAGCCAGGCCCCTTGTCATCAGGGCCGCTTTTGTGTTATCTCCGAATCCCAGGCCATCTGAAATTCCAGTACATATAGCGATTACGTTCTTCAATGCCCCACCCATTTCTACTCCCACAATGTCAGGATTAGTATAAACCCTGAACCTCGGTGACATAAACAAGTCCTGGGCCCGTTCACAAATTTTTCTATCGGCACCCGCGACGGAAACAGTTGTGGGAATTTCCCGGCTTACCTCTTCGGCATGACTGGGACCTGACAGGGCTACATAATTTCTGTGGAAATCCTTATCCGACTCTTCATAAAACACCTCTGAAAGCCGTTTTAATGATGCCTCCTCAATCCCTTTAGCGGTATTTACTATCATTTCTTCCCCACTAAGAAATGGGAGAATATTTTGCACCACCTCACGAAATGCCTGTGACGGGACACTCATCACAATAACAGTAGCTTTTTTCAGTGCTTCTTCAACAGAATGACAAACGTAAACAGAATCCGGAATTATAACTCCCGGAAGATATGATTCGTTTGTCTTTTTATTGTTCATTTCCTCTACAACAGGCTTTTCCACCGACCACATTTTAACCTGCAAGTTTTTCCTTGCCAGCAGAACAGCCAAAGCCGTACCCCAGCTTCCAGCTCCGATGACCGTTATTCTTTCCATTTTTCCCTCCCATTAACGCCAGTAATTAGTATTACCTGTTTTTCAGGCTAATCTTGTTCTCGTTTCCATGAAGCAGCTTTATTATATTATTCTTGTGCCTCAGTATTAGAAAAACTGCGGCAATAAATCCAAACACCCTCATTGCAGCAGATTCGTCAAACAGAAACATGGACAGAGCCATGACCACACTGGCAGTTATTGAAGCCAGGGACACGTACCTGGTCAAAAACACTACAACAAGCCACGTAGCCAAAGCTGAAAAAGCAACTTCCGGAACAAGCGCCAGCAACACCCCAAAACCACAGGCTACCAGCTTGCCCCCCCGAAATCGAAGAAATACTGAAAAACTGTGTCCAATTAGCGCAGCCAAGCCACATAAAATACCGAAAACTTCTCCACCGATGTATAGTCCAAGCCATGCGGCAAAATAGCCTTTACTAATATCCCCGATCAAGACTACAGCCGCCGGCGGCCACCCCAGGGTTCGTAGAACATTGGTAAACCCAATATTACCGCTTCCGTGTTCAAGAATGTTAATGCCTTTCCAATACTTGCTTACCAGGTAGCCAAAAGGCACCGATCCTAGCAAGTACCCGACAATTATTGCCACATAACCGTTCATTGGCTCCCCTCCCCCGTTTATTAATCTTCCTTACGCTGGCGGACAACTATCCTGATGGGAGTCCCTTCAAACCCAAAACTGCTGCGCAGTTGATTTTCCAGATACCTCAGGTAAGAAAAGTGCATCAATTCGGTATCATTTACAAAAAGAATAAATGTAGGCGGTTTAACCGAAGCCTGGGTTCCGTACAGAATTTTCAACCTCTTCCCTTTATCTGAAGGAGGCGGGTTAAGTAAAACAGCTTCCTGGATCAATTCATTAAGATTGCTTGTTGAAATTCTCATAGCATGCTGTTCGGCAACATAGTCCACCAGCTCCAGAACTCTAGGCACCCGCTTCCTGGTAAGTGCAGATATAAAAACAACCGGGGCATACTGCATAAAACCCAGTTTTTCCCTAATGTCTTCAGTATATCTAAGGACTGTTTTATCA
This sequence comes from Phosphitispora sp. TUW77, assembly GCF_048453025.1. Lineage (GTDB taxonomy): Bacteria > Bacillota > Thermincolia > Thermincolales > UBA2595 > Phosphitispora. The sequence goes on from NZ_CP156677.1 coordinate 1,700,157, forward strand.
TCCTTTTCCACCAAGTCCCATTTGTTGACAACGATTACTATAGCTCTTCCGGCTTCATGAGCATAACCCGCTATTTTCTTGTCCTGTTCAATCACACCGGTAACTGCATCAATGACCATCAATACTACATCAGATCTATCAACAGCCCTTAATGACCTAATCACACTGTATCGTTCCGTAGGTTCATTGATCTTGCCTTTTTTTCTCATTCCGGCAGTGTCAATCAGCAGATATTTTTTGTCACCCTGCTCAAAATATGTGTCAATAGCATCCCTGGTGGTCCCGGCAATATCACTGACAATTACCCGTTCAACTCCCAGGATTGAATTTACTATTGAAGATTTCCCCACATTCGGCCGACCGATGACCGCAATTTTCACGGTATCCTCATCAACATTGTCATCACCTGATGAATCCGGCAGAAGTTCAATTACCATGTCCAGCAGGTCCCCAATATTCTTGCCGTGAGCAGCCGAAACCATTACCGGTTCACCAAGACCCAGCTTATAAAAATCATAAACATCATAACCTGATGAAAAATCCTCAACCTTGTTGGAAATAAGAATGACGGGCTTCTTAGTTTTCCGGAGCACCAGGGCTACCTCTTCATCCACTGGTACCAGCCCTTCCCTGGCATCGACAACAAACAGAATTACATCAGCCTCATCTATTGCCAGTTTGGCCTGCAAATGTACTCCTTGTGAAATAGAGTCAGTCACATCTCGGAATTCAATACCTCCTGTATCCACAAGAGTAAATTCCCTGTTCAGCCATTCAGCATCCCGGTAAAGCCTGTCACGGGTAACCCCCGGTCTGTCTTCAACAATTGCCACCATGCCTCCTGAACTGGCTATTCTGTTAAACAGCGTGGATTTCCCCACATTGGGTCTGCCAACTATTGCTACAATAGGTTTTGCCACACCAGGACCTCCTCATTCAATAATTGCCCTAATCATTTGTCCTGCCCCTTGGTCTGTATCAATTATCTGAAGTTTAACCCCCAGCTCCTGTTCAAGTTCATCTGGTGTTTTTCCGTCAAGAAAAACCGGTTCATCCTTTTTGCAGGCAACAGAAGGTATGAGTACCAGGTCAAAACAGGTTCCCTCCCTCTTAAGGGCATCAATTATGTCCTGTCCTGTTAACAGCCCGGCTACGGTTACATCTGTGCCAAAAAAGCTATTAACTACACACACGTTCTTTACATACAGGTTCCTGACCTGATTAAGTTTGTCGACAATGGGTTGAAGCACATAGTCTCCAGATACCCCGGTAACTATCGCAATACTCTTATTTTGTGCCAGTTCTGCCGGAAGTAACCGCTGGCACTCAGCAAAACTGTCATAAAACAGCCTTACCAAACCAACACCGTTTTCTATTTGAGGAAAATCACGATAATACTCAGCCTGCGGAAATTCCTGTTCTGCCAAAACAAAAAATTCATCTGCCGCATAAACAAGCGGATCGCCATATCTGGCCAAAAATTCCTCCCTAAATCTGTACAAATGTCCGTTCAGGGTTTCCGCCTCTTTGCGGGTAAACTTCCTCAGCCCAGGCAAACCCTCGCGATACCTGGTTAGGCCCACAGGAACGATGGCCACTGAAATAACGCCTGGATACAATGAAGCCAAGTCGCCAATTGTCCTGTCAAGTTCAGTGCCATCATTAACAGCGGGACAGAGAACAACTTGGGTATGTATTTCAATTCCAGCATCCGCCAGAGCCGACATCTGCTGCATTATCTTACCGGCATGGGAACTGCCCAGCATTTTTTGTCTTAACTCAGGATTTGTAGTATGTACCGATATATAAAGAGGGCTCAGTCTCAGGCTGATGATTCGCTCCATATCTTTATCTGTAAGGTTGGTCAGAGTAATGAAATTCCCATGCAGAAATGACAGCCTATAGTCGTCATCTTTGACATAAAGGGTCCCTCTCATGCCTGGAGGCATTTGGTCAACAAAACAAAATACACATTTATTGGCACAGTTCCTAATTCCATCGAAAGTATCCCGGTCAAATCCAATTCCCAAGTCCTCATCATAATCCTTTTCTATTTCACAAGACCATACTTCACCGTCTTTTTTTTCTATTTCAATTTGAATAAACTCATCAGCACATAGGAACCTGTAATCAATCAGGTCCTTTGGCAGGATACCGTTTACTGCGAGAATACGGTCACCCTGTTCAATTCCCAGTTCATCAGCAATACTGCCTGCCATAACCCCATCCACGACCAGTTTTTGATTGCCCACTCTATTTCATCCCCAAGTCTTGTTGTTTTCTCCAATAATTATGCTCCAAGTTTACCGCTAAGTCAAGAAAAAGCGCTAAATGCGCTTTTTTTACTCATGCTTGCCTAATCATGTTTTTTTCCAAAAATCCTGCCAGCCGTATGGTTTCTCTTCTAGCTCCAAGATAAAAAAAGGCTTTTGCTAAAGCTCGGAGATGCAGTTTTTTTATTCTTAGCCCCCAAACAGTCCACCTGCTGGTATACAAAGAAACATCAATAACCTGCCATTCCGCAGTGTTAGTGTTATCGTTGAACAGTTTTATCATTTCACCTGCTGCCTTTTTTAATAAACTGCCAAAAGATAATGCCCCAATAGTATAAACCTCAGTCCCGACATCATTTGTCCCGGCAAAAAACGGCCTTCCGGTATCCCTGAAATCTGTTTCATCAAAGCCCGGGAGGCTGAAAATATCTTTATTATTTATTTTGCTTCCGGTCAACTTCCCCAAATATAAAAATGCAGCAATTACTGAAGTATGGTGCCCTGACCGGCAAATAAAAAAAACCTTCATTTCTCCTCCCCTTACTTTACTTGTATCAATTCCCGTTTATTTCTTGAGGCCTTGCAAACTTTGATGCGGTTAACCATACTCACAATTTTCCAGTAAGAAAATTTGACACCTGCAGTAACTACCGGTCTTCCTATTGCTTTAAGGCCAAGTCTTCGGGAAGTAAAGCCTCCCACCATCATCTTCCAATTAACATATGGCATAACATTAACCACAAGGAGCTGATCAGGACTAAAACCATAGACCCCTGCCAACCCAATCGCCATATTTTCAAAGACCGTGGCAGCGCTTCTCCGTCCGATTACATATATATCATTACCAAACTCATCATTCCCCATAAACTGCAGTCTGCCGTGGTCACGGGTTATCGGCCTGTCAAAATAAGGTATTGCTTTTATCTCCTCATTCCCTGGAATGCGGTCTGTGGGCAGCCATCCCAAGTGAATAGCCGCAGCGGTTACCGAAGAATGAGCCCCACCGTAACAATGATATATAATTTTCATTTTTGGCCTCCCTGAAAATTAGTTAATGTCTGACAATTATATAAGCACCATTACCTATATCATGGACCATTCCCTTAAGAACCTTGGCCAGAGTTGTAGCTATATTAGACTGTTGTTCCTCATTTTCAGCAAAAAATATGGGGACATCTCCCCCCACTACATCCTTATTTAAAGTTACCACTGCCATAAGTTGTTCGTCTCTCATAGATCTCCCCTTAATCTGCGGCAATTCTACCGGCTTTTGTTTTTAACGGTGCTCTCCTTGCGCTCTCCAGAACCGGAACCCGTTCAACCACAGCTATCAAGCTTTCTATATCTTTTTCAGCAGGAACACAAAAAAGAGCAATAGCTCCGGTATCTATATTTTTTCTAACCATTGGCGTAAATTCAGGTGTATCGACATCTTTTTTGGTCCCCAATATTGTTGTGGCTACATGGGCTATTGCCTGCCGCTGCCCCATATTGTGGAGGGTTGCCCTGGCATTATCATCATAAGGGTGGATAACTACACCAAGGCCGTCAGTTAATATCTTTTCCCTCATCCCCGGCAAGCCGATATTCATAATGTCAATCTCATCGACCAGAAGAAGTGCTCCTTTAAAATTGAGTTTTCCTGCCTTAACCCTGGCAATGTTTCCAATAACCTTACCACGCATCATTATACCTGATAATAATATGCAAACAATTCCAACAAATATTGATAACAGGGGCCGGCCGGTAATATAATTGGCTGAGCTTGTTACAAGTGCAGTCAGTATAACAAGATAATTTCTTGCTTCAAATACCCTGGCTATTCCTTCGATATAATCTTGTCCTCTTGGTACAAGTTCTGCTGCTTCTAGTGCTGCCAGGCTTTCGCGTTCCATGTTCCGCACTTCCCGGAACTGCTGGCCCGCCAAAGCCAGAAACGTAACTGCGGCAAATTGTTTTTCTGCAATTGCTGGTAGAGCTACCGACCCCAAAGCTGCTGCAATAAAACCAAGTGATAAATGAGTTACATAGCCATGTGGGTAACCCGGATACTGGCGATAATCAGACCTAAGCATATATATTCTGGCAAAGGTTCCAATGAGTACCCCCAAACCAATAGTAATGCCATATTCATTCATCCGGATTACTCCTATGCATCATAACTTACTCATCCTCATCTTTTATATTTTCATCAACATCCCCGGTTTGTTTTTTCAATCCAAAGTAGTTAGCAAATTCAGTCTTTTTTAATTCACCCAGCTTGCTTTTGACGCCCTTGATGCTTCCGGTGCTGATAAAGAGGAATATTGCTCCTCCTGCTAGTAATGTTCCCACCAGCCAGGCCAGAGTTGACCATGCACTGCCCGACTGTCCGGAAGTTGTGCCTTTAGCTGCTGTAAGATTAAGCAAATCAGGTAATGCATCGGCAAAAATGGCTGCACCATCCTCAGCGTTCCCCCGTATGTTGGTATAAGTACCAACTTCAAGCAATATTGCTCTTGGACCAAGGTCTTGGTTATAGTTACCCTTTCCAATGAAAATGCCTTTAATAAGTCCTGGCTTGTTTTTGTCCATATATGCCTTAATATCTTTGGCAAACTGCAGGTTAGTTGCCATCTTCGGGTTTTGCCTGCCAACAACTAGGCGGACTTTAGTTATATCTTCACCCTCAATAGTTTCTGAATAAAATCCGGGGTCTGGAACCCCATCCCTGTGAATGTCCAGCAGTGCAACGGGATTGTGTTTCAGAAGCCTGACAGCAGTCTTTCTGGATCTGTGATAAGCATTTGCGTCATGTGGTTCATGTGGCGTCTTATCATCAGCAACCGTTATCCCTTTAGCCTGTAATTTTTCTGCCAGACTGCTGCCAACTTTCAGTATCCCTCCATTAGCCGGCTGGCTTTCTGTTCCATCAGTAGGTACATAGGATTCATCACTGTGAGTATGATAAATAGCTATCTGTGCTTGACCTCCGCTGCTATTAACAGTACTGCTAACCATACTGCTACCCCCCGCAGCGGGAACTGTATCCCATTCGTCTTTCCAGACTATTCCGGAAGCGACCCCGGTCTTTTTGGCAAAGGCCTTATCGCCCCTGACCTTAGTTATTTCATACTGTTCATTATTTTCATTAATAAATTCATCCCCAACATATACCACCCTTCCGGTCATGTCGAGCAGCTTTCCGCTTTTTTCATCAACCACGGTTATATACTCTCCAACCTCAAGTTCCTGTTCAAAACCGCCTGAAACAAACCTATCCAAAAATGGTACCGATACCTGTTCAACTGTAGGAATTAATCCTGTTAGAGGCACCAACATTAATCCGATTCCTGTTAACATTACTATTATGCCAAATATTAACTGTAATCTTCTATTCATTAGACTCATCCACCTTTGGCTTCTTTAGATACGAATCCTCTTTTTCCGATTTATTTTTAAAGCCCATTGTACTGGCATATTCAGTATTTTCCAAATTGCTCAAGAGATTGGGGTCCCGACCGCGGCTAGCCGGTCCGCCCTGAAGCCTTTCCCTGGATTCTCCGATAATCTCTGCCAGCAGTACGGCAATAATTCCTGCCAAGACGATGGAGTCAAAAGCTCCTGCCCCTCCGATAAGTATTCTTCCAGGAGTACCTGTGGCCAACAAATAAATCCAATTAAATATGTCAAGAAGGAGTACCCCCAGTGTGGCTGCAATAAATGCAGATCTCCGGGAACGTCCTGCGATATATGCCACCAGGCCTCCTATAATCGGATACATCCATATAGGATCCAATATGTCAAAAGCTCCTCCTCCAGGCCCACCCTGCATTAGGACAGACCCGATATAATAGATGACAACTCCGGTGATCCCGGTAGCAATCAAAGTCCGCAGCCACTCCTTTTTGGACCCTGCTTTTGTCAATACATATATTGCCAGTCCAATTGGGATAAGGCCACCACCTACATTAACAGATGCATCCACTCTGCCAAATGCTATGGGAATATCTATAAAACTTCCCACAATCATGGCAGCCAGAATCACCAGAGCAGTTTTGTCAGATATTCTTAAACGGTCCAGAATCCTGTGTGCAAGGCCAAAATAGATTAGTACAGAAACGATAATCAAAGCAATTATTCCTAAAGGGAAACCTGTCATATCAACTCTCCTTTCAGCACTCTTTTTCTAAAGGAATGCATAATTTAGATTTCCCTTCTCACTTAAATTTATACACTTTTAACCATTACAAGTAATCTTTTGCCGAAAGAAAAATATATTCATTATGTGGGAAGTTGCCAAAGGCAATCTATTAAACGAGGAGTTGTGCTAATGCCGTTATTCATCAGGGACACCTGGAAAGTTGCCGCAACCTTCATAGGCACAATAGTGGGAGCCGGTTTTGCATCAGGACAGGAAATCCTGAAGTTTTTTGCTCATTTTGGGCCAACAGGAATTATCGGTATTTTACTAAGCTGTTCCATCTTCTGTGCCGGGGGAACACTGATTATGGTCCTTGGCCATAAACTAAAAGCCTGCTCATTCGGTGAAATAGTAACATATGTCTGTGGCCGCAAACTTGGTCGTGTGGTTGATCTTGTTCTGGGAGTTTTCCTTTTCGGCAGCCTCAGTGTAATGCTGGCAGGTTCTGCAGCAGTGCTTTGCCAGCAATGGGGATTGCCATATTGGCTGGGAACACTGCTCACTCTGTTGATCTCAATGGCTACCGTACTCTCTGGAATCCGGGGAGTTATAAATACCAATTCAGTAGTTGTTCCTTTAATGATTACTATATGCCTGACTGCCATTGTTCCGGCCATATCAGGCACCAGGATTTCGGCTATCAGTTCGAATTTCCATCCGGTTTCCGGAGAACCTTCCGGTATGTGGTTTATCTCCGCCCTTCTCTATGCTTCATATAATCTTACCTTGGGTTCATCTGTTCTAGCCCCATTGGGAAATAAAATAAAAGACCGCCGTTCCCTTATTTACGGCGGTGTCTTTGGAGGACTTGGATTGGGTGGCTTAGCCATGCTGATTAACCTTGCAATACTCAGTCACTATCCCGATTCAGCCGGTTACGAAATTCCCAGCCTTTTTGTAGCCGGGTCAATGACCGTATTTGCCCAAGTTATCTTTTCGTTTGTCCTTTGGGCTGAAATTTTCACAACTATAATAGGCACAATCTATGGCCTTGCAGCAAGAATTACATCTAACAGCAAGTTTAGTTACATAAAAATTACTATTGTTCTCCTAACAGGATCACTGGTCATGAGCCAGTTTGGATTTTCCGAACTGGTAGGAGTACTATATCCATTGTTTGGTTATGTTTCACTCGTCTTCTTAGTTTGCCTTTTTTCCGCACCAATTCTTAAGAAATGATTTCCTTCACTGCAGGATTGGTGCTGTTAACAAAGAACTCATTTAGCTTAATAATTAACCCTTCGGGTATTTGCACCGTATAGGTATTAATTTGATTATTTTTAAACTGTTCCTTAATACTATTAAGTTTATTCTTTATTTCTAAAGAAACAGCTTGGCTCAACACAAAATCCACACTGCCTTCCTTGATGCCATAAGCCATTTTACCGTTTAAAACACTGTTTTCTAATATTCCGGCTAATGCGGTATAAACAGCATTTTCAGGTTTTTGAACAACTGCGCCGAATACATTCCACGGCATTTTTTCCATCAACTGCCGGTCATTGGTAAGAGCAATTTTCTTTTTTTCCGCAGCAGCCCCTGCCAAACCTGCCCCAAAGTTACCGGCCGGCGTAAAAACAACATCAATTCCCGCATCAAACAATTTTTGTCCCAATTCTTTACCCTGTTGCGGATCAATAAAAGCTTGTTTAGTCATTCCTGTAAATACTGAAATAACCTTTACCTGCTTTCCTTCCGCCAAATTAATGAAATGAACACCCCGGGCAAAGGCTTTTTCCTGACTGGTGCCAGTCATTTCCCCGCCAACAAATCCAACAAAATTAGTTTTAGTTAATAATGCCGCAGCAGCGCCAGCCAGAAAAAGGCCTTCGTTATCATCAATTTTCATGCTTAAAACATTTGGCTGGTCCACTTCGCCCTGTACAACGGCAAAGGCTGTATCCGGGTATTGAGGCGCTGCCAGGTCAAGGTCATTCTCAAACTCCTGACCAACTGCAATGATAATGTCATAGCCATTTTCAGCCAAATAACTTATTGTTTCAGCATTGTTTACCAGATCCCCCGGCGACATTGTCTTATATTCAAGGCTTTGTTCAACGGCTAATTCTTTTACCCCTGCATCCACTGCAGCGTTTATCCCACCTGTATTCTCCCCGGACCCTAAAACAACCCCAATTTTAGTCGGTTCAAGAGAACCATACTGTTTATATTCCTCATCTTTTGAGGGGTTCTCCCCGGAACAGCCGCCGATAACAAAGATTACTGCCAACAGCAAACCGAATATTCCCACTCGTTTCAGCGCCATTTTTCTCCCTCCTGCTATGGCTCATCCCCAAATGTTCTATGAAACTGTTCCATTGTCATCAATATAGCCCGCGGCTTACTTCCTTCATATTTGCCGACAATACCGCGTTCTTCCATCATATCTATAAGCCTGGCAGCCCGTGCATACCCAATCCGCAATCGTCTCTGTAACATTGAAATAGATGCCTGACTACTCTCTATTAATATCTTGACCGCATCCTTAAACAACTCATCAACTTCAGTGTTATCTACGTTGTTATGAGAACTGTCCTGGATAACCCCTTCTACAAATTGCGGAACTCCCTGCTGTTTAAGGTATGAAACAAGAGCTTCCACTTCCTTATCAGACATAAAAGCTCCTTGAACCCTAATAGGTTTGATAGCCCCGACAGGAAAGAACAGCATATCACCTTTACCCAGCAGCTTTTCGGCACCAGCCATATCGAGAATAGTCCTTGAATCGGTCTGTGATGACACGGCAAATGCAATGCGTGAAGGAATATTTGCCTTAATGAGCCCTGTAATTACATCAACAGATGGTCTCTGGGTCGCTACTACCAGATGCATCCCTGCAGCCCTGGCCATTTGGGCCAAACGACAGATAGCGTCCTCCACGTCAACAGGTGCTACCATCATCAGGTCAGCCAACTCATCAATAACTATCATGATAAAGGGCATAAATCCCGATTCATATTCAGCATTCCCTGCCTTCACAGCCTGATTAAACCTATATATATCTTTTACTCCGGACCTGGAAAACAGTTCATACCTCTTTTCCATTTCCCTGACAGCCCACCTTAATGATACAGCAGCCTTCTTGGCATCGGTAACCACAGGTGCAATCAAGTGGGGAATTCCGTTATATGTTGTCAGTTCAACCATTTTGGGGTCAATCATCAAGAGTTTGACCTCATCAGGCCTGGCCCTGAAAAGAATGCTTGCTATTAAGGTATTCATACATACACTCTTACCTGACCCGGTCGCCCCGGCGATAAGGAGGTGAGGCATCTGGGCCAGGTCGGCAAGAATCGTTGTCCCTGCAATATCCTTGCCAAGGACAAAAGCAAGCTTCGAAGATGCCTTTGCAAACTCCTCCGACTCCAAAAGCTCATACATGGTTACCATCGAAATCTCTTTATTGGGAACCTCTATCCCAACCGCTGCTTTCCCGGGTATAGGTGCTTCAATACGCACTCCTGATGCAGCCAACCCCAATGATATATCATCTGCGAGGTTTACAATCCGGCTCACTTTTACACCAGGTGCAGGCTGAATCTCATACCTGGTTATAGCCGGTCCCCGGGACACTTGAGTTACCTTAGCCTTAACTCCAAAACTTTCAAGAGTATCTTCCAATATCCTAACATTATCAGTAATATCTTTATTCATCCTGGAACTTTTGGTTTTAATATTTTTTGCAAACAGCGCCAATGGTGGAAGACTGAAATTCGAAACGGAACTTGCTGATAACTGGAGGCTATCTGTCTTATTTATTTTTGCTTTCCTTGCTTCAAGATTGATTACTTCAGCGCGCACCCTGTTTTCTTCATTGGAAATAACCTTTTCTATCGGTTCCGGATATATGTTAATCTTGGGAAAATCATCTTCACCCTTTTCTGTGATATCGTCATTCTTCTCTTGCTCCTTCCCAAAGCTGAAAATGCTGCTGTCAAACAATGCCCGGCGTTTCTCAGGCACTATCTCGGGCATGATCTCAGGGATAGTATCATCATCATCTTCATCAACTTCGGTAAATATAAAATTCGAGACTATTTCCTTGATGTGGTTCCAGATCATTACAACCTGTCTGCTAATGAATTTTGTAATGGTAAGGAAGGATACATTAGCAATCAGCATCACGGTAATAACCGCAATAGCAGCAAGAATTATATATGTTCCTATTTCCCCAAAAGCTGAAAGGAACAAGGCAGCCAAAACTCCACCGATTATTCCGCCACCCTTGCCTTCAAGTCCGTACTTAGGCATGTCCTTTTGGGGAATGTCCAACTGCAGGTGAATAAATACTAAAATCAAGGCAAACAGAGCAATCCCACCTGTCATTTCCCTGCCAAACCTTGCCTTTTTCCGCTCCAGCATCATTTTGATACCCAGGAAGGCAACTATAAGCGGGAATACATATTTACCTTCCCCGGCAATCACATTAATGACCTTAACAACAAAGCCTCCAATTATACCGGTGGAATTTGTAAATAGGCTAACAAAGGAAAGGACTGCAAATGCAAGGCAGCCGATACCTATAATTTCATACTTGAGTTCATTTTTCTGCCGTTCCGGGGCCTTTGCCATGCAAACTTTCACCTCAACAATATTAAATTCTACATTCTCAAATCAATTCCTTTGTATCGAATAAGAAAACCCCATTCCTATTACAAATCTACAGCTTTCCAGTCAATTGAAGTGCTATTACCACGAGACTAAGCCCCCACACATAATAAGCGAACCACCTCATGCTTCCTTGCTGCAAAATCCTAATCATAAATTTGATAGCCCAGTAACCGGAAAGAGCTGCAATTAAAGGACCGATAAGGAATGGCAGTCCCATTCCGTCCGGAAGTCCCTGGAGGTCCTTAAGATCCAAAATAGTAGCTCCTGCTATTGCAGGAATAGAAACCAGGAAAGAAAATCGAGCCGCAGTTTCCCTGTTGATTCCCCTAAACAAAGAACCGGCTATGGTTAACCCCGAACGGGAAATTGCCGGCAAAATTGCAATTCCCTGCATAATGCCAACAACCACTGCATCAAAATACGTGATATTATCCAATTGTTTGCCGCGCTCAACTGCCCTGTCGGCAAACCATATAATAAAACCGGTAATAATGAATTCAATACCCAGGGTACTTCCGGATATAAAAAGTTTTTCAAAAAAATCTTTAAATGCCAGCCCCATAATTCCGGTTGGAATTGTCGCCAATATAAGGAGCAATGTCAACCTCTGGAAGGGTCGTCTGATTATTGATATAATATCATTGCGGAATACACATATGACCGCTGCCAAGGTGCCCAGGTGCAAAAGAACATCAAATGTCAGAATCGCTTCTTCAAGCCCCAGCAGCCTCTGAAACAGAACAAGGTGTCCTGAACTGCTTATGGGAAGAAACTCCGTCAAGCCCTGAATTATTCCAAGAATTATAGACTCTAAAATACTCATGTGATACTCCTTAAAAAGTATTTTCAAACTCGTTTATTATATCATAAACCGGGTTTAAAAAAAACAATGCTGCCCATTTTTTCTGGACAGCATTGAGCCTTATAAAAACTTAATTATCCGTAAACTGCGGCACAAACCTAATCTCAGTACCCGGCTGAAATTCGTTTTTCAGATAATCCATAGGATTAGTGCTTATCAGCCGAACAATCCTGCACTTATCAACATCATACTGTTCAACCTGCAGTTTAACCCCCTGGAATTCCATCTCCTGATGTTTCGACCCGACCCTGTCAATCCCTTCAAGAACCAATTCTATCGGCATAGGAGTGTACAATACTGTCATTGTACCAGTCCCCCTAAGTTCCTTGCTTCTTCGATCAACTGATTAAGCTTTTGTACAGCATGGGAAATGCCTCCAACTTCATCTATCAGACCGGCTTCTACAGCATCCTTGCCAATTAGCACTGTTCCAACATCGCGGGCCAGGTCGCCTGTCCTGAACATCAGTTCCCTAACTTTTTCATCTGTAGCTTTGGAATGTCCGGTAATAAAATTTACTACCCTGTCCTGCATTTTATCCAGATACTCATATGTCTGAGGTACACCTATTACAAGTCCGGTAAGCCTAATCGGATGTATTGTCATACTAGCGGTTTCAGCAATAAAAGAATAATTGGTGGAAACAGCTATAGGAACCCCAATACTGTGCCCGCCACCTAATACCAGGGATACAGTAGGTTTGGACATCCCAGTTATCATTTCCGCAATTGCCAGTCCCGCCTCGACATCCCCGCCAACGGTGTTTAAGACAATTAAGCTCCCCTCAATTTCAGGATTTTCTTCTAAGGCTACCAATTGAGGGATAATATGTTCGTACTTGGTAGTTTTATTCTGCGGCGGCAGGACCATATGACCTTCTATCTGGCCAACAATAGACATGCAGTGAATATTGCTTCTTGTCTGCGGCACGCTCATCTGACCCAGCTCTTTAATGGTATCAATGGGTTCCGTTTTTTTGTTGGCTGCCTGTTTTGTTTTCTTAACCCGTTGAGGTTCAGCCTGCGGATCGCCTTCCGGGAATGGATGCATACCTGGCTCATCTTCATTTCCCGGGGTTCTGCCAGGCCCGGGGACCAGAGGCAGCTCAGGATCAAAATAATTTGGATCATTCGGATTCTGGTTGTTTAAAAAAGGAACCCAGTAATATTCAGACATATAATCACGCTCCTGATATTATTTCAACCTTAGTATGCAACAACTATAAGAAAATTACTCGGTGAAATGTCACAGGTCTAAATCCTAACCGACAAATCTTCATTTCATCTACAATTTTTAAATTTATACTTATAATAAAAAACATGTCATAAACTTACTTAAACTCAAAACGCAAAAAAGCCGCATCAACTGCGGCTTTCAGCATTTATGAATTTCAACTCAAACTCACTTGTTTTAAACTTCCATGATGATTGGTAATATCATTGGTCTTCTTCTGGTTTTCTCATATAGATATTTACTTGTGGCATCCCTTATATTAGCTTTAATTGAAGCCCATTCAGTAATACCCTTTTCCTCACATTTTTCAAGAGCCTGCTTTACTCTTTCCTTAGCATCTTCAATCAGTTGCTCTGATTCACGCACATAGACAAATCCCCTGGACACAATGTCCGGACCGGCAACCACATTCCCGCTCTCCTTTTCAATGGTAACAACAACTATTAAAATACCGTCCTGGGAAAGCTGTTTGCGGTCACGAAGGACTATATTACCCACATCACCGACCCCCAGGCCGTCAACCAGTACTCTTCCGGCTGTTACCCTGCCGTTCATCCGTGCGGAATTTTTCTTGAATTCGAGAACATGTCCATTTTCAGCCACAAAAACATTGCTGCGCGGTATCCCTATCTCAACGGCTAGATTTGCATGCCTGATGAGATGCCTGTATTCCCCGTGAACCGGCACAAAAAACTTAGGTTTAACTAGATTCAGCATCATCTTAAGTTCTTCCTGACTGGGATGGCCTGACACATGAATTCCGGAAATAGATTCATAAATTACGTCTGCTCCCTGCTTAAAAAGGTGGTCTATGGTTCTGGCTACCAGTTTTTCATTTCCCGGAATAGGTGAAGCAGAAATAATAACAGTATCTCCTGGGATGATTTCTACTTGCCGGTGATCACTCATTGCCATTCTCGTTAAAGCCGACATTGGTTCACCCTGGCTCCCGGTAGTTAATATCGTTACTTTGTTTGCCGGTAAACGCTTAATCTCGTCCAATTCAACAAAAAGGTCTTTAGGGAAATTCAGGTAACCCAACTCTGATGCAATTGTAACAACATTTACCATACTGCGGCCTGCAATAGCCACTTTTCGGTCATACTTAAACGCTGTGGCAATAGCCTGCTGCAGCCGGTGAACATTCGAAGCAAAAGAGGCTATAATTATTCTTCCCTGAGCCGCTCTAAAGGTCTCGTCAAAAGTATTGCCAACTATTTTCTCAGACTTAGTATGTCCCGGCCGCTCAACATTGGTACTGTCTGATAACAGTACAAGGACACCCTGGTGTCCCAGTTCAGCAAACTTCTGATAATCTGTTATCTGCCCATCCACCGGTGTCTGGTCAAACTTAAAGTCACCGGTGTGAAGAACTGTGCCTATTGGGGTATGTATAGCAATCGACACTGAATCCGGGATGCTGTGACTGACCCTGATAAATTCAACTTTGAATGGGCCAATCTCAACAACATCACAGGGTTTCACGGTATTTAGTGATACTCCCCCGGTAACATTGTTTTCTTTAAGCTTTCCCTGTAACAGACCAAGAGTAAGTTTAGTTCCGTACACGGGTACGTTTATGCTTCGAAGCACATAAGGTAGCGCGCCGATATGGTCTTCGTGACCATGGGTCAGTACAATCCCCCTCACAATATCCTTATTTTCCAAAAGATATGTAATATCAGGGATCACGATATCAATTCCCAGCATCTCTTCTTCGGGAAACATTAAACCTGAGTCAACAACCAAAATATTTTCTCCGTACTTCACAACCATCATGTTTTTTCCGATTTCCCCCATACCTCCGAGGGGGATTAACGATACTTTCGAATCTCTTGCCATTCCTACACCTCCTGAAAACAAAAAAACTAGCTAAAACTGGTTGCAGATTAATAATTGAGAAAACCAGGAGAAGCAGGAGAAAAATATTGGTTTTATCCGCCCGACCTTCAAGTTTATAAAAAAATAGCCGCCCATAAACACCTGAAAACATTATACTTTATTTGCTTTTAATACACAAGAGTTATATTTTGCCTTAATTGCTTTTAAATTACTACTAGTATTGACACCTTCACATCTAATAATACAGCTAAATAGCTTATAATTGAATCAAGTTCATACTCTTATTTACCGAATCCCGGCTGCCGACAAACATAATCAGATCACCCTTTTTCAGAACGGTATTCCCATTTGGAATAATATTTTCACCATTACGGGATACCGACATAATCAGGGTATCTCCGGGAATTCTGATATCCTTAAGCCGCTTGTTAACAAAAGCGGCATTTGTCAGCACTCCCTCTTCTAGAGACATGGTATCATCACCTTCGGTCAGCAGAGAGAATGCCGCCGGATGTATTACCATATTCTCCAATACCATAAGCGTTGAAAAAACAGGGCTGACAATCCTCACACCAATGTCTTTGAATTCCGTTATATTTGCAGTATTGTTAACAACAGATATAATGTCCTTTACCCCGAAATCATCAATAGCAGTCCGGCATATCTGCATATTTACATCATCACTGGTGGTGGTCAATACTATTATATCCCCGATTGAAATCCCGGCATCCTGAAATCCTGCTACAGTTGTAACATCAGCAGGGAGAACGTTCAGCCCAGCAACCTTGGCTTTTGCTCGCCGTTTTGCCCCAATATCTATCACCGTAACCGTTTGACCATTTTTTACCAGCCGTTCTCCCAACAATATGGAAGTATCGGTAGCACCAATGATAAATACACGCTTTTCCGAAGAGTCTCTCTGTGGTGCAAACTTATCAAACAGCAAAGGTGAAACAATGCATGTTACAATTGCTGATAAGATAATGGCCCCATTGGTATTTTCCGATATTTCACCAAGTTTCAAACCAACAGCAGCAGCGGCTATTATAAGACTCAAGCGGGAAGAAAGCAAAAATCCTGCACTTAAAGCTTCCTTAGCGGTAAATGCAAGCTTAAACAATGCAGCAGGAATCATTTTAACCAAATACAGTGCAATAATTAACAACGGCAGGAAAATCAAAAAGGTGTGGCTTTTTACTGCTTCAGCAATATTGAACTTTGCCCCGACCATAATAAAGAAGATTGGAATAAAAAAACCATACCCGATTGCTTCGAGTTTCAGTGCAAAAGATTCATCCTTTTTATCGGAAACCAGAGAAATAATGGCCCCAGCGAGAAACGCTCCCAGAATAGCCTCAGACCCCAAATGCTCAGAAAAGACAACAAAAGTTAGAATCAGAGCAAAAGAACCCCTGACCCTAATCTGTGAAGTGGCATCAGCAAGTTTCCTGAATATAGGCATCCTGTTTATAAAGGTTGCCAGTTTATAAAAAATGAAAAAAGCCATAAAAAGGAATAATACCAAAAACATATCTTTGACCTGGCCTGATGTAAGCATCAGGACAACAACGGTAATCAGGAGCATGGTGAAGAAATCTGCTACCAAAGCGGTAAGCAGCACAGTTTGTCCAAAAGAACTGTTGATTATTCCCTTCTCCTTGAGTACAGGAACAACAATGCCCAATGAAGTTGTTGACAGGATCAGGGTGACCAACCAGGGACTTTTAATATAACCAAATTCTGATAAGCCCAGTGATATCAAAAAAGATAATATCAAGGTCAGTCCAAAAATTCCGAAGGCCAGAAAAACCGGGTTAGCACCTTTACCTTTTCCTCTTTTAAAAGCCATGCCCAGAGTATGGAAGTCAATTTCCAGGCCCGATAAAAACATCAGGTAAGTAAAGCCAAATGCTGATAAAAAATCCAAAAGCGGCCCTGTTTCAATCAAGTTGAAACCACTGACCCCCAAGATAAGACCAGCCACAATTTCACCTATAACCACCGGCATCCTGAGAAAGGTGATATTATTAGTTATAAAAGGCACAACAAAAGCTGCCAAAATAATAATAAGCAGGGAATAAAACATATGTTGATTTTCCATGTTTCGAGCTCTCCCTCAATATTTAGTAATAAATTACCCAAATCCTCTCATTAGCCTCTGAGAGAATTTGGGTTTATTACTTTATAATCAATTTAACATAAAGAAATCAAAAATTAAACCAGGCGGGTTAAATTTTCTTATAGTTTTTCAGCAGATCTCTGATTGCCTCGGTTTCATCATCAGTTGCCGATACCAGGGGAGGCCTGAGCCCGCCTACATCATAACCCATCAAATTCATGGCCGTTTTTACCGGAATAGGGTTTGTAGTCAAAAACATCCCATCAAATACCGGGATAAGATCCAGGTGGATTTTTCTGGCAGTATCAGTATCACCCTCCAAAAACGCCTTGACCATTGCCTGCAGCTCATTTCCCACAATGTGGGCAACGACACTGACAACTCCATATCCACCCACACTCAGCATCGGTAAAATGATAGCATCCTCACCACAGTATAAAAGGAAGTCCTCAGGAGTCTTTTGCCTGATTTCACCAGCCAGCGGCAGACTTCCGGAAGCCTCTTTAACAGCAATAATATTATCAATCTTTGCCAGTTCGGCAATCGTGTCCGGCAGCAAATGTGACGAGGTTCTGCCTGGGACATTGTATAGCATTATCGGCAGATTCGTAGCCTTTGCAACCGTCCGGAAATGCTGATACATACCCCTTTGAGGCGGTTTGTTATAATAAGGTGTAACCAGCATGGCACCGTCTACACCGACCTTTTCAGCCTCCATTGTCAATGACACCGAATCAGAGGTGATGTTTGATCCGGTTCCCGCAATCACCTTAACCCTGTTGCCCACCTCATCAACTATGGTTTCAAATAATCTGATTTTTTCTTCTCTAGTAAGCGTCGGGGACTCACCTGTTGTTCCGGCTACAACGATGCCGTCAGAACCGTTATCTGCCAAATATCTGGCTAACTTCCTGGCCTGCCCGTAATCAACTTCCATCTTGGAGTCAAAAGGAGTTACCATGGCAGTCAGCACTCGCCCAAAATCTCTCACCACTATTCTAACCTCCATATCTTACTTATTCGCCCAATGCAAAATATTTATGCAAGGCTCTGATAGCTTTTTCCATTTCATCTTGTTTTACCAGGCACCAAATTGTAGAATGCGAATCTGCAGTCTGAAGTATCCGGATGTTTTCCGAAACCAGAGCTGCAATAATGCTGGCCATAACCCCAGGTACTCCAGCCATTCCGGCACCCACAGCCGAAACCTTGGCACATTTTGGGGTAATAATAGGTGAAAAACCCATGTTTTCCAAAATACCAACAGCTTTTCCGGCAACTTCATCTTTTACCGTATAGATTACTACATCAGGATGTATATTTATAAAGTCCACACTAATTTTAGCGCTTGCCATTGCCTGAAATATTTTAAGCTGAGGATGTTCTGCAGATGGAAATTCGGATGTAGCAATTTCAATCTGGGTTACATTGGGAATGTGGGTAATACCGGAAATAATTCGGTCCCGTTTAATTTCAACCCTTTTGTCAAAGGAAGCGGTAACCAATGTTCCGGGAGCATCGGAAAAGGTACACTTCACCCTTATAGGAATATTTTTCTGCATCGCAATTTCAACTGCACGGGGATGAATTACTTTTGCTCCTTCATGAGCCAACTGGCATATTTCGTTATAAGTAATCTCATCAAGGGTTTTTGCATCTTTAACTATACGGGGATCAGCAGTCTTAATTCCATCCACATCTGTATAAATATCAATAGCCTCAGCATTAAGGGCCACTCCCAGGGCCGCAGCAGTGGTATCACTGCCCCCGCGCCCCAAGGTAGTAATCATTCCACTTTCTGTCTGACCCTGAAAACCGGCTACTATAACAATTACTCCTTCAGAGGCATAATGATGAATAAGTTTGGGGTCAACTTTGATTATATGTGCATCTGTGTGCCCATTATCTGTAATAATCCCAGCCTGCCCCCCAGTCAGAAAAATAGCTTTATGCCCCTGACCTTGAAGGGTAGCCACCATTGTAACACCGGAAATGATTTCACCACAGGCCATCAAATTATCCAGAGCCTCTGGGGAGATTGAAGCAGATATACCCTCAACAAATTTCAGCAAAGTATCCGTAGCATATGGGTCCCCTTGCCGACCCATGGCTGAAACAACAACAACAGGGGCATATCCCTCATTTTTGGCAGCAATTATTTTACGAGCTACCTCTTCCCTCAACTCGCGGGATACCAATGATGTGCCGCCAAATTTCTGCACAAGATATTTCATGCTATCATCTCCTAAAAGCAGCCATATTTTACTACTAGTTCTGCAATCTGGACAGCATTAGTGGCAGCACCTTTACGCAGTTGGTCAGATACTACCCACATGTTGAGACCATTAGCAATTGAATTATCCTGTCTGATGCGCCCCACAAAAACTTCATCCCTGTTAGAAGTATGCAGAGGCATAGGATATTCCCTCTTTTCGGGATTATCCTGTACAATGATTCCGGGAGCTTTGGACAATAATTCTTTTGCCTCAGCCGGTGTAATCCTGTGCTCTGTTTCTATATTTATAGATTCCGAATGGCTCCTGAATACCGGTACCCTTACGGTGGTTGCAGTAATCTCTATACTCTCTTCATGCATAATTTTCTTGGTTTCCTTGACCATTTTCCATTCCTCTTTGGTATAATCCAATTCGGAAAAAACATCTATATGAGGAATGAGATTAAAAGCAATCTGGTAAGGAAAAATTTCAGGTGTAATATCCTTACGTCCTTCAGCAAACATATTAACCTGGGCAGCCAATTCTTCAATAGCTTCCTTACCAGCCCCTGACACTGCCTGATATGTTGAAACAACAACCCTTTTGACCTTTGCAGCATCATGAATTACTTTTAGCGGGACCACCATTATTATTGTAGAACAGTTAGGATTGGCAATAATACCCTTGTGTCTTTTAACATCTTCCGGATTTACTTCCGGGACTACCAGGGGTACATCCGGTTCCATTCTGAAAGCGCTGCTGTTATCGACAACTACAGCACCTCTTTTAGCAGCCTCCCGGGCATACTCTTTACTGGCAGACCCTCCGGCAAAAAGTGCAATATCTATACCCTCAAAAGCCTGATTGCCTGTAACCTCTACAGTATAATCCCTGCCTTCCCAATTTATCTTGGTACCTGCTGACCTTTCAGTAGCTAGAAGTTTCAGGCCTCCAACCGGAAAATTTCTTTCCTGCAGAATCTTCAATAACTCTTGTCCAACCGCGCCGGTGGCGCCTACGATCGCTACATTAATTTTTTTCACATATATCCCTCCGTAAATTCAATAAAAAATATATATATTTGTTCACACCGACGGATACAGGTCAACTTGCCCGGCAAACTTATCACATATAATCGTTCTTTTTAATATTGGATAATTACTGGATGTAATTGTTTCCCCTGCAGGGCTAATTTAATGGTATCTGCCATTAATGACATGTTTGCCACAAGAGAATTGGCCTTTACCTGTGGATTATCCTGTCCAAAGGGAACCATATAAATGTTTTTCATATTGAGCAGTAAGCCGATATTTTTGGCATTAATCCCCAGGCCATCATTTGTTGATATTCCCATGACCAAAGGTCTCTGGTTGCGCAAATGAGCCTTTATAGCCATCAAAACAGGGGTATCGGTAATTCCGTTGACCAGTTTAGCCATGGTATTACCGGTACATGGCGCAACAACCATAATATCAAATAATGTATTTGGCCCAATAGGTTCTGCATCCACAATTGTTTTTATTATTTCATGCCCGGTTGTTTCTTCCAACAAATCCTTCCATTCACTTGCTTTCCCAAATCTTGTATCAACAGAAGCAGCACTATATGACATAACAGGGTATACTTCCGCCCCGCTCTCAATCAGGCGTGGCACTTGATTCAAGACTTCTCTGACAGTACAGTGTGAACCTGTAACAGCAAAACCAATTTTAATACCATTAAGTTCCATTAAAGCACCCCCGACTACCCTCTGTCTTCTTTCGTAGAGAATAAAGACGAAGTGTTGGCGAGTTCGCTTACAATTATGTCCGGAATTACTTTAGCTAAAATCATTGCTGCAGTGCGGGGAGCAACTTTTCCCGGCAGTCCGGGAGCCAGTACTGCGTTCCTGCCCAGGTTCTCAGCCGCTTTAAAATCAACCCCCCCCGGTGCTGACGCAATATCACAAATAAACACCGCAGGTTTTGTCTGCCTTAACAAAGACTCATCCAATACAAGGGAAGGCACGGTATTAAATATTATGTCTGCCCTTTCAATATACCCAGGAAGTTGACTGTAGGACATGGGCTCCATTCCCATTTCAGTAATCCTGGCATGGTCAGCCGGTTTCCTGGCAACTACAGATGTTATTGCTCCCAATGCAGACAACATGCGGGCAAGTGTGCATCCACACCTTCCAAACCCAAACACAATTGTGTTGCTGCCATGGATTGTTATATCAGTTGCTTCCATAGCCATTTGAAGAGCCCCTTCCGCTGAAGGGATAGAATTCATAATGGCCACTTCATCTATTCCTGCAATTTCGACTAACCCAAGGCCTCTTTCAGCAATTAATTGTTTGAGCAATTGGCGGGCAAAACCAACAATAATAGTACAATCATCCTTACAGAATTTGATAACATCCCTGGTAAAGCTAAGGTGTTTCTGCGCATACCTTGCCCTTATATAACCTTGTTCATCTATGCCTGACATGGGCAGAATAACGAAACGGGCACCATTCACTGCTTCCCCTGCCGATTCACAGTATTGGATCCGATTGTTCCCGATTAATTTTGTTATTCCGGCCACTCTGACGTTAGCACCCAACTGAGCCAGGTGAGGAGCAAGGATAAGTTCCCTGTCATCTCCTCCAAGGACCGCAACGGATACTCCCGCGAGTATCGAACTCATGCAACAACCTCCTTTGTACACCGACTACTGACAGTATATGAACAGATGCAAAGTGAGGTGCTTGTATAGATCCGGTTTCACTTATTCAGTTAAAAGTTTCTCCAGACCATAAGTTACTCCTTTTAGGTCTGTAACTCTTCTAACTGCCAGGATAACTCCCGGCATAAATGACTCTCTGCTGATAGAGTCGTGTCTTATGGTCAAAGTCTGACCCAGCCCGCCAAAAATAACTTCCTGGTGAGCTACTAATCCCGGCAAACGAATACTATGAATCCTCATGCCATCGTATTCACCGCCCCTGACGCCCAGAAACTTTTCCTGTTCATCCGGGTGGCCTTGCCGGTATTTATCTCTGGTGCCCTTTATCAGTTCAGCTGTCTTGATTGCCGTTCCGGAAGGGGCATCAAGTTTACGGTCATGGTGTAGTTCAATTATTTCAACATTTTTTAGGTACCGTGCCGCTTCTGCAGCAAATTTCATCATCAGCACCGCACCGATAGCAAAATTAGGGGCTATAACAATACCAACCCCGGCCTCTTCCGCCATCCGGTTAATATCAGAAATATCCTCTTCAGAAAGACCTGTTGTGCCAACCACAGCATGCACGTGATGAGTCAGAACAGTATTAAGATTACACCTGATATTGTCTGGAGTTGTAAAATCAACAACCACATCTGCATGTGTTTCCTCAATAACCCGCCCAAGGTTGCCGGTAACAGGTACCCCGCAGGGTTTTCCAGCTGCCAGCAAGCCTATGTCTTCACCATAGTTGTTTATATCCACAGCTCCTACAAGTGACAAATCATTTTCAGCCAGGACAGCTTTAACAACCTCCTGTCCCATCCTGCCGGCGGCTCCGGCCACTATAACTTTTAGCATAAATATCCAGACCTCCTGTTTGTGCACCAAATACCTTAAACTTTATTTTCTTATAAATAGGGCCAGATGTCAAGGGCGAAACATTGACTAACCCGGACAAATATATCGCCCGGGTAACGGTGAAAAACGTTATATATAGGAACAAAAAACCCTTAGTCTGATTATCCGTGATACCTGGTCAAGTTGGGTACTGTCCCGTCCAGTTCAACAATCACAACTTCATTACCAATCTTTTTTATTGACTGCCATGGAATTATAATATGCTGTCTATCCATCCACAAGCTGAAAATGTTGTTTCTGCGGGGCAGTATTATTGATTGAATTTCACCGGTATGGCAGTCAACTATCATATCAGCTTCCCCTATTACTCCCAGTCTTGCCCCATCTACCATATTGATGACTTCTTTCCCCTCAAGGTCACTCATTCGCAGATAATTCATTCTCACACCTCTTCATTTTAAGAATTCTTATCCACCTGTTAAATAAAAAACACCCTCCTAATAATGTTTATGAGAGGGTGTCACAAGCTATTCCATACATTTTAAACTATTTTCCCGTAGAACCAAATCCTCCTGAGCTTCGCATCGTATCATCAAGGTTTTCCGTCTCTGTAAATTGCGCCCTGACAAATTTGTTAATCACCATCTGGGCAACCCTATCCCCCCTGTTAATTTCAAATAGGGCATTTCCATGATTTATAAGGATTAATCCTACCTCACCTCTGTAATCAGAGTCAATAGTCCCAGGTGCATTCACCATAGTTATACCGTGTTTCAATGCCAGGCCGCTTCTGGGCCGAATCTGTGCCTCATAGCCCTGCGGCAGCGCTAAACATATCCCTGTAGGTATTAGTTTAATTTCTCCCGGTTTTATAATCTCCGTTTGCTCCACTGCAGCTAACAGGTCCATTCCGGCTGCCCCAGGAGTCATATACTGTGGCAGGGGCAGCCCTTTGCCAGAATTTGTCCTGCTTACATATACTGTAACCTTATCCATATTTGCCTCCGCTAAAATTAATCAACAGATAGCTCAAGCTCGTTTTCATCTACCTCAGGGCCGACACAAGCTTTAATTATATTATCACCCCTGAACAACCTGTCTGCAAGCCTTTTTACGTCTTCAACACTAACCTTATAAATTTTTTCAAGTGTTTCTTCCACAGAAATAACACGGTTTATTGAAAGCTCCGATTTACCCAGACGGGTCATCCTGCTGCTCACATTTTCCAGTCCCAAGAGTATACTACCCTTCAATTGCTCCTTGGCCCTGACCATTTCTTCGGAGGTTATGCCCTCTTTCTTTATACTGTTTAATTCCGTACTAATCAGGGAAAGAACTTGCTTGAGATTATTCCTGCTAAGACCGGCATATATGGAAAAAAGACCGGCATCTTTATATGAACTATGATAGCTGAAAATAGAATATGCCAACCCCCGCTCCTCCCTAATCTCCTGGAACAAACGGGAGCTTATGCCTCCACCCAGAACGCTGTTAATCAAGTGCAATACATAAATATCTTCATGCTCCATGGGTAATCCTGGGGTACCCACACATAAGTGTACCTGTTCAACATCCTTTTTTTTCATACCAATCTGGTATTTGGCCACCGGTTCAGAGTATATTCTATTTCTGACAACGGTATTAGGCATCGTCCCAAACAACGGAGCAAGTTTGGCAACGACTTGTTCGTGTTTAATGTTCCCAGCTGCAGCCACTACTAAAGAATCTGGTGCATAATTGTTGTTCCTAAAATGAAGCATTTGTTCTCTGTCAATTGTCCTAATTATCTCTTCGGAACCAATAACCGGCTTCCCAAGCGCATGGTCCGACCATAGGGTGCTTGCAAAAATATCATGTACAAGTTCATCGGGTGTATCTTCATACATCTTTATTTCTTCAATGATAACATTCTTTTCTTTCTCAACATCTTCTTCTCTGAAAAGTGAATTAAAATACATATCACTGAGCAGGTCCACTGCTACATCAATATGCTCGTCCAAAACCTTAGCATAATAACAAGTATACTCTTTGGAAGTAAATGCATTAAGCTGACCGCCAACTGCATCAAGGGCTTCCGCAATACCCTTAGCTGTTCTTCCGGCAGTACCTTTAAACATCATATGCTCTATAAAATGAGCAATCCCACTATTACTTTGATCCTCATCACGGGAACCCGTACCTACCCAGATACCAAGTGAAACTGATCTTACATAAGGAATTTCTTCAGTTACTATTCTTACTCCATTTGCTAATGTTTCTTTTTTATACACAAAAACTCCTCTCCTTTAACGTATGTTACTAAAACACACAGCTACCTGTTTACTTTTCGAGACATTTATCAAAATTCCTCCACGATAAACGTAAAAATGAGTCGAAAAAATGTATCCACCACTTCTGTTTTTTTACTTCACGTCCTGCAATAAGCTTTACTTTTCCCGTGTACTGCTTATTTATATAATAACTGACAAAGCCTATAACCTGCCCTTTTCTTAGGGGTGCCATGGGATATGCCTTGATTTCGGGCCTTATTTCTATAGCATCGGGGGTATCAGACGGTATAAGTATCCCTAGGTCAGATTCATATAAAACCGGAAAAGCTTCCTCAGTACCATTCTGAACCCTCAGCATCCTGTACTGTTCCCCGGCTACTGCAACCTGCCGGTATTCATAATGATTGAATCCATATTCAAAGAGCCTGATACAGTCACCCCACCTGTCCCCGCTGCGCAGAACCACAGCTATCAGCCGCCGGTTATCCTTACTGGCTGAGGCAATCAAGCACTTTCCGGCAGCATCTGTGGTTCCTGTTTTGACGCCGTCAGCCCATAAATATCCCCAAAGTAGTTTATTGGTATTATGCAATTTCCGGTCCCACTCTTTGCCCGGCCAGTCAATTACTTTATCTCTGGTGGCAACGATTTCGGAAAACTTCATGTTTGCCAGGGCATTGCGTGAAATCAGAGCAAGGTCATAAGCACATGTATAATGCTCCTCATCCGGCAGACCATGTGGATTAGTAAAATGCGTGTTTAGTGTACCTATTGCCAGGGCCCTAATGTTCATGAGCTGGACAAACCTATCAACACTGCCTGCAATATGCTCTGCAATAGCCACACAGGCATCATTGCCTGATTTCATCAAAGCACCATATATTAAGTCAGATAAAGTAAGAGTCTCCCCTTTGGAAAGATATATACTTGATCCTCCTGTTCCAGCAGCCCTTTTACTGACCGTTACCATATCTTTAAGACAGCCGGTTTCAATAGCCATTAATGCTGTCAGTACCTTTGTAGTACTAGCAGGAGGCCTTTTTTTGAAAGGCTGTTTAGCAAACAAAACCTGCCCTGTCTCGGCATCTATCAATATTGCGGCATCAGCAGAAATGCCGTTAATTTCCGCTGCCGGCGTTTCTGATGCCATTCCGGCAAAAAAAATTACAGCTAAAATAATTATTATTACTTTCCGGGACTTTAGCAAACTGCTCTCTCCTTATTTAATATTCAAGATATCGGAAACAGTGGTCAATTTATATCCCTTTTCCCTTAATACGGTAATTATGGCAGGAAGCGCTTTAACTGTTGGAGCAGTGGGATGCATTAATACTATAGCACCATTATGTGCCTTGTCAGATACTCTTTTAAGAATGGTTGCCGGTTCAGGACGTTGCCAATCAATAGTATCTATACTCCAGAGAATAGTAAGGTATCCGCTCTCTCCTGCAGCTTCAAGCACGGTCTTATTAAACTCACCATACGGTGGGGCATACAAACATGTTCTTACTTTGGTCAATTCAAAGATTGCTTCTTCTGTTTTTTTAATTTCATTAATATTTTTTGATTTGGAAATAAACGTTGGGTGTGGATGAGAATAACTGTGGTTTCCCAATTCGTGGTTCTTGGCAATCTCCTTTGTCAGTTCAGGAAAGTCTTTAACCCATTGTCCTCCCATGAAAAAAGTCATTGATACATTGTTTTTTTTTAAAACATCCAACATCTCGGGAATATACTCTTCACCCCAGACTACATTACAAGTCAGAGCGATCTTTTTTTGGTCTGTGCTGCCCTGGTAAATCGGGTCGAAGTTGCTGATGGCAGGTTTGAAAAGGTTATACTGGATAACTTTAAACACTAGCAGAACAAACAACAATGCCAGTAAAACGGTGATGACCTTCCTGACCAAGTAGTTAAAGTTAAAATAATATATCCTCATCCCAATTCCTCCATCCAGCCCAATTCTCCAAACACCCTTTTTATGAAGTCTATTCACCGGACCATCTATATATTCTAATTAATCTGCAGCGTCCCCGAAATGTGTGCTTAATTTACTGAAATCTATGAAATAAGGGGTAGATATGTTCCGGAAGGCGGAGTCTGTCATCCGTCGGCCCGGCGACCCGCGAAGCGGGAGCCGATGCCGACGGAGATGCAGCCCGCCGGAGGAAAATATCTACCCCTTATATATATTTTAGTTTCCACTTCAAATAAGCTTTTTATCCACCTTATCCCAGAACTCCCAGGACTCAAATCCAAGCCGCCACAGGGCTACTCCTTTAAGGTCATAATCATTAACCAGATTCATCTTAAAAGCCGCACTTTCAGGACTTTCAAACCAGACAACATGCTTTTGACCGTTTTCCCAGTAATAAAAATACGGGGTTTGGGAATAACTGTCCCATTCAATGACAGCACCGTATTTTTCCGCCAGGGCCAGCGCACTGTTTGCCGGAACAGCCTTGCAGCCACCCTTGCCTACTATCCAGTCATAACCATAATTTCCAATACCCAAAAGGATTTTATCCCTTGGTATTATTACTGAAGAATAGGTAATCACATTTTTTACCCATGGCTCTGACGCCACAGGCCCCGGCGCCCCACCAATCCAGTGTTCATCATAAGTCATTAACATAATCCGGTCTGCTACACCGCCCAGGTATTCATAGTCAAATGCCCCACTCCATCCATCATTGATATTGTCACTTGTCTTTGCCGGAACAGAAATGGTAACCTTTAATCCCTGTGGTGCAAGCTTTTTCTTAAGCAAAGTCATAAAATCATTAAGGTCCTGGCGATCCCCTGAAGGAACGTTCTCAAAATCAATATTAACCCCATCAAATCCATTAGAAACTAAACACCTGTAAATACTGTCAACAGCCTTTACACTTAGTTCTGAATTTGATAATACATTATGTATTAACGTCCGGTCAAAACCAGATTTTGTTAAATTATGTACAAGAGCATAAATCTCTATATTGTTGGCCTTAGCAGTTTCCAAGGCCTCAGTGGGAGACTCCCCGGTTATTTCACCTGAAGAGGTTAGAACATAGGAAAAGGCAGCAACAGTAGTGATTCTTCCAATATTGTTCTCGAGGGATGTTTGTGACAGGGTATCAGTCGCCCAATCTTTAGTATAATATCCTAAAATCTCTTTACCGTTAATAACACCATTTGAATATAAATACCTATCATTCCATTCCCTTACCAGGTTTACAAAGCCTTTACCCTTTGCAGCGGCGCTGCGTGACTGTTGGGCTGCACATGTCATTTGTGGTGTTGCTAAAAACAGCATGCTGAATATCAGAAAATAAATGAGCGTAGCAAACCTAATTTTCCTATTATCCTGCATTTTGCTCCCCTTTCTCTGTTGACCTTAACCGACTCAATTATATTTGCAGGCAGAGAAATGGACAACCTCAGGATTATTTGATTGTATAAAGCTGATGTATAAGAAATTAAGATTTAAAATGCCCACATTTGAATTCACCGGTTTTCTTATAAAAGGGAACAAAAACCAAAAACAGCCGCTGGTTGGCTGTTAAGATTCCCTATATATCAGCATTTAAGCCTTATATTAGACTCCGAATAGATTTTTATCCAATTTATGGAACCGGATATAACACCTTTAAAGCTTCAATGTTTCTTTTCCAATCAGCATCACTGGCAGCTGGGGTTTCCAGGATAAGAGGCTTGTCCTTAATCAAAGGATGGCACAAAAAAGCCCGAAAACCTGTTGCACCGATATACCCTGCTCCGATATCAGCATGCCTGTCTTTGGTAGATCCCAGTGGAAACATGGCATCATTAGCATGAATTAACTTGAGTTTATCAATTCCAATAATACTGTTGAATTGCCCTAACGTTTCATTAACCGCTTCACCTGTGGAAAGGTCATATCCGGCCGCAAAGCCATGACAGGTGTCAAAACAAATACCTGATTTATCAATCTCCAACATTTCTAAAACAGATTTCAGGTGCTCAAAAAGATACCCAACCTCGGTACCTGCCCCTGATGTATTTTCAAGTAACAAAACGGTATTGCCCTGGTATTTTTTTAATGCATTGTTCAGCGCCAAAGCTACCTGTCTGAGTCCCTTATCAATTCCATTGCCCTTGTGGCTTCCCATGTGAAGCACCAAATAAATAGCCCCAAGGGCATCTGCCCTCTCCATATCCTCCCTGACCATCTGGGCCGCATATTTATGCATATCAGGGTCAGACGTAGCTAAGTTTAGCACATAGGGAATATGAACAGCTACAGGGGCAATGTCATTTATAAAGCAAAGTTCTCTAAACCTAATGACCTCATCTTCTTTCAATCCCCTTGCTTTACCTCCCCTGGGACTGCGTGAAAAAATCTGACAGGCATTGCATCCCAAAGCTACAAGGTGTTGAACGGCTTTTTCAAAACCACCGCTAATTGATGTGTGGATACCTAACCTCATAAATAAATTGCCCCCCCAACCTGCAAAAATAAAAACCGATATTAATCGGTTTTTACGCTTACTTCTCCGCTGCCTGAGCACGTAAAGCTTCTTTCCTGGAAAGGTTAACCCTGCCCTGCTCATCAATTTTTATTACTTTAACCATTATCTCATCACCAACTGAAACAACATCCTCAACCTTACCTACTCTCTGTTCGGCAAGCTGTGAAATATGCACAAGACCTTCCTTACCTGGAAGCACTTCCACAAATGCTCCAAAATCAGTAATTTTAACAACTTTACCTAAGTAAATCTTGCCTACTTCGACATCAGCCGTAAGACTCTCAATAATGTCAAGAGCTCTCTTGCCTGCTTCACCGTCAACAGCTGCAATAAAAACCCTGCCGTCATCTTCAATATCAATCTTAACCCCAGTTTCATCAATAATTTTCTTAATAGTCTTCCCGCCTGGTCCAATAACGTTTCTTATCTTGTCAGGGTCAATAGTTGTGGTAATAATCCTGGGAGCATATGGAGACAAATCAGGCCTTGGTTCAGAAATTACATCAAGCATTTTCTGCAGGATGTGCATCCTGCCTTTTCTTGCCTGTTCCAGCGCTTCTTTTAATATCTCCCGGTTAATCCCTGATATTTTAATATCCATCTGAATAGCGGTAATCCCGTTTTTAGTCCCCGCCACCTTGAAGTCCATATCACCAAGATGGTCTTCCATTCCCTGAATATCTGTCAGTACAGCAAACTTGTCCACTCCTTTAATAAGTCCCATTGCTACACCTGATACCGGTAATTTAATGGGAACCCCTGCATCCATGAGGCCCAGTGTAGAGCCACAAACACTCCCCATAGAAGTAGACCCGTTTGATTCCAGCGCCTCAGAAACAATCCTTAATGTATACGGAAACTCTTCCTCTGCTGGAATCATTGGTTCCAGGGCACGTTCTGCCAGGGCGCCATGTCCGATTTCTCTGCGGCCCGGCCCTCGCATAAACCTGGCTTCACCAACACTGTATGGCGGGAAATTGTAATGGTGCATATAACGCTTAGATTCCTCCACTCCAAGGCCATCCAGAATCTGCTCATCACCAACGGCACCAAGGGTAACAACACTTAATATCTGGGTCTGTCCCCTGGTAAATAGTCCGGAACCGTGAGTTCTGGGCAACAATGACACCTCACAGGTTATAGGTCTAACCTCGTCAAGAGCACGGCCGTCAATGCGAATCCGGTCATCTAGTATGGAACTGCGCATAACTTCTTTTTCCAGCATGTCCATAGCATTGCCAACGTGTTTTGACAGATCTTCTTCCGGATACTTTTCGCTATAATACTTTTTAACCTCTTCTTTAATGCTCTTCAAGAATTTTTCTCTGTCCTGTTTAGCCATTTTTTTCTCGATACACTCCCTGATGGCAGCCTCCACCTTTGGCAGTGCGAAAGATCTTACCTCAGCTTCAATTTCTTCAGGAACAGTAAAAACAGTATACTCATAATCAGTTTTGGCATACCCTTCCGTGAGGGCAGTCTGCCTGAATTCATCAATAAAACCCACTATTTTTTTGATTTCTTCATGGCCATACATAATGGCATCAAGCATTATTTCTTCCGGAACTTCTTTAGCCCCAGCCTCAACCATAATAACAGCATCTCTTGTTCCGGCAACAGTAAGGTGCAAATCACTGACCTCAGATTGAGATAGTGTGGGATTAATGATAAATTTCCCATCAATTCTTCCTACCACAACAGCAGCAATGGGACCCATAAAAGGTATATCAGATAAAGTAAGCGCTGCCGAAGCTCCGATAAGAGCTATTACATCCTGCGGGTTATCCTGATCAACAGACAGAACAGTTGCTACAATGTGGACATCGTTCCTATATCCTTTAGGAAATAGCGGTCTAATTGGCCTGTCTATAAGTCTGGCGGCAAGAATTGCTCTTTCACTGGGCCGGCCTTCCCTTTTTATAAAACCTCCAGGAATCCGTCCCACTGCATACAACCTTTCCTCATAATCAACTGTCAATGGAAAAAAGTCTGTCCCCTCCCTGGGTTCTTCTGAACGGGTTGCAGTTACCAAGACAACAGTATCTCCGTAACGCACTAAAACAGCGCCACCAGCCTGCTTAGCAAGCTTTCCTGTTTCTATGGACATTTCCCTGCCTCCAACAGGCAAGCTTCGAATCAAACCATTAGTTTGTTTAGTCATAAAGGGTAATTTCCCCTCCTTTTTATCATTTTTAAACCTAAATAGTTTAGTTTAGATATTCATCATATTATTTCCTTCTATTGATGGTAAAAATACACAAAATCAATAATACGGAAAAAAAAGCGGGTATACCCCGCTTTTCTTTTAACGCCTTAACCCGAGCTTCTCAATAATTTGACGGTACCGGTCAAAGTTGTTCTTCTTCAGATAATTAAGCATCGCCCTTCTCTGACCAACCATCTTCAAGAGACCACGCCGGGAATGATGGTCTTTTTTATGGATTTTTAGATGCTCTGTCAGATAAATAATACGTTCAGTAAGAATTGCAATCTGCACTTCCGGTGATCCCGTATCTGACTCATGAAGCTTATATTTTTCAATTATTTGCTTCTTTTGGTCTGTAGCAAGTACCATGATGTCACCTCCTTTTATATTTTATCCCCATTAGCCAAGATAATCGTCGGAGAATCGAATTCCCTAGCTGATGGTTCTCTATAGCAAAACATTCTGATTAACAGAATTCCAGCTAACTTCATTTTCCTATAACAGTAATAACTAACCTTCCTTGTGGGATGTCCTTTGCCACTATATCAAATACGCGCCCTGATTCGGCAAAAAACCCTCGAAACCTTGTTGCAGTAGGTATCTTGCCAGGAATCTCCCGAGCTGCATTAATAATGTCAGCCGCAGTAACCTTCTCTTGGCGTAAATCCCTTAACCGCTTGCGAGCGTGTTCTGTAATCAAAATCCGCATATCTGACCTTTCCTAATAAATTTGTTTTTCGCTGCCAATTTCTTCCCTTTCGGTCAGAATTGAATACAATGCATCCTGAAATGCGGTTAGCAGTGCATTTTCAATTTTATCTTTCAGGTAAATGTTTTCCAGTTCCTTCCTTAAGTCATTGAATTCTTTACTTAGACATACCTCTGCGACCTGGTCAACCACTCTTTTCTTTTCATCTTCTCTGGAATCGGAAACAGCAATTACCATCTAAATGCCTCCCCCCAGTTTTAAGGGCGGTAACCGTTAATAATTTTAACACATATTGCTCCACATGTAAATTATCTTATAAATAGTATGTTATAAATAGTATATTTTATTATTGCATGGTTTATGCCTGATTAAGCTTGTAATAAAAGTTTAGCCTTTTTTACGTCCTCATTAATTTGAGTCACCAGGTCCTGAACCGAAGAAAACCCTTTTTCGCCACGCAGTCTCGCAATAAACTCCACCTTAATTCTAGTATTATAGATATCTGCCGAAAAATCAAAACAATGAACTTCAAGGTTTTTGGGCTGATTAAGTTTAAATGTCGGCTTTATTCCAACATTAGCCACTCCATTGTATATTTTATCCTTAATATGTACTTTGACGGCATATACCCCATTCGCTGGAACAAGGATGCTTTCCTGAAGGTTCAGATTAGCTGTCGGAAAACCAATTTCCCTGCCCCTTCTGTCTCCTGTTACCACCCGTGAAATGACAAAGGGATAATATCCCAAAAAACCGGCAGCCTCAGAAACATCCCCTTTAAGAAGCAATCTACGTATCAAGGTACTGCTTACTTCGGTATCATCGCGTTTCACCGGTGGTATTGTAATTACATCAAAACCAAATTTAGCACCAAACTCAGTAAGCATTTCCGGCGTTCCAGAGCCCCTATAGCCAAAATTATAATTATAGCCTACGACAACCGCGCTTACTGCCAGCTTATTCACCAGTATATCCCTGACAAACTGTTCAGGAGTCAGACGGGCAATTTCTTGTGAAAATTGGCAGATTATAAGCAACTTAATACCCATTTCCGATAAAATCTTAATTTTATCTTCTTTTGTAAGCAGCAAAGGAGGACTGCAATCCGGCTGAATTACCGTCATTGGATGAGGGTCGAATGTGAAAACTCCTGATACTCCCTCTGTCCGGTCTGCTAATTGTATGGCTTTTTTTATAAGTTCCCGGTGACCAAGGTGTACCCCATCGAAATTCCCTAGGGCTATTACTGAATTATTATATTTACCTGTAATTTCATCCAATCCATGATAAATATCCATTGATATTTCTCCTTCTAGCAAAATACTTTAACCGGTTGAAAAACAAGCCCGTTTTGACTGTTAAGGGATTGAGCTTTATCATTCTGCCGGACAGAAACCCTGGCAACGGCCAGACAGCCTGCTTTTGAAGTCATCAGCTTTACATGCTGATTTTCTCTGAGCTCGGCCGGCTGCTGCAAAACTCCCGGCTCATATACCAGGTTGCCATGTTGTATTGATTTTACTGTATCATCATGCACCCATACCTCTTCAAAAGGCAGGACCTGGTCTATTGGAATAAGTTTCGTTTGGAGCTGACCCTGCTCATACAAACTAACAATTTCCTCCAATAACAATGAATCATCCAAATGAAATTGTCCACTTCCTGTCCTTGCCAAAAAAGACATATAAGCTCCCAACCCAAGGCTCTCACCTAAATCATGACATATTGTCCGGACATAAGTTCCCCTGGAGCAAGTTATGTCAAACAACAGACTTGGATTGGGTGTCCCGAATCTCCAATGCTTAATCATCTTTATATCAAAAACTTCTATAGTTCTGGGTCTGCGTTCAACTTCTAAACCTTCCCTGGCAATTTCATAAAGTTTCCTGCCCTTATGTTTTACTGCAGAAACCATTGGCGGCAGTTGCTGTTGAAGTCCTTTAACTGCCAAAAGCGCTTTTTCCGCCTCTTGCCATGAAATACCGGAAGCATTATTTGTTTTTAACACCTGCCCATATCCATCTTGAGTATCGGTACTGGAACCAAAGGTGATTTCTGCCCGGTAGCACTTTACATTATCATCCAGGTATTCAATTACCCTGGTTGCCTTACCCAAGCATACAACCAATACACCAGCCACATTGGGATCTAGTGTCCCGGTATGACCGGCTTTTTTTTCCTTTAAGGTCCGGCGCAGATAATTTATTACATCGTGAGATGTCATTCCCGGCGGCTTAAAAACATTTAGTATTCCGTTTATCCCACTGGGCTGTATTATCATATCGACCACCAGTAATCAAAAAAATTAAATGCTGTTTCCCGTGTCCAGTGCCCTGGCACACAAATCTATAACCCTGCTTTCCACATCTTCCATACTGCCATCAACCAAACACCCTGCAGCCCGGGGATGTCCGCCTCCTCCAAATTCAGCTGCAAGCTTATTTACATCACTATACTTATTGGAACGCAATCCAACTTTCACCTTTCCGGGAACAATCTCTCGGAACAAAATGCCAATTTCTGCCCCTTCAAGCATTCGCGGGTAATTTATGATACCCTCTGCATGTTCATCTCCTGCTCCCAATTCAAGCATTATACTAAGAGGCAGGCTAATCCATGCTATCCGTCCCTTACCTGATGTTTGCAGGTGGTCAAGGGCATAACTAAGAAGTTTAAGGTGTACATACTCTTTTCTTTCAAACAAATTCCTGTTTATCTCAGCAATATCAAGGCCGGTTTTTACCAGTTCAGCCGCCACTTCATGTGTTCTGCTCGAAGTATTGTTAAATCTAAATGATCCTGTATCCATTACAATTGCGGTATATAGGTTAACTGCCATATTAGAGTTAATAGTGACTCCCATATGTTTAATCAGTTCAAAAACAATTTCTCCGGCAGCAGCTGCCGTAGAGTCAACATAATTGTAATGTCCGAACTCACGGTTGCTAATGTGGTGATCAATGTTAACCACCAAAGATATATCTGAAATATACCGGCTTATTTTATCCCCCAAACGGTTCATGTCGGTACAATCTAAAACAACTGCAAGATCACATTTTTCCGGAAGATTTTCCACTGTGCGGATTTCACCTGAACACGGTAAGAAGTCATAGACAGCCGGAATCTTATCAGGAGTTAAAACATAAGTCTCCAGACCCATTTCAGACAACAGAAACCCCATCGCCAGCACAGACCCGATACTGTCCCCATCAGGCATTTCATGACCACATATTACAGCTCTTTTACCGTTTTTTAAACAGCGGGAAACTTCATCAAGAGTGTTCATAATTAATTCTCCGTTTCCTTAACTTCTTCAAGCAGTTTCATTATACGGGCTCCATACTCAATGGAGGAATCGAACCTGAAGGTTATTTCCGGAGTATATCTTAGCCTCATTCTCTTTCCCAATTCACCGCGGACAAAGCCTTTAGCGTTTTCAAGTGCCTGCATTGACTGTAATTTTGTATCATCATCACCATAAATACTTACAAAAACCTTAGCATAACGGATATCTGAAGTCACTTCAGCTCCGGTTACAGTAACAAAACCTATTCGTGGATCTTTTATTTCCTCTCTTAACATCTGGGTAATCTCTTTTTTTATTTCTTCAGCAACCCTATTTGCCCTATGGGATGTCATCAGGCTCACCCCCTACCGCCTTTTGTATTCTCCGTTTTTAAAGTTCTCTTTCTACCTGTTCCATTATATATGGCTCAATTATATCTCCCTCAGAAATATCATTAAACTTAGCAATCATTATGCCGCATTCATAGCCTTCAGCAACTTCTTTAACATCATCTTTAAATCTCTTCAAGGAATCTAGTTGTCCCTCATGCACCACTATCCCGCCCCTAATAACCCGAAGCGCCGCATTTTTAGTAATTTTACCGTCAAGAACATAACATCCGGCAATAGTACCAACCTTAGAGACTTTAAATGTCTGCCTAACCTCTACTCTGCCAATTACTACCTCTCTAAATTCAGGTGCCAGCATACCAACCATTGCCGCCTTAATATCTTCTATAGCGTCATAAATAACCCTATATGTCCGTAAATCCACCTTTTCTTTTTCTGCAGCCTTTCTAGCATTCACATCCGGCCTCACGTTAAAACCGAGGATTATCGCATTTGATGCAGAAGCCAGCATAACATCAGTTTCAGTTATTCCACCAACGCCTCCGTGAATAGGTTTAACCCTGACCTCATCATTTGAGAGTTTTTCCAAAGCCTGTCTAAGAGCCTCAATGGAACCCTGGACATCAGCTTTAATAATAATATTAAGATCCTTAACCTCACCCTGTTTAATCTGCTTAAATAAGTCGTCTAACGATACCTTTGCAGTTATCTTCTGTTCCTCTTCACGTCTTTTGTCTATCCGTTTACCGGTAATTTCCTTGGCTGTCTTGTCATCCTTGACAACATGAAATGTGTCACCAGCCAGTGGGACATCCGATAAACCGAGTACCTCAACAGGTGTGGACGGTCCAGCCTTTTTAATACGACGGCCCTTATCATCAACCATTGCCCTTACTTTACCATGGGCATGACCGGCAACAATCGAATCACCAATCACCATGGTTCCGGTCTGAACCAATATAGTAGCTACAGGTCCCCGGCCCTTATCCAACTCTGCTTCAATTACGGTTCCTTTAGCAGGCCTTTGAGGATTGGCTTTAAATTCCTGAACCTCTGCAACAAGCAGAATCATCTCCAGAAGGTCATCCAAACCTTCCTTAGTTTTAGCTGATACAGGAACTGTAATAGTGTCTCCACCCCATTCCTCAGTGACAAGACCATACTCGGTAAGTTCTTGTTTTACTTTGTCAGGGTTCGCACCCGGTTTATCCATTTTATTTATAGCAATGATAATAGGTACCTCTGCCGCTTTTGAATGGTTAATAGCTTCAACTGTTTGTGGCATAACGCCATCATCAGCAGCAACAACAATAATAGCTATATCGGTGGCCTTGGCTCCCCTTGCTCTCATAGCTGTAAAAGCTTCGTGGCCCGGTGTATCCAGGAAAGTTATTTTTTTACTATTATGCACAATTTGATAAGCCCCAATATGCTGGGTTATCCCTCCAGCTTCACTGGCGGTTACATTCGCTTCTCTTATGGCATCCAGCAAAGAAGTCTTCCCATGATCAACATGTCCCATTACTGTAACTACACAGGGACGTATTACCATGTCTTCTGGATTATCCTCAAATTGGTCAATAGTTTCGAGGATGTTTTCTACAATTTTTACTTCAACTTCACGCCCATATTCACCGGCAAGTACAGCAGCTGTATCAGCATCAACTTCCTGATTAATCGTTGCCATTACGCCCAACGCAATAAGCTTTTTAATCAGCTCAGTGGCAGGTTTAGCCAGTTTCGTGGCAAGTTCTTTAACTGAATTAGATTCACTGATAACAATCGGTTTTAGGCTTTTAACTTCATTTCTATTAGCTGCTGGTGTCTCTGATCTTTTTATGTTAGTATCTCTGGTATCTCCTGGTCTTCTGCCACCAGGTCTTTGCCCCGGCCTCCTGCTTCCCGGCCTTGCGCCTTGCGGCCTGCTTCCCGGCTGGGCGCCTTGCGGCCTGCTTCCCGGCCTTGCACCTTCCGGCCTGCTTCCCGGCTGGGCGCCTTGCGGCCTGCTTCCCGGCCTTGCACCTTCCGGCCTGCTTCCCGGCCTTGCACCTTCCGGCCTGCTTCCCGGCCTTGCACCTTCCGGCCTGCTTCCCGGCCTTGCACCTTCCGGCCTGCTTCCCGGCCTCGTGCCTTGCGGCCTGCCTTCCGTTCTTGCACCTTGCGGCCTGCCTTCCGGCCTCGTACCTTGCGGCCTGCCTTCCGGCCTCGTACCTTGTGGCCTGCCTTCCGTTCTTGCACCTTGCGGCCTGCTTCCCGGCCTTGCACCTTCCGGCCTGCTTCCCGGCCTTGCACCTTCCGGCCTGCTTCCCGGCCTTGCACCTTCCGGCCTGCTTCCCGGCCTTGCACCTTCCGGCCTGCTTCCCGGCCTTGCACCTTCCGGCCTGCTTCCCGGCCTCGTGCCTTGCGGCCTGCTTCCTGGCTGGGCGCCTTGCGGCCTGCCTTCCGGCCTCGTGCCTTGCGGCCTGCCTTCCGTTCTTGCACCTTGCGGCCTGCCTTCCGGCCTCGTACCTTGCGGCCTGCCTTCCGGCCTCGTACCTTGTGGCCTGCCTTCCGTTCTTGCACCTTGCGGCCTGCCTTCCGGCCTCGTGCCTTGCGGCCTGCCTTCCGGCCTCGTGCCTTGCGGCCTTGCACCTTCCGGCCTGCTTCCCGGCTGGGCGCCTTGCGGCCTGCCTTCCGTTCTTGAAACAGGAGCTTTCTTTTCAGGCCCCATCATTTTACGAGCTTTAATCACTTCTTCATCTTCGAGTGTACTCATATGGTTTTTAACATCTATACCTATCCCTGTGAGTCTACTTATCAGTTCTTTACTTTCTAGATGAAGGTCTTTTGCTAATTCGTATACACGAAGTTTACCCATCCTTTCACCCCCACTGTTTTGAGTTTCTATACAATGTTAGAAACTCTCCTCTTCCTCTCCGAAGAGTTGGTGCAATCTACTAGCAAAATTGTCATCGGTAATAACCACTACGGACCTTGGAGACCTACCCAAAGCCATACCAAGGAGCATTTTCTCACCAGCCTCAATGCACTTTATTTTGTGAGAACATGCCATAACAGTAAAGTGTCGTTTTGTCTTATCCGATGCATCCCTAGCCAGAATCACAAGTCTGGCTTTCTCTTTTTTAATCATTGCCTCAGCCGCAGTTTCCCCCGATTGAGCTTTGCCGGCTCGCTGGGCCAGCCCAAGAAAGTCATATCCTTTGCGCACCGGAGTTCACCAGCCGTTCTTTTAATGTTTCAACTACTTCCTGCGGTACTGTTCGACCAAATGCCTTTTCCATTCGTTTTCCTTTAACCGCCTTAAGCAAGCACTCTTTTGTGGGACAGATATAAGCCCCCCGCCCGGATCGCTTGCCTCCGGCATCTATTTCAATAATGTCATCAGGTGTTCTTACAACCCTGATTAACTCCTTTTTGGGCCTCATTTCCTGGCAACCAAGACACATTCTCATGGGAATCTTTTTTTTCTTCACCATGCGTCCTCCGATTTGTTTAAAAGGTTTTATTTTTCGCTGTCATCGTTCAGTTCATCCAGGTACTCACCGAGTTCCTCCAGAGACAGCTTCTTCCTTTTGCCTCTAGGCTGCTGTTGTTTAGCCTTCTTCTTGGTTTTAGTCTTCTTTTTCTCTTCATTAATTTCAGGGTTCGGTAACTCCTCAGCAACATCCCATTCAGGTGTGCTGCCAGGTTTTCCGGCATCATCTGCTTCTCCTTCACCCACGTATCCTTCGTCATACTCTTCATCATACTCTTCATCATACTCTTCATCATATTCTTCGTCATACTCTTCATCATATTCTTCGTCATATTCTTCGTCATATTCTTCGTTATGCTCGTCTACGTATTCCTCCGTGTCACCCCATTCATCATAATCATGCTCTTCTCCGGAATCGGAATAATCACCTTCGGCCCATTCTTCTTCTATGTATTCAGGATTATCGTCAAAAAATTCCTCAGACTGCATAAGTTCTTCCATCTGAGACTCACTTTTTATATCTATTTTCCATCCTGTCAGTTTAGCAGCCAGCCGGGCATTTTGACCCTCTTTACCTATCGCAAGGGAAAGCTGATAATCCGGCACTATCACCCTGGCTACTTTATCTTCACCAAATACCCGAACATCAACAACTTTAGCCGGGCTGAGAGAATTAGCAACATACTTGGAAGGATCAGGATTCCATTTTACGATATCAATTTTTTCGCCTTTAAGTTCTGAAACAATGGTCTGAACCCTCATCCCTTTAGGCCCGACACATGCTCCAACCGGATCGACATTTTCATCCCTTGAAAAAACTGCAATTTTTGAACGGGCTCCAGCTTCCCTGGCGACAGATTTAAGCTCAACTATGCCATCATGTATTTCAGGAACCTCAAGTTCAAACAATCTCTTCAATAATCCCGGATGGGTTCTGGAAACCATAATCTGCGGCCCTTTTGTTGTCTTTTTTACTTCAACGATATAGGTCTTAATCCTATCACCAAACCGGTATTCTTCTCCCGGTATCTGTTCGGACGGTCCAAGAGTAGCTTCCGTTTTTCCAAGGTCTATATAGACATTCTTCTGGTCTTGACGTTGTACAATACCGGTCACAATATCCCCTTCCCGGCTGGAAAACTCCTCAAAAATAATTCCCCTTTCAGCTTCCCGAATTCTTTGTACAACTACCTGTTTAGCAGTCTGTGCCGCAATACGGCCAAAGTCCCTTGGAGTGACCTCAACTTCCACTATATCATCAAGTTCATACCTGGGGTCTTTTTGTCTTGCCTCCTCAATTGATATCTCGGTTCTTTCATCCTCAATCTGCTCTACAACCGTTTTCCTGGCATATACCTTAATTGCTCCGGTCTCCCGGTTAATGTCAACCGAGACATTCTGCAAAGAACCGAAGTTCCTTTTATATGCTGAAATCAATGCTGCTTCAAGCGCCTCCAAAAGGACATCCATGCTGATACCTTTTTCTTTTTCAAGTTCCGCCAAGGCCTCCATAAACTCACTATTCATTTTTTTTAACAAACCTCCTCAATTTTCAATTGTCTGCAGCAAGCAATCACTGCCATAAATAAGTTTCACTAATTGACTACATGTTAAAAGCCGGCCTCAAGCCTAACCTTAGCCACTAATTCCTGGGGCAGTGCCACCTGCCTGTTTTCAACACTTATAAGGACATTACCGTCAACAAGCCCTTCTAAGACTCCTATAAACTCCTTCTGACCGTCAACAGGTGCAAATGTTGTGGCACGAACCATGTGTCCCCTGAACCTCACAAAATCTGCCGGCCTTTTTAACGGTCTCTCAATACCGGGAGATGATACTTCAAGAACATATGATTGGTGAATAGGGTCCTTTTTATCAAGAAGTTCCCCCAGACTTGCTGAAACAGCCTGGCAGTCATCATGTGTTATGCCTTCCTGTTTATCTATATAAATCCGAAGAAACCAGTTAGCTCCTTCCTTCACATATTCAACATCCACAAGTTCAAGACCAAGGGAATCTGTAACAGGTACAGATAATTGTAAAACAATATCTTCAATTCGCTGTTTACTCATAGTTTAGACACTCCTCTACCACATTAAGCTCCTGGATAAAGATTTCTTACGCTAGCTGGAGTTTGGAAATTCCAGCTAACGTAAGAAATCTGTTAATAATCGTATTGTACCAACTAAACAATAGGGTTATACTATCGTTCTAACCGGAATAATATGAAAGAGTGGGTTGCCCCACTCCCTCAGAATAACCTTGGGTTAATAATTGCTTAAACCAGATACAGTTAGTATACCATACCTGTAAACTGTTGACAAGCAAATTTAGAATAGTGCCATTTGGTCTGATTCCGGCAGGCCGTAAAGGCACCCATGGTTAAGCATTATTTCTATTACCGTCTTACTCAGCTTTGACCTGACCCTAAGGTCCTCCACAGATGTAAAAGGTTTTTCACTGCGCGCTTTTACAATATTCCGTGCAGCGATTTCTCCCAAGCCCTGTAGTGCGGCAAATGGCGGGAGAATCCCATCATCGGTAATCAGGAACTTATCAGCCTGAGACTCCTCTAGGCTGACACGCAGCATTTTAATGCCGCGTTCATACATTTCCAAGGCTACTTCAAGAATGGTCAACAGGTTCTTCTCCTTAGCGGAGACATCATTTCCCCTGCTTTCAATCTCATGAATTTTCTGCCTGATACAAGGTGGACCCTGTACTACAATATCTGCATCAAATTCATCTGCCCTTACTGTAAAATATGTGGCATAAAAAGCTTCCGCATAATGAACCTTAAAATATGCAATCCGATAGGCCATCATCACATAAGCGACAGCATGGGCTTTGGGGAACATGTACTTGATTTTGTTACACGACTCTATGTACCAATCGGGTACTTCAAATGCCCTCATATACTGTTCATCTTCTGGCTTGACACCCTTACCCTTCCTAACCGCTTCCATTATCTTGAAAGCTCTTTTGGGTTCCAGTCCTTTATGAATAAGATATATCATAATATCATCCCTGGCGGAAATCGCTTCAGATAATTTGCAGGTACCTTCCCTGATGAGGTCCTGGGCATTATTCAGCCATACATCTGTGCCGTGGGAAAAACCTGAAATTCTTACCAGTTCAGAAAACGTTTTTGGTTCAGTATCCTCCAGCATTTGCCTGACAAACTTGGTTCCAAACTCAGGTATTGCAAAACTGCCTACATTTGATCCTATCTGTTCAGGGGTAACCCCTAAGACTTCCACACCAGAGAATATCTTCATAGTTTCTGGCTCATCAAGTGGAATGGTTTTGGCATCAATACCGGTTAAGTCCTCCAGCATCTTTATTACTGTAGGGTCGTCATGTCCAAGGATATCCAATTTTACTATTCTTCCGGAAATAGAATGGTAATCAAAATGTGTTGTCAGCACACCCGACTTTTTGTCATCTGCCGGATACTGCAGAGGAGTAAACTGGTGAACATTCATATCATGAGGTATAACCATGATCCCCCCCGGATGCTGCCCCGTAGTCCTCTTTACCCCGGTACATCCGGTAACCAGCCGGTCTGTCTCCGCTTTTCTTCTGGTTATCCCCCGTTCCTCAAGGTACTTCCGAATAAACCCGTATGCAGTCTTTTCTGCAATTGTTCCTATGGTACCGGCACGGAAAGCATACCCTTCTCCAAAAAGTTCTTCAGTATATTTAAATGCAATTGGCTGGTATTCACCTGAAAAATTAAGGTCTATATCAGGCACCTTATCTCCCTCAAAACCAAGGAAAACCTCAAAAGGGATATCAAAACCGTCTTTTTTATATTTTGTCCCACAGCCGAGGCAATTCTTATCCGGAAGATCTGCCCCGCTGCCATAAGACCCGTCAGTGATAAACTCACTGTGTCTGCATTCCGGACAGACATAGTGCGGCGGCAGGGGATTTACCTCGGTAATCCCGGTCATTGTGGCCACAAAAGATGACCCTACAGAACCCCGGGAACCAACTAAGTAACCGTCTGCATTGGATTTTTTAACCAACTTGTGGGCAATTAAATACAAGACCGCAAAACCGTTATTTATAACGGAGTTTAGTTCTTTATCCACTCGCTTCTGCACTATTTCAGGTAAAGGGTCCCCATAAACTGACTTCACCGTGTCCCAAGTCATTTTCCTAATCTGTTCTTCAGCACCATTAATCTTGGGCGGAAAAAAATCATCAGGCATCGGCTTTATTTCTTCAATCCAATCTGCTAT
Source organism: Phosphitispora sp. TUW77 (assembly GCF_048453025.1). Taxonomy (GTDB): domain Bacteria; phylum Bacillota; class Thermincolia; order Thermincolales; family UBA2595; genus Phosphitispora. The sequence continues at coordinate 1,744,078 of NZ_CP156677.1, forward strand.
CATCAGAGGATTTGTTACTACCACTTCATTAGCTTTCCCGGCATCCAAATAACAAAACTCCTCCAACATCTCATCAGTAGTTCGAAAATACAACGGAGCCTGATTGTCGGCATCTTCAAATCCCTGACCTGCCATAAGTATTCTCCTGTAAAGGCTATCCGCAGGTTCAAGAAAATGAACATCACAAGTGGCTACAACCGGCCTATCAAGGCGGGAACCAATTTCCATAATATCCCTGTTCATGTTTTGCAGGAATTCAATCCCATTAACCCGGCCCTGGCGAATCAGAAATTCATTGTTTCCTGTGGGCTGTATTTCAAGAAAATCATAAAAAGATGCTATTCTTTCAAGTTTTTCCTTATCAGCCCCATCAAGATATGAACTGATAAGTTCCCCAGACTCACAAGCGGAACCTATCAACAGTCCTTCCCTTCTCTTAATCAGTTCACTGCGCGGTATCCGCGGATGCCTGTAATAATATTTGGTATGGGAAAGGGTAACAAGTTCGTAAAGATTGCGCAGACCGGTTTCATTTTTAACTAAAATCATAACATGGTAAGTTCGTAATTTATCGAAGTTAATATGTTTGACCAGCGTATTAACTTCATCCAGGCGGTTAATGTTCCGGGACCTCAATTGTTCCAGAAGCTTCAGAAAAATAGCTGCAGTGGCTTCGGCATCATCAACTGCCCGGTGGTGGTTTTCAAGTGTTACACCAAATTCAGCAGCCAAATTTTTTAATTTATGGTTCTTCAGTTTTGGAAACAAGGCCCTTGCAAGACCCAGATTATCAAAAACAGAATTAGCTAAGCTGCAGCCACTCATATTTGATAGGCTGACTGATAAAAATCCAGTATCAAACCCGGCATTATGGGCCACCAGGACAGCATCCCCAACAAAATCCATGAACTCAGGCAAAACTGCTTCAATTCCGGCAGCATCTGCAACCATTTCGGGCAGGATACCCGTAAGTCTCTGGATATTGACTGGGATTCCGTCTTTAGGTTTGACAAATCTGGCAAACCGGTCACTAATCCGGCGATTTTTTAGCTTAACCGCCCCTATTTCAATTATCTCATTTACATTTGGGGAAAACCCTGTTGTTTCCAGGTCAAAAACCACAAATTCCGTTTCTTCAAGGTCCCCCGGCTGAGACCTGACCACTATCGGTTCACCGTCATCCACCAAGTATCCTTCCATACCGTAGATTATCTTGATACCGTGCTTTTTTCCGGCCTCATAAGCATCAGGATAAGCCTGGACCACCCCATGGTCTGTTATTGCTACAGCCGGGTGTCCCCATGCCGCTGCCTTAGCCACAACTTCGCTTATACCGGAAATTCCGTCCATTGCACTCATCTTGGTATGCAGATGAAGTTCCACTCTCTTTTCTGGCGCATTGTCAGACCGGGGTTCATCTTGACTTAGATTGATATCCTTAGCCATAATCGTCAATTCTTGTGAAAATTTATCTTGTTGGAGAGGCCCTCTTACTTTAACCCAAGTTCCCCTCTCTAGGGCTCCCGAAACCCTGCCGGCATCTTTTTCATCTTCAAAAAACTTAACCGCAATACTATCTGTAAAATCGGTAATATCAAAACTCACGAGGGTTCGGCCGCTCTTCAGTTGGCGGATATCTGTACTGGTGATTTTACCTCTGGTAACAATACTCTTTTCTTCTTCAATTATCTGTTCCATGGGGACGGGGTCATCCTTGATAAGCCTTCCCATCAAAATATTTGGTTTATTTATGCCTTTAGACGATTCCTTTAGTGGTACAGAATTTGCAGCATTTTGCATAATTATATCTTTAACGTATTCAGCTTCCTTACGGGAAACCCATTCCACCTGATTACAGCGGTCCTCCTCTAAAACATGGACACTTACTTCAATCTGAAAGCCGAATTCGTTTTCAAGCAAATCCGAGATTAAATGGGGAACCCTGCGCTGGTCGAGCAATTCTGCCTCGACCTGACTTTTGACAAATATCTGAAGTATCCGGTCATGGCACCTTTTTGAAAGCTGTGCCAATACACCTGCCAACACCGGGTGCTTGCATATTAGATAATAAACAATTTCATCCCAATAATCATTGAGCAGGTCCGCCGGTTTTAAGTCTGGAAGACAGTATTTAACCGAAAAGCCAATCCCCTGCAGTTCAGGTATTTCTTTTATCATTTCTACGGCTAAGATATCAAGATGGCTTTTTTTAACCAGGCTGTTCAAAAGCAAATATATCTGCCATGTCTTGGCGGACTTTTTTATTTCCACCCTGAGAACCTGAGCATTGTTCAGAGCTAGCTTCAAATCTTCAGGAATGCTTAAATGTTCTATGTAACTACAAAAATGTAGAACGGCCGGGAGCCGTTCTTTATCTGGTTCAGGTAATACTACCAATAATTTCCCCTCCTGAATCCGTTCCTGTTATTCACCTAGTTCTACCTGAAAAACACCTGTCATTTCACCCAGTCCATACATTACTTTGTTAATATCTGTATTAGGCGGAACCTTGATGCCAATTTCAAATTTGACTCGCCTGTCGTCACTAAGTCGTTTCCTTCGTAAATTAAGAATTATGATGCCTTGTTCACCGAGATATACGCCAACACGCCCAAACTGACCGGGTACATTCTCTGTCGTAACCGAAAGCAGCACGACTCGTGTTAGTTCGGTAATTAATTTTTCAACTTTGGCCAAATAAACAAGGGTCAGAAAAACAACCCCTGTAGCTACTAATGCAGAAAAATAGAACCCGGCGCCAATAGCAAGACCCACTCCGGCAACTACCCACAGGCTGGCAGCAGTTGTCAGGCCCTTAACAGTAGCCCCTTCACGCAGAATTGTACCAGCTCCCAAAAAACCCATACCACTGACAACTTGTGCCGCTATCCTTCCGGGGTCAATATTAGTTGTACCCTTGTACATTTCATATAAGTCCTTAGATACCAGCATAATCAGAGCTGACCCGACACAAACCAGAATATGTGTCCTGAACCCTGCCGTTTTATTAAGGCTTTCACGCTCAAACCCGATTAAACCTCCCAATACCCCTGCCATTATAAGTCGAATTATAATCTGTATTTCATCGGTACCAGGCAATAACTTTCCCCCCTCAATTTCTGCTTAACCCCGCCCAACAAACTTGGCAATCTCCCAGTACATTTTAAGCCTGGCCACAAATCCCCGGACAACTCCCATTTTTTCTTCTTTCATAACATGAGTCATATCTCTTAATTCAACTTCCAGTACGGAAATTCCTGCAGATTTGGCAAATCTCGTCATAGCTACTTCTACCCCATACCTAGACATTTCCAGGTTAGAAATTTGACGGAACAATTGTCTTTTTACAGCACGCTGTCCTGATAAATATGGAGCAAAAAACTGTGCCAGGTCTGTAGCCAGCCGACCATGTTCAAAAATACCTACTGTCATTTCAGCTCGGCCCTCAAGAACAGGCAAGAGCAAATCAACCACGTGAAGGGGCTGAAGTCCAAGCAAGTCGGCATCCAGAAATAAGACAACATCAGCACTTGTGTTATTAACCCCTACCATCATAGCACCACCTTTGCCAAGATTCTGTTCCAAAGTAATTACTTTAGCACCTAATAACCTGGCAACATCTGCAGTATTATCTGTTGAGCCGTCACTGATAACTATAGTTTCTTCTATAAAGGGTACCTGTTTTACAACTTCGATAACTTTACCAATCGTTTGTTCCTCATTGTATGCCGGAATAATAACTGCTGATTTCACAACAGTCCCTCCCCCCGGTACAGCACTGATTAATAATTATTCGAACATATTATAGATATGCCAATATGTTGCCAAAATCTGGTTTCCTAGGATATGGGCATTGATTCGGCAATTTCGTCGGCAACAATCTTATGAATAACTAAAGCTGCATCGGTAACCGCAGTATTACGGACATCTCCTGTTCTACGATGTTTAATCTCAACAATGCCCTCCTCAACCGCTTTGGTCCCCACTACAACCCGCAACGGAAACCCGATCAGGTCGGCATCCTTGAATTTGACACCAGGCCGCTCATTCCTATCATCAATAACAGCTTCCACACCAATCTCATTTAAGGATTTATAGATTTGCTGTGCCAGTTCAAGCTGCTTTTTGTCTTTAACACTAACAGGCACAACCACAGCATGAAAAGGTGCAATAGGCATTGGCCAAATAATTCCGTCCTTATCATGGTTCTGCTCTATAGATGCTGCTACCGTACGACTTACCCCTATTCCATAGCATCCCATAACCATCAGTTTTTCCTTGCCATTTTCATCAAGGTACCGTGCTCCCATTGCTTCACTGTATTTTGTTCCAAGTTTAAATACCTGGCCAACCTCAATACCCCTTGCTTCCATTAGTATGCCTTGACACCTAGGACACTTTTCCCCTTCCCTGACCAGCCTGATATCAGCACTCTGGGAGGGTTCAAAATCCCTTCCCGGGTTAACATTCAGCATATGTGTATCCATCTTATTGGCCCCGGTTATAGTATTTCTCATCTGCATAATTTCTTTATCTGCAATTATGCGTATATCCCCCAGTCCTAAAGGTCCGGAAAACCCGGGAGCAGCCCCGGTAATTTCCTGAACTGTCCTCTCATCTGCCATTTCCAATTGCAGAGAGCCAAGTAAATTCTGGAGCTTAATTTCATTAATTTCGCGGTCACCCCGAACTATTACCGCGACTGTTTCGGCCTCGGTTCGATAAATAAGTGTCTTTAGCAGTTTATCAGAAGCAATGCTCAGGAACCCGGAAACTTCGTCAATTGTCTTGACCCCAGGTGTACTTATCTCCTGCATTTCCTTCATGTTTTCATCTGTGTTTCCAGGTGCCGGGACTGATTCGGCCTTTTCTACATTGGCGGCATAATTACATGTATCACAATACACAATTGCGGCTTCACCAGAATCGGCGACAACCATAAATTCATGGGTACCGCCGCTTCCCCCAATAGCCCCCGGGTCAGCCTCCACAGGCCTAAAGCGCAGCCCACAGCGTGTAAAAATCCTGATATAGGCATCATACATTTTGTGGTATGTTACATCAAGACCTTCATTATCCTTGTCAAACGAATACAGGTCTTTCATAATAAATTCCCGGCCGCGCATCAGACCAAACCGGGGCCGCCGTTCATCCCGGTACTTGTTCTGAATTTGATACAACAAGAGTGGCAGCTGTTTATAGCTTCTTACATCCCCCTTCACCAGGTCAGTAATAATTTCTTCATGAGTCGGTCCCAAAGAAAAATCCCTGCCGTGCCTGTCCTTAAGCCTGAACAGCTCATCACCGTAAACATGCCATCTGCCTGATTGCATCCAGAGTTCGGCTGGCTGTATTATAGGGAGCATCAGTTCCTGGCCGCCCTTATTGTCCATTTCTTCCCTAACAATTTCAATTACCTTTTTAATGATACGATATCCTAACGGAAGAAATGTGTAAACTCCTGAAGCCGCCTTTCTAATCATGCCTGCCCGTAACATCAAAATATGGCTAATTACCTCCGCCTCAGCAGGTACTTCCCTGAGTGTGGGAGCAAAAATTTCAGATATCTTCATAAAAAACCGACCTCCCCCTATAGTATCCATTTTTTGGATACATTTTATCCCAAAAAAAATAGTTTAGTTCTCAATTTCTATTCACATGCCATGTTGAAAATTTCTTTTAAGAACTCCTGAACCAAACATTCTTCAGGAATTTTCCTGACAACCTGTCCTTTCTTAAACAATAATCCGACACCCCGGCCCCCGGCAATACCTATATCCGCATCCTTGGCTTCCCCCGGACCATTGACTACACATCCCATAATTGCCACCTTCAAAGGCTTTTTAATATGCAGAATCTTTTGTTCCACCTCTTGAGCAATCCCAATTAAATCGATTTCCGTCCTGCCACAGGTAGGACAGGACACTATAACAGGTCCCCTTTGTCGCAGTTCAAGCGCTTTCAGTATCTCAAACCCTACCCCGACCTCTTCCAAAGGATCGCCTGTCAGGGAAACCCTTAGAGTATCGCCAATCCCCTGACTAAGAAGGCTTCCAATCCCCACGGCAGACCTTATGGTCCCGGCCCAGGGAGTTCCCGCTTCTGTTACTCCTATATGGAGCGGGTAATCAACTTTTTCTGATATTTTCTGATAGGCTTCAATCATCAAGGGAATGTCAAAAGCTTTTAAAGAGATTTTAATATCAAAATAATTGTTTTCTTCCAAAAGCCTCACATGCTGTAAAGCACTTTCAACAAGACCTGCAGAAGTTACCCTGCCGTATTTATCCAGAATGGTCTTGTCCAATGAACCTGCATTTACCCCAACTCTAATAGGAATCCGACGTTCCCTTGCCGCGCTGATAACTTCTTTGACACGATTAGCACCGCCAATATTACCGGGATTAATCCGAAGCCCACTGATTCCATTAACAATAGATTTTATAGCAAGCTTATAATCAAAATGAATATCTGCTATCAACGGCACAGGACTCAGGCGTATAATTTCCTGCAAAGCATCAGCAGCAACGCTGTCCGGTACTGCCACCCTAACTAACTCACAGCCGGCTTCGGCCAGACCCCTAATTTGATTAACTGTAGCCGTGATATCTCGGGTATCCGTATTGGTCATTGACTGAATTACAACCGGAGCACCTCCTCCGACAGGTACGTTTCCGATAATTATCTGCCGTGTTGACCTTCTCTGCAAAGTTCTGCCTCCTAACTAAGCATGTGAACAATATCTTGATAAGTAATAACTAACATTATTAAGAGTAAAAACATTAATCCTACCATATGGATAAAGTTTTCTTTTGTTTGGTCAACCGGATTCCCCCTGATTCCTTCCCAAGCCAGAAAAGCTAATCTGCTTCCATCCAAGGCAGGTATTGGCAGAAGGTTAAAAATACCTATTTGCAGGCTGAGGAAGGCTGCAATGTTTATCAGAAAGATGAGCCCCATCTCGGCTGCCTTACCCAGTTCATAAGTAATTCTAACAGGTCCGCCTAGCTCTACGGGCATTTCCTGTGAAATCATTTTGCCAATAAACACAAAAGTCATTACCAGCATCTCGTATGTGTTCACAAATCCTTGCTTTAACGACTCGAAAACCCCAGGTCTTCTGGTCTGGGGAGTAATCCCTATCAACCCCCACTGAGTCTCTGGATCTCTTTCCGGTTTGACTTCAAAGACCTTTGTCTCCTGACCCCTTTGGATTTCAATCATAAGCTGCTTGCCGGGACTAGCGTGAATAACTCGCAATATATCTTCCCAAGTATTAATTTTCTGATTATCAATCCGGGTAATGATGTCTCCTGTTTTAATGCCTGCCTCTGCTGCCGGCCTATCAGGTATAACCTGATTGATTTTATTCGCTGGAACCCCTGAAACCCAAACAATTATAGCAAACAATAGTACTGCTAGGGCAAAATTCATTATAGGCCCGGCAGCAATTATGGCCATTCTCTGGAGAACAGTTTTGTTGGCAAAACTTCTCTCAGGAGGAATAATCCCAGCTGTAGAAAAGTCTTCATGATTACTCGTTTTATCATTCTTTGCTGCCTCTAACTCCCGTTGGTCCTCTTCAGGGTCCATTCCAGCCATACGCACAAATCCGCCCAACGGAAAAACCCTAATGTTATAAGCAGTTTCACCCTTCTTAAATCTGAGCAGCCGTGGTCCAAATCCAATACTGAATTCATATACCCGAACCCCAACAAGTTTAGCTACCGAAAAATGTCCCAGCTCATGTACCAGCACAAGTACTCCGAAAACCACAATCGCATATGGAATATATATTAACCAATCCGGCATTTTTTTCACCTTCTATTTTATATTTTAAATATCATAGCTGCCATTACTTATATTATCATTTTCCCGGCTATAGACTCAGCTTCTTCACGGGCCCACATATCACTTGCAAGAATATCGTCTAAAACAGGGTTCTGTATCAAAGTATGGTTAGCCATAACTTTTTCAATTAATAACGGAATTCCCAAAAATCTTATCAGTCCGTTTAAAAACATTTCTACAGCCTTTTCATTAGCGGCATTCATCACTGCAGGCATTGTGCCACCCTTCAGGCCGGCCTCATATGCCAGGTCAAGACAGGGAAAATTTTCCGTGCGGGGTGCCGCAAAAGATAACTGTGCTATCGCCGCTAAGTCAAGCCTAGGAAAGTCATTTTCCACCCTGTCCGGATATGTTAGTGCATATTGTATCGGCAGTTTCATATCAGGCAAACCTAACTGGGCTATCACCGAACCATCGGTGAACTCCACCATGGAATGGATAATGCTCTGAGGATGAATCAGCACATCAATATTATGCAACTCCATATCAAAAAGCCAGCGAGCTTCAATTACCTCAAGCCCTTTATTCATCATTGTTGCTGAATCAATAGTAATTTTAGGCCCCATGGCCCAATTAGGATGCTTTAGGGCCTCGGCAACAGTTACACTCCTAAGCTGGCTGCGTGAGCAGTTCCGGAACGGCCCTCCGGAAGCAGTAAGTATCAGCCTGCCGACCCGGGAAGGTTGCTCTCCATTAAGACACTGGAATATTGCCGAATGTTCACTGTCAACCGGTAAAATACTAACACCTTTTTGACGGGCCAGCTTCATAACGATTTCGCCTGCTGCTACCAGAGTTTCCTTATTGGCCAGAGCAATATTTTTGCCTGCATTGATTGCCTCTACGGTTGGCAGCAGCCCAAGAGTACCGGTAATTGACGTTACCACAATATCAGCTTCTGCCATCCCGGCAATCTCCGACATACCCTGCACACCTGAAACAACTTCAATATCTGGCGGGATTAAGGTTCTGAAATGCGAAATATCATCAGCACTTCCTATGCTCACAATCTTTGGTTGATACTTATGCACCTGTATTGCAAGCTTTTGCAGGCTGCTGCCTGCAGCCAGCCCTACTACCTGAAATCTGTCAGGAAACATGTCTGCAACCTCAAGTGTCTGAGTCCCAATAGAACCTGTACTGCCAAGTACAGCAATATTCTTCATTATATCTTCTCCTATATGATACTATACTATAAGGTCAATTTTCAACTTTTCCACCTCAGCAAACCGGCAGAACCAAAAGCTTTAAGAGCAATAATAAACAGCGGACCGGCAATTACTCCGGCTGTTCCCATAAGCTGAAGGCCTACATACATACTGATAAGGGTAGCTAATGGGTGCAGGCCTATAGAACTGGAAACAATTTTCGTCTCCAAAACTTGCCGGATAATAATAACGACTCCATAAAGGATAGTAAGTTTGACGGCAAACGAAATATCCCCTGTAGCAAACTCCCATATAATCCAGGGCAGGTAAATAGTGCTTGGGCCCAGAACCGGAATAATGTCTGCCACCCCTATAATTAGCGCCATAATCAAGGCATAAGGAGCACCAATCAAATGAAGGCCAATAAGTGTCTGCAAAAATGTTAGGGTAATCAGTACCAGTATTGCTCTAATATAACTGATAACTGCTTGAAAAATATCCTTAACCACCTCAAGAATTTTATTGCCGTATGGCGCCGGTATTAACTTCAGCCAAAATCCAATTAAAATACGTTTATCTTTGGCCATAAAATAAGTAGCAATACCAGCTATAATTATCAGCAAAATAAAGGTTGGAACTGATGAAATAAGGTTCATCAATGCATTAAGCACAGTGCTGGTTACTTTTTCCGCCCTGCCCAGTATAGAATCCAGGCTGTAATCAGCACCGGTTACCTTCTCACTGATAAATTCTGTAACCTCCTGCGGCAAAGCGAGGTAATAGGATTCAGCCATACTCCTGAGAGATAAAACAACTGATTTAATATTATCTATATAGTCAGGTAAAAATGTGGTTAAAAAAACAAGCTCAACAATCAACCTGGTGACGATGGCAATAATCACCAACCCGGTGCCGCCAAATACAATCAGCATTGTAACTGCAACAGCAGCTATTCTAGGAAAACGCAGCTTTTTCTGGAATAATACAACCAAAGGTTCCATAAAAAAGGTAAGAAACAGAGCTAAAATAAATGGCGCTAAAATCGGGGCTACATAACGTCCCAAAAGATATGCTGCTATAGCTCCCAGCAATATAAATATTAAAGTTTTAGAGAACTCTTTCACAATAACCCACCTTTAAACAAAAATAACAAGTTTTAGGTAATAATATATAACAGGAGCTGTAATCAGCATACTATCAAATCTGTCCATAATGCCCCCATGACCGGGAATAATTTTTCCGGAATCTTTTACTCCGGCAAATCGCTTAAGCGCAGATTCCGCCAGGTCACCAACCTGACCCATTAACCCAACAAGGATCCCTATAATAATATAGTGTATAATAGCAAAATGCTGCCCGACTGCCCAGAAAACAACGGATACAGCTACACTCCCTAAAATACCTCCAATTGAGCCTTCAACAGACTTGTTTGGGCTAAGCAATGGAGCTAACTTTGTTTTCCCCCAGGCACTGCCTATAAAATATGCAAACGTATCAGTACTCCATGTCGCTCCCATCATCAAAAACACTAAATGAAAGCCCCCCGGAAGTTGTCTCAAGTTTATAATATGTGTTAAAAGCCAACCGGCATATAAAGAAATGAATACCGTTACCGCTAAGTCAATCATATTAAACCTGGGATATGACATTACAAGATAGATTAAACCAGCAGCTATAACCGTCAGTAAAAAAATACCCAGCAAATCAATATTCACTAAATGGGCATTAATTACAAATAAAAATCCTCCCAAAAAAGCTCCTGGCATCCAAACATTATTCCCGATCTTTTTAAAGAGAGCCCCTGTTTCATGAATGCCTAGTAATGAAATTATTAATACCGCTAATGTTAAAGGAATGCTGCCATACCAAACAAGGCAAAGTACAACTGGGATACCAACTACAGCGCTCAAAACTCTATATAATAACATCTTTTGCAATCACCGGCCTTATCTTTTGCTTTGATGCAACCCGCCAAACCTTCTCTGGCGGTTCTGATAATCAACCAGAGCCTCCAATAAATGCTCTTTCCGGAAATCCGGCCAAAGTACAGGAGAATACCAAAATTCAGCATAAGCAACCTGCCATAGCAAAAAATTACTTATACGTTTTTCTCCGGAAGGCCTGATTAGCAAATCAGGGTCAGGAATTCCGGCAGTGTATAGATATCCGGAAATTATGTTCTCATCAATTTCATCTGGATTTAGTTTCCCTGCTGAAGCATCTCGGCCAATCTGTTTGACCGCTTCTGTTATCTCATTTCTTCCCCCGTAATTCAAGGCCAGGTTCAAGGTAAGCCCGGTATTCCGCAAGGTTTCTTTTTCTGCCATTGCCAGTGCTTCCCGTGACTTGACAGGAAGCTCATCAATTCTTCCGATAGTTTTAACCCGGACATTGTTTTTGTTCAGTTCATTGAGCTCCTTATAAAGGTATTCGGCCAAAAGATCCATCAGAGTAGCAACTTCCTCAGCCGGCCTTTTCCAGTTCTCCGTGGAAAATGCATATACAGTCAAAAAACCCACCCCAAGAGCCGAGCATGTTCTCACTATGTCTCTCAATGAATCAACACCTGCTCGATGTCCTAATGCTCTTGGCAGCCCGCGCTGAGTTGCCCAGCGCCCATTTCCATCCATAATAATAGCAATATGTACAGGCAATTTGTCAGAATCAAGTGACTTATATAAATCAACCTCAGGGGAACTGTTTTTATTTTTGCCTAATCCTAACACACTTAGCCATCCGCAAACCATTTAGCAGCCTCCTGGACTTACAGGAATTGTTAAGATATATTATACCATTAATTACTACTATTTTATATTTATATTATAATTTTTTTATGAAACAAAAAAGGAGAAGCTCCCAAAAGTAAAATCTTACGGGTATACTCCCCTTTCTTTTATGAGTTTTGGCTGAAATAAAAGAGACCAACTCATTAGTTATGAGTCAGTCTCTTGTTAACTACTCTTCAACAATTGCTCCTGTGGGGCAAGCTTCGGCACAAGCGCCGCAATCAACACATTCATCCGCATTAATTACATAAATATCACCTTCTGAAATGGCATCATTGGGGCAAGTATCAAGACAAGAACCGCAAGCTACACATTCATCAGTAATTTTGTAGGCCATATGTTACACCTCCTTTCTATAATCCTGATATGTAATGATAACCTGTAGTCCGCCGTTTCCTGTAGGGGAAAGACGCACTACTCGGGCTATTCCAATAGGTCCGGCTGGTTTGTACGGCGATTTTAGTGAAATTATTTCTTTAACTTCATAACCACAGTTCTGAATGACATTCAATGCCTCATCCAGCACAAACCCAATTACATCAGGCAGCTCCATACATATCCCTCAATCCTGTAATAATTAAACCTCCATAATCTCTTTTTCTTTATTTGCCAGGACTTGGTCAATTTCTTTTATACAACTGTCCGTCAATTTTTGAACCTCTTCATGGCCCCTCTTACTATCATCCTCAGTAATATCTCCACTCTTTTCAAAAGATTTAAGGTTGTCATTGGCATCTCTTCGGATATTTCGAACAGCAACCCTAGCCTCCTCAGACTTTTTCTTAACCACCTTGACCAGCTCAATTCTTCTTTCCTGAGTAAGCTGCGGAATTGTCAGCCTGATAACTGAGCCGTCATTATTAGGATTCAGTCCAAGATCTGATTTTTGGATTGCTTTTTCAATATCACTGATTACTTTTTTATCCCATGGCTGAATAAGCAACAAGCGCGGTTCGGGAACAGAGATATTAGCCATTTGGTTGATAGGAGTAGAAACACCATAGTAATCAACAAGTATTTTGTCCAAAAGAGCCGGAGTGGCCCTTCCCGCTCTCAAAGAAGCAAGTTCCTTACGTAATACGCCAATGGCTTTTTTCATTCTCTCTTCAGATTCACTCACAACCTCTTTAATCACTTTAATTCACCCCCGACAAATGTACCAATATTTTCACCCATTACAACACGTTTTATATTTCCTCTTTCAATAAGGTTAAATACTATAATTGGAATTTTAGTGTCCATACACAAGGAGGTTGCGGTTGAATCCATAACTCCAAGTCCCTTGTTAAGGACTTCAATATAAGATAGCTCATTATACCTCTTAGCGTTAGGATTTTTAACAGGATCGCAATCATAAACCCCGTCTACCTGCTTCGCCATAAGGATAACTTCAGCCTCTATTTCTGCAGCTCTTAAGGCTGCAGTTGTATCAGTAGAGAAATATGGATTTCCTGTTCCCGCACCAAAAATTACCACCCGGCCTTTTTCAAGATGCCTGATGGCACGACGGCGAATATAAGGTTCAGCAACTTCACGCATTTCTATAGCAGTAAGCACCCTGGTGTTAACATCCAGTTTTTCGAGGGCATCTTGCAACGCCAGCGAGTTCATTACTGTTGCCATCATACCCATGTAATCCGCGGTAGCTCTATCCATTCCCTTAGTACTGCCCGCAATGCCCCGCCAAAAATTACCCCCTCCGACAACAATACTAACTTGAACTTTATGGGAAATAATTTCCTTAATCTGTTCTGCTATTGAAAATACAGTTTCTGGGTCGATACCAAACCCTTTCTTGCCGGCTAATGCCTCCCCGCTCAGTTTCAGAACTACTCTTGTATATTTAGGCTTATCCATGTAGTTGCTGCCTCCCATTTCTCTGATTAATGTTCTACGCAACAATAAAAAATCCTTTTGGGAAATAATATTTATTTTAACAGATTACGCAGATAGTGTGAAATTTTAATAGTTTACTATCTGCTAAAAAAAGAGAACACCCGGAGTGTTCTCTTTTTTTAAAACAGTCACAAGGCTTCCCAGACTAACACTTTTTCTGCATAGCGGCAACCTCTGCTGCAAGGTCATTTTCCTTCTTTTGAAGTCCTTCACCCATTTCAAAACGAGCAAAACGGGATACCTTAACCTGTTTTTGGTCAAGCATCTGCTGTACAGTTATATCAGGATCCTTTATGAACGGTTGTTCAACCAAGCAATTTTCCTTGTAATATTTCTCTATTCTGCCAATGACAATTTTCTCAGCAATGTTTTCAGGTTTCCCTTCATTCATAGCCTGAACTTTTAAAATTTCCTTTTCTTTTTCGATAGTATCAGCAGGAACCTGATCACGCAAAGCATATTCCGGCTTGGATGCAGCAACCTGCATAGCCACATCTTTGCCTACTTCCTGAATGTTATCTGCATTCCCTGAAAGCTCTACCAATACCCCAATACGGCCCACACCATGCACATATGCCTCCACAAATCCATCTGATGTCTCGAAGGATATGAAACGGCGTATCGAAATGTTTTCCCCGATTTTGGCGACTTTTTCAGTAAGCAGTTCACTAACGGTACCTGTGTCGTTCTTAACCTGAAGAAGTTCTTCAACATTTGCCGGATTTTTATGTAAAATTATATCGGCAACTTCATCAACAAATGCTTTGAATTGGTCTGTTTTAGCTACAAAATCTGTTTCACAGTTTACTTCCAAAAGTACAGCTTTTTTGTTACTTGAAGCAACTTTTGCCAAAACCAATCCCTCAGCAGCAATACGCCCTGATTTCTTGGCTGCAGCAGCAAGGCCTTTTTCACGTAAATATTCGATTGCCTTTTCCATGTCGCCCGCAGTTTCGGCGAGGGCTTTTTTACAATCCATCATTCCGGCACCGGTGCGTTCCCGCAATTCTTTAACCATTGCAGCAGTTACCATTGTATTTTTTCCTCCTTAAAAATAAGGGTGACTAGGGCTCCTCAACAACCCTGGTCACCCTGATTTGTTTATGCTTCCATTACTTCTGCCTCTGCATCAGTATTTACATCACCTTCAGCATCAGCTTCATTGTCCTTATTCATGTTAATCCCTTCAATTACTGCCTCTGCCATCTTAGAAGTCAGTAATTTGACTGCCCTAATAGCATCATCATTGCCGGGGATTACAAAATCGATCTCATCGGGGTCACAGTTGGTATCAACTATTGCAATTATAGGAATCCCAAGTTTACGTGCTTCTGCCACTGCTATGCGCTCTTTGCGAGGGTCAACAATAAACAGTGCACTGGGAAGGCTTTTCATTTCCTTAATGCCGCCAAGAAACTTCTCCAGTTTCTCCTTTTCATGCATTAAGACAGCCACTTCTTTTTTGGGAAGAACCGTAAATGTCCCGTCAGCCTCCATCCTTTCCAGTTCATGAAGACGGTCAATACGCCTTTTGATTGTCTGGAAATTAGTTAAGGTTCCGCCAAGCCAACGCTGGTTTACAAAAAACATGCCACAACGGGCTGCTTCCTCTCTGACAGCATCCTGAGCTTGTTTTTTGGTTCCCACAAACATGATTGTTTTACCTTCTAAAGCCAACTGCCTGACAAAATTATATGCTTCATCAACTTTCTTGACAGTTCGCTGCAGGTCAATAATATAAATCCCGTTCCGGTCGGTAAAAATATACTCCGCCATTTTCGGGTTCCACCTGCGTGTCTGGTGTCCAAAGTGAACTCCGGCTTCCAAAAGCTGCTTCATGGAAATAATAGCCATTGGAGTCACCTCCTCTCTCAGTGGTTTTTTCCTCCGTTCCGTTCATCTTCCTACAGGTCCGGAATTCCCGGCACCCCTGCAAAAATCCGGAAACGTGTGTATTTTACACCGTTTGATATTGTAGCATAAATTTTAATCGAGTGCAAGTAATATTATTGCATTGAATGGAAATTTTTATACAAGGATGTCAAATTCCTCAGGCTATTGATAAAATTCATTACTTCCCTGTAAGGATTTCCAATATTTGTTCCATGTCTGCGCCGCATGGCAGATTAAAAGTACCTGTTCTAAAATAACGGTGAGCATTCTTTTCAGTTACCAATTGATAAAACTTATTACGGTCTGCAACCACACCCTGTTCTTCAAGCATCCGGGCAATCTTTTCCGAGCCTGTTCCCGCCTTTATTACAAATTTAACAACTTCTGGTTGTTCTGGCATATTTACTTTTTCTATGTTTACGTCTTCTGTGTTTGAATTTTTCTCAGTATCATCAACAGTGTTTTCTTTAGGAAGTACAGGTGTCTTATCTGTTTCTATATCAGCGCTCTCCTGGTATACCATGCCTAGCTGTGTTGCTCTGTCCATAATCTGACTATCGGTCAATTTTTCTGAACCCAAAAAATTAACTAAAAGTGCACTTACTAAAAAACCAAAACCTATTCCAAGCAGAAAATCCTTATTGAATATATTAAGCATTCAATTCTTCACCTTTTCTTTTTATCTGGAGTATTAGACTTACCTCACCTTTCCCAATGTTCATCTGCCTGGCAATCTCGTCCTCAGGATAACCGAGACGTTCCATGGCATAAACCATCTGGTGTTTAGCAGATAATTCCATCTTGGAAACCAAACTGGCAGTACTTGCTCCTTCATCCTCTGGAGAGGCGAAACTCCGCGGAAACATAATAGTATTGTTTGTTTTTTTAGCTGTAACGGAAACGGGGCCGGAATTGTTTTGAGGTTTTTCTTTTTCTTTTTCCTTTTCCATAACTTCGAGTATTTTTAAATCCTTGATAATCTCAGCTTCCTCAATACCGGCGGAAACATCTGCAACAACTTTTTCAGATACAGCTTCTAGCTGGTCTAAAAGCATTTCAACATCACTCCTGGCCAGCCGCAGGTCCTTCTTTAACTGCCTGTATTCCTGAATTTCCTGCTGTCTGATGACATCAGAAACGCGGCCCCGCCAAACAGCAAGTCCAACAAATATTGCTCCTAAAAATATAAACAGGTAACTCAAAACCTCACACCCTTTATATCTTGATATCAAAAAGTTTTCCTCTGTCAGGGTCTTTTAGCTCTTCCTGTTTTTCCTCTTCTTTTCCTCCCTGGCGACTTTTTTCCCTTGCTTCATTATGACCGGAAGCCTTATCCCCAGTTTCTTGTTCGATTCTCTGTCCGTCAGATTTCTCGGAATTACGCACCTTATGCTTCTGTATGTCCATTTGTTTCTGGAACTCTGCAGCTAATTGCTGCTGTTGAGTATGGTCCTGCTGATTCTGTATAGGCTGGTTACGATTAACTTCGGAAACCTTCGGCAGAAGAACCTGCATGTCAATGGGACGCAAAGTCATAATCTTCCACCACCTATCATTATTTGTATGGGTTAATTTTTATTTCTCCCATCACATTTGTCAGAGTCACAAACGGCAGGTCGTCAAATACCTGCATGGTTGCCGAGCCAATGGTCACTTTAACTCCCGGACATATAACTCCATGAACTTTAATGCGTCCCCGCCCGGACTGCTGTATTTGTGCCTCAATGTCTGCAAGCAAGGTTTTAAGTTCTTCAATTTCACGGGTGATTTCTCCATGTACTTTGGCAACTCTGACAAGTATCGCTTTTTTATCATCAGGAAGGGAACCCTGGGTCTGCTCCAAGTGCTTTAATAATTTAACTGCCTTTTCTGCCTTTTCTAAATCAGCTTCCTTAGCCTGCTTCTCCTTTGAAACAACTGAACATCTGCGCCTCAGTTCCGGATTTACACCTGTTTCCAACTCCGTTGCAGTGGCCATAGAAGAACCTACAGTTTTACAGTTTATTTCTTCACCGGCTCTGACAAGCCCGCCGACTATAACCCCCTTACCTCCTACCACAACTGACTTTCGAGCATTAACTCTACTGTGCATAATAGCTTCTCCAACTATTACGTCAATTCCAGACTCCAGTACCGAATTTTCAATAAATCTGCTAATAACACTTCCTCCGGCCTTAATCCTGGACTTGCTTCTGCCAATTATACCGTTCTTTACCTTAAGGGTACCTGTACATTCTACAATTCCGTCACTTATGTTGCCCATTACATCAACATCACCGTCAGCAACAATTTTAAACCCTTCCCTGAGACTGCCCTTAACAACAACAGTACCGTTAAACTCTATGTTTCCGGTATTAAAATCAACATCGCCGTTAATTTCATATATATTAGAAACACTTATAGTGTTTCCGGCTATTACCACATGCCCATTTGCAGCAGCTACAGCAATATTACGGTCATCACTAAGCTTAACATTCTTCCCAACGGTCAGTTGAACATCTTTGCCGGGTTTTGCGGGAATTTCTACTCCGGTAACGGTGAATCCCGAGGTTCCAGGCTTAGCCGGTATTTTAACAGCAAGCTCCTGCCCCGGTTCAACATTTTGAATCATGTGCAGGTTATAAAAATCCACCCTGCCATCAACAAGTTCTTCCGGTTTTCCTAGACTTGCAGAATTAACCTTATATTCAATTACAGCACTTTCCCCATCAACCGGTTCAGAGCCTGCGGCTATTGTCAGGACTTCCCCCATTTGGCCTGATTTCAGAGCAAAATCAATTGCATTTTCTAATATTCCGTGAACAACATTGTTATCCTTCAGGGCCTTTTCAATGTCATTTCTGGTAACCGGTTTTCCCTTGCCCCTAGGAGGATATACAGTTATATAGGCCTCCATTTTGTTTTTACTAAGTTCTACCAGTACATGCCCATCTTGTTCACATTCTTCCTGATGTGGTGCAATTAATTCAGGAACCCCTTTCATTTCTTTAACTACTTGCTGAACCTTTCTGGAATCAACGTTTTTGATGCCCCGCAAATCCAGTTCCCTAGCAACATGTTCCAAAGTTATTACCAAACCACTCACGCCTGGGGGAGTTATAGTAAGGAACACCCCATCTGGTTTAAACTGCAGGTGCATTTTACCGTTTTCCAACATACCATTAGCTACATCCTCAGCTTTTTCAAGAATCTTTTCCATATCCTGTTGGGTAAGATTTTTTAAGGCATCCTCACTCATTTGGTTATCCTCCATTTAATCGAAAATCTTTTTTTTCACCCTGCTTAAGCGGCCGCGGAGCCGCAAAACAGCCTTAGTATGCAGCTGTGATATCCTGGACTCGGTAACACCCAGTACTTTGCCAATTTCTTTTAGTGTTAGTCCCTCATAATAGTACAGAGCAATTACCAGCTTTTCCCGTTCCGGAAGTTTGTTTATGGCATCGGTCAAAGTTAGTTTTCTCTCTTCAAACATTACCATTGAAACAGGATCAACAGCTTTTTCATCCTCAATAGTTTCAATCACCCTGATAGAATTAACTCCATCCTTGTCAAATTTCCATATCTCGTCAAGTGATAAAAAGGAAGTAAAACTGGTTTCCATCAATAATTGAACAAATTGTGGCTTGCTTATACTAAGAGCATCGCAAACTTCGTCATCTGTTGCTGCCCTTCCAAGTTTACTTTCAAGTCTGGCATATGTATATTCAAGTTCTTTAGCCTTCTGCCGAACCGAATAGGGAACCCAATCCATAGACCTTAAACCATCCCAAATAGCTCCCTTAATCCTGGCAATAGCATAAGTCTCAAACTTGATGTTGCGTTCGAGTTCAAATTTTTCAATGGCATCCATCAGCCCAAATATCCCGTAACTTATCAGGTCATCCTGCTGCACACTCGGTGGTAGGGAAATCACCATCCGACCGGCAACATACTTAACCAGTCCCACATAAGACAGGATTAGCTGCTCTCTGGCAGAAACATCGTTATGAATCTTATAACGTTTCCATAACTGTCCAATTTCATTTGCAGCAACAGAAGGGTTCATAAAAACCTCCTACAGGATTTTATTCATCATTACCCATTTTCTTAATAATTTCTGCCATTCTCTCCGGGTCATTGTTGATAACTCTCTCCAAATCAGGGTCAATTTGTTTTGCATTAATAGGCGAAAACTCATCTAGAGGATCTGAAACCGTAAAGTCCAACTGTCCGCCCACATCATGGCTTTGTGCAAAAAGACTCTCTCTCGCATCAGGCAATGGCAAGGCATATTTGCCTATCAATCTGAAAAGTACCCATAGCAATACCGAAAACGACATGCCTGCCAAAAAAGCCCGGCCTAGACAGGCTTTAAGGGTTACACCGGATAGGAGACCAATAAACATTATCAATAAGAAAACCGTACCAAATACCAAAACTAAAACCCGTCTATATCCCGAAAACACTTAAGGTCCCCCTCAAATAAACTTTTCCCCCAGATTTATAGTCCTGACATACAATTTGCCTGTTTCAGAATAAAATTCTATGGTCCTGCCATAACTGCCGCCTGTATCTTCAGCAAGTAATCGTATCCTGAGTGACTGCAATGCGACTTTTACCGCTTCAGTATTTCGTTCGCCAATTTTCATTATGTCACTGGAGCTATAGAATGAAAACATCTGAGCACCGCCGGCTATTTTAGCAAACAGGCGGGATTTCTCCGCACCGTTTTTTTTCATTTCATTAATAAGCATGGGAACAGCTGTGTCGGCAAATTTTGCATCATTTGCCGTCTTCCCCAAAGAACTTGAAGGCAGCATAATATGTGCCATACCGGAGACTTTTGTAAGCGGGTCCCACAAGCAAATTCCCACACATGAACCGAGGCCGCAGGTCTGTAAAACATCAGGGCATACGGCAACGTTAAGGTCGGCCATTCCAATCTTGATTATTTTTGCCATCAGCCCTTCACCCCAATCGCCTCCATTATTTTTTCAAGCGAATCGGCTTCAGGCAGCAAAAAAAAGTGTCCGGTAAGATTCCCTTCAATTTCGCTAAAAACCGTTTCCATCAAAAGAGCATGATCCCCGGCAATACCAATCCGGGCCAGAACTGTATTCAATATGGCGCCTGCCATGTCTATCGCTAAGGCAGGCACTGAAGGCAAAAACTCCAGATTTGTGAAACTAGCCAAGGAATTTAGATATGCACCTGAAACAATATTGCCTACCTCCGAAAGAGCTGACAGTCCGAATTCATCCAAGTCTTCATCCCGGCTATATTTTCGATCCATAAGGTACCCTGCTAAGGTCTTGGCACTATCAAGCGGAAACATAAATAAAATATTACACGGAGCCGGTCCGTCAACAGTAGTAAAAATTCCGGCAACCAGTTTTTCGGCACCTCCAACTGCATCAGGCACCTCGGAAAAAGGCAGTACACTAATTGAAGGAACAGACATTCCTACTTTTCGTCCCATAAGCTGAGATAAAGCGGTAGCGCCGTTTCCGGCGCCTATAGTGCCGATTTCCCTGAAAGCATCCAACTGTATAGCGCTGATGTTCTCATACAAAGACATCATTACATCCCCCTTCCCGCTGAAGCAGAATCATTAACCTCAAAAATTGTTTCCAGGTTAAGCATTATCAGCAGCCTGTTGCCCAGTTTACCGATACCGGAGAAAAACTCAGTATTTCCTCCGTTTCTACTGGAGGGAGGAGGACCCACTGACTGCGCGGGAAGCCAAACTACCTCAGACACGCTGTCAACTAAAACACCAACCATATCATTGTTCCAGTTGATTACTACTATTCTGGCAGTTTCTTCAGGAGCTTTAGATGGTAACCCAAACCTTTTCCGCAAATCCATTACCGGAATAACCTTGCCTCGAAGATTAATTACCCCTGAAATAAAAGCTGATGCATAAGGCACTCTTGTAATATCAATGACCCTAATTATCTCCTGAACTCTTTTAATTTCAATTGCATATTCCTCATCCTCAACCGTGCAGGCAACTACCTGAATTCCATTTTCCAACATCTGTCTCCCCCCTTAAAAC
Organism: Phosphitispora sp. TUW77; assembly: GCF_048453025.1. GTDB lineage: Bacteria > Bacillota > Thermincolia > Thermincolales > UBA2595 > Phosphitispora. Next base: position 1,765,689 of record NZ_CP156677.1, read on the forward strand.
AACCCTGCCACATCTATAATCAGAGATACCTGGCCATCTCCAAGGATAGTTGCTCCAGCTACAATAGGAATGTTTGCCAATAGGCTGCCAAGAGACTTTATCACTATCTCCTGCTGCCCTATCAGGGCATCAACCAAAAGCCCCAGTCTTTTCACACCATTTTTGACAACTACAATATTAATTTCCTCATCCTTAGGCATATCAGAGGGCTGAACCTGCAGTACTTCAGTAAGCCTGATAAGAGGTAAAACATCACCTCTCAGAAGAATAATCTCCTGGTCTTGTATTTTATTTACCTGTTCAGGCAATACACTAGTCGTTTCGGCTATAAAACTCAACGGTATCGCATAAGTCTCATCTTCAACCATCACCAGCAAAGCCTGGATTATAGCTAATGTGAGAGGTAATTGGATTTTAAATTTAGTCCCCCGGTTAGGGAAACTCTCAATATTAATACTGCCGCTTAATGCCTCAATCTTATTTCTGACAACATCCATTCCCACACCCCGTCCGGAGATGTCGGTTATTTTTTCAGCAGTACTAAAACCAGGTCTTAAAACAAGCCGAACAGCATCAGTATCACTAATTTGAGCAGCGCTTTCAGCATCAAGGATACCCTTTTCAAGAGCTTTTTGTTTAATAATTTCAGGGTCAAGCCCCTTTCCATCATCTTCAACCTCAATAACTACATTATTGCCTTCATGGCGGGCAGATAACACAACTCTCCCCTGTTCCGGCTTTTCGGCCGCAGCTCTCAATTCGGGTGCCTCTATTCCGTGATCGACAGCATTCCTCAGCAGGTGTACCAATGGGTCACCAACTTCATCTATAACGGTACGATCAAGTTCAGTATCTTTTCCTTCAATTACAAGTTCAATATCTTTTCCCAGCTCTTTGGCTAAATCTCTCACCATACGGGGAAAACGGCTAAATACAATATCAATAGGCACCATCCTGACGTTCATTACTACGTTCTGCAAATCAGTAGTTATTCTATCCATCAATTCAAGGGTTTCATTGAGTTCCGGAACCTGGGTTTGCTTACTAATCTGTTCAAGCCTTGTTTTGTTAATTACCAGTTCCCCAACAAGATTAATTAAATTATCAAGCTTAGTCGTATCTACCCGCACAGTTTGAACGGATTTGGTCTTGGCGGGAATAACAGCAGGTTCATTTTTGGTTAATTCGGAATTATGGGTGCCGGGCGCATCTAAATCGTGTTTATCACCAGTGTCAGATGCCTTATCATGCTGAAGAGACTCTGACCCTGCCGCATCACATTGAACCCGGTCACTCTGTGGGTTTGTTGAAAACGCCTGAGAAATAACGGTAATGTCCGGCTCCGCTACCTCAGTTAAAGATACCAGACCCTTTCTTACAGTTTCCTGCTGTTCCATGGATATCAAGACAACTTCAAAACTAGTGTCAAACTTTTCTTCTTCAATTTCCTGGACAGGCGGAATACTCTTTATAATTTCACCAATAGCCTCCATATTTTTAAAAACCATAAAGGCCCTGGCTGATTTCATAACACAGCGCGGGTCAATTGAAACAATAATGTGGTAGCATTGGAAACCCTGTTTAATTGCCTGTTTAATCAGGTTTTTTTCGAATTCATTAAAATCAATTGATGTTACAATATACTTTCCTGGGGAAGCACTTCCAACAGGACGGCCCGGTGAAGGCGAATTTTTGGCCTCAATGTCATTGGATAGCTTATCAACCTGCCCATCCTGTTCATTAAGGATTTTTAATTCAGACAGAAGGTCATCAATGCCTAAATTACCTTCCCCTCCTCCGGCAATATCATTAATCATATTATCAAGTAAATCAACACACTTAAAAAGCAGGTCAACAATTCCCGAATTAGAAAGAAGCTCACCACTTCTCAGTTTGTGTAAAACATTCTCCATGTTGTGAGTAAGCTCAGCAACCTGGTTAAATCCCATTGTTGCAGACATACCCTTTAATGTATGTGCAGACCTGAAAATCTCGTCAAGAATTGCGCGGTTTTCCGGCGAGCCTTCCAATGCAAGGAGAGCTTCATTAAGTTTCTGCAAATGCTCCTGAACTTCTTCCAAAAACAAACCCCTGTATTGATTCATGTCCATTGCCTTCACCTCCAACAGGTAAGTCGTTGTTTAAATATTATTAATGATTTCTTGGGCAATCCGAAATATTGGAGCTACAATATCAGCACACCTGTTTTCAATTGCCGCTCTTGGCATCCCGTATATCACGCAGGTTGACTCATCTTCAACAATAGTACGTCCTTTTGCTTCCTGAATCTTCTTTAATCCTGCCACCCCATCTTGTCCCATACCGGTCAGCAGTACTCCCAAAAGCGGCACCCTGCATTCAATCAATGAGTCCATCATCTTGTCAATAGAAGGCCTCAGTCCACCCACAGGAGGTTCATCTGTAAGAGTTATATAAAAGCGGTCATCCAGCCGCTTAATTTTCATATGCCTGTCACCGGGGGCAATTAATACCGTCCCGGGAATTAATTCGTCACCATCCCTGGCCTCTAGAACCTCAAGCTCTGAATTGCTGTTAAGCATTTCTGCCAAAGATTCGGTAAACCCAGCTGCCATATGCTGAACCACAGCTATTGCGGCCGGAAAATTTCCTGGCAACTTTGAAAAAATATCCTGCAGCGCCCTTGGCCCTCCGGTAGATGCCCCAATAGCAACTATTTTCGATATAGTTTTCCCCGGAGTAAATTGTTGTTTCATTGCCTGCCTGCCCATATGGCCGGTCCAAAATGCCGCCACGCTGCGGATTGACTCTATATCCACCCGTGCTGCAGCTTTAACCTTCTTGATCAGTTCATCTTTTACCTTATCCAGGTCAAAGGAAATATTACCCGAAGGTTTAGCTACGAAATCCAAAGCACCAATTTCAAGAGATTTTATTGTAGCTGCCGCCCCATCCTTTGTCCAAGTACTCAGCATAATTACCGGAACAGGGCATTGCATCATAATTTTTTGCAGCGCAGTAAGGCCGTCCATTTCAGGCATCTCAACATCCATAGTCACAACATCAGGTCTGAGTTGAATTACTTTTCTCAGAGCTTCAGCCCCATTGACTGCTGTTGCTATTACTTCAAGATCGTTATCTGTATGTAATATGTCAGTAATAAGTCTGCGCATAAATGACGAATCATCAACAACAAGAACTCGATACCGTCTATTCATTAAACTGTGCCACCCCTATAGAAGTCCTTTTCTTCTCAATTCCCTCTGCCGGTTAAAAATGAACTTAATTATTTTATCTCTTTCTAATTCCTCAATCATTGTAAACTCAAAACCCACTGAATATTTCATTTTGGTTTGCGGCAGATTCTCCATAACCCTGACAACACGTCCGACAGACCTAATTTTCTCGTTTTGTCCAAAGAATATCTGTGCATCCAGAATATCTCCAAAACTTAATACCTCATCACACATAAACATCATACCGCCACCGCTAATATCTACCGAAACGGCCTCAAACGAGCTGCTCTTAGACTCAAAACTGTTATCAAGCCTACAGAACAATAACTTTAGCTGTATATCAAGCCTTACAAAGTTCCTTCTTTGAATTTTCTTTATATTATCCGGTTTTCCCAGGATTACCATTTCAGCATTATCATTATCCTGCGAAAGAACCGTGGTAAAAAACACATATACTGCAGTACTGTCAGTATAAATAAGCTTTACTTTAGAACCCTGACCCATTGCCACACGGGAACCGCCTTTAACAGGTACAGCCACAATTATTCTATCATCAGACAGACCATATACCTTACTCCTGTACTGTTTTAAGGTATCATTAGGCAATTCCAGTTCTACGGTCTGGTTTATTTTTATGGGATCAAAAGAACCCAAATTATTCACTCCTTTCATAACCATCAAATCTAACCAAAAAGTCTCGCAATCTTACCAAAAAAGGCCTTCACACCAGCAGGTTCCGGCTGTAACTCCTGATCCAGCATCTGTGCTGCCAAGCGCAAAATACATTCTGCCGCGGACGATTTGGGGTATTTTAGGAGAAACGGTTCCTGACTCTTTACCGCCTTCGAGACACTGGGGTCATCCAAAATAAACCCCAGATGACCAATATTGAGCTTAAGAAATTTTTCAGCAACAATTTTAAGCTTACTCGCAGTAATATCTGCCTCCTGGGCATTTTCCACCCTGTTTACTACCAAGTGAACCACTCCATGCTTTCTTTTGGAAGTCATAGCCTTTACAATGCCGTAGGCATCGGTAATTGCCGTAGGCTCAGGCGTAGTAATTACTATTACCTCATCTGCTGCAAGCACAAAACTCATTACATTTTTAGAAAGTCCTGCAGCAGTATCGATTATTATTATATCTGCAATTCCTTCCAGTTCCTCAAGCTTGGCAATAAACTGCTCTACCTGCCATTTTCTCAGATTGGCCAGTTCCTGCATCCCGGAGCCACCGGCAATTATTTGAAGACCCTGGGGTCCCGGCAGGATAATGTCCTGAATATTTTTTTCACCCTTTAAAACATTGTAAAGAGTATGACTGGGATTTATTCCCAGTATGACATCAATATTGGCTAAACCCAGATCTGCATCAAGAATTAAAACCCTCTGCCCATAAGACATCAGAGCCAGGGCAAAGTTGATGGTGAAATTAGTCTTGCCAACCCCTCCTTTACCGCTTGTCACAGCGATAATCCGGGTTTTCTTCTGTGTCCCCTTAATTTCACATTCAACCTGATTCTTAAGGTTTCTGGCCAATACGCGAAGTTTTTCGGCTTGGTCACGCATGGCTATCTCTCCCTCATAATCATATTGGCTATTTTGCTGGGATCCGCTATTTCAATATCATCAGGAACGTTTTGCCCAACCGTTACATAAGATAAGTGCTTCTGAGTACTGCTGACAACATTCAGAATAGACCCATAAGTTGAAGTCTCGTCGAGTTTTGTAAATACCAGCCTGGTAACAGGAATATCAGAATAACTGTTGACAATATCCATCATATCTTTGTAACGGGTTGTAGCACTCAAGACCAAAAATATATCTGATGGTTCCGCCATATCAAGAAAATTTCGCAGCTCGTTCATCTGTTCGCTGTTCTTATGGCTTCGCCCTGCAGTATCAATCAGAACCAGATCTTTATCCGTATGTCCGGCAATTGCTTTCTGGAGTTCCTGAGGAGTATATACCACATCAACCGGAATACCAATTATCTCACCATAAGTCTTTAATTGCTCCACAGCTGCAACCCGGTATGTATCTGCGGTTATCAAGGCAACCTTTTTTTTGTGGACAATGGAAAAAGTGGCTGCCAGCTTTGCTATTGTAGTTGTTTTGCCTACCCCGGTCGGTCCTACCAACACAATCGACTGTTGCCCCAGAACCTGTTTCTTAAAAGAAACCGGTCTTGGTTTTTTCAACATCCGGAGAAGCTGTTTCTCCAGTGATTTTCTAATAAGGTCACTGTTGCCGATCTCCTCCCGAGGTAACTGTTTTAAGATGGTTTGCAGCATTTTTTTGGTCAATTTATCATCAACATCATTATCGGTTAATATTTGGTGAAACCTTTGTATCTGTTTAGGCAGGCTCCGGATATCCTGTGCCATATCTATCTGATTAATGACTTCATTGAGCATATCCTTCATTTCCTGAAATTCCTCACGCAAGTCCTGCTCTCCCGCAGCAACGGTTTCAGCAGTTTCTTCCATGGTAATGGCAGTCATTCTGCCCAATCCTGGTTTTTCCTGCTTTTCCGGTATGTTTTGAGCAGTTTTGCCGGCAGATACCGGAGTTTGAGGCGGGTTGACATCCTCTACTGCCGCAGTTACTTCAAACTTTGATTTCCCAAAAAACCCCAAAAAACCTCCCTCCTTGAACTTCCTCGTATGCAAAATAACAGCATCCTTGCCCATATCCATTTTTACTTTGAGCATTGCATCCTGCAAGGTTTCGGCAACATACCTCTTTACACGCACTAAATATTCACCACCCCTAGAGATTGAACATTTATTCTGCCTTCGAGCTCGTTATATGAAAGTACGACTAACTCGGGAATCAGCTTTTCTGTAAGTTTTTTAAAGTAGATTCTGACTACCGGGGCACACAATACTATTGGCTGGTAACCATTACGAGAGGCGCTTTCCACTTTTGCCGTAAGACTGTTAAATATCATTCTGGCTTTATCCGGATCCAGGGCAATATATGACCCATGTTCAGTTTTCTGGATAGAATCCCTGACAATCTGTTCAACACCAGGGTCAAGGGTGATTACATGCAGTGTATCACTGGAATCAGTGTACTGTTTTACAATAGTCCTCGCCAGTGCTTGTCTTACATATTCTATGAGTACATCTGTGTCTTTTGTTGCCCTGGCATGATCGGCCAGTGTCTCCAGAATTGTGACCAAATCCCTGATGGGAACCCTTTCCGCCAGCATTCCGGCCAATACCTTTTGTATTTCACCAAGGGTCATCAAGCTGGGTACTAATTCTTCGACAACTGCCGGATGTGTTTTCTTTACATAATCGAGCAAATTTTGTACATCCTGCCTGCCAAGCACCTCATGAGCATGGCTCTTAATAACTTCAGTAAGGTGGGTAGCAATAACCGAAGATGGATCGACAACAGTATATCCTGCAAGTTCCGCCTGTTCTCGCATATTGGGAGATATCCATTTGGCCGGCAGTCCAAAGGCAGGTTCCACTGTATCTATGCCCTTAATTCCATTATCGGTAAGTCCGGAACTCATGGCAAGGTATTGGTCTGGCATAATTTCTCCACTTGCCGCCTCTACGCCTTTAATCTTAAAGACATAACTGTTAGGCTTTAACTGCATGTTATCCCTCATCCTGATTGGAGGCAGAACAATACCCAGTTCAAGCGCACACTGCCGCCTGATCATTACTACCCTGTCAAGAAGGTCTCCACCCTGATTAGCATCTACCAATGGAATAAGGGAATAACCCATCTCTATCTCAAATACATCAACTTGTAATAGTGAGATGACATTTTCCGGTTTTTTAATTTCTTCAACTTCTTCCGCCTGCTCCATTTCATGCTGCTTAAGCTTCTGGTCATCTTGAATTTTCTTCATAGAATAGGCACCTGCAGCCATGATTCCCGCAAGTATAAAAAACGGTACCGGGGGCAGCCCCAAAATACCCAGGGTAGCAAGAGCAGCTGCTGCAATAGCCAGAACGCGGGGGCGGCTCATTAGCTGTACTGAAATCTCCTGACCAAGGCTTACTTCAGAAGATGCGGCCCTGGTTACGGTTATACCTGTCGCTGTAGATATCAGCAGGGCCGGGATCTGAGAAACCAACCCGTCACCTACAGTTAGAATGGTGTAAGTATTCAGGGCATCTGTAAGATCCATCCCTCTTTGCAAAACACCAATGGCAAATCCTCCAAGTATATTGATTACTACAATAACAATTCCGGCGATTGCATCACCCTTAATAAACTTTGAGGCACCATCCATAGCTCCATAAAAATCCGCCTCCCTCTGAATCCTTTCCCGTCTTTCGATAGCCTCCCTGTCATTAATCAGGCCTGCATTGAGGTCAGCATCAATACTCATCTGTTTTCCGGGCATAGCATCAAGGGTGAATCTGGCCGCAACTTCAGAAACTCTCTCAGCACCTTTGGTAATTACAATGAACTGAATGACAACAAGTATCAGGAAAATTACAAAACCCACTACCGGGTTGCCCCCGATAACATATTGCCCAAATTTTTCAATAATCTGTCCGGCAAACCCGTTAAGCAGAACCAATCTTGTTGAACTGACATTAAGGGAAAGCCTGAATATCGTCATAATCAATAAAAGAGACGGGAATGATGAGAATTGGAGCGGTTCATGGTTATACATACTGACCAGCAAAACTACTAAAGCCAGTGTAATATTTACAGTCAGGAAAAGATCCAACAGTGTGGTAGGAATGGGGATTACCATCATAACTACCATTCCAATGACCGCAACTGCTACAAATATGTCACTGTACTTTGTGATTCTGGATAGCGCAACCTGCTGTGCTGCCATTTCGGTCCTCCTCTTAAATCTTTCCCTTAAGCTTATACACAAAAGCCAAGACTTCTGCAACTGCCTGATAGAGATCGGCAGGAACCGCATCCCCTATCTCTGTAGCAAAGTAAAGTGACTGGGCCAATGGTTTGTTTTCCACTATCACAATATCATGTTCCTTAGCAGTTTCCCGGATCTTAAGTGCTATCCTATCCTGGCCCTTGGCTATAACTGTAGGGGCTAACATCGTTGCCGGGTCATACTGCAAGGCAACAGCAAAGTGTGTAGGGTTAGTAATCACAACATCTGCCTTGGGCAATGCCTGCATCATCCGCATCATTGACATCTGTCTCTGCTTTTGCTTAATCTTGCCCTTAATCTGTGGGTCACCTTCTACCTGCTTGTATTCCTGCTTGACTTCATATTTCTCCATCATCATCTTCTTTTCATTACGCCACTTCTGAAAAATATAATCAATTATTGCAATAATTACAAGCCAGAGAATTATCTTAAAAACCACTCGCAAAACTACAGTCCCGATAAAAGCTGTCGAAGCCCTGAGATTCATTTCACTCAAACCGGAAAAATTCATGAACTCCTTCATTACTTCTATGTAGGCGATATAGCCAACTAACAACACCTTAAAAATCGATTTCACCAGTTCAGCAAGAGACTGGAGGGAAAATATTCTTTTCAGACCCTGAACCGGATCAATATTCTTTAAATCAAATTTAACTGAAGCAACATCAAACCGGAATCCGGTCTGAACAACCGAAGCCGTCAGGCCAGCAACCAGACAGCCACCTACTATTGGAACCAGTATCTTGGCCGAAAAAACCATCACCATCATTAAAATGCTCTGTAGTACCCTGTAATCAATCATAAAATCCTTTTGACCAAATAGCTTAAAGATATCGGAGGTTAACACCGACCATCCGTCGGCAAATCCCGGAGCCAGGAACTTCACACCAAGGAAGCCTGCCAAAAGGACCAAAACAGAGTTAATCTCAGAACTTTTGGCTATCTGTCCTTTTTTAGCTGCTTCCTGTCTCCTTTTTACGGTAGGTTTTTCGGTCTTTTCAGCAAATAACTGCAGGTTTATCCTGAAACCATGTAAACGCAACTGTTCCATCGCTAAACCTCTTTACCCATAATTTGCAGCATTTTGAGGGTATCCTGAAAGTTGCCTTCAAATAGAAATTCTAGTGTAATAATATATATAGGAAGAATTATTGTAAGCATTATTGCTCCCATAAATATTTTTGCAGGTATCCCAACAAAGAAAACCGGCATTTGGGGCATCATCCTCGCTACCATCCCAAGGGCAACTTCAGCTACAAATAGAGCACCAATTACCGGCATGGCAAGTTTTAAACCGGTAACCAGCATTGTTCCAAATATATCTATCATGAAGTTTGTAGCCTCTGGAGGTGCCGTAAAACCAAATATAGGGATTTTATCATAGCTCTTATAAAGGGCTAAAATTATATAGTGATGACTATTAGTAACCAGAAATACCAAAAGTGCAATTATATTTTTAAAGGAGCCTATCAGTGATGCCTGTGTCATATTGAGGGGGTCAACAACATTAACAATGCTGTACCCCATCATAAAATCAATATTTTGACCGGCAAACTGAACAGCCGCGAAGACAAATTGAGCCATAAAGCCTATTACCAGGCCGATAATTATTTCACCGGCCATATATAACACAAAAGGTCCTATTTGTGCCGGAATAACAGGTGTTGTCAACTGAAGGCTGGAAAACATAATTACTGACAAAATTATTGTCATCAACGCCTTTACCTGACCCGGCATTACCCTGTTGCTGAATATAGGGGCCGCTATAAAAATACCGCTGACCCTTGCCAAAACCATCAGGAATAAATCTATACTTGAGGCTATTTGTCCTATAATTTCCACAAATATGCCCTACTTCCAAAGTTATTTTATAACTATAAAGCTATTGAGATTGATAAAAATATTTGACATATATGCCAACATGACATTTAGCATCCATGAACCGAAAAACACAATCACAGCAAGAACAGCAACAATCTTAGGCACAAACGTAAGGGTCTGTTCTTGGAGATGGGTAGTAGCCTGAAAAAAGCTAATCATAATGCCAATTATCAGGCTGCTGCCAAGAATTGGTGATGCCACCAGCAAAACCGTAAACAACGCCTCTCTTGCCAGGTATACTATATTATCAGCACTCATTGTTTATCCCCTTTCACTGAAAACTAAGAATCAGGGAACGGGTTAAAAGGTACCATCCGTCCACCATGACAAAGAGAAGAATTTTAAACGGCAGTGATATCATCATGGGAGGAAGCATAATCATTCCCATTGACATCAGAGAACTGGCCACAATCATATCTATGACAATAAAAGGAACAAAAAGCATAAATCCTATCTGGAACGCTGTCTTCATTTCACTCAGAACAAAAGCCGGAATAAGAACCAATGTCGGTACATCATCATAAGTTTTGGGACGGGGACTGTCCGACAGCTTAACAAATAAAGCCAGGTCCTTTTCCCTTGTTTGTTTAGACATAAACTCCCTAAGTGGTTTTACCGCATTATCCAGGGCTTGTTCTTGATTAATGGTTCCCTGCATATAAGGCTGCAGAGCATTCTGGTTTATGTCCGACCAGGTAGGTGCCATGATAAAGAAGGTCAGGAAAAGAGCCATCCCTATAATTACCTGATTGGGTGGAGCCTGCTGAGTAGCCAAGGCGCTCCGCATAAAAGAAAGAACAATGATTATCCGTGTAAAAGAAGTCATCATTATGAGGATTGACGGCGCCAGTGACAAAATAGTCAACAAAAATAGTATCTGCAAGCTAGCTGACATTTCTGCCGGGTTATCCGCATTCCCCACTCCAATATTGATACTGGGCAGGGTCACTTCCGGTGCGGCACTGACCGGTCCGGCCCAAAAAACGAGAGCGGCTGTAACCATTATTACGAAAAATATCGTATTCCGCTTGATTATGGCTGACCTATTCATCACCGTCATCTCCCTGGGTAAAATTCCCCCGCTTTTCTGTAATTGACTGTAGCCTCTGAATCTGCTTTTTAATATGATGATTGAATGACTTCTGCCTGGAGCCGGGAATATTTAACCTGGAAGGTAATATTCGCTCAAGTATGCCTGGTGGAATAACACCTTCAGCTTCTCTTGCTTCAGCTGTTTCAATCATTTCATCTATTATTTCTTCATCAGTAATTTCGGAAATGAGACTGATGTTTTGGTCCGTCACCCCCAGGACGTATACCTTACCAGCTATCCGAGTTATGTAAATACCTTTATTCATACTAAAGGCATACTGGTCCAGGATACTAATTGTATCTCCCCTTGATGAAACCTTCATACTTTTGCGCAAAAACCTAATCGTCAGGTATGCTAATCCTACAATTATAATAAGACTGAGGACCAGTTTGATAAACAAAACAGCCATGCTCGGCATCGGAGCAACCTGGGGCTCTTCGATATTTTCCAGGTTCAATTCCCGGGAAGCAGCCAAGGCTTTTTCAGCCGATAAAACTACATACCCGGTAAAGACAGCAAAAAGCGGCAGGATACGCCTGGTAAATAATTGCTTCATTAAATTGACCTCTCTCTTGTTAAAGGGTTTATGACAGAGCCTTTCTTACTGCCTCCAGCACCCGGTCCGGTTGAAAAGGTTTCACAATAAAGTCCTTAGCCCCGGCCTGAATAGCATCAATAACCATTGCCTGTTGTCCCATAGCACTGCACATGATGATATTAGCATTAGAATCAAATTCCCTAATTTCCTTGACAGCAGTGATGCCATCCATTTCAGGCATTGTAATATCCATTGTCGTAAGATCCGGCTTAAGCTGTTTGTATTTCTCAACTGCAACACTGCCATTCTCTGCTTCCCCGACAATCTGGTACCCTTTTTTAGTCAGAATATCTTTAATCATCATGCGCATAAAGGCTGCATCATCCACAATGAGAATACGCGCTCCCATAACTATCCTCCTTATCACTGTTTATTGTAAATTCGTTACTCTCTCAATTGGCGAAATTATATCTGTAACTCTGATTCCGAAATTTTCATCAATAACAACCACTTCTCCCTTTGCCAGCAGTTTCCCGTTCACCAATAGGTCAACAGGCTCACCGGCAAGCTTGTCCAGTTCTACAACAGAACCTGGTCCTAAAGCCAGTATTTCTCGGATAGTCTTGCGGGATTTGCCCAGTTCAACAGTAATTTGCAAAGGCACATCCATAATCAAGTCAATATTGGCAATTTCTCTGGACTGGAAACCAGACTGCATGGGAGCAAACTGCACAGGCTTTACAGGGACTTCAGCAGACCGAACTGCAGACCTTCCAGCCGATATGCCCTGCTGGCTTTCAGACCTAAAATTACCCGCCTGTTGAATTGTTGATATTTCTGCCGCTGTGGCTGCATAATCAAAACCAACATTGCCTTCTTCACCGCCGTTGATCTCCTGACTAAGCAAATTCTCTATATCGGACAGACCGATACTGTCCTGAGGTTCCGGAGCAGCCATTTCATCCATAAGATTCCTAACCATACTCCGGGCAAAATCTAAAGGAATTAACTGCATTATCTCACTATCAATCAGCCCTTCGATAATCATTCTGAAAGATACCTTTACAAACACCTGTCCCTTTTCACCAAAACTCCCTTTAAGTTCATCTGTGGCAAAATTGACTTCTTCAACAGTAGGGGGAGAAATTTCTACCCTATCCTTTATTATAGTTGACATAGCAGTTGCTGCCGACCCCATCATTTGGTTCATAGCTTCACTAATAGCACTAAGATGCATTACACCGAGCTCGGCAGGGGGCGCCTGACCATCACTGCCCATCATCAGGTCAACCATCACACAAGCATCATGATTCCTGATAATCAGGATATTAGCTCCGCTTAATCCGGTAATATATTCTACATCTACCAGCACATAAGGTAACGGGTATTCCTGCCTAAAAGCTTCAGGATCTGTCAATTGAACCACCGGAGTGGTAATCTCTACCTTGCTCCCTAAAAGAGTGGACAGTGCTGTTGCTGCAGAGCCCATTACAATATTGGCAACTTCACCGACAGCATCTTTCTCCATATCCGTAAGCCCGTCCCCGTACTGTATCGGACCGGGTTGCGACTTTAAAGATTCCGGTTCCACATACCCCTCATTATCAACTTCTTTTACCATGGTATCTGACCTTAATAAAGCATCTATTTCTTCTTGGGACAGAACACCGTCACTCATCAGTATCATCTCCTTCCTTAACAATTGACGAAATTCTAACAGCCATTTTACTTCCCAATGTTCCGGGCTTCCCTAAGTACTTTTTACGTGAACCCACCATAATCTCTACAGGGTCATTAACTTTATTATCCAACATAATAACATCACCTGGTTGAAGTTCCAGAAGTTCCCTAACATTTATTGATGCTTTTCCGATTAATGCCGTAAGATTCAAATTTGCTTTCTCTATCTGGTGCTTTATCAGGTTAACGGTTTCCTGGGTAGTCTCCTTTGCTGTGCCGGCAAACCAAAAATGAGCAGATAACTTGCCAATAATCGGTTCCAAAACAATATAGGGAATACACATATTAATCAGACCTTCATTATCCCCAAACCGCGTCCTAAATGAAACCAAAACCACCATTTCTGAAGGAGATACAATTTGCGTGAAAAGCGGATTTGACTCAATTACCTCAAGCTTTGGTTTAAGGTCAATGATGTTTTCCCAAGCCTCTCTGAATATATCCAGAGTACGGACAACTACCTTTTCGATAACTACACGTTCAATATCGGTCAGGTCACGAATACTTTCCGGCGCCTGGCCAGGGCCGCCAAACAACCTGTCTATTATGGTAAATATTATTGAAGGATTAATTTCCAGTATTGCATTTCCTTCAAGAGGCTCTGCCCGAAATATATTCATAATAGTAGGGTTTGGCACTGAATGAATAAACTCATCATAAGTCAACTGCTCTACTGAATGAACTGTTATCTGAACAATTGTACGCAGGTGTGCCGAAAAAAACGTTGCCAAGAGCCGGGCATAGTTTTCGTTGATAGCTTGAATAGTATGAATCTGCTCTTTGGAAAACTTGCTGGGCCTCTTGAAATCATATACCCTTATTTTCTTATGGGATTCATCTTTTTTCTTAAACTGGTCCGGCTGCACCTGATCAGTGGATAGTGCCGATAATAGAGCATCTATTTCGTCTTGGGATAGAATTTCACTCACTTTGCTCTCACCTCCAGTACCGGCTGTTTACTGTACCACAAAACTTGTAAAATAAACACTGTTCACATTCCCTTTAATTAGATATGCATTGATATTTTTTTTGAGCAAATCTGCCAGTTTTTCCATCGCTTTTGGCTGGGAAAGGGTTTCGGAATTCTGCTGGCGAAGTGTACTGTTAATTGTGTGCTGGATTTGTGGCAGCTTGGCACTTATCTCTTCCTTAACCGTAGGTTCCTGGAATGCCAGCACAATTTTTACTTTAATGTATCTGCTGCTTTCAGAACTGTCCAGATTAGTGATAAACTCCCCGGCATCATAAGTCGTACCGATTGTCTCACTTTTCACTGTTCCATAGCCGTCCCCCTTGGGAGTGCTATTAGAAAATGAATTGGCAGCATACATGGCCACACCAAATGATAGGCCGGCACATAAGATAAGAATAGCCACCCCCGCTATAATAAGTTTGATTGTCCCGGAACCCGAAGAAGACTTGTCCTCAGAATTTTGCACTTCATTGTTTGTATCTGCCATAAATATTTACCCCCTATCATCATGGGTTTCGCAAAACTTACCGGAATTATCGGAAACCCGGTCAATGATTTTAATACCGATTGACCTGCGGTATTCCATCACTTTGTCAATCAAATCCTGGACCGAATCCTTAAGTACAAATTTTTTTCCGGTGGTCAGGGTGAGCACCGTGTCCGGAGTAGCTTCAATAAACTCAATAAGTTCAGCATTTATGACAAGTTCCGAACCATTCATCCTGATTACCTTAATCATTTAAACCCCTTCTTTCAAAATTGGAGGAGGGGATGGGATTCCCATCCCTGCTCTCTCCGCTTTAATACCTCAAACCGGAATTAACGTTTCAGGTTTACAAGTTCCTGAAGCATTTCATCAGATACGGTGATAATCCGGGAATTTGCCTGAAACCCTCTCTGGGTTACAATCATATCAGTAAATTCCTGTGAAAGGTCGACATTAGACATTTCTATATTGCCTGGAGATATGTCACCTCTGCCACCCGAACCAGCTGTACCTACCTGTGCCTGCCCGGAATTGTTAGAAGAAAAGTACAGGTTCTCCCCGCTTTTCGTGAGACCGCTAGGATTATTAAAACTAGCCAGAGCAACCTGGGCCATCTGCTGAGTAACTCCATTGGAAAACCTTCCGGTAATAATACCCAGAGGGTCTATTGAATAACCGTTTAAGACCCCTGACGAATAGCCGTCCTGGCTGTTTAATTCCGTATTAGAATCGGAAGCATACTGGGTGACTTCGCTTAAGTCAAGGTCAATTGTTATCGGATCAGCATCATTTGTTCCATCAGTAGGAGTGCCGGTAATGCTGAGTGGTGAAGCTGATACTGCGTTCAAGGTGCCATCAGGATTAAAAGTAACTGTGGCTGCGGGAAGTGCAGCCCAAGCCGGCGCATTAGTCAAGCTGATATCCCATGTATGTGCTGCGGCGCTTTTAGTAAATTCAACATTCATGGTCCAGCTGCGGCCCAGAGAATCATAAACCGTTATACTTGCCGGCCAAGAGTCAGCAGCTGCTGTATCTGCATCAAGATTGCCTACAAACACAGCTTCCGTGGTAGGCTGAGGCTGAATGTACTGACCCTTTGGAATCTGAATCCCCCCGATGGGTCCGGTTATATCAACTGCTCCGGAACTATCGGCCATCCAACCACTGACAATCAGTCCTGCCGGATTTACCAGGTTCCCCGTTGAGTCAAAATCAAAGTTCCCTGCCCTGGTATAGTAATCATTAATACCATCACTTACTATAAAAAACCCATCACCATCTACCATCATATCGGTAACTTTCCCGGTGGTCTCGGAACTGCCCTGAGTGTGCATAACATCAATACTGTTTATTGTCATTCCCAATCCTATCTGGCGGCCATTAGTGCCCCCCTTACCCCCCTGTGGGGCGGAAGCGCCGCTTAAGGTTTGACAGAGCATATCCTGAAAGGAAACCCTTGCTCTCTTGTAACCAATTGTGTTGACATTGGCAATGTTATTGCCAATAACATCCATGCGGAATTGGTGGTTCTTTAAACCTGATACTCCGCTAAACATAGAACGCATCATAAGTAAATCGACCTCCGATTAAAATATTTTTTTTGGTTTTTTAATCCAAACTGAGATACCGGGCTGGTCATTCAGTCACAGCCCTGGGGCTCCCTCTCAGAGGTCCGGCCCCAAATTACATCAATCTGTCATGAAGACTTACACGATAACAGCACTATCGATATTCGTGAATACATGCTCTTTCATACTGACATCATCCATTGCTGTAATTACAGTCTTGTTTTTGACACTTACTACAAAAGCCAGGTTGTTCATCATAATCAGGGAATCCCTTGCGCCTTTTTGCGCGGCCTTGTCAACAGCACTGCTAATTTTAGCCAGTTCGGCTCCGGTAAGCCGGATATTTCTTACCTCCATCCTTTGCTGGGCATGTGATGAAAACTTGACCCCCCCTGAAGCAATCTGCGCTTCCAATAAATCCTTAAATGGAACCTGCGGCCCCTGGTCCGGTTTTTGCGGTTTAGCCTCCGGCCTGGATGTACCAACAGGTAAAATCGGTTGGGGATACATCACTTTATCTACCATTAATCTGCACCTCCCTGTGCAGTCAGTTTTACTTCCTCAACCTGGGTTATGGAAATATCCTCGCCATTTATAGTAACATATGCCGCCCCGTCAATAAGCTTCATTCCTGTGGCTACTCCGGTAAGTCTCGGGTTGTCATCAATTGTCAGGGCATCTGCAGCAACATACCCTTGGGAGCCGTCTTCCAAGAGCACTTTATACATCTGGCCTTCTGATCCCAGTATTGTAACCGGAGTATCCTTGCCTAAGGTCTGTAACATCATTGAAGTATCATCTGCCGCCAGGTAAAAGCCGGTCTGTTCAATACTGATTTTTCCGCTAATCATGTCTACAGGCAGGATTGCACTTACCGTCTTCCCTATCAGGTTTATGGCCTGGGCTATTGTCGATTCCCTGAGCATTGATTCCTGAACTTCGGCCAGGTCTTCAAATCCCTTATTCATGTTTGCCATTTGTTCTAAGGAACTGAACTGGGCCAACTGTGCAATAAAGTCCTCGTTACTGGTCGGCTCCAATGGGTCCTGATATTTGAGCTGGGTAATCATCAGGTTCAAAAAATCGTCTTTCCCCAGAGTTTTATTTATCGTGCTGCTCATCGAGCTTTCCGTTGAAATACCGGAAATTCCGGAAACTGAAGTCACACTAATCACCTCCTATGCAGTAAAATCAACCGTATTCCCATAATAGCCAGCAACTCCCAAGCGATCAGCAGTGCTTAAAAATACTGTTTCCAGCTGACCTTCATTGAGTGGCAGCCTGTTTCCTCTGGTTTGGGTCCTTTTCTTAAACATACCCTCACGTTCACCCTGCCCTGAATAATTTTTTTCAGGGGTAACAGTTACTGAAAGTTGATCTACTTTAATTCCTTGATCAGCCAAAGTATCCTTCAGAGCCGGTAAATTCGCCTCAATAACAGCTTTAACTTGTGAACTAGGGGTATCGAACCGAGCCGTTACCAGACCGTTTTCGGTACTTACCGTCAGCTTTAACTTGCCTAGGAATTCGGGTTTAAGCTCAATCTGCATTTCAGATTTTTCCGGAGAAGCAGCAAGCTGAACCTTTTGGATAATCTGGTTAAACACCGCCGTGTCTGTCTGATATGATTGTGTAGCCTGTGAAACCTGACCCGGCATACTGCCTCCATCAGCGGAACCATTTCCCATAAACTGCTGCTGTGTTCCAACTTGGGTGTGGAGCTGTTGTTCAATGCGAAGCCCCTCTGCAGCAGTATCACTGTTATAGGTCTGCTTGGCATTTTCCGGAGCAGTATTTTGGTTTTGTGAAACAGTTCTCAGCACTGAACCTGTTTCAGGAGTTGTTCCAAACAAAAGTTTTCCGGATTCAGGACCGCTTCCGCTGTCCGTTGTCCCTGGAGAACCATTTTCCCGGGTGCTAATAACAGAATCTGTGTTACCATTAGCCACTGCACCTGTATTACCCTTAACCATCATACCGGTATTAATTTCACTTGCTCCTGTAGCCTTGCCGGGCCTGACTGCGTTTGCCGAAGTGCTGCCTATTTTTTTGGCTTGCACTGCCGCCATGGTATCTGTTGTTACTTGTCCGCCTCCAGGCTGAATTTTTGGGCTGCCTGTTGAATGGTCTTGGTTTTCTATGGAACCATCCCCTTTAATCGCGGCCAACCGGCTGAGTTTTGCGGCAAGCTGATCCAGAAATGCTCTCTGCGGCAGAGTTTCCTCAAAGCTTAACTGGTTCTGTATCAGGAGTTTTAGTTCATTCAACTCCGGTGAAACTGTACCTAATGCTTCCAGTGTTTTAAGGAAACTACCAAGGGCCTTCATAAACTGTTCTGAATCCGGAATTTTTGTGCCAGTAAGGTTCTCCAACAAGCTAATCAGTGAATAAGTTTCACTCCCGAAAAACCCGCCTCCCAATATACCAGTCTGGTTATCGCTTCCGGTTTCAGTACTATTCAGGTTCACTCCCTGGTTCACTGCCTGGTTCACTTCCTGAATAAGTTCTAACAACTGCATAATCATTTCATCTGCACCTGTCTCAGGAGACTGGGTCTCTTTAAGTGCTGATTTTTCAAACCGTGCTTCCTCCGGCAGCTTGCTTACAGAGTGATTCGTCGCCGCCTTAGCTGTTTCCTGATTTTCAATATTCTCATTATTAGTCTGGGAAGCGTTTTGCAGTGTTTCAGAAAAAGATGTCTGCTTATCCTTATTACTGCTGTGGACATTACTCCGGCACTCTGCACCCTGCCTAGGACCGTTTGCCTGTTTTACCGCGGCATTTCCCTCAAAAGCTATAAATGGCGTTGTCAGCAATCTAAATTTCACCTCCTTTCCCATATTCTGTTTTTTGTCAGATCTTCTATGTAACCACCCCCTTTCAGTTTTTCATTTGATCTACTATAATGGCTGCTTTCTCAGGGTCCATAGCACTGAGGATTTTGGCAACCTGTTCACTATCAAGGTACTGCAAAATCCCGATAATTACTTCATCAGAAAGACCATTCATTATATTAACCGCTGCTTCGGGTTTCATCTCAGCATAGTATTCTGCCAGTTTCTGATAGCTGACCCTTGCCCCTTCCTGCTGCTCCTGGAGGACTTCCAGTGATTGCAGGGTGTTTTTTAAGCTCTCCCGCTCCTCTAGCAATGCCTGTTTTTCAGTATTGACGACCTCCAAGTGTTTTTCAAGCTCTCCAATCTGCTGTTTAAGCTTCTGCTGTTCTTCCTTGAGCTTTTTGTTTTCTTCTTCTAAAGAGTTCACTGGTTCCTTTTTTTCTGTCTTCGCCTCGTCCTCTTTTTCTTCTGCAGTTATCATCTTCCCAACAACAGGTATCTTGCCTGCTGTTTTCCGGACATTAATCACTGCCAGCCAGTCTAATGCCCAAACAGCTCCTGCAATTATACCAAGAATCAGTATTATAAATAGAATTCTGGAGATAATTTTTTTAACCCGCACTGATGTTTAACCCCCTGTTATACCGCTGAATCCTTATGAATAAAGCCTGTAGTTGCCATCTCATCAATCTGTTTCTGTTCTTCCCTGAGGAACTCGCTCATATATTGCTGGTAGTACTTTGTCCTGAGCTTTTCCAAAACCTTTCTTTCCTTCATTATTTCAATAAGTTCAGTCCTAACCTCTTCCATGGCAATGCGATGTTTTTCAGTTATCAGCACCTGCTGGCATATGTGTTCATTAATAACAGGAATATAGTCCTGGCATCTCTTTATTTCGGTAATATCTAACTGCTTGCCCTGTTTACCTCTTACGGTATCCTGGATATCGGCTAATCTTGTTTTCAGCTTTTCCAGAACCAGACAGCTTTCCTTATATATCTCAGTTACCGCAAACAATTCTTCTTTCTTTAATTCTTCAGCCCTCAGCTTAAGGTCCAGGGCTGTCTGGAGCTTGAAGACAAACTTCTTCATAGCCCTTCATCTCCTTATTATGCCGATATGCGAATTTCGGCCAGTGACTTAATTATATTCACGGCATCTTCAAAAGTATATTTATCATCTACATCCTGCTTAAGAAACTCAAGCACCAGGTCAATCTTTGAAATAGCATAATCTATTTTCGGGTTGCTGCCCCTTGAATAAGCTCCAATATCTATCAAATCTTTAGCTTCTCTGTAAGTTGCCATTATACTGCGCAATTCCTCTGCTGACTTCCTATGATCTTCAGATACAATATCATTCATTACCCGGCTGACACTTGCCAGAATATCTATGGCCGGGTAATGTGTCTGCATTGCCAGTTCCCTGGTAAGAACTATATGTCCATCAAGAATACCCCTGACAGCATCAGCAATTGGTTCGTTGTGGTCATCACCATCTACAAGCACGGTATATAAACCGGTAATGGTCCCCTTTGGTGATGTCCCTGATCGTTCCAGGAGCTTGGGCAGAATGGCGAATACAGAAGGGGTATATCCCCTGGTAGCGGGAGGCTCTCCAACTGCCAGCCCTATCTCTCTCTGTGCCATCGCAAATCGGGTTACTGAATCCATCATAAACATTACATCCAGGCCCTGGTCCCTGAAATATTCTGCTATCGTAGTAGCTACCATAGCCCCCTTCAACCTTACCAATGCAGGCTGGTCCGATGTGGCAACAATTACCACTGAACGCCTTAACCCTTCTTCACCCAGGTCTTTCTCAATGAACTCCCTAACCTCACGGCCCCGTTCGCCAATAAGGGCTATTACATTAACATCGGCCGATGTATTGCGAGCAACCATTCCCAGCAGTGTACTCTTGCCAACCCCGCTTCCGGAAAATATCCCTATCCTCTGTCCCTTGCCACAGGTTAGCACACCATCTATTGCCTTGACTCCTATTGACAGGGGCTCAGTGATCCGTCTCCTGTCCAGTGGGTTTGGCGGATTATTGTTTACCGGATAATCTCCGGAAATCTCCAGAAATCCGCCACGGTCAAGGGGGGTCCCTAAACCGTCAATAATTCTCCCCAGAATCCGGTTCCCCACACCAACTTTAAACGTATCTCCGGTTGCTACCACTTCACATCCGGGACCGATACCACTGAGTTCACCCAAAGGCATTAAAAGTATCTTGTTTTCCCTAAACCCTACAACTTCAGCTTTTATTTTAAGTGAACCGTTGTTGGGAAAAACATAACATAATTCCCCCAGGTTGGCCCCCGGACCTTGAGACTCAATAATCAGACCGATTACTTGGGTTACTTTACCGTTTGTTTTAATCGGTTCAGTTTTTTCTATTACTTTATAATATTTATCAAACCTCGGCATTTGGATTCACTTCCATCAAAGCTTGTTCTATTTCATTCATCTGTCTTTCAATCCGTGCATCTACAGTACCGTTGTTACTTTCAACCACACAGCCCCCGCGAGCAATATCCGGGTCAGCCAGAACCTTTAATTTGCGAATCCCCTTCATTTCCTGTGAAATATTATCTTTGGCATTTATAGTAACATCCAGATTGTCTGGATTCACTCTCACTGTTAGTTCCTCTCTATCTGTAGCTTTCCGAATGGCCAGTTTTACCATATCTATCACAATTTCGGGACTTGTCTCTATTTCCCGGTTAATAACCTTCCTGGCAACTGCCACTGCCAGCCTGACAATGTCTTCTTCAGAGCCAGCCACGACCTGCCATTTTTTCTCATGGGCTTTTTCCAGTATGTCGTCAGCCGACTTCAGTTTTTCCTCATATTTCTTTCTGGCAGCTTCGTCACCTTCCTGCCATCCCTTGGAATATGCCTCTTCTTCAATTTTCCGGAGGTTTTCGCGGCCTTCTTCAATTATGGCTAGGGCTTCTTCCCTAGCATTCCTGATAATCTTCTCAGCTTCCAGCCTGGCTGTTTCAAGAAGTTCCTTAACCATCTGCTCAGTTTCAGTGAGAATTTGTGCTGCCTGGTCTTTTAGCTGTCCTACATCCTGTTCGGAAATGAGCCCGCCGGAATCATCCGGTGGCGGTGTTTCTGAGCCGGTATCATTAGTATGCTGCACAATCAAGGGGGATTGCAGCTTGACGGACAAACCTTTTATAACCCTAGACAATTACTTCATCTCCTCCGCCACGAGCAATGACAATTTCCCCAGCTTCTTCCAGTTTCCTGATAATATTAACTATGCGCTGTTGGGCATCTTCAACATCGCGCAGCCTGACAGGACCCATGTATTCCATATCTTCTTTCAGCATATCTGAAGCGCGTTTGGACATGTTGCGCTGAACCTTAGCACCGACTTCCTCATTAGAGCCCTTAAGCGCAAGGGCCAGGTCCTTACTATCCACATCACGGAGTATTTGCTGGATTGCCCTGTCATCAAGCTGCACAATATCTTCGAAAACAAACATTCTTTTCTTGATTTCCTCAGCCATTTCCGGGTCCTGAATTTCCATACTTTCCATAATAATTTTCTCAGTAGTACGGTCAACCCTGTTAAGAATATCAACAACAGACTGAACTCCCCCCGCACTGGTAAAATCAGTTGAAACCACTGTGGAAAGTTTTCGTTCCAGCAGCCGCTCAATATCCCTGATTACATCCGGGGAAGTGCTGTCCATCATGGCAATCCTCCGTGCTACATCAGCCTGGCGGTCAGGTGGCAGTGCCGAAAGTATGGTAGCTGCCTGGTCAGGAGCCAGATATGCAATAATCAAGGCAATAGTTTGCGGGTGTTCTGACTGGATAAAGTTAAGCAACTGCGCAGGATCAGTTTTCCTGACAAAATCAAATGGCTTGACTTGGAGGGTTGCCGTAAGCCTCTGGATGATATCCAGGGCCTTCTGGTTGCCTAATGCTTTTTCCAGGACTTCCTTGGCATATTCTATGCCCCCTGAGGATATAAAATCTTTGGCCACCAATAAATCATGGAATTCCGAGAGAATATCGGCTTTATCATTGGCGCTGACCTTGCGTATATTGGCTATTTCAATGGTAAGTTCTTCTATTTCCTCATCTCTGAGATGTTTAAATATCTCTGCAGAAACCTCCGGACCCAGGGAAATAAGTAAAATTGCTGCTTTTTGTTTTCCCGTTAAGCCTCTGGCCATTAATGTCACCTCTATTCTTCAATCAACCAGGTTCGGAGCAATTGAGCAATATCGTCAGGCTGCTCTTTGGCAACGTTTTCCACACGTTCCTTAATCCTTTTCAGCTCTTTTTCTTCAGGTGTCAAATCTCTTTCAGGAATGTTGGCATCATCAAGTTCATCTATAGATAACGCCCTATTAGGCATAAGTTGTTCTTCCAGGAGTGCTTCGCCTTCTTTCCGGCGTCTCATAACTACAATACTGCCAACAATAACCCCAATAAAAACAATTGTCGCAAGAGCGGCTGCTCCGCCGTAAATATACATTTCTCTCTTCTCGGCCTCAGCTATCTGCTTGTTCAGTTCATCCTGATATTCAGTACTAAACGGCATTCCGGCAACAGATAACTGATCACCCCGGTCAGTATTAAATCCTGCCGCACTCTTTACTATATCTTCAACAACCTTCTGTTGATTAGAATTAATCTCCCTATCGATAACAACCGCCACTGACATTCTTTTTACACCGCCAGGGGCGACCTCCCTGAATTCTTCATATGTATTAATCTCATTATTTCTAATCTCATGCGTTTCTGTGGTCTCACTGCTCCCGGTTTCACCCGCTGTTTCATAGCCCGGGATATTACTATCGGTACCAGGAACCCCACTTCCAGTAGAATTACTGGTAGTTGTGCTGGTTTTTTCCGACTCCTCGGTACTTCTTGGCACTGCATCACCAAACTCCTGCTTCTTCTGTTCAATCTTATCAAAATCTATTTCAAGGCTAACCCTGCAGACAACCTTGCCTGGCCCCCAAATCTTTTCCAGCATACTCTCAACCGAGTTCTGGAGTTCGCTTTGGTACTGCTTCTGGTACTGCTGCCTTATTTCCACCTGTTTCCCGGAAATAGCGCCATCTTCAGAACCACTCATGTTTTCGGATAATATATTTCCGTTAATATCGACAATAGTAACATTTTCTTCTTTTAATCCCTCAACACTGTTGGTCACCAGTTTAATAATACCTGCTACCTGATTTTCCTTAAGGGTTTTGTTTGGTCTAAACTTTAACATTACTGCAGCGGTAGCGTTTTCTTGGCGTTCAGAAAAAAGAGAAGGTTCGGGTTGGACAATATGCACTCTGGCCGTATCGACCTCGGACATCCCCTCGATAGTGCGGGTAAGTTCACCCTGCAGTGCACGAAGGTATCTGGCCTGGCGGTCAGTATCTGTCTCCCCGAACTTAGTATCATCGAAACTCTCGAAACCGACAACTCCGCCTGTAGGCAGTCCCTCAGAAGCTAATTCCAGACGCGTCTGAGTAATATCCTTGTTGGGAATCATAACGGTAACTGTACCGTCAGTTCCATTGTCGGCAAGCTTGAAAGATATTTTCTTTTCGTTAAGCATTTCTACAATTTGGCCTGCCTGCTGTTCGTCTTTTAGAGTGAATAAGGCCCCATAGTCCGGCATGGTCGCGCTTCTGGTAAGCAGAGTCAACACCAACATTAGAAGAGCCGCCGAACCTACAATAATTGTTCTCTGTGTTTTGTTCATTTTTTGCCACAACTCAATAGCCTGTGTTTTCAGTTGCAACAAATACTCTTTCATTAAGACAAGTCACCTCATTCCACTCTATAAGAAAAAGCTATTATACCTGCATCCTCATAATTTCTTGATATGCTTCTACAACTTTATTACGAATTTGAAGTGTCAACTGAAAAGCAAGACTTGACTTTTCTGCTGCAATTGTTACTTGATGGAGATCATTTAGGTCCCCGGTAACCAGATTATTTTTCAGTTCTTCTGACTGCAGCTGGAGAGAATTAATTTCATTGATGGAGTTTTTCAAGATATCAGCGAACCCCATACCTTTGTCTTGGTCATTGTTCTGTGTCTGAGACAATCCTCCTAGTTTGCGGCTGGCCTGAAGTATATCAACCGGTGTGTTTAGGATATTCACCTGTTAATCCTCCTTTATTTCCCAATTTCCAGCGCCCTAAGCGCAATATCCTTAGAAGCCTGTATAGCTGTAACATTTGCCTCATATGACCTGGTAGCGGAAATCATGTTTACCATTTCAGTTACAATATTGACATTGGGCATACTCACATAACCCTGTTCATTAGCATCCGGGTGATTGGGGTCATATACCATTTTAAAAGGGCTTTGGTCCTCATTTATCTCTACCACCCTTACCCCGCGCCCGATCTTTTGCTGTTCGATGGTTTTGCCCAGTATTCTCGCAAAATCATTATCCGGTTTCCTTGCCTCAAAAACAGCAACTTTCCGGCGGTAAGTGCCTCCTGCCTCGGTCCTGGTAGTATTAATATTGGCAATATTTTCAGAAATGAGGTCCATCCTCATCCTTTGTGCCGTCATTCCAGATGCACTAATATCAAATGCATTAAAGAGATTCATAGTCTCCCCCCGTTCCTATACTTTATTGCCCTTTAATTGCCATTCTGATTTTTTGAAATTCACTGTTTAGTTGCTGTGCCAATGCGGTGTACATAATCGAATTTTTTGCCAATGCTGCCATTTCCCTATCGACATCCACATTGTTACCATCATTTCTCATGGACGTATCTTCACTTTTATCAATTTTCGGAGCAATATCCAATTCCGATTTTCTGCCAATGGGAATATGCTTTTCATGGGTAAGCATCCCCGCCAGGCAGTTCTTCCTCCCAATGGCTTTCCGCAGTTCTTCCTCAAAATACACCTCAGACTTTTTAAATCCTGGGGTATCCACATTTGCAAGGTTATCAGCAATCACAGTGTTCCTCATAGATGATGCATCAAGGCCCTTTTCAAGAATATTCATTGTCCTGGTAATTAACATTTTTTCAATCAAGACTTTCACTCCCGCAAAATAAAAATCCAAACTACAGCTACCGTAGTTTGGCATAATAATGCTAACCTCCCTTCGGCAGCCCGGCAACCATAGCCCTAAAATGAGTATTATTATGAATCATTAGCAAGCCTCTAGGTCCGCAGCTTTGCGCCTTTACCTTTCGATAAATTTGCCTTTTACAAAGTTTGATATTTAGTTTAATCCATTCAGGAATAAAATGTAACAAGGAATAAAATATGTAAACCTTTTGATGTCTATTCGTCATTCATTCGCAAAATTCCTACCTTTTCTTACAATTTTTTATATTTTTTCACCACTATTCAACCTGCATTTTCTACCTGCATTTCATACCGGTTTCCAATGTTACAGTATTTCGCCACCATTAACTAAAATCCTTTTTTTAGCATCTAATTTTATCGGAAATTACTCAGTTTATCGACAAACTTCGCACCTAAATATCAGACATTTTCCCCACATGCACAAATATAAAAAAACGAAACTGACTCCCTAATTGTGAGTCAGTTTTCTTTCGTGCCAAAAACAAAGAGGGCTGAGCCATAAATTAATTATAGCTCAGCCGTTAATATTATTTTTCTAATGCCTCAACTTATTTAGCTCATCCAAAAGGCGTTCATTTAATATTCTAATATAAGTCCCTTTCATGCCCAAAGACTTAGATTCAATAACACCGGCACTTTCAAATTTTCTTAAGGCATTGACAATAACAGACCGGGTAATTCCAACCCTATCGGCAATCTTGCTGGCTACCAGGAGACCTTCGCTGCCATCAAGCTCTTCAAAAATATGTTCTATTGCTTCAAGTTCAGAATATGACAAAGTCCCCAAAGCAATCTGTACAGCCGCCTTTTTACGGGCTTCTTCTTCAATACGTTCTGCTTTTATTCTGAGAACCTCCATACCAACTACTGTTGCCCCATACTCAGCCAAAACAAGGTCATCATTGGTAAACTGCTGATTAAATTTGGCCAACACAAGCGTACCCAGTCGTTCCCCTCCGCCTACTATCGGGACTACCGTTGTCACCTTATCCTCAAAAATACATTCATCTTCAATATGAAAAATACAGATGTTTGTTTTCTGGTTAAAATTGGCCTTTGTTTCAACAATCCTTAACAGCCCTTCATTATAAGTGTCAGGAAAACGATTCGTATTTTCAATAATTTCATCAATAACATTGCAGGCATACTTTTCCGCAAAAGAAAAACCGAGAATTTTGCCTCTTCTTCCTACAATATAAGTGTTGGCTTCAATATTTGCAGTAAGAACGTCAGCCATTTCCTGAAAATCAACTGGGTTTCCAGCAGCCTTCTGAAGCAGTTTATTAATTTCCCGAGTTCGATCCAGCAAATCCTTCATGATTTTCCTCCCCTTAACTACAAGGCTTTTATAAGATATAACGGCTTAAGTCTTGGTTCCGAACAACATCCTGAAGTTTGTTACGAACATATTCATTATCTATTGTAATATCTTTTGCCTTGATATCCGGTGCTTCAAACGCAATATCTTCCAATAATTTCTCTAAAATTGTATGTAAACGTCGAGCACCTATGTTTTCTGTCTGTTCATTAACAGTATAAGCTATTTTAGCTATTTCATCAAGAGAATTTTCAGTAAATTTTAAAAAAACTCCTTCTGTTTGTAGTAGGGCTATATACTGCTTGATTAGGGCATTTTGAGGTTCAGTAAGAATCTGCTTAAAATCAGTTTCAGTCAGACTATCCAGTTCAACACG
Source organism: Phosphitispora sp. TUW77 (assembly GCF_048453025.1). Taxonomy (GTDB): domain Bacteria; phylum Bacillota; class Thermincolia; order Thermincolales; family UBA2595; genus Phosphitispora. The sequence goes on from NZ_CP156677.1 coordinate 1,793,694, forward strand.
GATAGGAAAACGTCCCTGCAGTTCAGGAATTAGGTCTGAGGGTTTGGAAACATGAAAAGCACCGGCAGCAATAAAAAGGATATAATCTGTTTTAACAGGACCATACTTGGTCATAACTGTAGAACCTTCGACAATAGGCAGGATATCCCGCTGCACCCCGCCCCTTGAGACATCAGGCCCGGATCCGCTGTCATTTCCTGCAATTTTATCTATTTCGTCAAGAAAAATAATCCCTGACTGTTCAGCCCGCTCTATCGCTATAGAAACAACTTCATCAATATCTATAAGCTTTTGCGCCTCCTGCTGTACCAGTATTTTACGTGCTTCTCGTACAGTAAGCTTACGGTGCTTCTTCTTTTTGGGAAAAATTCCACCCAGCATGTCCTGGATATTAATCCCCATTTCTTCGACACCGGCACCTGTAAAGACCTCAACCATAGGTGTCCCTGTATCCTCAACCTCTATTTCAATATACTCATCTTCCAGTTTACCTGAATCCAGCTTTTCTTTTAAGGTGTCCCTCTCAAACTGCAGCTTCTTGATTCGCTGGGTGTATTCATCATCATTAGCATGGTCCTGCTGGCTGCCCCCGAATAAAACCTCAAAAGGGTTTTTAACCTTAGCATCTTTCTCCGGGAGCGGTGCTAAAAGCTCAATTATCCGAAGTTCGGCCAGCTTTCCAGCTTTTTCTTCAACAGCAGAAATTTTTTCGTTTTTCACAACCCTGATGGCTGTTTCAACAAGGTCCCTGATAATGGACTCCACGTCCCTGCCCACATACCCAACTTCGGTAAATTTGGTTGCCTCAACTTTGACAAAAGGAGCATTAACAAGTTTCGCCAACCGCCTGGCGATCTCAGTTTTACCAACACCGGTAGGTCCTATCATAATGATATTTTTGGGTACAATTTCATCCTGCAGTTCTAGAGATAATCTTTTTCTTCTATGCCTGTTCCGCAAAGCAATCGCTACAGACTTCTTTGCTTTATGTTGACCTACTATGTACTTATCCAATTCGGCAACGATTTTCCTTGGAGTTAAGTTTTCCACCAGATAACCCCCTCTTATAATTCTTCAACTGTTATGTTGGAATTAGTATAAATGCAAATTGATGAAGCAATCTCGAGGGCTTCCTTAGCTATATCCGAAGCACTCAGCTGTGTATGATTAATCATGGCCCTGGCGGCAGCAAGTGCATAAGCCCCGCCGGAACCTATAGCAGTTACATTGTCATCAGGTTCTATAACCTCTCCGTTACCGGATATAATCAACAGGTGTTCTTGATCAGCCACTATCAAAAGTGCTTCCAGCTTGCGCAGATACTTATCCAGACGCCATTCCTTGGCAAGTTCCACTGCCGCTCTGGGGAGGTTGCCCCGAAACTCTTCCAGCTTTTTTTCAAACTTTTCAAACAGGGTAAATGCATCCGCAACTGAACCCGCAAATCCGGCAATAACTTTATTATTATGCAGGCGACGGACTTTTTTGGCTTTTTGCTTTAAAACCATGTTGCCTCCAAAAGTCACCTGCCCATCACCGGCAACAGCGACTTTTCCATTTAGCTTGACAGCAACAATAGTAGTACCTTGAAACATATTTAATACCCCCTGTCCCCGTTATGCCCTCGGATGGCTTTTTTCATATACAGACCTGAGTTTTTGTTTGGTCACATGTGTGTAAATCTGAGTAGTAGACATTTTAACATGCCCCAGCAGTTCCTGAACAACCCTAAGGTCGGCACCACCGTCTAACAAATGTGTGGCAAAAGAATGCCTTAACGTATGTGGGCTGATCCGCCGCTCGATACTTACCTGTTTCACATATTTATCTACAATATTACGAACACTCCTAACCGTCAACCGCCCCCCGTTTCTGTTTAAAAACAGGGCCTCGGTTTTCTCTTTGCCGGTCAGCTGCGGCCTTCCATCATCCAGATATCCGGCAATTGCTTTTATTGCATAAGACCCCATAGGAACAATTCTTTCCTTGGCTCCCTTTCCCATAACCCTAACATATTCAAGCTCCAGGTCAGAATCACATACATCCAAGCCCACTAGCTCACTAACCCGCAAGCCACTGGAATACAGTAGTTCAAGAATGGCCCGGTCCCTTATCCCTGATGCCTTCCGGGTATCGGGAGCTTCCATGAGGCTCCTGATTTCATCCTCATACAAGAATTCGGGAAGTCTTTTTTCACGTTTCGGAGTCGATATCCTTAACATAGGATTACCGGACACGACTTCTTCCCGGGAAAGAAAGCGGTAAAACGACCTTAAGGCTGCGAGTTTCCTAGCAACAGTAGACCTGTGCAGCCCCTTTTTCTGTAGTAAAGCCAAGTATTTACGGACAGATAAGTGGTCAACCTGTTCAGGTGTCACTTGCTCACCAGACACCTTAAATTCTTCAGCCAAGAAATCTATAAACTGCCAAATATCTCTCTGGTAACTTTCTAAAGTCCTTGGCGAAGCATTTTTTTCCACTTTTAAATAAACCATAAAGCTGTCAATGAATGAATACATATCTAAATTCCTCAAGCTTGTTTAAGGCTATTTCTGATATTTTACCATATCTCAGCTGCTTATTCCGGATTTTTTCACCAAGCTGGGGCAAAATTCCAAAATTGATGTTCATCGGCTGAAATTTTTTAGTCACAGGTGTAGTAATATATTTACATAAGGCCCCATGTGCAGTTTCCTCCGGGAAAATAACCGGCAGCTCGCCTGCAGCAACCCTGGCTGCATTTATTCCGGCAACCAGCCCCATTGCCGCTGATTCCACATAACCTTCAACCCCGGTAATCTGCCCGGCAAAAAAGAGATTTTCATCTTTCTTAAACTGAAGAGTCCGGTTCAGGAGCTCAGGAGAATTTATAAAAGTATTGCGGTGCATCACACCATAACGTACAAACTCAGCATTTTCAAGTCCCGGAATCATTCTGAAAACCCGGTTTTGTTCACCCCACTTAAGATGTGTTTGAAAGCCCACAATATTATATAAAGTTCCTTCAATGTTATCCTGTCTGAGCTGTACCACAGCATAAGGGATGTTTCCGGTACGAGGGTCAGTCAGACCTACAGGTTTCATAGGTCCAAAAAGCAAAGTTCGGCATCCCCTGGAGGCTAATTCCTCCACAGGCATGCACCCTTCAAAATATATCTCTTTCTCAAACTCCTTCAAAGGAGCACACTCAGCATTTATTAATTCGTGATAAAATCGTTCGTACTCTTCCCTGTTCATGGGACAATTAAGATAGGCAGCTTCACCCTTGTCATACCTGGAAGCCAGAAAAACCTTATGTCGATCCAGAGAATCCAAGGTTAGTATCGGAGCTGCCGCATCATAAAAATATAAGTATTCACAACCGGTAATTGCACTGATGGTTTCCGACATAGCAGCAGATGTCAAAGGCCCGGTAGCGATTATTACAGGATTGGTGGTATCTATTTGAGATATCTCCTGCCTGATAACCTCCACATTTGGATGACCGGATAACACATTGGTGACTAACCCGGCAAAATCCGACCTGTCAACTGCCAAAGCACCGCCTGCCGGAACAGACGATTGATCTGCACACTTTATAATTAATGAATTAAGACGGCGCATTTCCTCTTTTAATAAGCCCGCGGCATTTTCCAGAGAATCCCCCCTAAGGGAATTGCTGCAGACAAGTTCAGCAAACATGTCGGTATGATGTGCCGGGGATTTTCTCACCGGCCTCATTTCAAAAAGCCTCACCCGGACCCCTCTGGAAGCAAGCTGCCAGGCTGCTTCTGAACCTGCCAACCCGGCGCCGATTACAGTTACAGGTTTCATTTAAACCATAACCCTTTCCTGATACTTGCAATTATTACCGGAGCATTTAAGAACCAACCCTTTACTGCCCATAGATTTGTTAAGCAGTACTTTATTGCACTCAGGACATCTTTTATCTGTAGGTTGGTCCCAGGAGACAAATTCACAATTCGGGTAATTACTGCATCCATAAAACTTTCTGCCCTTTTTGCTTCTCTTCAGAACAATATCTCCTCCGCATTCCGGGCATGAAACTCCGATTGTCTCTAGAAGTGGTTTGGTATTCCTGCATTCAGGAAACCCAGGGCAGGCCAAAAACTTACCATACCTTCCCATTTTAATGACCAAGTTGCGTCCACACTGGTCACAGACCTCATCACTAACCTCATCTTCTATTTCAATAACACCAATACTTTTTTCCGCCTTTTCCAGTGTTTTTTTGAACGGTGTGTAAAACCTGCGTAAAATCTCAACCCAGTCGGTATCACCCTCTTCAATACTGTCAAGCTTATCCTCCATGGCAGCCGTAAACTGAATGTTTATAATATCCGGAAAATGCTCCTTCAGCAGATCAACTACCAGAAAACCCAATTCAGTAGGATGAAACTGTTTTTCTTCTTTTATTATATATCCCCTCTTCTGAACTGTTTCCACTATAGGAGCATATGTGCTCGGGCGTCCGATTCCATTTTCCTCAAGAGCCTTTACCAACGTGGCATCAGTATACCTGTGAGGCGGCTGAGTAAAGTGTTGTTTGGGTTCCAGGTTATTAACTGCCAGGTGATTACCCTTTTCCAGGTCTGCAGGCAATAACCCTGATTCCTCTTTATCACCATTATCCAAACTTTCAATATAAATTTTCATAAACCCAGGAAACTTTATCACGGAACCTGTTGCTCTGAACGTGTAATCTCCTGCACTGATATCCACAGTGGTAGTATCTACCACTCCGGAACTCATCTGACTTGCCAGGAACCGCTCCCAAATCAGTTTATACAGTTTATACTGATCCCTGGAAAGGAACTTTTTAATTTGGTCAGGCTCACGAGTAATTGTAGTTGGCCGTATGGCTTCATGTGCATTTTGCGTCCTGCCCTTATTATGATACAGCCTCACCTTATCAGGCTTATAGTCAACCCCGAAGTTATCCAGGATGTATTGTGCCGTCTCCTCCTGGGCTGCTTCAGCAATTCTCGTGGAATCTGTTCTAATATATGTAACCAGACCTACCGTGCCTTCAGGACCAATATCTAAGCCCTCATAAAGCTGCTGGGCTACCTGCATGGTTTTCCGAGCCGCAAAATTCAGCTTTCGGTAGGCTTCCTGCTGCATAGTACTGGTTGTAAAGGGCGGAGACGGGTTCCTTTTCTTTTCCCTCTTTTTAATTGTATCGATTACATAATCTGCACCGTTCAGGTTAGACATAACCTGATCCATCTCTTCTTTGGTGGAAATAGTTATTTTCCTATTATTTTGTTTTAACAGTTTTGCTTCAAAATCAGTCTTATTACCGGCTTTTCGAAAAATGCCCGTTAAAGACCAGTATTCTTCAGGGACAAAAGCCTTAATTTCCTCTTCTCGGTCACATATCAGTCTTACTGCTACCGACTGGACACGGCCGGCACTAAGCCCTTTTTTTACTTTCCTCCAAAGTAGTGGGCTAAGATTATACCCAACTAGGCGGTCCAGAATCCTCCTGGCCTGTTGAGCATCTACCCTGGACCTATCAATAGTGCGTGGGGATTTCATCGCCTTTTGAATAGCATCTTTAGTAATTTCATTAAATTCTACCCTGCATTTGTCCTTCTCATTTATTTGCAATTGGTGCTGCAGATGCCATGCAATTGCCTCACCTTCCCGGTCAGGGTCAGTTGCCAGCAAAATATTGGTCGATTTTTTGGCGGCACTGCGCAGCTCCTTTAAAATGTCACCCTTACCTCTTATAGTAATGTACTTAGGGTCAAAGTTCTTTTCTACATCCACCCCAAACTGACTTCTGGGCAAGTCCCTTACATGACCCATTGATGCCTTTACAATATACCTTTTGCCAAGAAACTTTCCTATGGTTTTGGCCTTGGCAGGTGACTCCACAATCACCAGATACTTTGACAAAATTATCACCCCTATAACAGCTATCACAGTGCTGTCATTTCGTAGTCTTAACCGTTCCATTCCCTTAATATACAATCTTCTAAGGATATCCGGAATGTTTACTTATTGTTGCAGCAGCATTTCTGGATTTAATCAAGGACATTCCGGACATACCTCTGTCCGGGCAGTTGTTTTACAAGCCCCTTTAATTCCATTACCAGAAGCATTGATATTACATCGGAAGGCCTTATTCCGGTTTTACAAATAATGGTTTCACTGCTTATCGGGTCATCTGAAATAATATTATATACCCTTTTTTCTTCATCGGTCAAATAAATATTGCCCCTGATACAACAAATATCATGCTTCGGTAACGTCTTATCAGTTCCAATCAGTCCAAGTTCCTCCAGAATATCTCCCGCGTTTTCCACCAAGCAGGCACCCTGACGGATAAGCTGGTGACAGCCCCGGTTCAGCTTGTTGGTCACCTGTCCCGGTACTGCAAACACCTCACGCCCCTGTTCCAGAGCAAAATTAACAGTAATCAGCGAACCGCTTTTCTCAGCAGCTTCTATAACCAATACTCCACAGGATAACCCGCTGATAAGCCTGTTTCGCTGTGGAAAATTGCCCGCCACAGGGGATGTGCCGGGAGGAAATTCGCTAATCACTGCGCCTTTTTCAATTATCTCTTCCATTATATTACGATTCTCCCTGGGGTATACCACATCCACCCCACATCCTAAAACAGCAATAGTAACTCCGCCTGAATCCAGTGCCCCACGATGAGCTGCCGAGTCAATTCCTCTTGCCATACCGGATACAATTCCCAGACCGACACGTGATAATTCACCCGCTATCGCCCGTGCTGCCGTTAATCCATAATGGGTCGCCCTTCTGGACCCCACTACAGCAAACATCTGTTCATTAAGTATATTCTTTTTACCCCTGACATATAAAACCTTAGGAGGGTCATAAATACTTTTGAGTATCCGGGGATATTCCGGTTCATCAATGAAAACAAGACCTATTCCGCGGTCCGCAAGTTTCTGTACTTCGGATTCAGGGTTCAGCTCTTTACGCTTGTCCAGGAGACTCGAAATAACTTTCGCAGGAATTCCCGGTACAGACCGTAAAACTGATTCACTTGCATACCAGACCTTTTCCGCCGTACCCATCAACTCAATCAATGCAGCAAGCCGGCGCGGCCCCAAACCATCAACCATGCTCAGCAAAACATAATAAGCCTTGGTATCCACTAACTGCACCCCTGACTGATAATAATAATTCATTAAACATTAAACATTATTGCCTTTATTCTTTACACTGTTTCGGGGTGGTTCCCCATTTTCCTGCATAAGAAAATATTATTTCTGCCAAATAATTCTATTATTGTACTAATGCCATAAGTTTTTGAAGACTCTGACCAGGTTTAAGAAAATCCGCATAAAGATCCCCAACACAGCTAATTCTGTCAATTATATTAAAGCTGTTAAAATCTCCGGGACGTACCACGCCCTGCCTAACCTCATCCCACGTCAATGGAGCTGATACCGGTGCTCCGGGAAGCGGACGCAGACTGTATTGAAAAGTCATTGTCTTACCCTGGGTATTTTGTAAGTAGTCCAGATAAACCTTGCCATTCCTGTTGACAACCAGTCTTTCCATAGTAGTTTTTTCAGGGAGAACCGCATTGACATGGCGGCATATAAACTCGACACCGGCCCGGACTTCGCTGTAGGTATATTCCGGCTTGATAGGAACAAAGACATGCAAACCCGTAGCGCCTGAAGTTTTAGGATAACCGTGCAGGCCAAACTGCTCTAAAGCCTCTTTTACCAAGAGAGCAACCTTCAATGTGTCATTAAATGTCGCAGGATACATGGGGTCAAGGTCAAAAACCATAATATCGGGGCAATTTGTCTCCGGCACCTTTGCCAGCCATATATGAAGTTCAATGCAGGCTTGATTGGCAAGCCATAAAAGTGTGGGCAAGTCATTACAAATAATATAGTTTATCGTTTTACCAACATCAGGTGATTTCACAGGAAACGTTCTGACCCATTCCGGGGCATACCCCGGACATTCTTTCTGGTAAAACATCTTTCCATCAATCCCATCCGGATAACGGCTCATGATAAACAACCTATCCTTCAGATGCGGCAGTACAATATCAGAAATATCAGCATAATATTTAATAAGTCCGGCCTTATTAATTGTATCACGCGGCCACATCAGTTTTTCAAGGTTTGTCAGTTTCAGCTTTTTCCCTGCTATAATTACCTCTCTGTCCAACTTCTAATTACCTCCGCTACAGTCTTCCGGTTCCAAATCAACGCGGAGCCCTTTAAACACCGGATGTCTAAGCCTGCCATTCCTTGCCGTTTCCAAAAATTCCACAGAACAACAAATTTCAGGTTTAACCCACTTTATGCCTCGAACAACATCCTGAGGAAGTTCAAACAGCGGTTTATCATTTATTAACGGTTGAAGTGCTTTATAAAGGGCTTTCCCTGGCGTTCCGCCCAGTCCAACTCCCACTGCACCCTGGAAAAACATTTGGGTACCTTCAAGTAACCCCAAAATTAATGAATCAACCCTTTCTGAATTATCATAGGTTTGCTTATATCCACATATGATAAAATCACCTTCATAAACTTTTTTAAATTTCTTCCAATATTGAGTGCGCCTACCCGGATAATAAAGACTGTCTGACTTTTTGCCAATAACCCCTTCAAGGTCCTGTTTAATACATGCGTGGTAGATTTCCCGGCCCTTTTCAGGAATGCCCTCTGAAACAAAGAGCCGGTCATCCGGCTCAACAATTCCTTTAAGGATTTCCTTTCTTTCAATCAGTGGCACGCCGGTCAGGATTTCTTCCCCTGCAAAAAGAATATCAAAGGCTACATAAGTTGCCGGTTTAGCAGCAGATTTCCTTGCAATTGAGCGGTCATCACTCGTCCAACCCCTCTTCTGAAGCTCGTAAAAAGATGGTTTCCCATTTTCCATGATTATTATTTCACCATCAATAATGGCCGGGTGCCTAGCAACCAGACGGTGAATTTGTCCGAGTTCAGGAAACTTGTTGCTGAAATCCAATCGATTACGGCTTTGGAGTACTGTTTTATCATCATCAAAGTAAGCTAAACATCTGAATCCATCCCATTTAACCTCAAAAATATATTCCGGAGAATTAAACGGAGATGCTGAGGTTGCCAGCATGGGTTTTAATTTTCTGAACCATTTGAATGCCTCATCGGGATTCATGTGCCTTCTTGGACGCTGATTTTGGTCTTTTTTTCATCTCAGCCCGTTCCTTTTCTTCCTTTGCTAAATCTATACTTGCCTTAAGAGCCTCCATAAGGTCAACCACCTTGCCTGTTTCCTCTCTTGCTGGAATTTCAACTTCAGCACCGCTAATCCTGGATTCTATAAGTTCGCTGAGTACAGTTCTATATTCATTATGATATTTTTCCGGGTTAAATGGTTCGGTAAGTGCTCCAATCAGATTTGATGCCATTTGTGCCTCATTCTCGCTTACCTGTACATTATAATTAATTTCTGGAAGCAATTTGGCATCTCTTATTTCATCCGGATAAAACATGGTCTCCATGATTATAATATCCCGGAATACCCTGAGAGCTGCCAGAGACTCCTTGGATCTAATAATAACTTTTGCTATAGCCACTTTTCCGGCTTCCACCATTGACTTTTTCAGGAGTTCGTATGCCTTCTGCCCGCCATCTCCCGGACTAAGGTAGTATGATTTGTCAAAATACACCGGATCTATTTCACTGAGTTCTGCAAAGTTTATAATTTCAACTGTTTTAGCTGTTGGTAAAGGAATGTTTTCGAAATCTTCATCTCTAAGGATTACATATCTGCCCTTCTCATATTCATATCCCCTGACAATTTCATCTGCAGACACTTCTGTTTGACAGGTTGGACAAATCTTTTCATATCGTATTGGTGTCTTGCATTTTTCATGGAGATAATTAAACTTAATATCTTTTCTTTCAGTCGCCGAATACAGTTTTACAGGTACGTGTACCAGGCCGAAACTGATAGCTCCCTTCCAAAGATTCCTCATAAAATCCACCTCCTTAATATTATTATCACCGCCATTACATTTATCATGTACAGGCAGATATTTCATAATTAAAGAGGCTTTTTAATCTAACTAAAATTTCCTTTAGGTCACAGGTAATTTAACTACACAAGTTGTCCCACAACCTTTAATAGAATTAACCTTCATACTGCCACCATGATTTTGAACTATACGATAACATACTGTCAGTCCCAATCCGGCAGCTTCCTCTCTGGTTGTGAAAAAAGGATCGCCTATCCGGTTAAGGACTTCAGGAGAAATACCAATTCCGGTATCATTGATAATAAGAGTAGCCATATTATCCTCACCTAAATACTTAGTCTCAATTTTTAATATCCCCCCATCGGACATAGCCTGAATTGAATTTTTGCACAAATTGCCAACCAGCTGAACTACTTGCTTGCGGTCAACATAAACATCAGGTATCCTGCCGAAAAGATTTGTTTCTATTAACACCCCGTTACTAACCGCATCCATAGCAATATCCGGGAGCAGTTGATTAATAAGTTCATTGAGGCTGCTTTGTTCCATCACCAGGAAAGATGGGGCCGCCATTATCAAAAATTGATTAATGATATCCTCAATATGCTGAACCTCCTGTTTAATAATCTGTGCATATTCCCATCCTTGCTCACCTTGTTCAAACTTGTCTTGAAGAAGATATGTAAATCCTTTAATACTTGTAAGCGGGTTACGGATTTCATGGGCTGTGCCGGCAGCAATCTCTCCAACAGCAGCAAATTTTTCGTACATGAAGTCATCTGCCAGCATCCGCTTATCATCTTCATGGTACTCACAAATTTTTCTAACCAAATTATTGATAGATCCGGCAAGATTTGCTAACTCATCTGTCCCCTTATCTAAAATAGCGGTGGTGAAATTCCCAGCCGCAACCTCGTTCAGTTTCTCAGTCATCATGCGAATGCGTTTTTTGGTGCTGTATAAATGTCTGAATATTGATCCGCAACTTATAATAACACCTCCCAAAAGAATCGCAAGGAGAATAAAAGTAGTATTATTATTTAAGTTAAACATAATTATCAAAATACTGTTCAAAATCACAAGAGTCCCCTTTACTGTTGATTCCTTATTTCACGAATTGTCTGAATTTTGCTTCAAGTCTACTTTTTTTTCGTTGCATAGCGAGGAAATCCCTTTATTTTCTAGATGAAATGATTGTAGATATGTAGGAAGTTTTTTCGAATTTTAGTTTATACTTCCATTCTGTTAAATAAAATAGGAGCAGCCTTAAGCATATCTTAATACTCAAGTCTACTCCCATTAAGGTTTACTCTTATCTAGCAAAAACATGATTGCCGATTACTTTTGTAACAGGCAGAGTCTTGATCCACGTATCCGAACTTATCTCCGGATTATAGAAAAACAATGCCCCATTTGTAGGGTCTTCCCCTTTCAAGGCCCGTTCAGCAGCATAAAATGATGAACGATCAGGTTCCAGGTTAATTTTCCCATTTGCCACAGGGGTAAACTGGTATACACCTTTGGTTTTTTGAAATATTACTTCATCGATTGTCGAAGGGAACTCCCTGCTCTTAAGCCTGTTTAATATGACTGCAGCAACTGCAATCTGGCCTTTAAGAGACTCGCCCCTGGATTCGGCATAAATCATTTTGGCAAGCAGCAAAATATCGTCACTATCCAAAGAGGTGCTTCCGCTGAGTACCCGCTGAGCATGTCCACTTACCGCAACAGCGGTACCCGGCAGCAAAAGCCTCATTCCGGGAACTATCAGATTATCTGACAAATTATTTCTGTTTTTTATTTCGGTAACCATAACGTCATACTTACGTGAAATAGCGTATAGTGTTTCCCCTTCCTTGACAATATGGAAACTGCCTTTTTCTACTGGAATGTTCAATTTCATTCCCGGCCTGATAATAATAGAATCCAATTTATTAATTTTCATGACCGCACTATAGTGCAAACCAAATCTTTTACCTATTCCATATAGAGTATCTCCAGGTTTAACCGTATAGCAGGCAGCTTCTCCTGCATATGCAAAACAAGCCGAAAAAATAATGGCAACCATAATTATGCTAATTAAAGCAATTTTTTTCAAACTATCAACCTCCTTCCCGGATTATACCCAGCATTATTATAAACAATACTGGAAAATTTTAAACATTCGCGATATGCAAATCCGCTATCACCGGTAGATGGTCTGAGGAATCACTTTCCGCCACAATTAAATCCCTGCACTCAAACTCTGCTGAAAAAAGGATATAATCAATCCTGTCTTTAGGATTTGTAAGAGAAAATGTAGGCTGGGATCCAAAAATACTGCCGGCATCTGATAACATCCTGTAAAGAGGGCGAAGCTGGTCCATTCCACAGTTAAAATCCCCCATCAGAATTACCGGATTCTTTTCTTGAGCCACCAATCTTTCAAGTTCACTTATCTGCTCAAACCGCTCTTGCCTGTTAAGTCCCAGGTGAGTTATAAATACTGTAATATACCCCTCAGGAATACGCAGCCGTGTACGTAGACAGCACCTCTGTTCACGCTTACTGGAAAGCCGGAAGTTTTTAGATTCATATATAGGATATCTCGATAAAATTGCGTTCCCGAAAAAACCTATCGGCCCAAACTTGATGGCTGGCCCATAGCTATATACCATATTTCGTGCTGCAGCCAGGCGTTTTGGCTGGTTGACAAACCCAACCCTGGGGCTGAAACTTTCCACCTCATTGAGACCAATTATGGATGGGCGTTCCTTTTTAATAAGGTTGCAAATCCGGTCAAGACTGTTTCTTTTCTCAACATCTATGCAAGAATGCACATTGTAAGTCATTATTCTCAATTTTAAAACCCCGCTCCTAATTATAAATATATTATTATATTATTATAGTGGAGAGCAAAGCGGAAGGTCTCTAAAAATCCAACAGGACTGCCCCATTAGGAACAGTCCCGTGTATATAGCGTTAAAACCTAAATTGTCTTAGGCATTTAGTTTCTGTTTTGCAACCTCAACAAGCCTGCCAAAAGCCTTTTCATCCTTCACAGCCATATCAGCCAGAATTTTGCGGTTTATATCAACCCCGGCCTGTTTCAGCCCATTAATAAGCTTGCTGTAAGAGATTCCATTAATCCTTGCAGCTGCATTAATCCTAGTAATCCACAGCTTACGGAAATCCCTCTTTTTGGCCCTGCGGTCACGGTAAGCATATGAAAGAGATTTCAGCACCTGCTCATTAGCAGGCCTGAAAAGCTTGCTTTTAGCACCAAAATAACCCTTGGCCAGTTTTAATATTTTCTTATGTCTTTTACGGGCTGTAACCCCTCTTTTTACCCTAGACATATCCCTAACCTCCTTAAAAACATTTATAATATGATGGTGTCATGCCAATTTTTATGAATAAGGCATCAAAAGCTTAAGTCTTTTGGTATCAGCACTGGATACAATATCAGATTTGCGGAGGTTTCTCTTCCTCTTAGCAGACTTCTTCTCTAAAATATGACTTTTATATGCTTTAGCTTTTTTAACTTTTCCACTCCCAGTAACTTTAAACCTTTTAGCAGCACCCCTGTGAGTCTTCATTTTGGGCATACTAAATCCTCCTCTCTAATCCTGTTTTGGTGCTAAAATCATTATCATATTTCTTCCTTCAACCTTTGGCTGTCTTTCAACATTGGCTACTTCTTCAGTTGCATCGGCAACCTTCTTCAAAAGTAGTTTGCCCAATTCAGCGTGAGCCATTTCACGGCCCCTGAACATAAGAGTGACCTTAACCTTATCACCTTCTTTTAAAAACTTCAAGGCATTTTTGGTCTTCACATCAAGGTCATGGTCTTCAATATTGGGCCTTACCTTAACTTCTTTAACACTAATAATTTTTTGTTTTTTACGAGCTTCTTTTTCACGCTTGCTCTGCTCATACTTATACTTGCCAAAATCCATAATGCGGCATACCGGGGGTTTAGCATTTGGTGCAATCTCAACCAGGTCCAGTTCAAGTTCCTGAGCCATTCTAAGAGCTTCCTTGACCGGCACTATTCCTAACTGTTCCTGTTCCATACTTATTAATCTGACTTCCTTACCCCTGATTTCCTCATTAATTCGCATATCTTTGCTTATTGGGGTCACCTCCAAATTTAATATCTACTGTAAAAAAACTAAGCGGGTGGATAACCACCCGCAAAAAATCAAATATATGATACCTGATTTCTGAAATTAAATGACCTTATCAACAACCGCAGCGTTATAAGGTGAGAAGCGGATGGCTTCTTCTTTGGATATTATTTCAATTTGTTTCTTAATTATAGCACCGGGTTTCCCTTGTTGTCAAATAATTTTCAAATCAATTTCCTCGCTGATGGTTTTCACAAACTCATCAAGAGCAACAGTGCCCATGTCGCCTATACCCCGTTTACGTACAGCTACAGACCCACTGTCAACTTCACGGTCTCCTATTACGAGCATATAGGGAACCTTTTCAAGTTGAGCCTCCCTTATTTTATACCCGATTTTTTCGTTCCTCCCGTCAACTTCTCCCCTAATCCCGTTCTCATCAAGGTTTTTCAGGATTTCTCCGGCAAAATCCAGCCCCCTGTCGGTCACAGTAAGTACTTTGACCTGCACAGGAGCCAACCATACCGGAAATGCCCCGGCATACTGTTCAATCAGGATGCCGATAAATCTCTCAATACTTCCAAATACTACCCGGTGAATCATAACAGGGCGATGTTTCTGCCCATCCTCACCTATATATGTGAGGTCAAATTTTTCGGGCATCTGAAAGTCAAGCTGTATAGTGCCACACTGCCATGTCCTCCCCAGACAGTCCCTAAGATGAAAATCAATTTTAGGACCATAGAAAGCCCCGTCACCTTCGTTAATTTTGTAATCCAGGTCTTTCTCCTCAAGGGCCTGCTTTAAAGCATCTGTTGCCATATCCCAAATTTCATCGGACCCCATGGCCTTTTCCGGCTTAGTGCTTAATTCCACATGATATTCAAATCCAAATATACTATAAAATTTATCAATAAGGTCAATAACCCTTATAATCTCTTTTGTCACCTGGGCAGGCAGCATAAATATATGGGCATCATCCTGGGTAAAACACCGGACCCTCATTAAACCATGCAATACACCTGACAGTTCGTGCCTGTGGACCAACCCCAGTTCACCCAGCCTGATAGGCAAGTCCCGGTAACTGTGCAGTTTAGACTTGTAGACAAGGATACCGCCGGGACAGTTCATCGGTTTTACCGCAAAATCCACTTCATCAATATTGGTAAAATACATGTTTTCCTTATAGTTGTCCCAGTGGCCCGACTGCTCCCAAAGGCTCCTGTTTAGAATCACCGGGGTGCGAATTTCCTGGTATCCGGCCTTTTTATGTTCTTCACGCCAGAAATTTTCCAACTGATTCCTCAGAACCATGCCTTTAGGGTGAAAAAAAGGAAAACCAGGACCCTCTTCATGCATGGAAAACAGTTCAAGTTCAGCCCCAAGCTTACGGTGATCACGTTTTTTAGCCTCTTCTATCCGAAAAATATGTTCATCCAGCAAAGACTTTTTGGGGAATGAAGTCCCATATATTCTCTGAAGCATTTTATTTTTCTCGCTCCCACGCCAGTAAGCCCCTGCCAGGTTCATAAGTTTGACAGATTTTACTTTTCCCGTAGAGGGCACATGAGGTCCGGCACACAGGTCAATAAAATCCCCCTGGCGATAACAACTAATGACCGCATCCTCAGGAAGGTCACTTATCAGCTCCACCTTGTAGTTTTCTCCAGAGTCGGCAAACATCCTGAGGGCTTCTTCCCTGGATACCTCCATACGCTCAAATGGTAAATTTTCTTTGATAATCCTCTGCATCTCTTTTTCTATCCGCGGCAGGTCTTCAGGAGATAATTTTTCCGGAATGTCAAAATCATAATAAAACCCTTCCGAAATAGACGGACCAATGCCAAACTTCACCCCCTGGAACAAGTTTTTTACAGCCTGTGCCATTATGTGTGCCGTACTGTGGCGATATACATCCTGCCCTTCTTCACTATCCCAGGTAATAATCTCAACTGTGCTGTCTTCATTAACAGGAGTATCCAAATCAACCTTCTTGCCGTTAAGCTTGGCTGCTAAAGCATTTTGAGCGAGACCCTTACTAATGCCGGCAGCAATGTCAATTACCCGTGTCCCGTTAGGAAATTCCTTAACTGAACCATCTTTTAAAGAAATCTTCACCATAGACATCAAACGTACCTCCTTATATAAGCGGCTAATAATGTACCGCTAATAATACTAAATAAAAAAAACCTCGTCCCTGGAAATAATCCCAGAGACGAGAGTTGTTCTCCCGCGGTTCCACTCTGCTTCCGGAAAACCGGCTCTTATAATGTCTGTAACGGGACATACCCGGTCAGGGCTTACTCTGTTCAGCCCGACAGCTCCAAGGTGGTTTACTGACTGCACGTTCCCCGATAAGGCTTTCAGCCCAGGGCCTTATCTCTCTGACAGGTGACACAGCCTGCTTTTCCTTTTCACGGCCTTTAATTAGTCTTAAACGGTTATATTATATGACTAGGTAACACCGTTGTCAAGCCCTGGCAGCAATTGCCACCAGCATCTGCAGTAAACCTGAAATAACTCCAATTAAAGCTGCTCCGGTTTTCAGATAACGTATCTCAGGTAATTTATTTATCCTGGTCTCCAGACCGTTCAAATTATAACAGCGAATTTTTTCTTCAATAAACCGGCAGATTTCAAAACCTGGTCCTTTATCTTTGCGAACATTGTAAACTAATTCATCCAAAAAACCGGCAATTTCCTTCCTGATAATTTCTTCAACAGTATCTACTATCTTCAGCTTTACTCCTTTAGGCACCAAAAAGGGAATCTTGTGCTGAATATGTTCTTTCACGGAATCAACAACAGTATTAATTAAGTTTTTTTTGACTTCATAAGCTAGGCCTTCATCCTCTGTAACCGCCAACTGTAACTGGGTTTGGATTATTTCCCTGATACCTGCAGCCAAATGTTCCTGTTTTTCCAGTAACAACCCTCGGATATACTTATCAGTATAAGGAAGCTTAATAGGATTGGGGGGCCAAAACAGTATTTTCAGAGCCAAAGCTACGCTAAACCATCCCGAAATGCCTCCGATAATAGGAATTAAAATTAATATTACCTTCATCCACGTCAAGTCCTTTATCATAGTCTATAAGTTCAAAACTATGGTATCATAAAAAGACCTCCAAATGTAGAACAAAAATTTCCAGAATTTATTCCGGCCCGCTTTTAACCCATTGTGCCCCGTCCCATTTTAGCCATTCTCCATTCTCTCCAATCTGCCACCAGGTACCTCTTTCATCCTGTATCCTCAGGTTATACAACTGCTCAAGAAAATCACTGTGGCTTAATTCACCCTTTTGGTACGTTTTTTTGAGGTGTTCATATTCTTCAAAGAGTTTAGAAAATCCCAAGGGCGAACAGTCTGCGGTTATCTTGTTGTGTGAAATCATATTACCTGCGGGATCATATTCATATATTAACCTGGTATTATCTTCAAATGTTACCCCTATCAAACGGTTAGAAGAATCATAAGTATATTTGTAACCGGTGTTCCCTTGATTACTCATGATATTTTCCCCTTTCAATAAATCTTCTAAATAATAGACTTATGACCTAATTATGGTTCATCACATGCATTTTTTATAGCTCCATATGTTTCAGTTCCCGCTGTCCAGGCAGATCCCGGAGTTCCCGGAATTGCTCCAGGAGCGTTCCAGGCAGCGTCCCCGTAATCGCCCTGTGCAGCCTGCCCGGTGGCTTTAATAGCAGAATATCCCCCGCTGGTTGTAGGGTTAGTTGTTAATATTTTATCACCTAATTCAGCCAGTCCTTCCAGAAAATCTTTTTTAACCTGGTCGGGAATATTCCCTAATTCTGAAATACGTCTATTCCATTCTTCCGGGGTTATCTCTTTCGAAATATATTGCGGAGCACCATCAAGGACTTTCTGAATTGTGTTAAATGCCCGATTTTTTGACTGAGACAAAGTATAACCGGCTGCCATAAATGTTAGTAAAATAAGGCCCGCAGCAAGAAATACACCTGTGCCCTCCGGATCGATACGGGTTAAGGGGTTATTTTCTACATAAGCATAAAGGTTTATTCCTCCTGCAAAACCGGTAGGATCTTTTTGCATAAATTTTCCGGTCAGGCTATCATAATATCTTCGCTTCATAAAGAAAAGATTGTTCCCTTCATCCATAACTCCAAAAGCACCCACAAATGAAAACGGGTTATACAAATTTCCGGTTTTTTGGTCAACTGAACCAAAAGGTGTATAGGCATAAGAAGCTGTGATTGCTCCCGAACTGTCCGTTAGTGATATTGTGCTGCCTTTATTATCAAAATGATAATAAAATACTTCTCCTTGTGAATTCATCATAGCCACTAACCGCATTCCGGCATAAATATAATAATTCTTAATATTTCCTTTCCCGTCACTTTCAAAAATCAATTGCCCTAAAGGATTGTAGTAATAATTTCTAATCTCATCTCCATAGACAGCTTTAACTCTTTTGTCCTGTCCGTCATAAATATATTTTACCGAACCCGTTTTGCCGTTTATTTCAACGAGACGGTTTGCAGAATCGTAAATATACTGAACATTTCTGAAGCCATTGATTTGAATCAGATTTCCATCCGGGTCGTATTCGTAAGAATCTGACCCCCACCTAATTATCTGATTAAGGTCATTGTATTCTGCTTTCATTTCTATTAATTCCGGGTCAGGATACCAGTATAAAGGACGCAAACCCGTCTCTTCAATAAGATTTCCTGAAGCATCGACAGTATAGGTCAAATCAATGAAAGGTATCCCATTATGACTGTGTTTTATTCCAATGATATTATCCATGGCATCAATCTGATAAACTGTATCCGTATGGTTGGAACGCCGCTCTGATATTAAACTGCCTGCTGCATCATATTCCAAGATTACCTTGTTATTGTTCCAGGAAACAGCCGTAACCCGGTTACGCTCACTATATTCATAAGAAACCAATAAGTCTCCGGGATACTGAACCTTCACTGCATTACCGACCTTGTCATAAAACAGTTTTAATTCCTTTAAGTCCGGATAGGTAACGGACGTAACCCTGCCGGCTCCGTCATATCGATAATTTGTTACCCCTGACTCATCCTTTAATTCCTGCAGAAGACCATTTAAACCATAATCATATCTGCAAGTCTCCTTATTGTTCATATAACGGGCAGCCGGGCGTCCTTCCAAATTGTATTCGTATTGCAGTTTTTGCCCGCGACTATTGATTACTTCAACAATTCTCCCCAAGGGGTCCCTGTTAAATACCGTCTTGTTCCCCAGAGGGTCTGTAAGGGAAACAAGCAGGTTGTTGCCATCATATGCAAACCTGGTTTGTTTTCCTCTTTCATCCTCAATAAGGACCGGAACGTTGCCCCTGTTCTTAAACTTGATTTTCCCTGCCGGACGAACAAGCTCTGTCAGGTAACCTGCCTCATCATATCCCATGGTAACTATATTACCGATGGGGTCCTGACAAGCTGTCATATTGCTGTTTTCGTCATAACGGTAGGAAGTAACGTTCCCCAGGCTGTCAATAAATTTGGTGACATTTAAGAGTTGGTCCCTTTCAAATACTTTTGTGTTGTCTTTTTCATTCTGAGTTGATTTTGGAGCACAGCAGTCATGGGTTATACTGCGGCTATGGCCGTCAGGATAAGTTATTTTTACCAACCTGTTATTTTCATCATAAACAAACCTGCTGGCAAAACCACGGGAATCCGTAGAAGCTGTCTTTACAAAGCCAAATCTGTCATACTCAATCCTCGAAATGGCGCCAAGAGGGTCTGTATAATTCTCCACATTTCCAAAGCCGTCATAAGAAAATGCTGCCTTGCTCCCATCAGGACGGATAATTCCTGTAAGCCGGCCCTTTCCATCATATTCAAAGATAAATTTGTGTTTAGAAGAAGAAACCATTTCAACCAGATTAAAGTTCGCATCATACTTGAATAGGTTTTTTTCACCAAGAGGATTGGTTTCTTCCAAAACATTACCATAGGCGTCATGCTTGTAAACAAAAACATTCCCTGCTGCATCTGTATGCTTAATCAAATTCCCGCTGTAATCATATTCCATTTTTCTCACATTGCCATTTATGTCCCGGGCACTCACAGGAAGTCCGTTTTGGAAACTATTTTCCTTAAAATTCCCTAAAGGATCAATTATTTTGTCTGTCAAGCCCTGATTACTTAGATAAATAACAGTTCTTCCTTTCTCATCAAACCGTCTTACCTGCCTGGGGTTTTCGGATACCATCTCAAACCGTACCGCATGATTTCTTGCATCTGTTACCGAAGCTATGCCTTTGCCCCAAGGCAGTTTCTGATAAGTAAATGAAGTGGTATGATTTTTGCTGCCTACCTTCATCTGTTTTAAATAACCACTTTGGTCATATTCGTATAAACTGCTTACTCCCAAAAGGTCTTCTGTGCGAATTAAATTTTGATTTTGGTCATAAGCGAAACAGGCTTCCCTGCCATCAGCAATTATGACACGGATGCACAAGTTTTGTTCATTATAATCCAACCTGGTTACTCTCCCTGCGGCATCCCTGATACTGCCCAGGGTCCCGTCCTGGTTATAGCTTAAATCAATTCCGTTATTATTGTAGTCTTGAATACGGGTAAGCCTGGCTAAACCGGTTCCTGGGACCTTATCATAGCGGTATACCAGACGTGATCTCTTTTCTATAAATAACCAGTACCGGCCATAATCCAGAAGCCTATCATAATTACCGGCAGAAGAAATAAGTTCTATAGGCTGAGATTCTGCAGCCACAAGGTTTCCGATATCATTATCCAAGATTTTATAAGGAAGAATTTGCCCGGACCCTTTAATAACAAGAATTGTCCCATTCTGTTCCTCAATAGAGGAATCATAAGCAAAACGCCAGCTTCTTCCCATCATACCGTAAATCCCTGGATTAGAATTATAAGAAATTTTCAGATTAACAGCAGGGCCTGTTCCTTTGGATTTAAAAAAGGTATCCTCTATAACCAAGTTAAGGGTAGCTGTATTTATCCAATAATTTGGCAGACCCATATCCTGACAAATGCCCGGACCGTCTCCCCCGAACAATGAGGTAAACGGGTTTTCCTGGGGTCCTCCCTGCAGCAGTGAAATATCAATAGGTACATCACCAATGTTCATTTCATCATCTGTCAAATTATCAGTCATATCTTCATCTGAAATTTCTTCAGCAGGAGGTTCTCCTGCTTCATCTTGCCAAGGTTCAAAGTCAACATCCCCCAGAGAAATCCCACTTCCGGCACCTAGCCCTATAGCTGCTGCTATAGCGGAAGCAATAGCAGGCGGCAGACCGTATAAGACAGCAGTAAGCGCCCCCTGACTGCTTAACCAGTTGCCCCAGCCTCCTGCTTCATAGACTCCCCCGTCATGAGCAAGAATCTCCGGGGCATAAAGTATAGCTCCAGAAGTAAGAATGAATAGGATGGCACCGGATGCTGCCTTTTTGTTTTTTACCACAGCCAAGACAATAAGAATCAAAACACCCAGATAGCCCGAGTAAGGCTGGTATGGTAACACAGCACCCAACAAAAATCCCGCAGCTGCAGCTCCTAATAGCTGGTAGACCCTCTGTCTGTCAGAATCGGTAATATCCCTGTACTTAAACAGCTTGACTAAATCTGCCCATGCTAAACTGGCTCCCAGGTAAATCAGACTTTGAAAACGTCTACTTATAGAAACAAAAACAACTAAAGCCAGAAGCAGGCTGACAAACTTATTATCCAACAAACATGCAATCAGCAATGCTGCCGCAGCACCTCCAAAAAATACCGGGGCAACCATAGAGTTTGCTTTTTGGGAATAATCTATTAGTACAGGTACCGTTCCGCTCAGCCCTTTAATAAATCCGCCTAACCCGTCGTTTTTAATGTGCCTGAGGCTTGAGGTTATAAATCCCACCAGAAGCATCCAGAACAAAGTCCCTCCAAATACCTGTCCTTTCAGGGCCAGACTCAAACCTAGGTACCATTTGGTAATCTTCCAATACCCATTATTTGGACCTACCATCAAATAAGTATGCACCACCCATACAACCAAAAACATCAAAATATAAAAAATTGGTCTTCTCAACATGCTTTTAATAATGCTATTCAATATCATCAATGTAAACTGGAGAAAATTTTCGGGGCTTTTCTGAGCCGGTTTATTATTCATTTTTGCCCTCCTCCCTCCTTAGACAATGTTATCCGGGTTCCGGGAATAACTGTTACCCCGTTTTCCGTGCCAAGCCAAAAATTGCCGCTTGAATCCTCCAACATCGTTTTAATCTCATTTCCTGAAAGCCCATCTTCTTTTGTTAAAACCTGCCACCTGCCGTCTTTCCGGCATGCCAGTCCGTCATATTCCATCCCAAACCAAACTACCCCGGACTTATCCTGATAAATTGACCTAACTTTTGCTCCCGGAAGACCCCTGTCTTCATCAATAATCTCATTAACACGCCAAGTCTGGTCCGAATCTGCTTTAAGATTAACAGCACCTCCTCTGTCCAAGTAGCCTGTACCTATCCAAATAGTACCGTCATTTGCTTGAATGATTGAATTGATATTGTTATGGGGAATACCGTTATCTGTAGAAAAATACTGCCGGTTTTTTTCTTGCAGATAAGTAAGTCCTCCTCTGGGGGCCACATAAGAACCGAGCCAAATTCCACCATAAGTATCTCCGCTAACCACATTAACCATATCATCAAGAAGACCATTGCCGGAATTGATAACCTCCCAGGAAAAACCGTCAAACACCGCGGCTCCTTTCCATGTTCCTGCCCAAACCCTTCCCTGCCGGTCCTGGAATAAAGAAGTAACATGATTATCCGGCAGTCCGTTTGCTATAGTAAGGCTTTTTGAGGAAGCTCCCTTCAAAATAGTTATGCCTTTTTCATGTCCGATCCACAGGCATCCATCATCATCCACCAAGAGCCCTTTAACATGGCTAAAACTGCCCAGTTCTTCAGTATATTTTTTGTTTACCCGATCCAGTTTATATACCCCATCCATACCACCGGCCCACATTATATCACCTTGTTCAGCAAATACGGTCACTTCCCTGGGCGGGCAAATTGTTTTCCAGTCAGAATTAGCAGCATTACTTTTCTCAGAAACCCGAGATATAGTCATACCGGCTACAGAAACAGCGAGTAATGCAATAACTAGAGATATAACTACAAGCCAAATTTTCTTACTTGACACTGTCTTCTCCATCACTCTCCCCTTCTCCAGCAATCATTCCATTGCTCATAAATAAAGGACTTTTTGTTATTTGAGAGGCTTCACTTTTATCATGGGTTACATAAACAAGTGTTGCCCCGGTGCTGCTTATACCCTCTTTAATATAGGCGATAATTTCGGTTTTAAGCTCAGGTTCCAGGTTAACCAAAGGCTCATCCATCAAAATTCTTTGCGGCTTCGGCGCCAATGTTCTGGCTATAGCAACCCTTCTGGCTTGGCCCCCTGATATCTCGTGAGGATAACGTTTTTTTAGTTCTTTAATATTCATAACTTCCAACAGTTCTTCAAGCCGTTCCTTCGCCTTGGCTTTTGTTAATCCTCTCAGCCCAAAGAGAATATTACCGGCAACTGTAAGATGGGGCCAGAGAGCAGGTGATTGAAAAACAAATCCGATATTCCTGCTTGCCGGAGCATCTGCCCATTTGCTGCAACTTACCATTCTGCCATCTATGTAAATCTCACCTGCCTCAGGAATTTCCAGCCCAGAGAGCAGCCTAAGCAGTGTTGTCTTCCCACATCCCGATGGTCCCAGAATAGCCATCGCAGAAAACTGAGGTACAGATAATGATACCTTGCGGACTGCCGCGATTTCTCCATATGTTTTCGTCAGGTTGCAAATCTTAATCATGAACAGCCTCGCTCCTGTGAACAATATTGACCAAACCTCATGCTAAGCGCACCAATCAGCACAGCAAAAAGAATGATAATTACCTGAAACAGGCAAAGTCCCGAAACCGAATCACCCGCACCATAATGAAGCAAGTTAAAAATTCTTATGGCCAATGTAGAATTCCCAGGCGGAACTACAATTATAGCTGCACCCAATTCCCCCATTGTCAAAGCAAAAACAGTGCAGAAAGAAGCAATAAGGCCTGGAGTTATAAGGGGTATCTTAATTTGGGTCCACTTTGACAATCCTGATACCGGCATTACCTTGGCAGCCTCCATAAGCAAAGGATCAATACGTCTCATCTGAGATGCCATAATAAGGACCGCCAAAGGAAGAAAACGGGCCAGTGACGCTAAAACCGGCATCAAACTGCTTCCATATACATCAACAGGCAGAGTCCGGTTCCAAATTGCAATCAAACCAATTCCCACCAGTGGAGGAGGAACCGACACAGGAAGCAGTAAAGCAACCCATCCCAACCACGAAACAGCTTTACTGCCTGTAATTTTACCTGCAATAAAAACAGCCGGAATCAAACTTATTGCCGCACTAACAGCTGAAATCCCCAGACTGAATAGAATCTCTTCTTTAGCGGCAAGAATGCTGTTCAGCATTTGACCCACAGACCCTGTCTGAAGAATTAACGTTAATACCGGAACAAATATAACCAGTCCTACAATGACACAGGCAGCAGCCTGCAAAAAGCTAAAATAGGACGGCCACTTAGGGGGATTAGACCAGGCTTTATTAGTTTTAAAGCGGCTCATGGCGGCTTTTTTCAATGGATATTGAGAAAAAAACAGTACAACAAAGATTATCAGTAAAAGAGGGATGGAAAGCCAAAATGCATTCCATGGATATCCATTTGAACTATATTCAGCAAAAATCTCCAAGGTATATACGCTTTTCTGGAAAAGAACCGGAACACTATAATCCGTGACACTCAACAAAAACAAGAAAGCTCCCCCTGCAGCAACCATCGGCATGGCCAGGGGCAAAACAATTCTGGTAAAAACAGTCAAATCACCGCGCATTATCCTTCCCGCTTCAATAAGGATTGGCGAAACCGCTTCAAACCCAAGAATCCCCAAACCCACCGCCAGCGGAGTGAAGGCCATCAGCTGAATCCACCAGCTGCCAAACCATCCTGCCAGCACAATTTCCGGTAAAGAAAACCAGTTTAATACATTATTGACAGTCTCAAGTAAAGCCTGCCAGCTTAAGGCATGAATGTAGGGAGGAATAACAGCAAATAAAAAAACCAAAGAAACAAGAGAACCTTTCCATGGTGAATTTATAGACATAAATGCTGAAGCAGCCAGTGTGCCAATCAGAATTCCTGCCGCAGCCACACCCGAACCTAGGACAACCGTACCCACTAACAGTGAGATTCGCCTCCCTTCCGGTGTGATGAGGGAAAGAACCTCTGTGTTCCCGCGGAAAGCTTCGGTAATTGACAATCCTGCAAGAGCCAGTAAAGGACTTAAACATAAAATTATCAAGATAAGTACTTCCGGAACCCCACCTAAAGACTTAAGCCTAATTGACAAAAATGCCGCGCATTTCTGCTGCAGATTTCTCAAGCTCCAGGAATACTTTTCCATAGTCTACCTCCATTTCATGTATATCCCCAGTTTCTAAGCAGGTATTTTTACTGGTGACAGGCCGTACAGGGAACTGGCTCCAGCCTATTTCTACCATTGTTTGCTCAGCTTCTTTGCTGACCAGAAAATCAATCAGTTTTTTAGCTTGTTCAGGATGCGGGGCTCCCTTTATCATTGCCACGGTATTAGGAATAACAAACGTTCCCAAGCCATCCTGCTCCTGATCCGGGAAAATTATCTGCACCGGCAATCCATCCTGAACAGCCTGACAAGCATCATCAGTGTCGGTAAGACCGAACATTAACCGGCCCTGTGCTACCTGATCCCTAACCAAGGAATTACCGTCCAGAACAGCTATTCCCTTTGTCTTAATCTTTTCAAAAAAACGTTTGCCTTCTTTATCGCCCAAAACTGAATAAAGCGCTGCGGCATGTGTGGAAGTAGTGCCGAACATTGGCATAGCTATCCCGATTTTATTGCCTGGAACAGAAGAATCAATAAGGTCAAATACAGATGAAGGCCATTCCTGCCGCGGCACAAGGTCTGTATTTACGATAATAATCCTGGCTCTTCCGGCAAAACCTGTCCAGTAGCCTTCAGGGTCAAGAAATGTTTCAGGAATACCCACAGCCTCCGGGGAATGGTAAGATGCCAAAACTCCTTCCTCTTTTAAACGGATAGTCTGAATAACCTCTCCACTCCAAAACACATCCGCACGTGGCCGATTTTTCTCGGCAATCAGTCGCTGTACAAGTCCGGTAGTCTTGGCAGCTTCAACATCATAAGCCGGTTTGACCTTTATTCCCGTTTCTTCTTCGAATTCCTTAAGTATTTGTTCAGAATAAATTTGGTCTACAGATGTATAAATTATTACCTCAGATGTTTCCGGTTTTGTTTTTTGACATCCTGCACAAACAACTACCGATAATATTAGTCCACATATTGACAAAACCAAAAAAAGCTTTTTCATTAGTATCACACCTCTTATCTCAAAGAATCTTATTAATCCTCATTTAAGAATTCGTTTACACTTTATATTCAGAAGCAGTGATTACTTGTGTTCCGGCAATATAATCACCAATCCTTCTTCCTTTGGGATTAGCGCTAACCATAATTACCTCAACAACTGTGTAAAGAATATTTATGCCCGGAATTAAGCAGAGAAAATTCCGCAAAAAAGACCTTCCCCTGCCGCAAGGCTTTTCAGTTCGTAGAGATACCACCATCAGTCCGGTCATTCTTTTGCCCCAACTGCGGCCTTTTCCTATCCCATCCCTGATAATCATGTAAGTAACAGCCAGTAATAACATAGCTGTTAATATAATAAGAATGACACCAAATCTTTCTTCATCAAAAATATAAATTGTACCAAAACGCATGTAATTCCCATACATAATTTCCAATTCGTTTTTGACAGGGCTGAAAAACAATACAACAAAAAGAGGAATCAAAGCAAATATGGAGTCGAAACAGTATGCAAAATACCTCCTGATAATAGAAACTTTGGAATAGTCGGCAGCAATATTCTCAGGCGGTCTATCCTTTCTTATTTTTGCACTGGCTTCAATAGATAATTGGTGTGGTGGCAAAGGTACTTCCCTTTCGAATGGCAAAACCGCGGGCTTTAACTTCTTTGAGCCGTATTTTGGAGGCGGCGGTGGTATCACCGATTCGGCTGTCTTATCGAAATAATTTCTATCATTGGATATATGTTGTTGTTTGGGTGGAGGAGGGAATGCCGCAGATGGAGGGGGCGGCGGAACAAAAACATTTTCTTCCCTTTCTTCAGCTGATGATTTTTTTTCCATTTAAAATCACCTTCTTTCAATATTTTTGATTAATAGAAAATTTTGACACTTTAATCATTTGACAAACACGATTAAGTGTCCTGTTTTTTTTTTAAAATTTCATTAAAAAACTTCCCTTTTCAAGGAAGTTTTTTAATGCATTTATTCTTTTTTATTGCTTTCTCTCCCGGTTACCCCTAGCCTTTTCGGCGTTTTCACAGATTTCACATCCATCACAAAACTTTACCCTGTCTCCAAACACACTCTTAATGGTGTCCGTAGCCTTAAGACAACTAATATCATTTTCCTTATAGTGAAGTATTACTCTGCTTGGCGCAATCGTGATTAATGCACTAATAAGCAAATCCTCGTAATTTATTTCAGATTCTCCCGTTTCAACCAAAAATCCGTCAAGATACTCACTGCTGATGTTATTATTATCTCCGTCAAGCAATTTATAGTATCCTGAAGGTTGTATCAAAACCTGAACTATTTCCAGCCTCGGTTCCTGTATTTCCACAAAATACTTCAGAAGTTTGATAAACTCTTTATATTCTTTTTCCAGCATAAAATCGTCTATTGCCTTATCTGCTGCATTATATATTTCTTGAAGATAATCCTTCAGCCTGAAACGGATAAAACCCTCAATAATCAGTCGCTCATTGGTATGAAGATACTCAATAAGCCTTTGCATTACCAGAGCTTTTCTGCTTAAGTAGTGCACAAATGCTTCATCATTAGGATCGGCACCATGGTTAAGATGGTTTAGCCCAATATCATAGATTACTTCCTGTTCTTCAGGCAAAAAATAGTAGTAGTTGTTTCGGATGATATTTTTTAGCAGGGCCTTTTCCCAATAATTAAGAATTATTTCCGAAACAACATTGGCAATATAATGTTTGAAAATTGAGCGTGTTTCTTCCTCTGAATAACTTGAGTTTCCATAATCAGCAATATTATACCCTAAAAATGTTAAACCCCCAGTTGGGGGAGACTCTTCCAAAGATATCTTTATACCGTCGTTTTGCAGCATAGCAAACTCTGTATCCAACTTACTTTTAAGCAGTTCTATATTTTCTCTGGCTCCAATAGAAAAGGATGCTTGCATTGTTTCACCCCCATTTGCTAATAGTATATGAGAATTTTTTTTTTTGTATACAATACAATATCTGAGGATGGTTTTAGGCAAAAAGCAAAAGGAGCATACCCATAATTTACTTATAGGTAGCCCCCTTCCATATTCTTCATAAAACATTATAATCATTATATCAATTAATCTTTCTTAGCAAACATATTTGCTGTTATTTTACGTTTTTCAGGATTTTTTCTTGGCCATGTTTCTTCATAGGTACGATTGTAGCCAATAAATGATATTACCCATTTGTCATTAATTTTTTTATACTCAATGGTATAAATAGCACCACCTGTAAGTCCCGTATCATAATCTGTAACAACAAGTACATCATGAAGATACATGTAAGCCTTAGCGGTTGTATCACTTGTAATATCAATTTCCGGTGTATGACCTTGGTGCATTGTCAATTGTGTAGGCGGCATGTTTTTTCTAAAAAAATCAATCGTTTCATCACGATTTCCGAATGATAATTTACCATCAGAATATGCAGTTTTTACATCTTCGGCAAAGCATTCTTTTAGCTCTTCCCACTGCTTACAATCCAAACAGCGAAAATAGGTTCCCATTAAATATTTGATAGCTTCAATATCCTCGAGTCTCTGTATCCTTTGTTCTAAGGTCATAACAAATTCCTCCATTCTATTTTTTAGCAGATAGGAAAGTTTAAATTTTATCCTATCTGCATAAAAAAGGCTCGGCTAAGCCTTTTTAATTATTATATTTAGTACATCCCAGTTTAACACCCTTATTTTATCATTTTTGTATGTTTAATGTAACCTCTTTCCGTAGATTCTTTTTAATTTTTGTTATCAATATCCTTGCATACTCGTCTGCTTCTGCTTCCATTTTTTCATCCAATTTCCCACCGTTAGTGAGTACATTGTAATTTGAATTTTTATGAAGTGCTGAATGCCCCAATTCATGGGCTAAAGTAAAATTCCTTTTATTCCCTGCCAATACCCTGTTTATTGCTATTGCATCAGTTTTGTTTTTTATGTAAAACCAAAATCCATCAATTTTATTTGGCAAATCAACAAAATCTAGAAAAATACCACGTTGATTCGCAATTTCAAGCAATTCTTGATAAATCAGGTTTTCAATATTCATTTTTACCCTCCTTGTTCTTCTAACCCATTGAAGTACAAGTATCCATAGGTATTCTCCAAGTTTTCCCCCTTTTTAAGTTTTTAATTCACCTGTTTCTTTAGGGCAAAAAGTAAGAGGCGTGCCCATAAACAATCATGGGAACACCCCTTTTCGCTATTAAAAAAGGCCCTCATTTAAAAAAGAGAGCCTTACATTTTCAATGGTGGGCGAGAGAAGAATTGAACTTCCGACCTCTTCCGTGTCAAGGAAGCGTTCTCCCACTGAACTACTCGCCCACTAAATTTTTATTTATTTGCACGTAATATTATTATATATATTTTAAATATAATGTCAAGGTATTATCATTCATACCTTAAAGCCTGAATAGGGTCTAGCAGCGCTGCCTTCCGCGCTGGATAAATCCCAAAAAACAAGCCTACAAGCAAAGCAAACATAAACGCAGTACTTACAGACCAGGGAGAAATTACAGTCGGTAAACTGGGGATTACCTGATCAAGCAGCCGAGCTCCCAAAAAACCGGCTGCAATACCCAACATTCCTCCCATAGCGCTAATAAATATTGATTCCAGTAAAAACTGGAACATGATATCTCTTGGTTTTGCTCCCACTGCCTTCCTGATACCGATTTCACGGGTTCTTTCCGTAACTGTTACCAGCATTATGTTCATTATACCGATACCACCTACCATAAGCGAAACCCCGGCAATACCCCCGAGCATACTTGTCAGGGTCCCCATAATCCCCTCGAAAGTATTCAAGATATCTTTCTGTTCACTAACCACAAAATCATTCTTTTTATGTCTATCAGTAATAATTCTCCGGGTTTCTGCAACTGCAGTACTTACCAAATCCGGACCGCCAGCCTGTACAAACATCATATTGACCTGGTTTGTATTGAGCATTTCTTCGGCCACAGTTATTGGTATAAAAACCCTGTCGTCATTATCGATTGTAAGGGTAGGGCCTTTTTTTTTCATAACCCCAATGACCTCAAAACCGACTTTATTTAAAAAAATTGTCTTGCCTACAGGATTTTCCTTGTTAAATATTTTTTGGCGCACGGTATCACCAATTACAGCAACATGTCTATACCCCCTGATATCTCCCATCGTAAAAAAAATCCCGGCAGATAGCGGCGAATTACGAACTTCTCCATAACTTTCAGTGGTCCCGCTTAGAAGAGTAGCTTTCGTCTTACCTTGATATTCAATATTGGCCCCACTTTCTATTAAAGGGGCCACACTTTTTACCGCTTCTGAATTACGTTCCACAGCAAGAGCATCCTCATATGACAGCTCGCTGACCGCAGACCCCATTGAGCTGGCATTCATGCCAACTGCACCTTTACCCGGAGTGACCAGGACCAGATTGGAGCCAAGGCCCTGGATTTGGTCAGAAATTGTTGATTTAACTCCCTCACCAATGGAAACCAGAGTAATAACTGATCCGACACCTATAATAACCCCCAGTATAGTTAACAGTGACCTCATCTTGTTTGATATTAAACCGGAAAAAGCTATTCTCAATGCTTCAGATATTTTCAAAACCATCCCTGCCATTTCGTTCATGTGGTTTAGCAAAACCTAACATGCCAAGTTTTGTTTCATAAGGAAGTATCCTACTATCTTTGTTGGTATTGGTACTGGCAACGTCAGAAACAATCTCCCCATCTCTGATGTAAACTATTCTGCGCGTCTGAATAGCCACATCACTGTCGTGTGTTACAATAATCACTGTAACTCCAATACTGTTCAGAGTATCAAAGAGCCTTATGATTTCAGTTCCGGACCGGGAATCCAAATTGCCGGTAGGCTCATCTGCCAAGAGTACTGCCGGATGATTAACCAACGCTCTGGCAATTGCCACTCTCTGTTTCTGACCTCCTGAAAGTTCGTTTGGGTAATGATTCACCCTATCCTTGAGACCTACAACTTCAAGAAGTTCCATAGCTATACTATGTCTTTTGCCGGGAGAAATTCCTGCATAAATCATAGGAAGCTCCACATTGCGCAACGCAGTGGATCTTGAAAGCAGGTTGAAATTTTGAAAAACAAATCCTATATACTGATTTCTCAGGCGTGCCAACTGATTGTCATTAAGATGGCTGATGTCCCTTCCTTTAAATTTATAAATCCCGGAAGTGGGACGATCCAGAAATCCAATAATATTCATCAAGGTTGATTTACCTGAACCTGACGGGCCCATTATTGACAACATTTCACCTGAACCTATTTCCAGATTTATGTTTTTCAAGGCTGAAACCCGGTTATTTTTAAGACCGTAAATTTTGTACATATCAGATAAGTGTATAATCATTTTTTCTCCGGCTGTTAGTTTCTTTTTCGTTAGTTTTACCTTAACCCACACTCTTATTCAATAACAAGATATTTAAAGCGGCACTTCCTCAGCAGGCAAAAAAAACCTTCCTCCCTTAAAGGAAAGAAGGTTAAGTAAAGGACTTAACTAAGGATTATCTGTTCTTCGATTATTGGTGTGGGGCACAATTCATCAAAAAAGCTGCCTATCTGACCTTGACATCCGTTCTTGAAGTCATCACACTGTTCACAATTAATACAAGCTTCTTCACACATATTTACCCCTCCTTAGACTATTCCTCCCTTTCCTTTTATTTAAAAAAGAGCCCCTGCACACAGGGCTCTTTTGGCCTCTCAATATTGTTATATTTTTCACAATTTATACTAACCTTTCTTATTTTATTTTATTTCTTTTATCTATAAAAGTCAAAAGTAAAGAAATAAAAAACCCACCCCTGTGGGGTGGAATTAAGGGATTTTAGAAGAATGAGATTCTCCTGCTTATATTATCGCCAATTTTAACCTAAATATTAACTGGTATATAAATCCATATCGTTAAAAATTCAAGGACTGTTTAATTTTTTCTAACAAACAGTCCCTTAATCCTTTTTATTATTATATTTAATAATCGTTTTAGTAACTTCAATAACTGTTCTTATTTCTTCTTCCGATTTCTCGCGCACCAGGAAAGCCAGCTCATCAACAAGAGATTTAGGTGCAATCTTATAGCTGTCTGTTAACAATTGATCTACCGTGACACCCAATGAATTAGCAATATTTATGATTGTTTCCAGACTAGGTTTTCTCTCGCCTCTCTCTATCTGACCAAGAAATGACACTGAAATATTCGCTTTCTCAGCCAATATTTCCTGGGTCATTTTATTGGCAAGTCTTTGTCTTCGGATTCTTTCACCCATCATTGTATAATTCATAAATCCAACTCCTTGTCAATAAATGTTACCATATTGGGGTATAATATCTTATCCCCACTGAGCGTTTTTTATTCTTGCCACAAGCGTTATTATGGTGTAAAATGTATTAAATAGTTATTTTTGGCATTGCTTGCGTTTTTAAGGAGTTGATATTTGTTTATGCAAAAAAATACTTCCCACTGGAAAATATTAAGACTGACGGTTTGCGGCTCTCAGGCAGGAGATTTGCTTGTCGAGTATTTTGGCAGCGAAAAATACAGGAAATACAACAAACAACCATGGAATTATATTTATTACTATGGTGATAAGACCCTGATTAATTTGGATGAATTTAAAGAAATATCTCTAAGATTCGAAGCCGAAGTAAGATTTAACATAATTTAACAGTATTCTATAAGTTTTTTGAGGAAAAAATACTACTGTCCCAAAAACAATAAATATCAGGAGGTTATTAATTTGACAGTAGGAGATAAAATGCATCAAACCCTATCAAGCTTGGAGGGTGCAGCAGCTAACCTGAAACAATTTGCTCTCGAAACCAATGATCAAAACAGCAAACAAATGTTTAACGACATGAGCGGTCAGGTTGAGACAATCTCCAATTCCCTTAAAGGGCGAGTCAACTATATTGAGCAGCAGGAACCACAGTACAAAATCAAGAACCAGCAACAACAATAACAGGTAACCTCCCAAAGAAGCCATTGCATTGCATAAGGCTTCTTTGACTTTTGGGAGAAAAAAATAAAAGGAATCCTCCTTTTACTGTCGTATTTGTTTAATAGTTTAGGAGGGAATGATATTGCTCGAAAAAATAAATAATATTCTATTGCCCGGATTAATCATTGACCTTTTAACCGCAGCTGCCATTTTGATATTTTTTCTGGTACTGAAAAACACTCTTGCTAACTTTATGATCAGAATTTTTTTGCAACTGTCTGGCAGAACAAAAACCAGTTTAGATGACCATATAGTAATGTCTTTTAAAAATCCACTGCGTTGGTTATGGGCTTTGCTTGGAATTTACCTAGCCTTTTTTTACCTGCCCTTAAGTCCAGAATATAATTTGATAATATCAAAATTTTTCCGTTCAGGCCTGATAATCCTAATTGCAACAGGATTTTATAATTTCACGGAAAGCTACGACCTGTTGCAAGATGATCTAAAAAAAATATTCGGACTTGAAATTGACAAAATATTGATACCTTTTCTATCGAAAGTTTTCAAAGTTGTTATTATAGCACTAGCTATGACTATAGTGGTCCAAGAATGGGATTATGATATCAATAGTTTTATTGCCGGACTGGGACTTGGCGGCCTAGCCTTTGCACTGGCTGCTAAAGATACGTTGTCAAATATATTTGGGGGGATCGTAATCATTACCGATAAGCCATTCTCAATTGGTGACTGGATTCATACCCCAAGTGTCGAAGGAATAGTTGAAGATATTAATTTCCGCAGTACGAAAATAAGGACCTTTGCTCAAGCCCAGGTTACCATCCCAAATGCTACACTGGCAAATGAACCTGTAACTAACTGGTCACGAATGGGCATTAGGCGGATCACTTTTAAACTGGGAGTTGCTTATTCCACGCCTCGTGCCAAATTGGAAATATGTGTGCAAAAAATCCGTTCCATGCTGGAATGCCATCCTGAAATTTATAAAGACTTTATCCTGGCAAGGTTTGATTCTTTTAATGACAGCAGTCTTGATATTTTTCTGTATTTCTTTACAAATACTACAGACTGGGCGGAATACCTGAAAGTAAAAGAAGATATTAACTTTAAAATAATGGAGATTTTGGAAACTGAAGGCGTATCTGTAGCGTTTCCGAGTACCAGTATCTACTTTGAAACACCTCTGCCAGAAACAAAATAAATTAAACAAGGCTGCCAAAACGGCAGCCTTACTAAGTATTCAATCTATATTGCTCTCCACTGCTTTGAAATATACAAAAAAGGTTGTCCCTTTCGGACCTGTGTCAAAATTAATCCAGGCATTATGCCGTTCCGCAATACTGTAGCATACCGGCAGCCCTAATCCGGTTCCTTCTTCTTTTGTGGTGAAAAAAGGAGTACCAATTTTATCTGTAAACTCCGGCTTAATGCCATTCCCCTGATCATGCACAGCAAAAACCACATTACCCTCATCCATATAAGTCTTTATAGTGACTCGGCCACCCTGAGGTGTTGCTTCCATTCCGTTGCGTACCAAATTTAACATTAGTTGGCGAATTTCCCGTTCATTTGCAGCTAATTCAGAAATTTGTCCTTTTTCAAAACTCAGCTTTTTTTCTCTCTTGATGGCATCTGCCTCCAGCAATGGAAATATAGCATCTATGATATTATTCATATTTTGTTGTTTCATTTTTGTGGCCTTATTTCGGGCAAGTGATAAAAACTCCCCTATGATTGAATTAGCCCTGTTCAGTTCTTCAATCATCAACTCAAAATACTCGGCAATATTACTGTCTACCCGGCCCTGAAGCAACTGAAGAAACCCCTTTACCGTTGTCATTGGGTTCCTAATTTCATGACTTATGCTTGCAGCCATTTGTCCGATAAGGTTAAGGCCTTCCAAGCGGGCCATCTCTCTTTGAAGCTTTATCTGTTCAGAAATATCCCTGGCAATTAAGGAAAACGCTTTAATCGTTCCCTGCGAATCTCTGACCGGTGTTACAGAAAGAGACACATCGACAATGCTGCCGTCTTTTCTGCATCCTGTAGCATTATATGGTTTTACCACCTCATCCTCTAACAGTTTTTTATTGATGGTCTTTACTATTTCATACTGGTCTTCTGTTGCTAGAATACTGACATGCTTGCCAATAACTTCTCCTGAAGAATAACCATATATTTCTTCAGCTCCGTTATTCCAGTTTAGTATAGTACCATTTGAGGAAACCCTAAAAATG
Source organism: Phosphitispora sp. TUW77 (assembly GCF_048453025.1). Lineage (GTDB taxonomy): Bacteria > Bacillota > Thermincolia > Thermincolales > UBA2595 > Phosphitispora. The sequence continues at coordinate 1,829,478 of NZ_CP156677.1, forward strand.
GCATCCCGGCCATTTTTAATTATTTCGAGCAGTTCGTTTATATTCTTCTCAATTTTTTTAATTTCACTAATATCTTCAAAAAACCCCAATAAATATTTTTCGCCGCAAATTCCAACCAATTGGTAAGATGCCACTATATCCCGAATCTCTTGTGTTTTTGTATGGATTTTGGCATGGAATCCCTTAAAATATCCAAAACGTTCAATTAATTCTTCCGCCTTGGACCAGTACTCATAGTTTATTTTTAGCCCTAACTCTTCTACGCTTTTCCCTATTACTTCATGTTTGCTGTGACCGGTTATCTTTTCAAAACTTGTATTAATATTTGTATAAATGCCGTCAGCCCATCTGATCAGACATATTGCAGCCGGACTGGCGTTAAATACTAATGAGAAACGCTCTTCTAACATATGCAGCCGCAGATTATATCCGCCAAATATCTTGTTAGATGCAAAAATCAGCACCACAACGAATAAAAACCATATAATCAAAACAAATAAAGCTGTTTTAAAAGCCGATGCATATATTGTTTCTTTATTTGTATATGACCATATATGTCCAACGACATTTCCATTATCATAAACAGGATATGAATACCAGATAACATCCTGACCATTCCAGGCAATAGATTTAACTGGAGGGTTCGCGGCCAAAACTGAGTCAAGTTCTAATGAGTAATACCCCATACCAATTTCCGGGTATTCTTTTACTGTTTCATCTATGATTGGCTGAAGCACATCATGTAATATCTTAACCTGTACCTGAGATGATTTCCCAACAACTCCCTTTTCCTTTAAAATATCTGAATAACTATTTCCTATTGCGGCATTTAGTAACCCCACAATTTTGTATAGCTGTTTTTCCTTTTCACTTTTAGTCACCCTCAGTGTACTCGCAGGAACTGCAAATGCAATGAAAATTGCAGGGATAAGGGTCAGAATAATTGCCCCAAAATATATCCTCCTGGTTATCTGTTGTGGTAAAAACCGGGAAAGAAGTCCTGCTTTCATTAACAGTAGCCACTCCTAATTATGAAATTACAAAATTTGACCTTTTCTATTATAAGATTATTTAGCTTGATGAGTCGTGAAAACAGTGTCGATTATAAGAAGTGGATTATTGTCGATGAAAACAGAAGAAGATAGATTTATGTTCTTATAACACATAGAAAAAGGTTTATACCTTACATATACTTGAAGAACTGTTTCTGCTATAATTAACTTTAAACAATTGCATCACTAAGCTATTATAAGGGGGCGTAATATGGATACCCGAGATAAAAAATTACTTAATCTTGAAGAACGGGTTCAATCCCTTGAGAATGAAAACAAAAGTTTGCTGCACCGTGTTTCTGCCCTTGAGAACCGTACCGAAACTATAAAGGCGCCGAAATCTCCTAAAACTATTCAACATTCGGCAATGCCAAACTTGGTAAAAAGACTGAAAATGACAGATGGATTAACTGCTGAGCTTACAGAATTAAAAATTGGGGGAACCCTGCTGAACCGGATAGGAATAGTTGCATTCATATTTGGTTTAGGCTTTTTTCTTAAATACTCCTTTGATAACAATTGGATTGGACCAACAGGACGTGTTGTTATAGGTATCGTGGCCGGAATACTTTTGTTGGCAGCAGGAGAATATGGCCAACGCAGAAAATACAAAATTTTCTCCCAAGGACTGACCGGAGGCGGAATTGCCTCTCTTTATTTTTCGATATTTGCGGCATTTTCATTTTACCACTTGCTTGGTCAGACCATAGCTTATGGTATTATGATTTTAATAACCACGGCGGCTGTCCTGCTGTCGATTCGATATAACTCGTTTGCTACAGCATTGCTGGGCATTGTCGGCGGCTTCCTGACACCTTTTTTCTTGAATACAGGTACACCTAACGAGGTAGGCTTATTCACATACATTGTTTTTCTGAACTGCGGCATCTTAACCCTGGCCGCTTACAAAAACTGGCGCATAATCAATATAATAAGTTTTGTTTTGACCTTTTTAATTTCTGTTATTTGGGCTTCGTCCCCTGATTCTGTAAATCACATCTGGATAAATCAGATTTTTTACACCATATTTTTTGTGATATTCGCATTGGCAGCGGTCTTTTATAATTTCATAAACCGCGTCCAGACAAGAAATGATGACCTTGTCCTTATAATTGCCAATGCGGTTGTCTTTTTCGCTCTGAGTTTCTTTAACCTAAAACAGGATTATAACGACTATATGGGTCTTCTTCCTTTTCTAATGGCTCTCTTCTATTTTATACTGGGTTATTTGGCCTGGATAAGAAACAGAGAGGACCGTTTTCTTGTTATCAGCCTGTGGGGCCTTTCAATAGTTTTAATAACAATCACTATGCCTATTCAACTTGATGGAAAATGGATTACGGCAGCCTGGGCTGTCGAAGCAGCCGTCTTGCTCTGGCTTGGGATTTTTAACAAAAGTCATATTGTGAGAATGTTTTCTCTTTGCGTGCTGGCTATAGCGCTCTTACGCCTCCCTGCCGATTCATCAGTATATACGTATTGGTACCACGAGAGCAAGCTCTTCTATCCAATTTTTAATTTAAATATGATTCCCTTTTTGAGCTGCATTGCAGCAAGCTTTATTATGTCCCGGTTATATTACCGTAACATAAAGAACATTGCTTCATGGGAAAAAACAAACTGGATATGGCTTACTGTACTGGGGGTCATTTTTTCAGCTATCTATCTAAGTCTGGAAACATTTTATTTTTGTGGAAACTACTTAAATAAATTTAGCCAGACAGTTACTGCCAACGAAATACAAGTTTCGGTTACAGCGATAATCTGGTTTGCGGCAAGTATATTGTTAACTTGGTTTGGTTCCCGGAACCGCTTATTCGAACCCCATATTGTCAGTATTGGTTTGTTTGCTATTGGATTTTTTTTACTGATTGGAAGTCAAACAAAGTTTTATTTGTACTCAAACATACAGCTCCTGCCCGTTTTAAATGTTCGCGGAATTCCTTACCTTGCCGGAGTTATTACAGCTCTGTATACCAGTAAAAAACTCATAGGCTATCAAGGATTATCTCAAGATGTTCTGAAACCTTTGTCAGTAGGAGCTGCAGTTATAGCAAACATGATTGTTATGATTTATTTAAGCCTGGAAGTATATGGTTTTTATCATGCCTGGGGAGAAATTATTGGTCTGAAAAACAATATAGATAAAGCTGTCCAAATGACGTTATCTGTTGTTTGGACCCTATATGCTATTGGCCTGATGGCAGCCGGCTTCATCTGGAAAAGAAGCCCTCTCAGATACATGTCTATTATTATCTTTGGAGTAACTATTTTTAAAGTATTCTTATTTGACCTGGCCAACCTTGATACTATCTACAGGATAGTATCATTCATTGTTCTCGGCGGCCTGCTAGTGGTTGTATCCTTCCTTTACCAGAAATACAGGAACCGGATAATGTCCGCAAACGAACCAAATGAACAGAAAGGGGTAAAATAATAATGAAATGCCGCAGCCTGATATTTCTTAATATGATTTTAACGGCGGCAATTCTTGCCACAACAATATATTCCACAATGGCAGCTCCTGTTGAAGCAGCTGCAACAGCTTCGGTTGAGGCAGCATTTGCCCCTGATATGTGGCAAAAGTACTGTTTAATTGAACAGGGGGATACCGCGAAGGGTTATGCATTGATAGAGCTAACTCCTGCCATTTACAGCCTGGCCTCCTCCGACCTCCGCGATTTGCGGGCAGCAGCTCTGAAAGACGGCAGGATAGAAGAACTGCCGTATGATGTTGTAAGTTACGGACAGACAATCGTGCAAAAATCTCCTGTAGCGGTGATTAACCGGGGTGTCAATAAAACAAAATCTACTGCTACAGTATTCCTCGGTGAAAATGCAGGCCTGCATAATCACCTGGAGATTCGGACCGCTGACAAAGACTTTATCAAACAAGCTGCTATTGAGGGTTCAGATGACGGGGTTGATTGGGTCCAGCTTGATTCATCAGGAACAATAGCTGATGTAACCGCTTACGGCGACGGTTTTCGCAGAACCGGTGTTAATTATAGCCAGACAAATTACCGCTTCCTTAGGATTACCCTGACCGGGGCCGGAGACCCTGTAAGTATTGAAGGTGTTGATATTCTGTTCAAAAACCAGCAAAAAGCCGTAGAACGAAGCATAAAGCTGCAAGTAGTCAGCCTAAAAACCATAAAAAAATCCAAAGCAGAATCAATTATTTTGACCAGCGGTTTTAATAACCTGAAACTTCACAGTCTGGAATTTTCCGTAGTTGAACCGGCAGACTTCAGCCGTGATGTTAGTGTTTTCGTTAGTCAGGACAAAGAGAACTGGGTATTCGCGGGTGAAGGGAAACTGGAAATGTTGAGCCTGCCCCAGTCCAAACAGCCTAATCTTATACTCCCGATTGATTCTCAGGGATACCCTTACTTTGAAGTTTTAATCAGCAATGGCGACAACCCTCCCCTAAAAATATCGGAGGTAAAGGGCAGTTATACCCCAGACTATGTTTTATTTCCGTGTCAGAAGAAAGATTCATTTCGCCTTTACCTATCAAACAAATCAGCAAATGCTCCCAAATATGACCTGGTCAATTTATCTAAGAAAATAATGGCTGCCAGTCCCCCGGTATGGCACATCACGAACCCGAAAGATAACCCATCATATAAAGCTGCCCCTGTTCCTGAAAGTGAACAGCACAATTGGCTGCTTCCAGGAATACTTGCCATTATGGCAGCTGCTCTGGCGTTTCTTATCATAAAGTCACTGCCACATGTAATGAAAAGGTGAAAATTTTATATAATCTATTATTTTCAGACTTTTAGCTTTAGCAAGTTCTAAGCGGTCATTCAAAATTATGTTATAATCAATTCTAGGCTTTCTTAGTCCTAATTCCTTTAAGTAACGATTCTTTACTCTTTCAACAGTTTCTCTAGTAATTGCAGCCATATTCATCACCCCTAATAAATAAGTTATGAAACACCTAAGAATAGGATGAACAAATATGTTTATTATTATTATTGAAAAAAGAGCCTGATTAGGCTCTTTTTCTTTCCTCAATTTCTCTAACTAAAACTTTACTTTTCTGATTAGTAATTGTAACTCTATCTAAAAAGTCACTAGGTAATTCAACATTAAAGGTTCGAATGCCGCCATCTTTTTGAAATTTATTCTTCGCCTTTGAAACTTGCTCTTTTTTGATGATTCTCATAGCAATCACCACCCTTTTTTATTATAATACAGATACCATATTTTATCAATTATTTTAAATAAGTATTCATTTTAAATAAGTATTTGTTCTTCAAACTGTTGTAAGAGAACTATGATCAGGAACTGTTCAACCCCAATCAACACCTTTTCCTTTGAATAAATAACCACCAAAATTTTATTGTAATCAAGTAAAGCACTTTCATAAGGGATGAACATATAACTTGCAATGCCTTTAATATATAGATAAGACTTCATTGCAACTAGCTGACGCCGGCATTTTTGGAATTCATTTCCTATAATTCCAAATTCATTTGATTCATCAATTTCACCTTCTTCAAATATTTTAACTTCTATCGCCCAATCTTCCTGAGCATCAAAATAGTATTTTAGGAACTTTTCAAATTCTTCAATAATATCTACGGCCTCTGAGTTGTCAATTTTATCTCTTATTGGTTGAGTAAAGTGTTTTAAATCTTGATATAATTTGTACATGGCCCGTATTTTCTTTTCCAATTCATCTGTTAAACTAACTTGCTCACTCAGCTGATCAGACATGTCCTCTATCTGAGGCATCATCTTATTCCCAAAGAAATTAATTTCTTTAAATTCAACCGCCGAAACAACTAATAGATCAATTATAAATGCTATTAGAAATAACACAATAATAAACCATAATTCCGGAGCCAAACCAAGTTTATTGACTCCCAATGTTTGTATTCTGGCATTATCAAGGTTAGTAAGTAAAAATGCTGCACAAATTACATATAACGAATAATAAATTCTTTTTATGTGTATTCTAGTTTTCCTTGAAAAATCAAATTTGCATAAAACCATAATCACAGAATATGATAACAATATTATACCTAAAAAATATAAGCCTCTATAACTTACCAAACACCCAACCAATTTGCATCCCCCCGCCTAATGCCAGTTTATTCTATTTTTTCTATATTTACCTTAACATTCCTTTTAATGTTTAATGTTAATTATAAACTATTTAAAAAATACTTGAACCATGGCAAAAAATAAAAAAAGCCCGTCAAGGCTTGATTTCAAGTGGTGCCCGAGACCGGGGTCGAACCGGTACGAGGGTTAAGCCTCGCAGGATTTTAAGTCCTGTGCGTCTGCCAGTTCCGCCACTCGGGCATGACTAATTTTAAACATAAATTGGAGGCGGCACCCAGATTCGAACTGGGGATAAAGGATTTGCAGTCCTCTGCCTTAGCCACTTGGCCATGCCGCCTCGTAAAAAAAAATCCCCTTTATTTGTTTTATCTGTCCCAGTGACATCTAATATATTAACATAAACAAAATATCAAGTCAACTAGGTTATTACTGAAATTGACTGGCACCAGTGGTAAATAAGCACACCTTATTCCGGGCAGGTATAGCACCCTGCAGGAGAAATAGCTTTATTCCCATCTTCAGAATCAAATCTTAATACCTGGTTTGACCGTGAACCGTTCCTGTATATTGTCAGCCCTTTAAGACCGGATTTCCAGGCCATAATATATGCTGACCTGATATCCTCAACAGCCGCCCGGGCAGGAAAATTAATCGTCTTGGAAACCGCATTATCTACATGCTTCTGAAAAGCCGCCTGGACCTTTATATGCCACTGCGGAGATATCTCAAATGCTGTAGCATATACCTTGCGCACATGTTCCGGAATACCTGCTATTCTTTCAAGGCTCCCTTTATGGGCCAGCTCCTGCATCAGGTCATTTGACCAGAAACCACGCTTTCTGGCCATCTCCTCAAAGCTCCTGCTGGAAATATAAACCCTCCTGCCTTCAAGGACTTCCTTAAAAAAGCTGAGACCAAACAACGGCTCAATCCCACTGGACGTTCCGGCCAGCATTGAAATGGTTCCTGTGGGTGCAATCGTAGTCACGGTGGCATTACGTATCGTCTCCCCCCTATAAATACTTTTATCAATATTAGGAAACGGTTCCTTCTCACGTCCCAGTGCCACACTTGTCTCCATTGCTTTCATTCTGATAAACCTCATCAGGACCTCAATCAGCTCAAGGGCTTCTTCTGAAGCATATGGTATCCCTAGATCAATCAGCATATCGGCAAAACCCATCACCCCAAGGCCTATCTTCCGATTGCCTTTTGTAATCTCTTCAATTTCAGGGAAAATGTACTTGTTCACATCAATAATATTGTCCAAAAAGCGCACTGCAGCAGCTATATCCTCAGCCAGCAGGCTCCAGTTTATCCTTTCCTGATATCTCTCCCCTGCCTTATTAAGGTATGCTGTCAGGTTAAGGCTCCCAAGGTTACAGCTTTCATAATCCAAAAGAGGCTGTTCACCACACGGATTTGTAGCATTCATTAGACCACACCCCGGAACCGTGTTAGCCTTATTGATATTGTCTAAAAATAGTATCCCCGGTTCTCCATTGGCCCAGGCAGCATAAGTCATTGCATCAAACAGCACCGCTGCAGATATGGTTGTGCCATTACTCTTACTGGTGCGCGGGTTTATCTGATCAATGTCGCCTCCATTAATAACCTGGTTCATAAACCTAGTATCAACACCAACTGAAATATTAAAATTTGTCAGGACATTCTCTTCTGCCTTCATATTAATAAATTCCAGGATATCCGGATGCCAGTAATCCAGTATGGCCATGTTTGCCCCACGGCGCATTCCTCCCTGTTTCACTGCATCTGTGACACAATTAAATGCCTTAATAAAAGAAACCGGTCCTGATGCCACTCCACCTGTAGATGTGACAATATCTCCCTTGGGACGGACAGGCGAGAATGAAAAACCTGTCCCGCCACCAGTTTTATGGACAAGGGCTGCCTTTTTCATTGTCTCAAAAATACCTTCCAGACTGTCGGAAATAGGAAGCACAAAACATGCACTAAGCTGCCCCCTGGATAGTCCGGCATTTGCCAGAGTAGGACTGTTGGGGAGAAATCGATGGCCTGCCATCACGTTGAAAAAAGTATCTTCCCAGTATGCCCGGTCCTTTTCCACGGCAGCTGCAGTCTTAGATACCCTGTACAGCATATCCTCAGGGGATTCAATTGCCTCACCGGCCGCGTTTTTTAAAAGATACCTCTGTTCCAGTATTCTTAAAGCATCTTCATTATAAATACCCATATTTGCCACTCTTTCTGTTTCGTACCAGTATTCCGCTTTTCCCGCTGGCTTTCTATTCTTTATTCAATATCACTATTCCTTTATTTACTTCAGTTTATGCTTGCCATCCGTGGCAAATGCGACCCCTGCGACCCCAGGGTCGCGGGTTTCTCATCCCGGTTACTGCTAATCATCAAAAAACACCTCTGTCTTAACAAAGGTGCTGCCAACTTACTATGGAGCGGAAGACGGGATTCGAACCCGCGACCCTCGCCTTGGCAAGGCGATGCTCTACCACTGAGCTACTTCCGCATATTATATTTGTCATTGTGCTATGTCGTGCAATATCAACCCTGCACTGCCGACAAAAATAATTCTAACAGAAACAAAATTCATTGTCAAACAGATTTTGCCGGTATATAAAGGAAACTAATGATTAAAGAGACTGCCTTTTAATAAAAGCAGCCCCTAACTAATTTTTTCATATTCTAATGAAACTCAATATCAATCATTCTCCTATTGTCTTGATGCAGCTTAAGCATGTGTATCTCAAGAACCCCATTTTTATAGTTCGCTTTAACATCTTCAGAAGATACGCTGGCTGGCAAAGCAATAGACCGCTGAAAACGACCTGTAAAACGTTCTTGCCTGTGCATATGTTCGTCTTTGATTTCATTCACTCTGTTTACAGTTCCACTGATGGACAGCACATTGTTATCAATATGAATCTGTACATCCTGTTTCTTCTCCAAACCCGGAATATCACATGTTGCCACAACTTCATTTTCCGTTTCATAAACATCAACACATGGAGCTCCAAAGTTCTGTCTCAAGCCCTTTAAACTAGGCAAATCATCGGAAAAAAAACGATCTAGTTCCCTTCGCATATTTTCAAGCTGACGAAAAGGATGGTAGGGAATTAAAGACATATAATATAACCTCCTAACCATTAGTATATTTCATTAACAATATTTCCTGAAACACCCTGCATTATTCATAGCATCATATAAGGCCAAAAACCCTAAAAAACATGCAGAATATTATTTTTATTATCGGGAACAGTATAAGAGTGCAACAAAAAATATTTTTAGGAGGAGATAAAATGAAAAATCAAGATGTAGAAAAGAAACTCAATAATGCGGAAAGCAAACTAATGGAGCTTGATAACCTCGCTGATCAACTTAAATCCAACCAGGAATTTGGCGCTGAATTCAGCAACCTTGAAAAAATGAAACAATTGGCTCAGGAAGCCAAAATGGAAGTTGCTGATGCCAAATCAAAAAACAAATAACAACCTTTGTATCATGATGCATGCCAATTGGTTGCCGGAAGTCTCCGGCAGCCTTTTACCCAAAGGACCCTGACACATAGTCCCTTGTGCGCCGGTCAGATGCATTATCAAATATCTGACCTGTCTCTCCGAATTCAATTACTTCTCCATCAAGCATAAACATCGTTTCATCAGCTATTCTCTTGGCCTGTGATAAATTATGGGTAACTATAATAATTGTGTATTTTTTTTTCAACTGCAATAATAAGCTTTCAATATTCATTATGTTTTTTAAATCCAGAGCAGAACAGGGTTCATCTAATAAAATCATATCAGGCTCAATAGTTAATGCCCTGGCAATACAAAGTCTTTGCTGCTGACCGCCCGAAAGCTTCAGAGCACTCTCATGAAGTGAGTTCTTTACCTCTTCATATAATCCTGTCACCTTCAATTTTTCAATAATTATCTCTTCTCTGTCTTTCCTTTTTACCCCATAATACTTTAGAGCATACTCTAAGTTTTTCTGTATTGACATCGGAAATGGGGTAGGACTTTGAAATACCATGCCTATCTTTTCCCTTACAGTCTCAGGCTTAATTTGCTTTAGGTTTCTGCCATCAAATAATATTTGACCACTAACAAATGCTTCTTGGACTTCAAGAATAATTGTGTTAATTGTTTTCAGTAACGTAGATTTCCCACAGCCCGAAGGTCCGATAATTGCACTTATAGTATTCCTTTTAAATTTAGCATTAATATTTTTAAGCACCTTTTTGTCTTTAAAGCCAACATTTAATTGTTCTATTTCAAGAATATAATCTGACATTATTTTTTCCCCTTCCATAAGCCAAGCAATATAGCACAGGTATTTAAAACCAGAAGTATTAAAACAAGAACCACTGCAGTCCCATATGCATTTTCCAGTGAAATACCCTCTCCAATCAAAATATATAAATGTAACGGCAAAGCCATCACAGGAGAAAAAATGCTATCAGATACCGGAGCATAAAAAACTCCACCACTGAACAATATTGGTGCGGCAGCTCCCATTGCGAAACTTCCGGCAAGTGACACAATTGACATTATATTCTTAAAGCAAACAGGAATTATAAGCTTTAAAATAGTATAGACTTTATTTACTCCCATCGCGCAAGATGCTTCCCACAGCTCTCTGCTCACCTCTAGAAAAGCTTTTTCAAACCTCACTTCTATAAAAGGAAAAATCATCACACCCAACACAATTCCCCCTGTAAAAAGAGAGATGTTAAATCTTAAACTAACTACCAAAAAGCTATATCCAAACAGACCCAGAATTATTGAAGGAATTCCTGCTATCAGGCTTATAGTAAACCTCATGAAGCTTTTGATCATCTCATTTTTACCATAAAACACGATATATAAAGATGTCGCCAAAGCAAGGCTTGAAGCAAAGATAACTGCCAAAATCCCTAGATAAACACTTCCAATTATTGCGGGAAATATTCCTCCCTCTGAACCCAAAGGTATTCCTTCCAGTGATTGTGTTAAAAACCCCCAGCTAATAGAGCTGTAACCATTTATAAAGATAAATCCAATAATCGATATAACAGATATAAGAAAAATTATAACACTGAAAAAACACCAAAACTTTATTAATAAATGTCTTCCTGTTTTCATTGAAAAATTTCCCATAAATATTACCTTCCAACTAGTTTTTCCTGCAGATAGTAAAAAATAGAGTTAATCAACAGCAGTATCAGCATTAATACCAGACCCGCCGCAAATAACCCATGGTAATGATTACTGCCTACCTGTGCCCCACTCATTTCCAGGGCAATAAGGGCCGGAATCGTTTCCCCTTTACCGAGGATTTCAGGGAAAACAGGGCTGTTTCCTATAACCATCATAACTGCTAAAGTTTCTCCCATAGCCCGGCTTAATCCCAATATTAGTGCTGAAATAATCGCTCTAAAAGAACCGGGTAAAATCAGGTATTTCACCAAATGCCAGGATGAAACCCCTAATACATCTGAAGAAATTTTATAGCTGGCAATTATTTTTGCCATTGAATCATCACAAGTTGCTATTATGTAGGGAAGTACCATTATTGACAAAATAATGCCTGCAGCTAAAACAGACTCCCCCGAAGCCAAAGAAAAGCTGGTTTCAAAAAATTTTATTATTACCAATAAGCCAAAAAAACCGTAGATAACAGACGGAATTCCAGCCATTACATCTATAATCGGCCTGATACTGTTACTTAATCTTATATTTAAAACCATATTTAAAAACACAGCAACACCTGTCCCTAAAGGAAGGGCAATTAAAACAGCTATCCCCGAGACATAAAGTGATGCCAAAATCATAGGTAAAATCCCGAATTGAGGGGTTGATGAAATTGGCCTCCATTCTGAACCGGAAATAAAGTTATAGAAAGAGGTATATTGAAAAACGGGAATGCTTTCTTTTGCAATAAAAATCACTATAAACCCCAACATTAAGATGGAAAACAAACTTAAAATTTTCACGACAGCTGAAAAGATGTTTTCCAGCACACCATAAATTAACTTCATCAAAAGTCCACCACCTAGTCGAAAAAACCAGGGGCCTGGCCCCTGGTTTTTCAATGCAAATCTAATCATAAATGAACAAATTATCTTGCCGGTACAAAACCGAGTTCAGAAATAACTTTTAAACCTTCATCAGAAATAATATAATCTACCAGTGCCTGTTCATATTTGTTTAATCCACTTCTGGCAATAATAAGCAGAGGACGCGATATCTTGTATTCCCCGCTTAAAATGTTTTCTGCTGTCGGAGCTACTCCATCAACATTCAGAGGAACAATTTTACCCTCATTTTGGTTTACTGCACCAACGGAAGCATAACCCACCGCATTTTTGTTTTCCATGATTTTCGCAACCAATGCCCCCATAGAAGGTGCCTGGATAATATTTTTACTTACTTGTGTTTCCCCCATGATTGTATTCTGGAATACTTCATGGGCACCTCCGCCAATATCTCTGGTAAGTACAACTATCTCATCATGTGGGAGCCTGCTGTCAACCTCATCCCAATACCTGCATTCTCCGGAAAATATTTTCCTTAATTCTTCAGTTGTTATAGTATCCTTTATTTCATGGATTTTGTTTTCCGGATTCACGGAAATAGTTAAAGCATCAATCCCTAATTTATACTCTTGATAACCATCGATTTCTTGTTTTTCTTCATCTTTAACATTTCTTGAAACCATTCCAAAAGTGCTTGAATCATCAATAATAGCTTTGACTCCTGCCCCAGAACCGCCGCCGGATACAAATACTTCAATTTTTTCTTTTGGGAAATCAGGAGCTACCTTATCCCAAGTTTGATTCTTTTCAATAAAATTTTTAGTAATTTGTGTTACTGCCGGAACCAATGTTGTTGAACCGGCAAATAAAATCTGACCACATGTCTCTTCAGATACTGTACCCTTAGAACTAACCTTTTCTTGAGTGTCTGATGCTGAACACCCGGTTAGCATAATGGATATAATCATAATCAAACCAACTAATAAGCCAAACCTTTTCCGCAAATTCATCATTTATCTCCTCCCAAACAGTTTATTAAAAATAACATCACTAATTATAACAGAATAAATAACAATTTTAGCTATTATTATAAAATTTTATAGAAACAGACAAACCGATAAAAAAATTTAGAGATACACCAAACCATGTGACGTTAAGCGCCTTAAAACGCATGCATTAATAACACGAGAGCCTTATAAAACAAAAAACTCTGTGGAAACCCACAGAATCTAGTATTTGTAACATATGGTGCCACGGGACGGAATCGAACCGCCGACACGAGGATTTTCAGTCCTCTGCTCTACCAACTGAGCTACCGTGGCAAATTAAATGGCGGAGCAGACGGGAATCGAACCCGCGACCTCCGGCGTGACAGGCCGGCATCCTAGACCAGCTAGACCACTGCTCCGCAAAATATTAACTGAATTATATGGTGGGCGATGACAGGATCGAACTGCCGACATCCTGCTTGTAAGGCAGGCGCTCTCCCAGCTGAGCTAATCGCCCATTTGTCCGCATCGACAAAAATAAGTATACACAATCTTTAGTCAGAAGTCAAATGAAAATTTTTGCTGCAGAAGTTTTTTTAAACAGTTGTTATTAATCATCCTTCTTATTAAGGCACAATAAGCTCTGCCACAAATTTCGGAAGAACAAAACAAGACAGGTGAAGTTTTGGGGTATAATACCTTGTGGGATAATCAGGCACAGCAGAAACATCAACAGCCTCAGGGTCATATTTCTTAGAACCCATTGTAAATGACCACAAGCCACTGGGATAAGTAGGCACATTAGCTAGATACAGCTTGGTAATCGAGAAAACCTCAGATATCTTCTGGTAACATTCAGAGATAATATTGGCATTGAAAAACGGCGACTCGGTCTGAGCAACAAAGAGACCGTCCTTCTTAAGCGACTCGGAAATTGATTTATAAAAATTATAAGAAAACAGTTCTACCGCAGGTCCCACCGGTTCGGTTGAATCAACTATGATGACATCATAGTAATCTTTATGGTCAGCCACATGTTTAATGCCATCATCATAAATTACAGTAACTCTGGGGTCATCAAGCCCACAGCTGATTTCAGGAAAATACTCACGGGAAATCTCAACAACACGACGGTCAATCTCCACCAAAGTAGCCTTTTTAACAGCAGGATGTTTGATAACTTCCCTTATGGCCCCACCGTCACCGCCACCGATTACCAGGACATTTTGCGGGTTGGGATGTGTATTTAGGGGAACATGTGTTATCATTTCATGGTATACAAATTCATCTTCTATTGTTGTTTGGACCATTCCGTCAAGAACCAGCATTCTTCCAAACTGTACAGTATTAATAACTGCCATGCTTTGGAATTCCGTCTGCTCAACATGCAGAGTGTTATTTGTCTTACAGGTTAACCCGAGATTTTCTGTTTGTTTTTCTGTATACCACAGTTCCATATGAATTGCCTCCTTAATGTCAACAAAATATTGTGCTCCCAATGCCCCGGATTTATCTTAAACACAGCATAAGAATATTATAGCAAAATTTCTAAAAAAATAAATATATTTTTACGATCAAAAAAATGCATATTAAAACACATTAAATGAAAAAATAAACAGGTAATTTATTTCTGTTCAAGGAGGTAAAGCATGTCGAAAACAGTTATTAGTACATTTAGCTCACGGGCTCAGGCTGAAAAAGCTGTGTCTGACCTAAGGAATAAGGGATTTGAACATGAAATTTCGATAGTTGCCAAAGACGAAAGTGGGACAACAGCCATTGACAGAAACTCGGAAATGTACGGCGGTGACTCTATAACAGATGGAACCGCCGCTGGTGGAATGCTGGGAGGCATAGCCGGCCTGGCACTAGGAGCCGGTGCCATGGCAATCCCAGGCCTTGGCCCAGTCATTGCTGCCGGCCCTATTGCAGGGTTGTTTTCTGGAGCTGCGACTGGTGGCATAGCTGGAGGTTTAACCGACTGGGGGATTCCAGAAGACCGCGGCAACTATTATGAGGGTAAACTCAAAGAGGGCAATATTGTTGCAGCAATTAAAACAGACGACAATAAAGTTTCCACTGCGGCCTCAGTTTTGCGTAGTCATGGAGCTCAGGACGTAGAAACACACTAAAAATATACCATAATTGGGATGTTGCCTTTTTGATGGACGGGAATCTAGTGAGTTATTGCACTGGTTTTCCGCACTGGCATCGGAGGACACAAAGACAGGGACCATGCACATAAGTAGTAATTACTTATGACACGGTCCCTTGTATTTAATAGATATAAACAACAATTCAGAGTTTTAAATAAAGATACTTTATGGTAAAATTAAGAAAAAAGAGGGGGTCATCTAATGAGTGAGAGTTCTGTGCTTATGAAAACTCAGAGTTTAATCAACAAACCCGTAATTTCCCTTCAAGGAGAGGAACTTGGCAGTGTTACACGGGTTATTGTAAATCCTGATGACGGTAGAGTAGCAGGCCTAACCCTCAGTATCAAGGGCTGGTTTAAGGGAGAAAAAGCCCTTGAGTTCGAATCAGTTAAATCATTTGGCTCATATGCCGTAACTATTGACCGCGGCAGTCAAGTAATAACGCTGGACAGTCTGCCTGTGCTTAAGAAACTAGCAGAAGAATGTGACATGTATAACATGCGTATAATCACTCCTGAAGGACGTTTAATCGGCACAGTTGATGATTTCTATTTTGACACTGCAACAGGAAAAATTGAAAAATTCATTCTTACTGGTGGAACAATTAAAACAGTTTTTAAGGGACGAGTCAGTATTCCCGCATCGAGCATTGAAAATATAGGAAAAGATGTCATCATAGCGGCAAACAATGTTACTGAAACAATTCAAAAAGAAGAACCCGGCCTTACTGATAATATTGATCATTGGAAGGAAGACATCGACCAATTGAAAGGAGACCTGGAACACTGGAAGGATGACTTTGAGAAATTGTGGGAAAAAACCCGCACCAAAGCAGTGGATATCTCCAAATCTGCCGGTGAAAATATTAAAGCAGCTGCAACAACCGGGACAGATAAAGGTAAAGAACTCATCTCCAAAACAAGCGAAGTTTTAATAGAAAAAAAATCTTTACTCAAAAAATCTCAGGAAGAATGGGTTAACCGGCTGCATGTTGTCAAAAACAAGCCGGAAAATCCTCTTACCGAAGATGAAATCAATTCTATCCTGGGCCTGAAAGCGGCCAAAACTATCATTGATGATGCCGGAAACATTATTATAGTACAAGATGAAGAGGTTTTCCGGGATACCATAGATAGAGCCCAGCAGGCCGGCAAAGTTAAGGAACTGCTCATATCAGTAGCAACCAAAGACCTGGAGGAACAGATGGAAGCAATTAATATCGAATCTCAAATGCTTAAAGAGCACGAGGACTTATAAGTATTACAAACTTTAGAAAAACATAAAAAAGGCTGTTATCGTCAACAGCCCTTTTTTATGTTTTTTTATGTCTCTTATCAGTCTCCATAATAAAAACAAGTACTTCAGCAACCACTTGGTAAAGTTCCGGCGGAATCTCCTCACCTGGGTCCAGACACGATAAAGCCTCAGCTAAAACAGGATTCTTTTCCACAGGGATATTATTTTCTTTTGCCATTTCAAGTATTTTCTTGGCAATATAACCCTGCCCGGCAGCCAGCACTTGCGGCGCAGTCATCGCTTCCTTGTCATATCCCAGAGCTATGGCTTTTTTATCTCTGTCTTCCGGCACTTTAGAACTCCCCCATCTTTGCTTTCAAACCCTCAAGTTAACTTGAAACATCCCTGACATATCATTATCTTCCTGCACAAACAAATCCGATTCCTGCTTTTCAACTTTAGTGTCCAGCATATTTACATTATATTTCATGTTCTCCAGCCTCTTGGCTAAAATACCCTTTAATTTTTCTATAGTGTTACAGGTTTTTTCATCCTCAGTCACAAACCACATAGTAAGATTTCGTTCGGCAACATGAATTTCACACCTGACCAAACCCATACTGTGAGTATTTAGCTTAACTTCCACCCTGCACGAAGAAAAATCACGCTTCCGGTTTTCCCTATCATAATGGTAATTAATCAACAATCTTAGGGGTTCCTGTTTATCCTCGAAGTTAATTGTGGAATACATTAGCAGAGTATTATCCCTGTTCATATCTGTTCTGTTATTAAAATCCCTGATAAAATCCAGCCTGTCGGTAATGCTTTTGGTAAGCTGCAGCAGTTCACTGTTTTCTTGCCCGCCTTTATCCCCTAATAGCTCTGTAAGTTTTTCAAGCAGTGAAGTAATCAGCGTTTTTTGACCCTGATCACCTGCCTCCTTGAGCGCCTCCATAATATGGGGATATACCCGCTCACTTCCTGCCATTGAGTCCTGTTGAACAATATTTGGCACAACCTCAGGACTCCGCTGCCCCGCCTGTGATCCCTTCAGTACTGCCTCAAACCCCGGTATTTCAACAGGAGCCAACTCCGGCCCAGATACCACACTTGGCACTGTTCCACCTTGTGAAGCGCTAGTCCCAGTTCCGGTTGGCACTGTTCCACCTTGTGGCATTCCGCTTACTGGGGTTCCTCTTGCTGCGGTTTTGCTTGCTGCGGTTCGGCTTGGCTCCACTGTGCCGGGCACCACCGGGTTTTGCTTCATTCCTGGTTGACCGGCCCCGCTTGAGGCCGTTTCGGCTGAGGCTGTCCCCGGTTGCGACGGGCCGCTTGCTGCTGTCCCAGGCTGCGGCAACCCACTTTGTGTTGTCCCTGACAGTAGCACTTCGCTTGGCAGTACTTCGCTTGGCACTGCCCCGGTTTGAGCTGCCCCGGTTTGAGGTGCCATACTTTGCGCTGTTCCAGCCTGCGGAACCTGTTGATTCTGTTGCAACAGATAACGAACTTCCGGATAACCCGGCTGACTGACCGATAAGTTTCCAGGACGACCAGCTTGAAGGGAAAATATATCCATCAGCTTTGCTGCAATAGTTTCCGGACCATCTGTATCATTCAGGACCAAATTCCTGAGAACCTGATGCAATGTTTCCGCAACCCTGACCAGTTGGGTTTCAGGCCCGGCTTCCGCAGCCAGCTTCTGGTTGTAAGCCGACATCTGAAGCATCTCATTTGACAAAAACTTAATATCTGCCAGGAGCTCCCTGGCAAACTGATACATATCCCTGTTAAGCGGAATGCCGTTTTGCTGCATAAATACAAGTACCCTCATATCACCTTCAGGAATACCCTGCGAACTTGCAAATGCCGCCAGTTTTCTAGCTGTCTCCGGTATCAGGGGCATTTCCTGTCTAATCATTTCCATAATCAGACGAATGTTAGCTTGATTATCTTTAAGTCCCAGGCCCCTGAGGACATTATTCAAAAAATCGGTATTCCCCTTATTGCTGTCAAGGAGCTTAAGTACAATCCGCCCGTTTTTCTCACCTTCAACCAGGCATTTGATATTAACTCCTTCAGGCACTTCTGATTCCAGACAGGCAGTTATTTCCTTTCCCTGATATGACAGTACGGCCGTATTGCCCTTCACTTCTTTGACTTGTACACTGATAACCTGACCGGGAACCAATTGAATTGTATCGGGTTTGCCCGTTTCATGAAGCAGTTTAAAAATCACCTGACCAATATCGGATGCCCTCATTCTGCCATCACCGCCCGAAATACTTTACTCTCAACCAAATACTATAGTTACCTGCACATGCTAGCGGAACCTACACGTGCCAGTGGATTACCCTGGACCTCTGGTAAAATTCTTCTCCTCGGAGACATTTCAGATAATAATGCAGTTCTTCTGTTTCAGGATAAAATTGTGCCATATATTGTTCAATATCGTGAAAATAATGCAAAGACCTTAGCACATCAGCCAGCAATCGTTCATAACCAGGTTCATATTCAAGGTTTTCTTCCAATATCAGGTCATAAGCCCACCATCCGGTATCCTCCCTGGATATCTCACCTGCAAACATCTTTTCCAATTGTATAATAACTAACTCCCTGGTTACCTTCAACGCTAAACACCTCATACTTAACTTAGTGACTCATGCCAAGATAAAGACTGATAAAGAAAAAAATGATTAACGCCAAGCCCATCACAAAAAACGAGAGCATGTAACTGGTCTTCCATAACAACAGCTTTTTGTCATATTCCAGAAGAGTCTTTTGCGTCTCAGCATCAGTTTTAACCCCCTTAACGAGTTCCAGGACCCTGTTAATGATATCACGGTTCTCTACCCTCAAAGGGTTAATGTCAATATCTACTCCCATAGTCTTGTCCTCTTGGTCGAAACGCACAGTCATCATATACCCGGCACGAGTCGACAGTAAACTGATTTCTTTGATATGTTCCAACGGCAGTGCCAGCTCTGTGAGCCTAATCACCGGAAAAGACAGGTATAGCTGTTTCCTTGACAATCTAAGGTCAGAGCCTATAATTTCAAGTCTCTGTGTATGCACTTTCATAATTTGGCTGGCTACAAACCAAATTACCACAGATATCAGTGCAATATTGAGCGAATAAAGCATCCCGAGCGGCATTGGATAATCCAAAAAATACGAGCCCCCAAGAAAAAAAATAAATGGAAAAACTATTAAAATTACTAACAGCACTTATAAATCCCTCCTGACAATTCAGACCCTGCTTAATATAATTTTAGCATTCCAAAACACCTTAGTAAAAATTATTTTTATAATTTTAAAAAATTATTTATCAGTCGGACACCTTTCGACACGCTTTTTACCAAATATTGTATATAATTAAAAATATATTCTGTTTTTCCATTTTTATCCTGTTTATGTTATTTTGTACTTTGGAGGTGTATAACTCTTGTTTTTTCGTAATAAACCATATGCGAGTCCGGAAATCAGAAAACAAACCATAGCAGTATGGAGCCCGGGAGGAAACAACACATCAGTATTCAGCCTGTCCTTAGCAAAAAACACAGCTACATATATCAGTACATTTCTGATAGAGCTACCCTGTCTGGGAATCCCACGCCTTGCCATTGAATCAGGTCATATAAACAGAACCAGCCATGTTGACGCCGCTCTTCTCGAATATGAGCGGAAAGGAAGCAGCCCTATAGATTTTTGTATCCATGCCGGGCATAATCTGGCCCTTCTTGCGGCTAATCCTTATGCTCTTCCGGACCACCCTGC
Source organism: Phosphitispora sp. TUW77 (assembly GCF_048453025.1). Taxonomy (GTDB): domain Bacteria; phylum Bacillota; class Thermincolia; order Thermincolales; family UBA2595; genus Phosphitispora. The sequence goes on from NZ_CP156677.1 coordinate 1,849,777, forward strand.
GGTTCACAAAATCAGTTCTCCCGAAACACTCGAAATGTTTCCCGAATTTTGTGTTGTCCAAGCCCGCAAAAGCGGTTACCAGGTCGTCATTTTTGACTGCCAGGGAGTACTGGCATCACCAATGACCTTCTATTCGCTCAGGCTGGCAGATACAATTGTTCTGGTAGTAGAACGTCCTTCAGACATTGCCTGGGCCCTGTTAAACAAAAAACGGCTCATTGAAGGTTATAATATTGCTTCCGATGCTTTTGCGGCTACCGCCTTAAATGACATGTACCTGAACGAAATCAGGGAAGTTCTGGAGTGTCCGGTGCTTCCTATCGATAAATTGTCAACTCTGGCTGTATCGGAAAAAGCGAAACCATCCCCGGTCCTACATCGAAAACAGGTGGTCATAACATGACTCTAGTTCCGTTTAAACCTTATGAACACCGGCCGGTTCCCCAAGAGCCTGCCCATGAGCAAGACGTCCCCTCAGCAGAAACATTTTTCAAGGCCGCGGACCAGGTTAGGTACTACCTGCGGGAAAACTATTCACATCTTTTTGCAAAATCCCTGATGTCCAAGGAAAGCCGTCAAGAATTAATGCTCATTATAGCTGATTATATCAGAGAAAATAATGACCTGCACATTCAGGGCATTCCATTGGAAAAAATGGTCCAGGCCCTTCAAAATGAAATTATCTACCTTGGGCCGGTACAGGTTGCCCTTGATGACCCATCTGTGTCAAACATCGAAATTAACGGTCCTTTTGATATTTATTTAGAGAAAAACGGCGAAGAAGTATATCGCCCCGATCTGGCCTTCAGGGATGAAGAACACCTATACAGGGTAATTGATAAAATGCTCCTGCCAATGGGTAAAAGCCTGACAGCCAATGAACCTCATATTGATTCCCAGTTTGAAGGGTTCCGAATCTGTGCCGTGCTGGGCCGGGATAAAGGAGGGATTTCCAGTAACGGGCCCGCAGTTTCAATACGTAAGTTCTCCCCGGATATCCTCACAGATGAACATTTGATTCAAGGCGGGGCCCTGAATCCTGAAATAATCAGCTTTTTACAGGATGCTGTTCCAGGTGGTAGCAACATTATTATTGGTGGTTCCACCAATTCGGGTAAAACAACTACCCTAATCAGGCTTCCCCTGTATCTGGACAAACACGAACGGATAATCACCATAGAAGATTCTCCGGAAATGATGCTCAACCACAAAAAGGCTTATCAGGAATACCGTAACATAGTGGCCCTGGAGACTAAATTCCATGAAAAGCCCGGCAGAAGATATGATATTGCAAAACTGACAGGTGTAAGTCTGCGTATGCGCCCTTTTAAAATAATTATCGGTGAAGTCCGGTTCAGTGATGCTGCCAGACAGGCCCATGAAGCCATGAACACAGGCCACGCCCTTTATATGACCATTCACTGCAGTTCGGCTCGCCATGCCGCTATCAGAATCGTCCAACTGGCCGGTGACGGATACAATGATGACGTTATCGCCGCTCAATTGGCAGACAATGTAGACCTGATTATATTCCAGCAAAAAATCAGGACACAGAGAATAATTACCGAAATATGTGAACTGGTAGGATATGACGGAGCCAAAAAACCATTAGTCAACTCACTCTTCCGGTGGCAAAAAACCGGTGAAAAAGACGGCAAAGTCACCGGAGTCCACAAAAGAACAGGCAAAATTTCAACAACTCTGGCAGAAAAATGGCGAAACAACCTGGTCCCGGAAGCCAATATAAGCAAATGGCTTAACCCACCGCAATCATAACAGGGGAAAATATTTCCAGAGGTGATTAGATGTTTGCAGGCGATAATATTATACTGCTGCTGCCGCCTTTACTGACGCTAAGCTGGGTATGTCTGGTTTACTATCTATTTATTCTAAATAGCAACAAACTAAATATCAACCGTAAATTAAACCACCTGATGGGATACCACAAAGTCAGCACTTATGTCGGTACAACAGGATGGAATATAACATCACGTGAATTCTGGGGAATTGTGATATTTGCTGTTGGCTCCGGATTACTGCTCTCCGCATTATTTAAAAATCCCTTGATAATTCTGGCCGGAATCCTGGCGGGATATTACCTGCCGCGTTTAATGATACACAGATACCGGAAACGCCGGCAGGCAGCTCTGCTGACATCCATCCCTGATTTTGGCCGCATTCTCACGGCAAGACTTGTCGATCACCATAGTATCGTAAAAGCATTTGAGATCATCCAAAATGATGTTACTGAACCCGTAAAGACCCTGGCGGCAGATTTCCTCAAAGATACCGGAGTAGGAATGGGAATACCCCAGGCATTGGAGAACCTTAAGGCTAGGGTAGCCTTAAGAAAATTTGACATTTTAGCGGAAACCCTTCTGATTGCCCATTATGAAGGGTATTCCTCTGAAGCCCTGCTGGCCATGGAAAAGGCTGTAGAAGCCATTGAAAATGACATTAAGGCAGTGGACATGTTGGAAATTACCAGCGCCAAAAAGAAAAAGGAACTTGTTTATATAGTCCTGGCATCCTGGGCTTTTCCGGTAATTCTCTCTTTTATGAACACCGGAAATGTCAATGTCTACCTTGATACAATTCCCGGTAAAATACTGATGTTTTCCTATCTGGTGTCCACCCTTTTTGTTCTTATCAAAGGGGAAGAATATCTCAGTCTTAGTCTTGAGGAACTATAGTCTCCCATGGCCTGCCAATGAGGTGAAAGGAAGGTGAAAGTTATAGCAATTATCTGGTCATATGTATTGCCGGTCATAGTATTTATTTTTACGGCGGTCCTGCTCACCCGCATCTCTGCCGAAGACCGAACGGTCAGACGCGCCATTTTGAAGGCCGGTGAAATTGTACTAAGTGAACGTGACCTGCAGAGAAAGAAAGACGGCAGGATAATAACCTGGTTATCCGATTTTTTGTCAGGCTTGGGGAAATTTACAAATATTGAAAAGCTCCTCGGCTATGAACTTAAAAAAATGCTCATCCTCATGGGAGAGAAAAAAAGTCCTGAGAGGGTGTATGCAGACCACATATTAACCGCACTCCTGGCTGCTAGCATACTTTTTGCCATTCCACTGCTAACAGGGTTTACCGGTTATATACTGCTCTATCCCTTAGGCGTCATCGCCATTATATTCGGTCAGGCCAAAAAGGTAAAACAGCGTTTCCATCAATGGCAAAATGACATTATCAGGGATATTCCCGAGCTAATTGATAAAATGCGAATCAGCCTCGCGAGCGGAAAAGATTACATCTCCGCATTACGGACTGTGCAGGAAAATTCAGGGCCCCGCCTGAGCACTATCCTGGACAAGCTCATTAATGATATGCAGATAATGAAACCTTCACAGGCCCTTGATGAGTTTGCCGCAACCTTTGGAATGCCTGTAATGGTTAAGTTTGTAGCTGCTGTAAAGGTCGGCATCGAAACAGGATACGAACAATCCGAAAACTACTTTATCAACATAGAGCAGGACATCAGGGAATTAAGGAGACTGGCCCTGGAGGAACTTACCAGAAATAAACCGGAAAAAACAATTTTACTGAAAGCAATCATGATTTTTCACGCTATCGCTGCTTTAGGGCTTACAACCATGAAACTGTTCAGTGAGATTAACCGGATCATCTAGTTGTCTCCAGAAAATTTCCGGTGCCTATTCTGGAGGAAAAACAAAAAAGTTCAAGGCGTGAAGCCTTGAACATAAAGCATCTCGAATTTCCGAGAGCGTACTTAATTTAGAAGGAGGATTTAATGTATGTACAACCAGTTATTATGGCAATACCTGAAAGATTTGATGACAAATGAGAACGGTGAAGGTATGGTTGGCTGGATACTGGCTACACTGCTGACCGTGGCTATTGTAGTGGTGCTGCACGGAGCTATCACGGGGTGGCTGGGTCCATTTTGGCTGACAGTCCAATCAAGGATTGAGTCAATTGTATAACAAGCTACGCAAACTAATGGGCAGTCAGGTTGGTGAATCGCCCCTGACTCTCCCTATCACTATGCTGATAATCGCCATGGTGCTCTATATGGGGGTGGACTTCCTGGGCATCTATGCCACTTCCCAGAAACTGCGTACAGCTGCCTCAGAGACTATTACCCTGATGAAAATAGAAAACGGCTGGGATAGCGGCACACAAACGTTTTTTCATGACATGCTGGACAAATTGGGCCTGCCGCCCAATCAGGTCAAAGTTAATTTTGCCACACCCAAAAACCAGTCCCCACCGGTCCAGAGAGGTGACCCCGTGTCTCTTGATATTTCCACAACCTATGAAGTACGCTCATTAAAGCCGCTTAACCATGCATTTGTGGTTCCTGTAAGAATCAAACTTACCGGCTTGGCTCAGGAATATGTGCGCTAAATAAATCACACTTAGAGTCACAATTAGGAGGTACGGTAATGAAAACACTGTGGGCCATGCTGGGTGCTCTTCTTCTAAGCATAATCATCTTAGACCTGGGCATGGTATATATTACCTATGATAAAATCTGCAAAGTAACTGAACAAGCCCTTGATTCAGCGATAACCGCCGCAATAAATCCGGAAGATGCCTGCCTGGGCAGAATTAACATTGATCCGGCATCTGCCCGCGATACCGCTTTGTCCTATTTTCGTGACAACCTTAACCTCGATACAAATCTTGAAAATGGTATTCTGAAAAGTACCAGGTTCATTGTTTCCGTCTATCAAGATACCGACCCGCAGCATACAGGGACAAGACCTTACCTGGAAGGACAGGTCTTTGCCAAGGTAACCGTAATCTCGCCCAAGCTTTTTAATTCAGGGGCAGTTCCAATCACAATAAAAAAAACAATTTTCCATCGCTCTACATACAAATAGTCTTTGGAAATGGAGGTAATGATTTTGAAAAAATGGGTTAAGGTATTAATAATTGTTCTAACCGGACTGTCTGTGGCAGGAGTAACCTTCCTGGTAAACAACGCCTATATAACTAAACATACCCGCCTTATCAATGTAGTAATTGCTGTCGAAGATGTCCTTCCATATAATACAGTGAAAAAATACCATACCACTGAAGTTGTTATATCTTCAGTTCCTGATGATGCCGTAACAGATCCGGCTTTTCTAGATGAACAGGAGTGGTATGCAGGCAACCTGGGGATAGGCAAAGGTGATATTATAAGGAAGTCCAGAATAAGCAATGCGGAAACCACCCCTTTTGGAAAAGCCCTGGCCCTGAAAGATAAAAATGTCCTGGTAGGGGTTAAAACCGACCAGGTAATGTCTGCAGGAAGTAATATTAAACCGGGAGTTCTGGTTAATGCCCTTGTCTTCATCCCGTCAGACAACCGCAGCAGAACTGAAAATACAGTTATCGGCCCTGGTCAAGACATACTTCTGTCAGGTTTGTTAATCAAGGAAATCCAAAATGCCGATACCAATGCCCCAAATGGTAAAGGAAGAGACGCCCAGCCGGTAGTAGCCGTTATTGAAACCTCAATAGCGGCTGCTCAAAAACTGGTCCTGTACCAGGAAATTGGGAAAGTATATCTGGTCCCTGTAGGAGTTGACCTTAATTCTTCTCAAAGCCACACAATAACCAACAGCTAATCTGTCAAAACAAACCGCTTGATGACCTCTATCACTCCCTGGAATGACCGCTGTTCACAGACATAGTCCGCATGTTCCTTAAGTGATTCCGGAGCATTGGCAACAACCGCCCCCAAACCGGCTGTCTGAAGCATTTCCCGGTCATTCCAGCCGTCACCGATAGCGACAACCTCTTCAGGAGTGATGCCCATCCTGCTGCACAAGTCTTTAAGTGCTGCACCCTTGGAAACCTTAGGACCGTTAATATCAATAAAGAACGGTTTGGAATTGGCCATATATACCTTATTCCCGAAATGCTCGGCCAGAATGCCGGTTAACCGGGTGATTTCACTCTCACTGTCACGGATGACTACCATAACCGGGTCTGTAATAATTGCATCCTGAAGGGGAATTTTTCTGACAAAATTTATTTTCAGAGCTTCAGCATATTTCCGTGATTCCTCTTCTGCCACATCTGTATAAAAAGCATCCTGAACATTCACAAATCTCTGTGACGTACCATTTTCAGTCAGGTTTAATGCCTCAATAGCTAAATCACGGTCCATGGTAATCTGCGATATCAGTTTGCCGGTAAGCGGGTCTTTGACCACAGCCCCATTTGAGGCAATAACAGGAAGAGTAACATTCAGTTCGACAGCAAACGGAAGTGCAGAGGGATACAGCCTGCCGGTAATCACAGCCAGTTCAACTCCCAGCGACCTGGCAGCATTTACAGCTGCCAATAGCTGCGGCTTTACCCGGTACGTATCATCCAGCAGGGTCCCATCTAGGTCTGCTGCTATTAATTTATATTTTGGCATATACAACTCACCCTATCAGCTTGATTTATCATGCGAGCTTGAGCAGCGCATTCAGTGCGGCTACCGCAATCGTGCTGCCTCCCCTGGTTCCGGTAACAGTGATATAAGGAACCGGTGTCTCCACAAGGACCTCTTTGGACTCCTTAGCACCCACAAAACCCACAGGGGTGCCTACTACCAGGGCTGGTCTGAGTTCACCCCGCCGCACCATTTCACATAACTCAAAGAGGGCGGTTGGCGCATTACCGATGGCAATGATTGCGCCATCAAGCCCTGGAGCTGCCTTTGCCATTGCTATCATAGCCCTGGTTTTACCGGTTCGTTTGGCTTCAGCAGCAATTTCCGGGTCCTTAATCAAACACATAGTTTCAATGCCAAACTGCTCCAACTGGATTGAACTAATACCGGAACGCAGCATCTGAACATCAGTAAAGATAGGCTTCCCTTGCCTCATGGCCTGGAGTCCGGATGCTACAGCCTCAGGATGTATTTTTACCAGTTTGGCAATGTCCGGGTCCCCGGTAGTATGTATAATTCTCCTGACAATCTGCATTTCTCCCTCTGGAAGCTCCTTAATCCAAGGCACACACTGTTCAATAATGTCCATACTGGTATCTTCAATTGCCCTGGGATCTTTAATAAATTCCACTTAAGAAACCTCCTCAATCCTGTCAATAATTATTTCCACCAACCTGCGGTCTGTTCCCAGGTGATTGGTCATTACAATCTCCAGTCCCGGATACTTGGCCTTTTCACCTTCAAGGACTTCAGGTATATCTTCCTGCATATGAACACCTTTATAAAGGAAAAACGGTACAATAATAATTTTATCAGCCCCGGCATCAACCACCTTTTTAATTGCTTCAGGAAGGTCCGGCTGATTAAACTGCAGTGAAGCAATTTCCACAATATCATAACTGGCTTCTGACTTAAGCATTTCCCCATACTTTTTCAACTGTTCCAGGGCCTCTGCTGCCCTGCTGCCATGTCCTAATATAATAATCCCTGTTTTCATTTTTATTCCTCCAATATAATGTTTTTAGTATCCGGATTTTTGTGAAGCATATTGTGAAGCATTTTCTAGAATTGTTTCAATCCGGTCAACAACCGGGACCCCGCCATAATCTGGACGATTTACTATTATAACCGGGATTTTCAGGCCTAGTGCAGCTGCAATTTTTGTATCAGTCCCCCCGGTACGGCCGCTGTCTTTTGTTACCAAAACCTCTGCCCCATACTCCAGGAACATTGCCTGATTCATTTCCAGGCTGAAGGGGCCCTGTACAGCGATAATATCCCCCGGAGGCATCTGCAATGCAGCACACTGCTGCAAAACACCTGCATCCGGAAGAACCCTGGCTACAATCCTCTTGCAATTTTCTTTTCCGGCCCGAACAAATGGCTCCAGATTGCGGCTGCCAATAGTCAGGAATACCGTACTCCCTTTACATACTGCAAGCCCTGCAGCCTCTTCATATCCAAGTGCCCGAAAAACAAGGTCTCCCTTAATCTCTTCCGTAACAGGCGGCCTTTCAAACCTTATATACGGGACGTTTCTTTTTTGAGCTACTTTCCATGCAGTGTCGGTAATTACACGAGCATACGGATGGGTCGCATCTACAATATATTTTATTTTTTTTTCATCAACCAACTGTTCCAGGTCCAATGAATCTAGCTGGCAAACAAGGACCTCAACAGATAGGTCCTGTGGAATTAATTCTGCGCCATAGCCTGAAACAACGGTAACCAGCACCTTGAATCCCTCATCTGCAAGAGCTCCGGCTATTTCACGCCCTTCTAAGGTTCCACCCAGAACAAGAATCATACTTTGTATCCCCTCGGAGTTATCATGAAATTATCGGTATGATAAGTTTGGCAGTTTCCAATCAAGACCACGGTAAACATATCGATAGTATGTTCCAGGAGGTGCTCCAGGTCTGTACGGGTAACAACTTCACCGGAACGTTTGGCATTACGTACAATACCTACAGGTGTGTCCGGTGACTTGAATCTTAAAAAAATCTCCCTGGCCCGCTTGATCTGTTCGGTCCTTTTTTTGCTCATGGGGTTATATAAAATGGTAACAAAATCACCCATAGCTGCCGCTTCCAGCCTTTTTTCAATCAATTCCCACGGTGTCAGCAGATCACTTAAACTTATAACCGCAAAATCATGCATCAGAGCAGCCCCCAAGGATGCGGCAGCAGCATTCGCGCTAGTTATGCCGGGAACAATTTCAACTTGGATTTTCCCAACCATTTCCTGCTTTTCCACCAGTTCAAGAGTTATTCCGGCCATCCCATAAATACCGGGGTCCCCACTGCTGACAATGACAACATACCTCCCAGCAGCAGCCATTTCTATAGCTTGGAGGCATCTTTCAACTTCACGGGTCATCCCCGAAGAAATTACTTCCTTACCCTCGGTCAGGTCAGCAATCAAATCAATGTATGTTTTATACCCAATAATTACCTCTGCTTCTTTAATCACGTTATACGCCCTCAGACTCATCTGCTCCCTGTCTCCGGGTCCTATTCCGACAACGGCCAATCTCCCTCTGCTACTGCAATCGTTACTTTCCCTTTTTTCTTTTTCGGCATCAGTATCACTGAAGCCTGCCCCGCGCCCAGTAGTGCCGCCGGTTCGCATACTCCACCAACTCCTATCTTTTTATCTACAAATTCTGAAAAACTCAATTCACCGGCACGAGCCTGATAGACTTCCTGAAGTTCCTGCATCGTAAAAAATTCTGTTGGCAGCCCCATTTCAGCGGCTGCATCCAGGAGTCCCTGTTCGTCTTTCTTAATATCTATACTGGCAAGTAATTTCACTGCCGTCACGGCCCGGCCCACTTCTGCAAGCGCCTGCAGGATAGCCTCCTTCACTTCGCTGGAACTGACACCCTTACGGCATCCAATACCAATGGTAATATTCTGCGGCCTCAGGAAAAGAGTCCCCGGCGGAAAACTTTCAGCAGTCCGGTTAGTAACCAATACCACCCGGTTCTTTTCCGTACGCAACGGTGAATATTCAGCAAAATCCTTTACCTCAATATTATCACATGCTTCCATATCTAAAGGAAACTCTGTATATATTACTACCTGCTGTTTATTAACAATTGATGAATTGATTTTTTTAACCAAGTCTAACGGTTCCGCAACAAGACCGTTTTCCTCGGCAACCATTTCAATAGCCGGCAATCCCTGAACATCTGTTGCTGTTGTTATAACAGGATTGGCACCAAGCAGCTCAGCTATCTTAAGAGTCAGTGCATTCGCCCCTCCAAGGTGTCCGGAAAGAACACTGATAACATTCTTGCCTGATTCATCCATAACCACTACTGCAGGATCTGACCTCTTATCCCTGATATGTGCTGCCGACAGGCGGACAACGATACCTAGGGCCATAATGCAAACAATACCGTCATACATAGCAAACAGTTCTTCAAAAAGTTCCCTAAGAGGCTTACGGTAAGGCTGTCTTTTACCAGCTATTCCGAGCAGAGAAAACTTACTTGGGATATAAAGGACCGTCTCATACAATCCTGTTTCATCCAGCTTCTGAACTGTTTCCCGGCCCAGTTCAACACCGGCTCTGGTTACCGCAACTACAGCAATTTTCAACTCTTTCCCTCCCGGTATCCATGGGAAAATCCAGGGTCATAAAGCTTGGATTTTTCATATTGACCGCGAAAAACATTACTAACAACTATCATTGCTGTCTTGGAAATCCCTGCTTCCCGGACCTTTTCCGCTATATCGGTAAGAGTCCCCCGGACAATTTTCTCATCAGGCCATGAAGCCTTTTGGATTACCGCTATGGGCGTATCTTCCGCATATCCGTCCCGAAGTTGGGCCACAACCTCATCAATGGCATGAACACTGAGAAATATGCACATGGTGGCACCATGCCGGGCCAATTGAGCCAGCTTTTCCTTTTCCGGTACCGGGGTACGCCCCTCCATACGGGTTAATATCACGGTTTGAGTAACATCAGGCAGTGTATATTCCTGTTTAAGCGCAGCTGCGGCAGCCAGAAAAGAACTGACACCAGGGATAACTTCGTATGATATATCCATCTCTGCCAAGGCATCCATCTGTTCTTGAATAGCCCCGTAAATAGCCGGATCACCGGTATGAACCCGTGCAATCAGCTTCCCCTGGGCAGCCCCCCGCCGGATCACTTCAAGTACCTCATTGAGGTCCATTGATGCACTGTTATGTACTTCAGCCCCATCCTTAGCATACCTAAGTATCTCAGGATTTACCAGGGAACCTGCATATATTACGATATCTGCTCTTTCAATCACCCTGATTCCTTTTAATGTAATCAGTTCCGGGTCACCTGCTCCAGCTCCGATAAAATATACTTTTGTCACAGCCCCTTCCACCCCGCCTTCCTAATAATCATAATTGACATATAATCTTTTTCCTTACCCATCATGCCTTCAAGATCTGTGGTATAAAATTGGTCCGCATAACCAGCCCTGCTGATATATACCGCTTTGCCCAGCAGGCCCATATCTTTCAGCAGACCAACAACCTCATCATAAAGACGATTTATTTTCATCAGAACTACATTTTCATAATCCTCCAGGGCTTTTCTGATAGGCTCAATACCATAAGCAGCGGGAATAACCGCCAGCTTTTCGTGGGCCTCAGTGAGAGGTTCATTGATTATTGAGGAACACGCTGCAAAAGCGGTAATACCCGGTATTGTCTCCACCCCGATGTCCTGATAATCGCGTTTGAAGCGTTCCAGGATGTATGCGTAGGTACTGTAAAACATAGGGTCACCGATAGTAATAAAAGCCAGCTTTTTGTCTTCCCGTGCCTTATCGGCCATCTGGGAAGCAGCCAAGTCCCAATGCTTCCTGAGGACTTCTTTATCATGAGTCATTGGAAACAATAGTTCAATAAGTTCAAAATCCCTCTCAACTACATTCTGGACAATTGACAAAGCCAGACTGTCCTTTTCAGTCCTAGACTTGGGAATACAGAGAATATCAACCTCCTTAAGAACCCGGTAGGCCTTTAAAGTAATAAGTTCCGGGTCGCCGGGGCCAACTCCGATGCCATAGATTTTACCGCTCATATAATGACTCCTTTGCACTTATTTTTACCCAAATTCAGGTTAAGGTTTTTCACCACTGATTACAAATACCGGATTGTGACTTTTAAACATATGTATTCTGCCAAGGTCAACTGTTTTGGCAATGCTGACCTGGGTAATGTCAACATCGGTAAAACCATATTCCTGCATTATCTCAACAGCCTCAATAAATGTTTCCAAAACCACCGCATTTATAACTATGCGCCCACCCCGGACCAATTTCTGAAAAACCAAGTCCATTATGGCACGAAAATTCCCTCCACTCCCACCAATGAAAACACGGTCAGGTGCAGGCAGGCTGAAGAGTGCTTCAGGGGCAGTTCCCTGAATTACGGCAATATTGTCAACTCCAAACAGTTCACTGTTTTCCTTAATAAGTGCAATACCTTCAGCTTCTTTTTCAACTGCATATACAGTTCCCTTGGCTGAGACCAGGGCTGCCTCGACTGTAATCGAACCAGTGCCAGCCCCAATATCCCAAATCAAGTGCCTGTCATTCAGCCTGGCTTTAGCCAGTGTAACAGCTCTTACTTCAGCTTTAGTCATCGGGACCTTACCCCTATGAAACAGTTCATCAGGTATGCCGCCGGTTTTATAGCTCCATCTCATTTCATTCATCACAGATCACCACAACACAACCGGAGGTTCCCACATCTCCGGGGACATTTTCTATGCTATACTCTCCAATATGCTCATCAGCATAAGAGAGATTTTCACACACATACATCTTCTTACTTTTGATGCCTTTATCTAAAAGAATACCTGCAATAACTCCAGGGGTTCTCGTAGGGTCGGTAAGGATAATTACCTTGGGATGTGTCCGGACCAGCTCCCAAAGCCCATCTGTCTCCCGCCCATGGACACTGTAAAAAACAGCATCATGCCAAGAGATGCTTAATCTGGCACAAGCCAGCTGAACTGAACTGATACCCGGTGAAACCCTTAATTCAGATATCGTAAAATTCCGTTTTAGGTGTTCCAAAATACCGTAAAAAGTAGGATCTCCGGATGCCAGAACTACTATTCTTCTGTCCCGGCAGCGTTCTCTGATATACTCGGTCATTTCCCGCAAATTATTTTTTACCGTGAAAAGCTCCTTAGAACTGTTTCTATATAAGTCCAGCAGGCGCTCGCCGCCTACCAAAATATCGGCTTCATTTATCAGGCGGGAGGCTTCGGAAGTTAAATAATCCGGGTGACCCGGCCCAACCCCAACAACCCGTATTAAATTGGCCATTTCATTTCCCTCCCAATCTCCAAAGCATTTGCGTCAGCTGCCAGGACTTCACCTGCCATGGTGAAAAGCACCACACCTACCCTGAGTTCCCCAAAAACATGCTCCATCGCCCTGGAAGCGGCCTTGGCTGCAACCATATCCATTACCTGTATTAAGTCGTTTTTTTTGAGTATGTCTAAAGCCTCTTCCGAGGTGTTTGCTTCCAAAAGGCTGCCAATAACGGGGGGCCCGGCTCCTTTTAACCCGGCATATGCGGCCAGGGTTTCCAACCTGGCGTCAGAAACCTTGTTATGGGTATGAAAACACCCTGCCGCAATCTTGGTAAGTTTACTATGGTGCCCAACCAAAATAACATTTTTAATTCCCAGTCTGACAGACTCTTTTAACATATATCCCACAAAGTTACTCATCTGGGCAACTGCTTCTGCAGGGATACCCAGCTTTCCGGCCCATTTCTCACCAAGCCTCCCCGGTGTCAGGCAGATGGTTGAATATCCATAAGCAATGGCCTGGTCTATCTGTGGAACCAGTGATTTTTTGAAGGCATCTTCAGACATTGGCTCAACTATTCCTGTTGTACCCAATATCGAAATCCCTCCTTCTATCCCAAGCTTGGGGTTAAGAGTTTTCCTGGCTGCTTCAATGCCTCCGGGAACACTGACTTCAATAATTACCCCTTTACCCTTCGGAACATAGTTTCTTACCGCTTCCGCAATCATGCTCTTCGGTACAGGATTAATAGCCGGTTGTCCCACAGGTATCTGAAGACCGGGCTTGGTAACCATCCCCACTCCATAGCCTCCGGTGATAGTAACTCCCTGTAAACCGTATCCGGCGGCCTTAACCACAATTTTCAGCCCATTGGTCACGTCCGGGTCATCACCACCGTCCTTGATTACTTCAGCAACTGCCTTTCCGGTTTCCATAAAAACATTTTCAATGGGTACGGTAATTATCCTTCCCTGTGGATTAGTAATTTGGGCAGTTTCAATTACCTTCTGCCTGTACAGCATTATCACTGCAGCCTGAGCTGCCGCTGCTGCGCTCGCTCCAGTCGTAATCCCATGGCGAAGTTCCTCGTCAGCTCCCATAAAAATTCACTTCCCCGCAAAAAAAAATAAAATCCCAGCCGGGTAGACTGGGAAAAGTACTAAAAGCACTCACTCGATGTCCACCTCCCTTTCAATCGAAGGTATAGCGGTGTACCTCAGATAGGCAGGTCTCCTGACTCCAGTTCATTGTCCCCCGCAACCTTCCCGGGCAAATGCCCAGTGGCTATAATACGGGTTTCTCCCTGTTACAGTGGCGGGACCGTGCTGGATTTGCACCAGCTTCCCTTTTCAACCCTGTTATGGGTCACCTATCCGTAAATATTAAACGATTATTAAATTTCATGTTATTAATGTTGTTTCAAATTATAATATCTTTCATTATAACACCTTCAAATTCTTCCTTCAAGGGTTATACAAATAATTCGTAATTTACTTTGCATTCCTTTCATTCTCATGTCTCTTAACAATGCGTATATCTGTCTCCACCGATAACCGGTAGACCTTGCACATCTCAATTATCCTTGATGTAGTCCTCTCCCCAAGGTGTTCTTCCAACTCGGCCAGATCCAGGTTTGTGGTAATTATGGTAGGAAGCCTGTTATTCAGCCGATAATTTAGGATTGAATAAATCTTGTTGGCAGCCCAATCCGTATAATTATGTGCCCCCAAATCATCAAGGACAAGGACTTCCACTTTTCTTGCGGTATCCATCAGGTCCTGTTCAGTATATTCATTAGAGCGGTCATAGGTAGCCCTAATCTGATCTAAAAGGTCAGGCACAACAACAAACAGCACCTCTTTGGCGCTCTCCAAAAGAGCATTGGCTATGGCACATGCCAAAAACGTTTTGCCACTGCCTACCGGTCCTGTCAGCAGGATCCCGTCAGGAACAATGTTATCCCTGATATCACGGGTAAACTTCTGAGCGGCCGCAAAAGCAGCGGCGGCATTATCATAATAGCTTCTGTCGTTGATGGCATCCCGGTGGTTTTTTGAATAATACTTAGCACTAAACCCGTTGAAATTGCAGCTCTGCATTTCCTTGCTCATCCGAGAATTCCTGAACTTCATCCTTATACCCTTATTCAGCATACACTTACACGGTCTGGCAGTCTCATTATCTATAATAACAATCCCTCTGCCTTGACAGAGGGAACAATTATCCTGGTCCTTCTTCAATTGATATTCCCCCTAATCAACTGAGGTATAGAAGTCTAAATTTGTCTTTCCTCTTTTCAGGAGTTTCTATTTTCTTTCTAATTGGCTTCCTGGAGTGCCGCTGGCGATAATTAGCCTCATAGGTCAGGACATCATCAATTGTTTTTAAATTATTTTTCTGCCATTCCAGCAGAATACTATCTATGTATTTGAAGTTATGCTTACCCAGCAATGTTGCTCTCTTCAAGGCTTCAAAAATAAGCTCAGTCTGGTCATCATAGTCACTTAGCCAAAGGTCCACCTGTTCAATTTCCATTGGTGACAATATACGCCCAAACTCCTTTTCAAAACCTTTGCAGACCTGTGTAAAGGAAGTCTTTCTCTCTCTTCTGCCTTCCCCGGTTTTCTTCTTCTGTTCTGCCAGGTTCTTTTTCATCTGCTGATAAGTTTGAACTTTTTCACAAGCCCAAAACTCAGATATCTTTTCAAAAAGTGGTTCATAACAATAAAATGGAACTATCTGATCTGTTTCGTCATTATAATAATTTTTGATACTAATAATACCTTTCTCCTTTAAACTTGCCAGGTCAGCCTGAATTTGAGCCTTATCTGAAGACATATGAGCTTCAAGGATGTCTGCTGAGGGGCAATGTTGGTTAGCTGATGTCTGCAAACGCATAAGGTGGATTATAAGCATCATTTCACTGTCTGTAATACCAATTTTCTGATAATATTTTAATAAGAGATTAGGGACTCCTGTCATTCCCTCAAGTGTCAAATCGGAACCAAATGCAGCGGTTATGTTGCCTTTTCTGTCCCTGGTCTTGCTCATTTCAATTCTCCCCCGTTCGATCAGTTGCCCTATATCTTAAAGTATTTTTGTAATAAATAAAGTTTTTTCCTCACTGAGGTCCACCTGCCTCGGATAATCCAGGCGGTTATTTTCTTTATCATAAAATACTTTTATAATTGGCCTTGGTGCCATTGTTTTTTGAACATTAACTACAATGCCAATTTCCCCTGTACTAAGCTTGACTATGCTCCCTAATGGGTAAGCATAAATACTTCCCGTAAAGGCCTTAACCACTCTGGCATCAAAGTAAATATTGCCCGCCCCGTAGAGAAATTCCATGGCTTCATGGGGCAAGTACTTCTGTTTTAATGAAATGCCTTTAGTAACATCATCATATACATCTGCCACAGCAACAATGCGTGAAAACAAATCAATTTCTTCACCGGCAATTTTGTTAATATATCCACTGCCATCCCATCTCTCATGGTGGTAAAGGGCTACCCTGGCAATACTGACATCAAACTCCATTTCTCTCAAAAAGCGATAGCCGTGTTTTGTATGGTCCTCATATAACTTAGCTTCTTCAGGAGTACGGTCCTCCTTTTTGGCAATTAACTCCCTGGGAACAAACTTTTTGCCTATATCGTGGGCCATGGCCGCCTTCCCTAACAAGAGCAGCCTTTCTTTATCCATCTTTAAAACATCACCCATGATAAGTGACAGAACACAAACGGCAATCGAATGATCGAGAGTATCATCATCAATTGTTCTCAGGTCAAGGTAAAGATTAGCTATCTTGTTATCTTTAATCACGGCACTAAGAATGTCGGTGAGCAAATCATAACGTTCTTTTACACTTCCCAGCCGCTCTCCAAAAATATCTGCCGGCAAAAAATGCCCTAATACCTGAAGGGCATCGGAATGAACACGGTTTATCAGAACATCATCCGGGTCAATACTTATTGTATTTTCATCATTCACAAAAACTGTCATAATCTGCATTTCCTGCAATCGTTCAATTAGATCTTGAGTCAGTTTTGTCCCTTCAGCAAGAAGTACCCTGCCATTTGCAGCAAAAACAGTATCTGCAAGCACCATTCCAGGCTCCAGATTACTGGGAATGAGTTGTTTCATACCTGCCCCCCTTTAAAATGCAATAAAAAATATATTTTTGAGGTAGTTCTACAAAAAATAACAAAAATCCTCCTGCATATTAAAGATTCAATTTTACAAATCTTCATGATAATGCCCCAACTTTCTCCAGCAGGCTTCATATTTGGTCCCTAAAAGATAAAAAATATATTTTTTCACTTTTCCTGATAATAATTATCCAGGGCTTCATAAATAAGCCTGGCTACACTACCCTTTGAGGAAATAATTGTTTCCCTATCATGCTCATTAGTAATAAACCCTGTTTCAATCAGGACAGCAGGCATAGGATTGTCTTTGATAACAAGAAAATTTTTCTTTTCCGCCTCTCTTTTTTTAAGGCCAAGTGTGTTTAGCTTATCCTGAATCTCAGCGGCCAAACCTGCTGAAATTTCATCAGCATAAAACACAATAGCTCCTGAAACACGTGGATCCCGATGACTGTTTGTGTGAATACTTAACAGCAAATGCCCCTTCTCTTCTGCAGCAAATTTTTTTCTCTCACGAAGGTTGGTCCATTGTTCAAAATAAGTCATTTTTTTTTCAGGTACAAGCCCCTCATCGTAATCACGTGTCAGCTTGACCTTGACCCCATTATCCTCTAATTGTCTTTTTAAAACCATTGCTATTTCCATGTTTAGGTCTGATTCCCGGTACCTGCCTGAGACCGCTCCCGGGTCGGCTCCTCCATGACCAGGGTCAATAATAACAGTTTTTCCCTCCAGTCCTGGCAAAAATATCTCCTTTTCCCACCTGAACCGGGCATAAGAATCCGATACCTGCATCATTGCGGCCAGTAATAAAAAAACAACCATCGCTGCAACTATTCTTCTGGATATTAAAAGTATCCTTAATTTCAACTGTTTCTCTCCCATCAAATGCATATCTCTTGGAGAAACCATTTCGTTATGTCATCAGATAATTCCTTCAGAGAAATCTGTAATTAAATCTCATAATCCTTACAAATACAAAAGCTGATAATAGTTCGGGCAGGTGAAATTTGACTCATTTCAAGTTTCTCCTCCATATGGATAGAAAAAATAATCAGCAGTCCATTGAACTGAGTCAGTGGACTGCCTGCATAAGGTATCTCCGTATTATTTCAATATCTTCCCGGCATTTCTCTGCTATCATATGTTCATTTATGCAGTTTAATACTGCTATGGATTCTGAGAGATAATGCTCCAAAACCTGCCTTACCAGCAAAAACTCCCGCCCGTCTTGACATCTAACCGCAAAATTACTGCCTGGAACCGGCTTATCTACTGCTGTTTGCAGCACCATATCAATTAGCTTCCGTTCCTCCAAAAAGCTGTCAATATTTTCCCAGGGCCCGGAATTAATGAGTTCATCAATATATCGTCGATAATGCCAGACGGCGCTTGTAAGAACATCCAGCAGGCGCTCCGAACCAGGACAGTAAAATACTTTCATTTTATTACGTCTCCCTGCTTATGGTGAGTTTTTTTTGTCAGGCAATATATATATACTGCCCTGAAACAATCCCTTAACCCGCTTTCTGACAAAGATTTTAATTTCATTGCATACTTTTTCCTTTCAGCATATCAAGAAAATGTCGTCCGTCAGAGTTTTCCGGTACCACGTTCATAACCAGGAAATAACTGTTTACAGCAAAGCCGGTAAACCAAAAAATATTCAGGGCTGCGCTCCTGGAGAAGATCAGGCCTAAAACTACCACAAAAATAAGAAAAGTGTGAGTAATCGGTCCTGCCAAATGCATCAACCCCCTTTTTAAAAAATATCCTCTGGTCCCTTTAGGTATCAAGACATCAACAAAACCCTTTTTACCCCAGGGCACCGACCACAAGCGGTATTCTTTTATTTTAAACCCAACGACCCATGAAATAACAAGATGGGATAATTCATGCATGAATGCAGAAAAACACACCCAACCTGGAATTGACAACAAAAGGGTCAGTATTACTATAATGCAAACATGCGGCATCTGCAGCTTCTCCTTCAGCGATTAATCCAATCAGGAATATTAAATCATGGCGCAGTTTTTAGCGCGGCCAAGAGACAATTTCCTTTAGACTGTCATATAATAAATAAAACATAATTATATGCATTTCCAAAGGATTAAAACCTAATCAAGGAGGATAACCATGAAAAAAAAGAGGTTGTCTAAAAGTCAACAACAGAAATGTCCCGGCCAAGTATACTGGATAATTGAACCGGGAGATACCTTCTGGACAATTTCCCGAGCGTTAAATATTCCTCTTGAAGAAATTCTGAAAGCCAATCCAGGCATTGACCCCTATAACCTGCAAATAGGTAGCAAAATCTGTGTGCCACTTAAAAAGGGTTAGCTAAAAAAATAAATCAGTGATGTACACTGATATATGATAATTTCCAATAGCTAATCACCGCTAATAATCCACTATTAAGCAGAAAATAAGCGGTGCTGAGCTTTTAGATAATTGCTTTTTTTTATATTATTGGACAAGAAACTTAACTGCTGCTCCAGCCGCAGCCTTAGCCTGTTCCATGCTCTGAGGAATGTCTTTAGGTGACTGGCAGGCACCGGCAATGAATACTCCGGATTGTTTGGTTTCCACAGGTTCAAGAACGGTGTTCTTAAAGAAACCGTGTTCATCTGTTTCCACACCAAGCATAGATGCCAGTGTTTGAGTATCTTCACCTGGAGTAATGGCAGCCGCCAGGACAATCAAGTCAAATTTATCCTCTATAGCTTGTCCGGTAATAGAGTTAGCATACCTAACCGTAAGCCGTTCATATGGAAAACCGAATATCTTAGCAGGTATACCCCTAACAAACTGAATCTTATCATCTTCTTTGGCAGAACGATAAAATTCATCAAACCCCAAACCAAAAGTCTGGAAGTCCATATAGAAAATTGTTAACTCAGCATCAGGCAATTCAGAACGGATTAACCTGGCCAGCTTAGAAGCGTACATACAGCAAACCTTTGAACAATAATTATTACCTAAAGCCAAATCCCTGCTGCCAACACACTGAATAAAGCCAATACGTTTGGCATTGCCGTAAGCAGCAGCCAGCGAACCCTTTTCACGCATAGCCTGTTCCAGTTCTAAGGCAGTTATGACATTAGTTTCCCTATCATAACCAAATTCACCTTTAAGAGCGGCATTAAATGGTTTAAAGCCGGTGGCTATGATAATTGCCCCTACCTCTATGTCAGCTGGCTTTTCGTTACCTATTTTAACTTTTACGTTATAAGCACCGGACTGTCCTGAAACCCCAATTATTTCACTGCCGCGGAAAACGGTAATCAGTGGGTTTTTCTCAACATTCATTTTGGCCTGAGGTACGAGACACGCGGAACACTTAGCACAATTTTCGGTAGCCTTACAACAGTATGTGTATGCCCAACCTCCAATATCAGCAGCTTTTTCAACCAAATATACTTCAATTCCATTGGCTGCCGCTTCCAGGGCGCTAGTCATTCCAGCAACCCCGCCACCTATAACGAGAACTCTCTGTTTTTGCAATTTGTTCCCCTCCACTAAAGGCATGACGGTTTATACTACCGGTCTCGGATCTAAACCGGTTCGTCTACAAATCTCCGGAACAATTTCTTCCCAAGCAATTGCCATAATATGAACACCGGCAATACCTTCCATTTTCTTGAGGTGCTCAATTTGCTCAACAGCAATGTTAACACCTTCTGCTTTAGGATCTTCAGCTTTTTCAAGCCTATCAATGTATTCCTGGGATACCATCATTCCAGCAACATATTTATTCATATACTTTGCAGCTTTCGGTGATTTTAATGGAGTAATCCCGGCCAGAATTTTAATCCTCTTATGAAGCCCACGTACCCTGACAAGCTCCATCCAGCGGTCAAAGCGTTCCATGTCAAGTACACACTGAGTTTGAACAAAGTCAGCTCCGGCATCAGCTTTTTTCTCCAGCCTGGTAACACGAAACTCAAAAGGATCAGCAAACGGGTTGGCGGCACATCCGATAAAAATTTTCGGCGGCTCATCCTTCATTTGTTCTCCATTGGCAAAATAGCCATTACGCATACCGTCAAGAATTTTAATCAACTGAATTGAATCAACATCATAGACATTCTTTGACGTCGGGTGATTACCAAATTTTTGATGGTCACCGGACAGGCAGAGAATATTCTTCATCCCAAGAGCAGCAGCACCCAGCACATCACTCTGGATAGCAATCCTGTTCCGGTCCCGGCAGACTATCTGAATATTTGGTTCACAATCTTCTTCAAGAAGAATCTTACCTGCTCCAATACTGGAAAGACGCACAATAGCAGTCTGATTGTCAGTTAGGTTGTAAGATTCGCAATATCCCTTAAGCATTCTTGCGTGATGACGTACAATCTCACCATTACAGCTTTTAGGCGGACCAATTTCACCGGTTACGGTAAAATTTCCGCTTTCTAACATTCGTTCAAGCTTACTTCCCGCTTTCAAGTTCCAAGTCCTCCCTTACCAGTTTTCTTGGACCGCCATCCCTGCTGTAGGACCAGTCTTTTACAGGTAAAATCTCACGCAAGGAATCGACCTCACCCAAACGGGTTAAGCGGTCATAGATAAGGGCCCATGCACATTCGGTGTCCGGGGAAACCTCACACTTACCGTCCTGGGAACCGCCGCAGGGACCGTTGAAAATACTCTTTGAACACCTGGCAACCGGACAAATGCCACCTGTCTTATCCAGAACACATTGTCCGCACGCCTGACATCTTTCAGCCCACTCACCTACATTAAGGTTAACCCCAAGGAACTTGGTGTTAACACCGGGCCAGACTAACTTGTCCGGGAACGCTTCGGCACATGTCTGGATACCAATACCACACGCGAGTGACAATATTGCATCCACATCCTTAACAATGTGACGAATCCCTTCAAAATATTCAAAGTCACACTGGCGCTCAATAGTTTTCTGAACAAGTTCCAGAGGCCTCTGTTCTTTGCTGCGAGCCATCGCTAACTGGGAACTCAGGATACCAGCATCTTTTTCTCCCCCGGCCAGGCACACGGTAACACACCCGCCACATCCGAGGACAAGCACTTTCTGATGCTTGCTTAGGAGTCCTAAAATTTCTTCGATAGGTTTTCTCTCCGCAATAATCATTTTATCACCTTCCCAGGATTTGGTCCTAACTCTCTCATTTTATCGTAAAAATTCTGCACGATTTCAACAAACTTGTGACCCATATTTGCTGCCAAATAATGAATATCTACTCTCTCGGGTTCAATACCGATTTCTTTTAAAAGATTTTCTGTCTGTTTAACCCTCTGGGCAGCTCTGATATTCCCTTTTATAAATTTACAATTCTCTTTCTGACAGGCCAGTACGATAGTTCCATCAGCCTTTTCCAGAGATTTCATAAAAAATAGGACATCTATTTTCCCGGAACAGGGAAGTTTGATTAATTCAATTGTTTCCGGGTAACTTAAGGCCAGTTCTGCCGCATGTTCAGAAGCCAGCCAGCCTGAATTCTCACAAGCAAATACGATAATCTTGGGTTGATAGTTTGTATTGGCGCTCACGGCTACACCTCCATTGCTTCAAGCTGAGCAAGAACCTGCTCATCCGTATAATCAGGCAGCTGGATGGCTTTGCCGGGACACTCCGCGGCGCATATGCCGCATCTCCTGCAAACCATTGGATTCATTTGAGCTGCAGATTTGTACAGGTTATCATACTGTTCGCCATGTTCGATAGTAATTGCTCCATGAGGACAACAGCGGTAACAGGTAAGACAGACAACACACTTGGTAGCATCAACATATGGTTGGGTCAATTCAACAGAAACCTGGTCAGCATAAAGTTTACGGAAGATTTCCTCAGCTACCACCCTGGCTGATATCTGTATATCATTGACAAAACCTGGATACTGACAGCCTCCTACCAAATATATGCCGTCTCTGGATGTCATTTCCGGAAGAATATGAGCATTATCAATATTAAAGAATGATGACGGTCCTAAATCAATTTTAAGAACTTTAGCTAAGTCTTCCGTTCCGATTGCAGGTATCAGCTCCTCGGGAAGCACTACATAATCTGAAGTGATTATAAACGGACCTGAAATCTTATCTTTAATGAAGGGGTCCTCATAAACAATTGATATCTCACCATTATTTGAGGTTATTTCAATATCATCATCAAACTTAAAGAAATTAACCCCGGCATTTCTGGCTTCAGTATACATTTTCTCCCAATTATCTCCGCCAACCTTTATATTTGTGTAGAAAACATTTACTGTAGCATTAAATTTCTTGCGCAAAAGCAATGCGTTTTTAATTGCTATTACAAAGGAAAGGTTGAATTCTTCAGTGGATTTACCTATTACCAGGGAAATGTTTTCACCAGAAAAATCTTTCCCCTCTGCCAGAAGCATTTCCAGCTTCATCTGACCAATTATATTGTCAGCAATACCAAGCCCATATTTTACCGGACAAAAGATGGTCTTGAATCCGGTAGCAACTACAATTGCTCCAACATCAACAGGTGTTTCGGAACCACCGTTTGTCAGCCAAGCTGTGTAGTCTCCGATGTTTCCATCCAAGTCGCTCAACCTGACACCTGTCTTAATTTCAATAGATGGATTAGACGTAACTTCCTTCACTTTTTCATCGATGAGTTGAGAAGGTTTACGATCAACACCAGTAATTGAATTAATTCTGGCCACTCTGCCGCCAAGCTTGTCCTCTTTCTCAACAAGGATTACCTTGTGTCCCCTTGCGGCCGCCTGTAAGGATGTTTCCATCCCAGCCAGCCCTCCGCCCAGTACTAATACGGTCCGGTTAACAGAGTAATCTCCACATGATATTTCTTCAAGTCGAGTATTATTTTCCATCGATTCTCCTCCTACATAGAGAAGTTAATTGGGGAGAGCCTCAAAAGAAGCTCTCCTCCAGAATACACCAATATTTGATATGTGTAAAGACCTTTTTGTGAATAGTATTACTTTTGCCTGAAAATCTTCAGATAGGAGTCACAATAAATCGATTGGTTAAGGATAATACTTGCAGTTGCGGCAATATCTACCAGTTCCTCATCACATGCATCCATAACGGCTGAATCCAAACCGCATACCATGGCCATAGCCAGGAAAGTCTTGTTAAGCAGTGGACGGTTAGGAGCCTTCTGAGAAATATTACTTAACCCCAATGTGGTCTTTGGCGCCGGATTAGAGAGCAGCTTCACCTGACGAAGAGCTTCCAGGCACTCCGGCCCATGCTCTTGAGCAACATTGACCGGAAGAACCAGCGGATCCAGGTAGAGATCCACAGGAGAAATGCCATAAGCATCAGCATTAGCAACAAGTTCCATTGCGAGTGCGGTACGGTCATCAGCGCTTTTGGGAACTCCCTTTTCATTCATTGCTAAACCCACAATAGCAGCACCATAGTTAGCAGCCATGGGGAACAAGATATCCATTTTAGCCTGCTCAGCAGTTGTTGAGTTCATTAAGGCTTTGCCTTTATGAACCTTAAGGCCTTCCTCCATTGCATCCCAGTTGGTAGTATCAATACAGCACGGCAGGTCAACAGCCTCCTGAGCTGTTTTTACCAGCCAGGCCATAATTTCTGCCTGCTCAGACTTCTTGGCAACCGGTCCGGTGTTTATGTCAAGCCAAAACGCACCAGCTTCAGCCTGCTTAATAGCCCAGTCATGGACAGGCTTAGGGTCTTTATTAGAAATTGCATCACGAATATCGTGAAATAATCCATTTATTCTTTCACCAATAATTTCAAACATTACCTAGCTAACCTCCTATGTTTTGTTTTGAATTAATAAGCATTGGATTTCATAGCTTCATCCAGATAAACATCAAATTTCTTAACAGATTCTGGATGACGCATAACAAATATGTTGGCTCCAGATATTGCAAAGGTAACTGCTGTAGTGGTTTCCCACAGAATAGCCCTGTCAGCAAGCGGACCCCATTCGGGTGTGTCTGCATCTTTGGCTTCTTTGGCCTTCCAAGCTTCCTGACCAATGAAAGCAACTATCGGAGTAGCTAGTGTCTTATCACCGGTAAGGGCTCCCATACGGGCACGTTCCATAATGGAATATGCATACTCAATACCGTAACCGAGTGCGCCAACCAATGGATCAAACGCAATTCGGTCAAGGGGGAGTCCCATCTCGTTAATTAAGATGTTAAGCTGTTTACAAAGGTTAATATCCAGCGGTGAGGATGCAATTACACTGTGCCCATAACCATTAGCAGCAGCAGTTATGGATTTGTAATTGTTTGCTGTAGCACAACCAATAAGGGCTTTTTTGCCTTCTAAAGCTTCTGCTACTACAGGCAGGATTTCTCCATCTTTCTCCTCAACACCACAACCAATAACAATCAAAGGTACATCTACAGCATCAGCAACAGCTTTAGCTGTTTTGGCAACATCCTGAGCACTTGCATTGTCCCAGTCGGGATGAGCGCTCATAAGGCGCAGGGCAACCATGTCGGCACCATATTCTACTACCTTTTTAGCCCATGCAATAGGATCATTCAATACACCGGCAAAAGGTTCTGTTAAGATTTCAGGCCAATCTTTTGGTTCTGAATCATATACCTCAAGAGCAGTAATCATTCTATTGGGTATTTCACCTTCAAAGTGCAGGAAAGGCAATGTGGTTTCTCCACCGACTTTTAAACCTTGAGAACCATATACCTCTTCAGCAACTTTACTGGTCCATCTTTCTTTTGCTATAGTAACAGCCATTTTTATCGCTCCTTTCACAATCTCGCACTACTGATTCCACTGCTGTTTAAAGAATGTATTCAGGCCGGCAGAATCACGAGGTCCTACAAGGACTTCACAACCGCTAAGTTCTGCTGTCTGACCGCTCAGAACTGCTACACCACCGGGAATAATAATCTTATTATGGTTAACTTTATCCATAATACCTAGCTTTTTAATAGTAGCTGCAATAGTCTCAGGTGAGAATTTACCTGCTGCCCAGGCGGTAAGTACAGAAATGCCGTCTGTATCAACAGGGATAATATAAGCAGGCATACGTGAAGCTTCGGTATCTCCGGCAACATTGAAATAACTAAGTGAGAAGTTAGTTGTAATAAGTACAGGTGCATCCGGACCGGGTTCAAGTATTTCATAAATTTTGGTCTCAACCGCAATCGGTTTCTGCGGGTCTGTGTAGATGTTCAGACGCAAGGTGATGACTGGAAGGATATGCTCAGGTTCAGCGCTGTTCACAACTACAATACCGGCGTACTTAGCAACAAATGTACTGGCATAAAGTGATTCCATAATTGGGTCGTCATTGTTTGCAAAAGCAATTGTAGGATATCCCAGGGGGCGGAACAATTTCAGAGCCTGCCTCCTGATTTGGGTCTGGTCTGCAATAACCTTGGAAAGTTCACGTGCCCCAGAGTCAAGAATCAGATTCTTGTAACCAAGGCCGACAACCTTCTCTACTGTTTCAGCAAGACTATTCAAATCAGTACCTTTAACTACGAGAGGAGCTTCGTATTTTTTGGCCAGCCCAACCATCGCTTCATAATTGTCTGCAGTAGCAGCATATACTACAGGCTTGTTGGCACCGGCAACCTCAAGAGCTTTTTCCATAGCTGCAGCATCACCGGAAATTAGTAATAACGGATATGCCGTATTATCCTGAACCAACTTAACGGTATCAGCGAACTTAACAGCATCTCCGGAATCATTGGCCACTGCAACCATGTTAACCTCATGTATTTGACCTACACGATCAAATACTAATTTGTTGACTTTGTCAACTTTAGCTTTCACCTCGTCAGCACTCATTTTGTCACTAACTTGGATAGCTATACCTGTCGGGTGCTCAAACCTTTTGTCATGGCGGAACATAACTGTTTCATTGCCAATTTCAAAGGCCTTTTCACCCACGCCAATCTTAACTAATGCTACCGGAGGGGCAGAAGCTGAATCAAGCACCTCGCGAGCAGCATCACTTACGTAAGGACAAGCATCCAGGGCCGCCTTACCGGCAGCCAGTTGCATGGCAAATGCCAAACAAGTCGGCTGACCACACTCTTTACAGTTCTTTTTGGGCAGTTGTTTGAAAATCTCTAATCCTGTTAAACCCATTCTCCAAATCTCCTTTCCCTTCTATGGTTGTATTTTTTATATGTTTGTTTGATTAAGCCGGGTTATCCGGACGTATCAAACAATTATAACCTCGGTATACAAACCGGGGGCCGGCAAGGGTGATTGTAAACCCCTCTTTTTACTTTCTGCATTTCTACTATTTAGACATGCCACAAAAAAAATCCCCGTATCAATCCACCTCCCGCAACAGGTTTTCGTGGATTTCGTTCATACTCTTTAGAAGGGCTCCTCCCAACTCTGCGGTCGGACCACTTTCCATAGAGCTTTCCCATATATCATCATCAAAAGGAATAAATCCAATAATCCTATTACCTCCAAGGTGTTTTTGAATGAATTCCTTTTCTTTTTCATTCCTGACCTTGTTGCCAATAAACTTAACAGTCAAAATTCCTAGCTCTTCAGCTAATTTTTCAACTAACAAGGCTGTATTAATACTGTTTCTGCTGGGTTCAACTACCACCAGCATAATGTCCACACTTCTTGCAGTGCCTCTGGTAAGGTGTTCTATCCCAGCACCCATATCAAGAATAACAGCACTTTCTTTATCAAACAAAAGACTGGACATCAGAGCATGCAAAAACGAGTTTTCCCGGCAATAGCATGCCGTCCCCCCTTGTTTGATTCCACCCATCCGGAGAAATTTAATGTTACCAATTGGGATGCTGTATTCATTTAAAATATCGTCAACATTGGGGTTTAATGCAAAAAAAGCTCCTCCCCCGCTGCTTTTTTCATCTATTAGGTCCTTCATCTCGACAAGAGGTTTAAGGTTACAGACATCTTCATAGGGTATGCCTACAGCGGTAGCCAGGCATGCATCGGGGTCCGCATCAACAGCATAAACATTTTTGTGGGACCGGGCTAGAAGCTTTACCAGCGAAGATGCAACTGTTGTTTTACCTACTCCGCCTTTTCCTGATACCGCAATTTTAATCAAGAACTTCACCCCTCTTTTAAATAATTTACAATGATTATAATACAACATCTGTAACAATGTCCATAGTTTGTTTATTTAAAAGATTCTTACTTCCCACAACTTCTCCCAAAAACGCACGTTCTTAACGAAATTTTCAGATACAAAAATACTTGTAATCCCTTGCTATTCATGAGTATACTTGTGCTTCAACAGGAATTTCTAAATTCCTCCTCTGTTTAAAAATTTTATTAAAACTAAAAATACCTTCATTATTATGAGATAAAACAAAATTATGAGATAAAACAAAAAAAGCCTCACTCATGTTTAGTTTGGCTCGTCATAACCAATAACATATTAACATTGGAAGCATAACCTTATATGCCGGTAATGCTTCCATATAAATAGAATAAATATAATTCAAATTTTGGGATTTCTTTTTTCACTTTCTTATTTTGCATTCTTCTTTCTTACAATAGCTTTCAAGTAATCCAATTCATAATCCCTAAGTGTCTTGTCATTAATTAAATGAGATAAAACCATCACACGTGAGCCTCCATAAATCTTGTCAATTACATACTGAAACATGCTTCTGGCAACCTCACTCTTAGTAACTCCGGGATAATATAAATAGGAGCGCCCCTTTTTCTGCCTGTGGAGAATTCCTTTCCGGGCTAGCCTTGTCATAACAGTCATCACAGTATTATAAGCAATCGACCTATTTTCTAAAAGCTCCTCATAAACATCATGAACGGTTACCAACTGACGTTTCCAGATAATTAGCATAATGTCAGCTTCCAAAGGACCCAACATGTTTTCTGAAAACATCCTCTGATCCCCCCATTCTTTTCATTTTCTAATTTCTATTATAAATTACAGTCTAAATGATATCAAGATGTTAGTGAAAGTTTTAACAAATTATAAAATATTTTTAACTAAGTGTATATTTTTTAATAGGCTGGCTCATAATACTAATACTCCGCTTTGGTGAGTTCTATCTCTCCCCGTCCAGTGGAAACACTGGACTTTTTTTTTTACTTTAATCCTTTGTTTTTGCTCTTGACGACCATAATATAATTCGCTATAATATGTTCTGTGACTTCGCCAACAGTGGTGTCGCCAAAAGTCAGGAGCAGTGGTCTAGTCGGTCTAGGATGCCGGCCTGTCACGCCGGAGGTCGCGGGTTCGAGTCCCGTCTGCTCCGCCATACTGGAGGGGTTCCCGAGCGGTCAAAGGGAGCAGACTGTAAATCTGCCGGCTCAGCCTTCGCAGGTTCAAATCCTGCCCCCTCCACCATTAATTAGTTGGCAACTGGCAGTGTAACTGCAGCTTCAATGGGGCGTAGCCAAGTTGGTAAGGCAGCGGACTTTGACTCCGCCATGCGTAGGTTCGAGTCCTGCCGCCCCAGCCACATAAAAGTAATATAACGGCATATAGCCGTTTTTTTATTACCTTTTAACAGTTATCATACTTGAATGCCAGATAATATTAACTGCCCTTTTTTTACCTCTTCCTATCAAATATCGTCATCACGATAATCGGAACCCCGTTCTGCATATTTGGGTCCTGGTACCCTCCCCAAGCGGCGGCGTCTGTCGCTTCTAGTTTTAAAGCCAGTATAGTTAGCTATTTCACGGTACATTTCACGGCCAATTCTACTAATTTTCTTTCGAACCACTGTAATCCCCCCTGTACTATAATCTGTATTTGTCGCAATTTAGTTTTCCACATTCAGATAAAAAAATACCCCCTGATGTTGCCAGGAATTACAGTTAACAGTCAATCCCTGTAAGTCGTGTTCCCAGTTGACTTTTCTTATCGTTTATGCTATTATCGTTAATGTACTCAATTCAAAATGCGGTCGTGGCGGAATTGGCAGACGCGCTAGATTCAGGTTCTAGTGCCCAATGGGGTGTGGAGGTTCAAGTCCTCTCGACCGCACCAAGGAAATCAAAGAAACTTCTAATAAAACTTCTAAAACAATAAAATCTTCTAATACACTATATTGCAAATCTGGTGTCCAGCCGATTTGCAATATTTTTTTTCATTTCCATGTCAACATGAGAATAGATATTGGCAGTTGTAGTAATATCAGCATGACCTAACCACTCTTGGATTTCTTTTAAACTAAAACCTTGTTTTAATAAGAAACTAGCAGTACTATGTCTGAGGTCATGAAACCTTATATGAGGCATTTCATACTCACTGAGCAACTTGGTTAGTTTATGATTTATGAAAGATACACTGTATAACTGACCATTTTCCCAACAGCAAACATATTGATTATCTTGATAGTCTTTACCCATTGCCATTTTATTGTTATTAAGTTTTAATTTTAATTTCTTTAAATAGGAAGAAACGAGTTTCATCAATGGTAAGGTTCTTCTGCTTTTTTCTGTTTTAGGACTTTTATCAACGGAAACTTTGCTATATCTTACTCTGGTATTATTTATGGTTATAGTGCCTTCTTTGAAATCAACATCAGACCATTTTAACCCTAAAACTTCGCCTCTTCTAAAGCCATAATACACAGTTAGGAATACAGGTGTTTCTATTGGTGTATTTTTTACAATTTCAAGTAATCTTTCAATTTGCTCAGCGTTATAATAACTTCCAGTAAACTTATCTTTTTTCGGTAATACCACATTATCAATAGGATTTTTACCTATCAGCCTCATTTTAACAGCGTAGTCGAGACAAGATTTTAAAAGAATCTTATGCTTTCTTAGTGTATTGCCACCCAGGCCACCCTTGCCATCTCTTCTGCCGTTTTCATGCTTTTCATTAATATACTTTTGTAAGTGAATCGTCTTTAGATCACTCAGCGATAGATTGAGTTTTTGAAAATAAGGTTTGATGTGTGATTTGTAAGTTAATTGATAACTCTCTAACGTGGTCTTTTCAATTTCTTTACTGATAACGAGATTAAGCCAATCATCCATAAAATCTAAAAACTTAACTTTTGTGGGATCAATATAAAGGTCATTTTCCATCTTAGTTAAAATGTCACGCAAAACCACTTTTGCTTTGTTTTTATCTTTAGTTTTGGTACTAATCCATTTTTGTTTCTTACCTTCTAATGAAATCACTGCATACCACATATTACCCTTCTTTTGAAGACTTCCGTTCATAAACACTCCCCTTTTGTGTCATATTTCAAAATTGGTATTACATGGCATATCTTCTATTGTTTGAATCCATTATATCAAAGACATGCCATACACTCAATTTTGCAACCAACTGACACTTTCAACCAACTGACTGTATATAATCGATAACCCAAGTCTTTGCAATTTTAATTTGCTTACCAATTCTTATAGATTTCACTTTTTCTGCATTCACAAGCTCATAAGCTTTGTTTCTTCCTATTCCTAACATTTTACGAAGATCATCAATACCAACTACGTCCGGAAAATTTTCAAACATATATTTAAAAACCTCAACTTTCTTTAAAAGCATAGCTCGGGTTCGGAATTGTCTATCTCCATAAAAATCGATTTTTAGGAATGGTATGCGGCAGTTAGGGTATGCTATATTTCAGAAGCGCATATTACGCTTAAGCAAACATACCCTCCGCCACATTCTGTTTTGGTTATATTGGTTTTGAGCTTATCCGGCGGACAGCGGTTTACCGTCCTCATAGGAATTCCACCTCCCCGTCAGCGACCGGGGCGCACTCTGGAACCTAACCTCGACTATGCGCAAGTATCATGATCCCTCCGTATGTGTCATTGCCTTAAATGCAACCGGCATTTATTTATTGCACGGGTATTGATCGCTCGCACCTTACCTTTATTAAATCCGTAATATTATGGATACTTTGGGCTGCAATCCGACTAACGCCGGACAGGCGGTCTTGGCGTACCTGCAATCTGGCTTTCCTTCTCAGGACATACGGGGAAAGTACCGGATAAAACACCTATTCACTTTTCAAGGTTCTCTGTCGAGGTGGTAGTAAATATCCCTCTATTAATCAGCAGATTTTTGAGGGAAAAGTTAACCCCGCCAGGAATTATTTTTTAAATATTTTTCTATGTTTTTTAAACCTTGCTCAATGGAATGCGTTACAGCAGGTTTGCTCACGCCTTCGATTCGGGCTATTTCTGCTTTGCTCATTTCAAGGAAGAAATGGGCATAGATACGCTTTGACTGTTTTTCCGGCAGGCTGTTGATAGCAGCATATAACTCCTGCTTGCTCATTTTGCGTTCATAAATTTCCTCCGGCGATAAAACCAGCAGGACGACTTCCTTTTCAATTCCTTCGCCAGCATCAAGTGAATAGTATGCTTTGTAGACACGTCTGCGCTCAAAGTCTGCATGTTCTTTCCGCTTTAGTAGCTTCAATAAATCTGCCAGCTTATCCGATACTTCCACGAAGAAGTCATTAGTATAGAACGGGTAGAACTCCCGTAAATTAATCCTTTTCATATCTAAACCTCCGTTTTGATTTTTTTTGTAAAAAACCAAAACAGAGGTGGGGGAGAGCGGATATAGTGCAAGAACAATTTTTTCAATATGCCATCCTCCTTGAAGGCATAAAAAAAAGCTCAAGGTCTTAATCACCTCAAAGCTCTTTTTTTGTGCTGATTTCGCAGATTGATGCTTCAAGCATCTGCGAGGATGAACTTTCTCCTCCAGCAGCGAAACCGGCAAAATGGCATAAAAATAGCCCCATCATAAAAAATACGATGAGGCCATTACCCTGGTATTTAGTTTTCAGAGAGCATGCCATAATATGCCAGCATACTCATTATATGAGATTGATAGTTTATAGTCAGTAGGGAATTAATCGGGACTTTATCGGGAGTAAGTCGGAGTTAGGCCGGGTTGTCCAAACAACGAAAAAAGCCCGGGACTTCACTTCCCCCTTCAATAGCAGCAAAAATTCCTCTCATTGATGGGATAGTATAACCCCATAGGCAAATAGCAAATAAATCAATCGCCTCCCGTTTTTTATCGTAATATGTGCTACGTTCCATATTTAATAATTCAAGCATTTCCTGCTCTGAGTATCTGGAAACCGTCAAATATTGTTTGCTTAATATTTCATGATATATCTTCCCATTATCCGGATATTCATAAATTTTATTCATTGTGGAATCTATCAATGAAATGAGCCATTGTGTTTCAAATAAAGACCTTACATTTTCTGAAAACCTATCTTGTACAGTTTCAGGCGCAAAATTAGCCAAGTACTCTAATGCATTCTCCAAATTTTTCCCGCAATAACATTCGGCACTCTCACATATTTGATAGGCTCTATTTGATGTTGACCACACAGCTGGACGGTATAATTTAAGAAGTATTTTTGCTTTGTGCAGAACCACTGTGCGATCTATGTTTAATCCCTTATACATAAATGTACAGTGTTTCATAACTTTGCTCTCTTTACGCATAACATCTTTCCTTTCTGAATCTTTATGTTGATATTTGTTTAAATCAAGTGTAATAATCCCTTTTGTCCATCAAGCTTGATGTTTACTGCCAAAAACTATTATAAGTTTTTTGGTTTGTTTTTTTAAGGTTAATGTTTCTTTAGAACCTATCTTCTAAAGGTTCTATTTTTTTATAGAACCTTGATTTTTATATTTACAGAATTTTCCTAGCAATTTATAATAATGTAAGTAATCTTTATTTAGATATGGAGTGAACACATGAATAAACAGTTGGCTAAGCTCATTGATCATATCGGGTTATCTTTGCTTCATAGGCAGAAAAGTAAGAAATCCCATTTTTTTGTTGACTTTTCTGAAATACCTATACCAGATCAAAACGCTTTGAAAGATTTTTATCTTGTACCTGATTTACCAAACATCAAATTGAAAGAGCTTCATGCGGAACCATCTTATAAAATCTGGAAATATTATTATGATAGCCAGCTTTCGACAGAAGATGATCGGACCAATATCAATACCGGCCTGTTTTATGAAAACCAATCAAATAATAATCCTAGACATATTATTTTTGTTCACGGCTGGCGAATGGATGATTTCAAAAAAATTGAAAATATTTTTTTAGCTACATTCAAGAGACTAGGCTACAATATGTATTTCTTAACACTACCTTATCATCATGAGCGAGCTTCGACTCATTCTTTGTATAACGGTGAATTAATGATTAGTGCAAACATTAATAGAACTTTGCTCGCAGTAAAGCAGGCTGTTACAGATATAAGAGCAATGATTCATTGGATTAAGAAAAATCAATCAGGACAAGTTGCTTTGATCGGTATTAGCTTGGGAGGATTTATAACCAATCTCACCAGCGTTGTAGAAGAGCAGATCGATACTTTGATTTCAATTATGTATACAAATAGTCTTGCATGTTCTGTGTGGAATACTGCACCCGGAAAATATATTAGACAAGATCTTGAGCAAAACGGGTTCACATATGAGCAATTGAAGCACTATTGGGCCATCACAGATGCAAGTTTATTTCAACCTAGAATATCAAGGGAAAAGATTTTACTTCTATCCGGCAAATATGATCAGTACGTTTCAAGTGAAGACACAGATAGGCTGTGGAAAGCTTGGGGGAAACCAAAACGAATAATATATACTTTTGGTCATGCAGGTTTAATATTTAACAAAAAACAGATTCGAGATGATGTCATCGATTTTATAAAGAACTGTTAATTGCATCTAGGAGTAAAATATCATGGTTGTCCTTTGGATATGTTTGTGGACGTTAGCAGCGATTGGCTTTTTTACAAGTTGGAAAAATGATACAATACGTTGGTCTACTGCCCTCGCTTTTTTCGGAGGCTTTGGGGGGTTATCTGTTTTTCTTGAAGAAACATTGGCTCCTTATTTAAGTAGCCAGTTTATTGGTAGGCTACCTGGGGTCGAATCTGTCTTACATGCTTTAATTGGAGTCAGCGCATCCTTTGGACATTATCTTGCCCCCTTTTCCCTCCTAATGTTTGCTTTGCGCTATACTAATTCTTCTCTACTAAAAAACTTTTCTAAAACGAAGGTTACTTTAGTTGCATTTCTGCCTGTGTTGCTAATGTATATGTTGTTTCCAGTATATCCGGAATTTCGGGTCAATTATGTTTTACTTACCCTATGGGCTGGTCCCTATATTCTATTGTCAGACATTATGCTTATTTGTTCCTGTTTGTTAGAGAATCATAAATGTTTAAAAACCCAAAAACTTTTAACCTGCCTGATCATTGTCCCAACCACTTTTTGTGCATTAATAACAAACTTCGTGTTACGTGTCTTTGGAATTGAACAGATATGGCGTTATAATACTATCATTATACTCTTAGCGTTTTTTGCTGTTTTTTATTTTTTTATTAATTATGACTTCTTGGGAATTAAGATGCGATTTGAAAAAGAGCGTCTGGAGAGCGCAATGAGGGCGACGACTTCAGGGGCTACCACCTTGAACCACAGCTTTAAAAGCGAACTCGGGAAAATACATATTCTTGCTGAGCGTATTCAACGGAAAGCTAAACAGGTCAATCAAATTGAAATAAATATGGACGCCTGTCTTGTCTCAGAATCAGCGGATCATATGTTAAAGATGGCTGCGCGGATTCAAAACAAATTACAGGAGATAGTTTTGGACGAGCAACCACATGATTTGCAGTCTATTATTGAGCGAACACTCGCATCCCTAAGTCCCTTCTTTGAAATGAAAGGAATCGAGCTAAGAAAGAACTATTCAAACCCGGTTAAACTTTTATGTGATGAAGTACATCTGCAAGAAATACTTTCTAATGTTTGTAAAAATGCTATTGAGGCCATGCCATATGCTGGTCAATTGCAAATCGAGATATATAACACCAAAAGAGATTTTGTTATAGCAATAAAAGATGACGGTTGTGGTATTCCAAAAACGAACTTGGATAAAGTAGTTGAGCCATTTTTTACGACAAAAAACCGGAAAACAAATTACGGTTTAGGATTATCTTATTGCTATAATGTTATGCAAAAACATGGTGGATCATTGGAAATTCAAAGCAAGTTGAATCAAGGAACCTTGGTTACATTACACTTCCCTAAAAATAGTGTATTAACTTCCTTTGATGATGCCTTTCCTATGGAGGTTTTAAATGAAAACAATCAAAGTGCTGTTAGTCGAGGATGATCCAATATGGTGCAGTTGTTTATCTGATTATATAAGCAAAGAACAAGATATATTACTGATCGGTTATGCTAAAACCAAGGAGCACGCAATTGAATTCGTAAAAACAGTCAATATTGACGTTGTATTAATGGATATTATGTTAACGGAAGGATGTTTAGACGGTCTAGATGCTGCCTTGGAAATTTCAACGATGAAAAAAACGAAAATCATCATGCTTACGGCTATTGATGAAGAAGAGACTATACTAGACGCTTTTAGCGCCGGAGCTGTAAACTATATCACTAAATCAAATTATAAAGACATTCCTGCTGCCATTCGTTTGGCTTACAAAAATTGTTCACCGGTTCATACAGACGCTGCACATGCTTTAAGGCAAGAATTAGTTCGACTGAAAAAGGAAGAAAATCAAAAAATTCTTACCTCCACCGAAAAACAAATACTAAAACTTGTTTGCCAAGGTTTTACCCAATCTCGAATCCAATCTTTATTGCATATTGCAGAAAGTACCGTAAAAAAACATGTGAACAGTTATTTGAAAAAACTAAAAGCAAAATCGAGTAAGGAAGCTGTGGAAAAGGCAAAAAAGAAAGGAATACTTTAATTAATCCCTCTACATAGCCCCTCTTTATAATTGAATATAATATGAATTAGGGGAAGTTCAATTATGTTCTTTCAAAGGCAAAATATTGACTTTTAAAGTCGATACTAACACACAAAGTTGGGGCGCAAGCGAAGTCGGAGCCATTTAGCTCGTTGTTCGATGTGCGGCAATTTAGCCAATTTTATCATATTTTCTTTGCAAACCTATGCAAACCTTCAATAAATCATGTAAGTCTGAATAAGCATCGATATTGGTTTTGATTAACCTCGTTACTATATGAATATTCCAGTGCGGCGAAGCCGCAGTTCCGGAGATTTGGAAACCGCCTGTCCGGAACTGGAAACTGCGCCAAGTTGAACTTACTCACTTAGATTTTTATCCAAACCGTATACCTCACGCATTGAAATGTCTTTCGATGGATCAATGCTTTCAATATTGATCTTGTACGCATCGTGTTATGCAAAGTTATCAGTTATGTAAAGCAATCAGTAAAAACGTAGCAGCTTAAGCAATTCATATAAAAGAACTTCGCATAACAATGTTACTATAATCGTGAATAATCACGAGGAGGTAACACGAATATGACCATTTACCTCTTTCTTCTTTGGTCTCGCATGAACAATTAGGATTTCTTTGGATTATTTTGCTTTCCATCATTATCCTTGCCATCTTTTTCATAACTGTAGTTGACTGTTGTTATGCCATGTGTTGAAGGTGTATCATCGGTATTTGTTGATTTCTTTTCAGGTTCATTTTGTTCTGTCATTCTTACTACCTCCCTGGCCTCTTGTAACTGGTAGCGTTTGGTGGGTTGGTGGAACATCGTTGGAACCAGCCGGTTTTTGCTGTCCGTTATCTTCGTTTTCTTTACTCACTATTTTTCACCTCACTTCTTCGAAGATGAACCATCTTTACCGTTCTGAACACCCTCGGTCTTGTGGACTGGTGGAACATCGCTACCAGTTTGTGGATTTTGGGTGTTTTTATCGTCTCCCATATGAGCCCCCCCTTTATTGAGAAAGTAAAGTAGTTAATAACATTGTAAAACCAATTAACAGTATAGAGATTTTTAGTGCTTTAATTCCGGTATTGTAAGAACTCACCTTGTCGTCCGTACTTGAGGTGTTTTCCTTAATCAACAAACTTAATGTTGACACAATTTCTGGTATTACGTCCGCTGCAGGACGACGCATAAGACTGTATTTTGCAATGTCTGCAACATCATATCTTTTGAATTGTCTAGTAACTAAAGTCTTGGCAAAAAAATAGATTGTTACGCCAAGACTAATTAAAATACCCGTATATAGGTCAAATAAGATCATTGTAGGTTTGATGTCTATTTGTTTAGGAATTTTTATAGCATTTGCAACCAAAGCAAACACTACAGCACTAACAGATAAACAAGTACTGGCTCTAGCATCAATTGATTTGGAGCGGTCAGCCTCGTATTCATACTCTTTTTTGGCGATATCAAGAATTGCTTGAGCAGTTTCAAAATCAACTGGTATCGCTTGCGGTGCCAGTTGATTTTCTTCTGGTGACTCAGGATTCTGACACATATTTAACTCCTCGGGTAAAAATTTTAACATTATTTTCTATAAATGACTTTGATTTTCCTGCTAACTTTTAATTCCAGATTCATTAAAACCCGAAAATCTTAAAGGAAATACTAATTGTAGGTGGAAATAATTAAACAAAATATGAAATCAGGTGGTATTATGGCGAAAGAAACAAATCAATTAAATGAAGAGGAAAAAGAAGCCCTTAAGTTTCTGGAAAGGGATTTTAATCAAAGTTACCAGCAAATGAGACATTATGACCAACAAATATTCGAAATCTTTAAGTTCCTGTTTACTGCTTATACCGCCTTAGTTGGCGTATCTGTGGGGCTATTCCAGTTTGGGCTTAAGGAAGGTATAGACTTACGATTAGCAGGTGTTTCCGCAATCGCTGTAGCCATAGTGCTTGGCTTGTTTCTTCTGGGAGTCGCCGTCAGAAACCGAATATATTTTGTTCAAGTTACCCGATACATAAACGAACAACGGCGGTTGTTCGTTGTATATAAACCATTGGGATTTCAAAACTGTTCTGGTATGTACACCGATCCTAAGTTGCCTCCATATTTTGATTGGCGTAGTTCCCAATCATGGATCACTTATACAGTCGCAACACTTAACTCAATATTATTCGGAGTATTTCTGTACCTTTATCTACCTTCAAACCCTTATCGGAAATTCTATATTATAATTTCAGGAAGTATCTTACTGGTAATTCAATTATTCGTTTGTATTCGTTACCTGATGACCCGGGAGAAGAAAAATGCTGACGGAGCCGTTTTCGGAAGGAAGTGTTGAAATGAGTAAACTCCAAATTTGGTTTCTTGACGTAGGGCATGGCGACTGCGCTTACATTCAATTGCCAAACGGCGCCAGGATGATGATAGATTGTGGCTGTGGAGCCGACCACTGGCCTTCTGAATTTCTAAAGTACTACAAAATAACAAAAGATGGGGCTCCAGTTAATATCCCTAATAATGCTAACCGATATGGGCTAGATAAACTTGTAATATCCCATCCACACGGGGACCATATAGCGGATATTGAAGCAATTCATGAGAGTATCGGTTTTTACCTACTAGCAGGTGGATACAGACCGTTCATCGACAAGATTAGTATAGAGCAAATAGATTGGCGGAAACGAAGTCAAGACATAGCAAAGAAGTTTGTAGGAGTCGTTAAAAAGTACTGTGGAACTTACGAAGCATCGAAGGACAATGTAAGAAACGCTAAACCGGATTGTATTGCTAATGGGCAGAGGTTCGTTGAATATACAGATGGAATAGACTTAAATGAAATTAGTTTTTTATATTCATTTGAGATAGGGGGTCACAAAGTTCTCTTTACCGGCGACCTTACCGCTGCCGCTGTAGCGAAAATTTTAAAATCTGATAAGGCTTCAAAGTTCAAAGAGTTTGTTAGGGGGACAACGATTCTGAAAGTCCCTCATCATGGAAGGGATAATGGGTGCTCACAAGAAATGTTTGACGCATTCGGAAGGCAACCTTTACTCTGCATTCTTTCCGATGAGATTCTAAATGAGAACAACGAAGGCACCGCGAACACTCAATGGTATACCGATAGGACGAGCCGAGAGAAGGTTAATATCAATGGTACTATGTCTGACAACAGGGTACTAAGCACTAGGAAATTTAAGGATATATATATAGAGATATCTGTAGACGGAAAAGTCACGGTAAACACAAATGCATTGAAAGAGGCTAAAGAAAAAATTTACGGAAATAGTTAAAGAGTTGGGATTATTGATTAAGCGCCAAAATGTTATTCGAGAAGCATCATGGGTAATATAAAAAGACCCCGCAAGTGGTCTTTTCTAATTTGACCAGTAAATTTATGGAGAATGATAGGAATTATCTAGTCAGGTTAAAAAAGTTAGAAAACTACTCACTGTGAAACCGTCACCATAAAAGTAGGATTAGGCCCACCAAGTTGTTGATCCCGATCAGTAAGGACGAAATTAACGATACCGGTATTTTTAAATGTATAAGAGTTCCCACCGCTAATGCGGTTTGCCTCACATACACTTAGAGGAGGACCGTTCCAGGCGTCTGTGTAAATTTGTATTATACCATCATTAAATGCCTTAGCCGTTTTATCATCTTGTGGAATAAATGATACTGTTTATCCCACTTTTGCTGTAAAAGCCTGGTCACTGGCTGGAATTATACCGTTACTTCCCAATAAAAAGAATGCCTTTATCGAATTGTCCAGGGAAAGGTTGCTCCGGGGAACAACCTTATCTGAAAATTTGCCCTGA
The DNA here is from genome assembly GCF_048453025.1 of Phosphitispora sp. TUW77. Taxonomy (GTDB): domain Bacteria; phylum Bacillota; class Thermincolia; order Thermincolales; family UBA2595; genus Phosphitispora. The sequence continues at coordinate 1,890,208 of NZ_CP156677.1, forward strand.
ATTATTCCCATCTCATGTACACTTAAATCCTGTTTGTCAATTGCAATGATCTTTTCACCTTCGACCTGAACACTGGAGTCAATATACGTGTCTTTTTGAATGCGAATATCTCCGTTGTCGGCTACTGTAAATGCCAGAACCCTTAAAACTCCTTTGGCAAAGCCCATATCCAGTTCGCAAACAGCAAGCGAGATTTTTTCCTTGTTAATAATTTTCAAAGACCTGACAACGATTGTATCTTTTCCAAAAGATTAGATTTCCGAGGATTTCCATATTCCTAACCACTTTTTTAATTCACTGTTATACTTAAATACAAAAACCTTGGCGGTTTTATTTAGGTTACCTTTTATTGGTTCCACGCGAGAAGCACCTAGAATAATGTATACTTTATCTTAGGCAAATTGGACCAACTGTTTTTGTTCAATAGCCCAGCCACCGCCGTCGGGGATAATTAAAGTAAGTGTCTTATTGTCTGGAATAGAAATCGACTCTGATTTGGTTAATGCCGTTTGTGACTTCTGGGTATTAGTACTTTTTATCTTGCTGGGTATGTTTGTAAGAGCAATATAACTTGCTACAATTAATACACAAATTGATATAAATATCAGGCTTTTGCTGTAATTTTGTTTATGGCAAAATGAAAGTGTAGCACTCCGGAAGTAGAAAAAAGTAGCAGAAAAATGGAAAATCCATTGCCAACACCCCGGAAATACTTTACCCTTTGAGTTGCGAAGCTTAAAGGGGGTATAGAAAGGATGCTGACAATGGAACAAGTCCATAATATCAAATACCTGTTCAAATTTAAAGGGAAAACCCTAAGAGGGATTGCCCGTGAAACAGGTCACCATTTCAATACCGTTAAGAAGTATGTTGAAAAAGAAAACTTTAATCTCGAACATAATCCGGGTAAGCTAAGGGTACGCAAACTGGCGCCGTATATAGATTTAATAGATTCATGGCTGGAAGCTGACCTGCATGCAAAGCCCAAGCAAAGGCACACCGCCCAAAGGGTGTTCGACCGTCTGAAGGAACAGTTCCCGGACTTCGATATTTCAGACCGGTCTGTAAGAGCATATGTGTCTAAACGCAAAAAGGGAATTGGCCTGACGCAGGAAGGCCATTTGCCGCTGGAACATCCGCCGGGTGAAGCTCAGATAGATTTTGGCGCTGCTCAGTTCATCGAAAAAGGAGTTCTGTACGACGGGCATTATCTTAACCTGTCATTCCCTTACAGCAACGGTGGTTACCTTCAGTTATTCAAGTCTGAGAATCAGGAATGCCTATTGGAAGGCCTGAAAACCATCTTTGAACACATTGGCAAAGTGCCAACCCATGCCTGGTTAGATAATGCATCCACAACCGTCAGCAAAATTCGCAAAAACGGTGAACGGGATATCACCAAAGGCTTTGCCCGGTTTATGCTCCACTATGGCTTCCAGAGCAATTTCTGTAATCCTGACAGCGGCCATGAAAAGGGTCATGTGGAAGGCAAGGTCGGCTATCACCGGAGAAACTTCCTGGTCCCCATTCCCGAATTCGATGATTTAAAGAAGTTCAACAAAATACTGCTGGAAAAGTGTGATGCGGATATGAACCGTAAGCACTACCAAAAGCCGCATTTAATCTGTGCCCTATTTGCCGAAGACAAGGCTGCCATGGATAAACTTCCGGAAGTTCCCTTTGAAGTATACCGACTTGAACCTGTCAAAGTAGATAAATATGGCAAAGTGCGATATGAAAACAAGCTTTACTCATCCTCACCTGAATATGCAGGCAAAAACCTGTGGCTTAAAGTCGGGGCCTACGATGTCGAAGTTATGAATCAGGAATACCGGACGGTTGTGCAGCACCCCAGGCTGTATGGCCAGCAAAACGAATCGATGATTTGGGGGCCATACCTGAAGCTGATGGTCAGAAGGCCAGCAGCACTCAAATACACAGGTTTCTTTAAGCAACTGCCGTCAACTATCCAGGACTACTTTGATAAATGTGATTACACCGAGAAGAGAAACTCTCTTAAAATCCTGCTAACCATGCTTCAGACTGCTGATATGGCTGCTGCTGAAGCGGCATTTGCCGAATCCTGCCGGAGAGAAACCATTAATTCAGACAGTTTGCTGGCTATCCACAACCGCCTGAATACATATCTTCCGGAAGATAACTTCCAAAACACTGCATTTAAACTTCCGGAAGTTCAAAAATATAGCACTAACTTCCGAGCCTATGATCTCCTGCTTAAAGGAGGTGAACAGCCCTGGAAGCAATGATTACTGAATACTGCAAAAAACTTAAGATTGGCCGTACTTTCTACAAAGACTACAAAGAAATCGAAGTTGCATCCAATCAAGAATTTCTGCTGCGACTTCTGGAAATGGAATTTGCCAACCGTGAAATCACCCGAAAAAGGAGGCTCCTTAAAGCAGCCGGCTTTGATGTGATGAAAACATTTCAGGATTACAGCTTTGAGCATATCGAAATTCCCAAATCCATCGCTCTGAATGAGCTTACCAGTACTGATTTTATACAGAACAAACAGAATCTCATCCTTTATGGGCCAGTAGGCACAGGTAAAACCCATCTGGCTACAGCACTGGGCGTGGAATCCTGCAATCAGGGTAAATCAGTTAGATTCTTCCGTACAGCAGCATTGGTTAACCAATTATCTGAAGCCAAAAAATCCGGAAGTTTGAACAAATACATGCGGCAAATTCAGAAATGCGACCTGCTAATCTGCGATGAATGGGGCTATGTGCCCTTTGAAAAGGGCGGGGCCCAACTGCTGTTTCAGGTAATATCGGAATGCTATGAAAAACGCAGCGTTATTATTACTACCAACCTGGAATTCAGCAACTGGAACGGGATTTTCTATGATGAGAAGATGACCAGCGCCATTATTGACCGGCTGGTTCATCACAGCCACCTGCTGGTGTTTGGCGGACCAAGTTACCGGTTAACCCATTCATCCATTAATTGTTAAATATGTAAACCGGGGTGTTACACTTCTTAACTTCCGGAATGCTACATTATTTACTTGCCAAATACAGTAATTTCTTGCGGACCTTGGGCTGTTTTTCGCTTCCGAATCGGATTCTTTGATTGATTCTTTTTGTGAATTGGTTTTAGATTCGTTTTGTAGGTTTTTATCGTACTGTCTTCTTTTCTCAGGATCTTTTAATACTTCATAAGCATAATTCAGTTGTTTCATTTTAGTTTCCGCCCATGACTTTTTTAAGGAATCCTGCAAGTCCGGATGATATTTTTTGGCCAGTTTTTTATAGGCTCCTTCAATTACTTCGATTGATGCGTTACGGCTTACTTCTAAACTCTCATATAAATCTATTACCTCTCACCTCGCAGATACCAATTCCTTAAATTCAAGTTTACCTCCCAAAGAAGCAGGATAGGTCAAATGCAAAAAACGTGACAACAAAGTTCAAGGAAAGTTAGGCCATTGCCTTGTGCCGAACCTTGAGACCACATTATTTGGCTGCCAGTGACCACCGCCGCTGTCGGTTATCAATTGGCCGCCAAATAATGTGGTCTGCAACACCATACTTTAAATCGCTATTGTTTTCCCAGCTAACAATATTATAAGTTATTCCATTATTTTTTGTCTATATTTACCATGAAATTGCCTTCACCTTTATACTTTCATTAATAAAAAACACCCTCGACTTGGAGAAATACTTAAATACAGTGCCCAAAATAATTTGGGCCTGTGCATTGACAATTACAAAAAGTTATATTCAAAACGGTCAAAGGATTCGAGATAGTTTAAGCGTTAGCGTCAAATATTCCCCCACTATCGCATCACCTTGTTCATAAGTGCCTCATAACTGTCAACAACATCATACTTCACATTTTCTGTGCTGATGGCTTTGAAGTGCTCTCTTGCACAACTGATTTTTGCTTCTTCAATCATTCGCAGTTGCATGGAGGACATAGACCCTTTGGTTTCAGCCACGAAATAGATATGCTTCACTTTTCCCTCGTTGAAAGCTATCGCCCAATCGGGATTATATTTGCCAACCGGGGTAGTGATATAAAAGCCATTCGGCAGCTTCACATATACAGCGACTTCTTCACTTGTATCAAGATTTTGCAAAGTCTCTTTCACCGGCAGAATCATAGAGGATATGATCATAAAGATGTTTCTTGGCAGTCATAGCATTAATACCAAGACGACCTTTCATCGTAGGTTCAGTGAAGATGGACGTGTCATACACGGCATCAATCTTGTTGTATGCGATGTGTTGAATAATCACCGTTGCCTTCTGTTCATTGATAATGTGAGAAGCCTTAATGATAAATTCCTCGGGATTGTTTTTAAACTGCTCAAACACAGCTTTTTCAATCCCTTTCAAAATGCGTACAATGGCCGCACGGGTAAGTCCTGTTTCAGTAACTATTTTTCCGATAAGGTCATATTTTACGTTACTGTTGGATGATACCTCTGCTGCTTTCAATTCTCCCGTTTCCTTAATAAAAGCAACGCCGTCCTGTAAGTCCTGTTTCGATTTAATATCATTCATCACGCCATACTGAACCTTGAAAAAAATCTTTGAAACACGCAAGTCCTTATTCAAAGCAGCAATGGATTTCGCAATCAATTCATCTGTGTCAAAAGCTACCACATATGCAGACTTTATGTTGATTTGTTCCCAGAGCCTTTTAAATTCAGCCATCTCAAGTTTTTTCTTGTCAATCCGCAGTTCTATGTTTTTGTCCCTGGCGTTTTCCGGCTGCATTGCACGGCTATCATAAATAGAGTCAAGAATAGCTACAATAGATTCTGTGCAGTCCTGTACTTCTTCTGAGACCTCAATCTTCCCGTTTTTCTTATCTTCATAGTATTTATCGGTCAGTAAGCCTTTCTTTATGTATCCGTTAGTTATTAATCCCTCGTAGATTGACTGGGCCATATCCATATCCATATCAACAACCTGTTCTGCTCCGGCTTTGTCTTTGATAACCTTGTTCTTAAACAGGTCAACCGTCACCATGCGAGGTCTGTCAGCAACCGCTTCGGCAAGTTCTGTCTGCAAGCCTTTGGCGAAACTGTCATAGCTTTCGTTTGCAATGACGGTCAGCACATTGATATTATGAACGTCCTCACCCAATAAATTGTTATCCATACGCTCTCCGCTTTGGTTAACGGATAAACGCAGTCCACGTCCCACTTCCTGACGTTTTCTCACATCAGAGCCGCTTTGTTTCAGCGTACAGATTTGGAATACATTCGGGTTATCCCAGCCTTCACGGAGAGCCGAATGAGAAAAGATGAACCGTACAGGTTCCTTGCGGTCAAGCAGACGTTCCTTGTTCTTCATAATGAGGTCATAGGCGTCGCTATCCGATGACTCGGTAGAGCCACGCTCCAGTTTGCTGTCAACAAAGCGTTCTTGTCCGGTTTTTTTATTCTTGTCGATAGAAAAGTATCCTTGATGCGTAGCTGCGGCAGAAATGGAGAGGAGATACTTCATGTAGTCCTCATCCCCGATTTCTCTTTGTATGGAGTCAATGATTTCCTGGTATTCTTCCTCAAATATTTCACCGTAAATACCATTTAGCGGATTGCCTGATGCATCATACTGTTTGTACTTTCCAACCTCATCAATGAAAAACAGAGAAAGCACCTTAATCCCCTTATAGAAAAGCAGGCGTTCCCGTTCAATATGCGAAATGATAGTTTCACGAATTTGGATACGGCGCAGCTGTTCTTCGCTGACAGACCCGACGACATCTCCGGCAAATATTTTAATTCCATTGATGAAACTCACGGAATTATCACGCCCATCGATGGCCTTTACCGTATACCCGTTCCTATATTCCTCCAGTTCACCTGAGTTCTCAAACAAGCTATAACCTTCTGTTATTCTGCGGGTGACCTTACGAACTCCCTTTGCGCCCTTAACGTCAAATTCCAACGCTGCCGTTGGAGCCTTGTCTCCTGACAGGTACAGACACGCTAAATACAGATAACCTTCTGTTGCCGTGCTTCCGGTGACGGAGATGCCCTTGACTGCAATCTTTTTGACCAGCTTTTTATTGTAAGCTTCCATTGCGTCCATACGATACACCATGTTATAAAGGTTGTCCTTTTTGTGCGTAGCAGAGTAACGAAGGGTAATGAAAGGATTAAACTCTTTCAAACGCTCTTTTGTCTGCTTTCCCTCCACGGACTGCGGTTCGTCGATAATCAGGATAGGATTCGTCTTAGCAATAATATCAATGGGACGGCGGCTTCTGAACTCATCAAGTTTCATGTAAATACGCCGTGCGTCCTTCCCTTTAGCATTGAATGCCTGTGAATTGATGATCATGACATTAATAGCACTATCGCCTGCAAACCTGTCTATCTCTGTCAGTTGGGCAGAATTGTAGATGAAAAAGCGTATCTTTTTTCCATAATCCTCTGCAAAATGGTCCTGAGTGATTTGGAACGACTTGTACACGCCCTCACGGATAGCAACACTTGGGACAATTACTATAAACTTGCTCCAACCGTAACGTTTATTCAGCTCATACATTGTTTTGATATATGTATAAGTTTTGCCGACACCTGTTTCCATTTCAATGGTCAGATTATATCGCCCTTCCAACTGTTTGGATGGCTCTATATGATTGTTTCGCTGAACTTTATTAAGGTTCTCTAGTATTATGTTTTCATTCAGTTCTGGAACCAATCGCTGATTACCCCAGCCAGTGAAGTTTTTTTCAAAGGTCATACTCATTTGTGTATCATTATCAATGCCCTTATCCATCATATAAGTTGGCGTAAGATAGGGCTGTCCGGCAAAGACATCACAAACAGCCTTGGCTGCATCTGCTTGGAACTTCTGATGTTTGAATTGTAGTTTCACTCGGAATACATCTCCGTTTCTATTCAATATGATTAAAACGGTAAATCGAAAACTTCTGCTTCTACTTTTGCCGCTTCAGCCTTTTTCCTGTATCCTTCAACGCTATCTATAAAGGTGATAAGATTTGCCATAATTTTTACTGCAAAGGCAGCTTCCATTGTATCGAGCACTTCATTATCGTGGGCATAACTTTTGTTGTTACGAATGCTGTTATATGCATCGAATAGAGAGATACTATTTTGAATTGCAAGCACGGTAAAAGACGATTGGAATAATGGATTTTGTTCATATTGTTTCTTTAACATGCCTGCAAGGCTATGTAGGGGTAGGTACTCTCCTTTGTTATTTGTGACAGTGATACCATTATGCACACATATCTGCCTGAGTAACTTTGTGGAAAAGGTATGTAAGCGGTCGAGTACCAATGTAGGCTTATTTCTTGCTACCGAGTTATTAATGTCTTCCAATAGAGTTTGCAGGCTTTCTTCCTGCTTCTTTGGCAAATCTAGTTTTACGGCATTTCCCATGAGCCGTTGGCAAACAATTCTCATTTCTCCAATTTTCTTTTTTTGGTAGTCAGTCAACTTATCATACCTAAGTTGGTAGTCCTCATAATACATAAGCATAGCATCCAAAAGAGTGCCAACAACATTGTCGGGTTCATTACTCCATAACTGTCTTAGCTTGTTCGCTTTTGAGCAGTAGTCCTTATAACCAATGCCATCATATACATCAATGTTAATTACTTCACCAACGAAACGAGCAAAGCTGTTGTTTGAAAAGTCAATAACATATCCTCCGCTCATTTCAAACAATTCTTCAAAAATAGCCTTTTCTCTAAAAGATAGATTGGCCATAGTCGCCCTCCATTAAAGAACCTTTACGCTAGTATTCGGAGCCATCAGTTTGAAGATTTCCTCAACATTGATTTTCTCGGGGGAGCTAGCAAAGCTGCTGTCACGGAATACGGCACGTAATGGTTGGCGTTTAGCAATCTCTTTGATGACCTTTTCGCTTATGTTGTCAGCAAAGCAGGCAATCAAGTCGCCGTCATTGATGGTATGCACTGTCACGCCGCCTATTCCCTCACTGGTGTGGGGAAGCGATAGGGGCAAACCCCATTCGAGCAGACAGCCATACAGCAAGTCCAGATCGGTACGGTCATCTTTAATATTGCTTGTAAGATCATCAAGCAAGCTCTGTGAATACTCTGCAGCTCCATAGTACACGTCTTTCATGTTGGTGCTACCCAGCTTTAATACACGGAAGCCAATGTCCAGGTCTTGTGCAGTAACCCCAGCCTCTTCCTTTATTTTTTCTCCAGCACGGCGAATGCGTTCTTTGCCTATTTCACATATGTTCTTGTAGCCTGATTTATATGCCTCACTATCAGATAAGCATTCCTCCGGCAATTGAACCATAATAAACTTTCGTTTTAAGTTATCGATAGCGTTTAGGTGCATTACAGCATGAGCGGTTGTTGCTGACCCCGAAAAGAAGTCGCAAACAATAGCTCCTCGAGTATCATCTACCAACGACAGTAGATATTCAATCAATTCACTTGGCTTAGCAAAATCAAAAGGAAGGTCTAATTCTTTTAATTCTTTTGCGCTATGTCTATTTTCAAACTTTGATATAAAGTTTGTTGGTGTTTGTCCTTCGTCTTGTCTATCTGAAAGCCAAATCTTAGTATAAACATTCCACTTAGATTTTGAACCGTCTGGTTGGATTAGAACGCCACTTGGACTTTCTATGAAAACTATATTGTTGTTCTCTTTTTCTATGAGATATCTTTCATTGCTCCATCTCCAGCAACCATCTGTTGGATTAGGGATGACTTTGCAACCATCTGATATTTCAGCCGGCATTGCCTTTCCAGGTGGGATGGCAAAAGAGCCATCAGGGCATTGCACATAATATCTTTGATTGGGTCTTGCGTCTAATGATGACTGGTATAAACCAAAAGGACGATACCTTTCGCCTTTTCTAGAACCCACAGTTTCAATCTTATTGTACAATTTGTCTATGAGCTTTTCGTTAAGTTCTCCCTTAAAGTTTCCTGTTTCGTTTATACTTTTCGCATAAACAAGGATGTAATCAATATTGGGTGAGAAGAAACGTCCTTTGTTACCACCTGTTTTCATTAACCTCGGTACAATCTCTATGCAATTTATTGCTCCAAAAATCTCATCACACATTTTTTGCATATTTGAGATTTCAGCTTCTCCAATTGAAATAAAAATTACTCCGTCATCTGAAAGAACATTCCTTGCCACTTGTAACCGTGAATACATCATCGAACACCACTTAGAATGATAACGAGGATTACTTTGGTCATTTTTTTTATATTGAATCAATCCTTCCTCGCTGAGATATTCAGTTTCCTCATCGTAATCACCCACGCTCATTGCGAATGAGTCGTTGAATATAAAGTCATTCCCTGTGTTGTAAGGCGGGTCTATGTAAATCACCTTGATGGCTCCAAGATAGCTTTCCTGGAGCAGTTTTAACACATCAAGATTGTCGCCTTCGATATAAAGGTTCTCCGTTGTATCCCAATCTTTGCTTTCTTCCTTACAGGGGCGAAGCGTTTTGCGGATAGGCTTTCCGGCTTCCACGATAGAAGCCTTTTTACCGACCCAAGTGAATTCATAGGCTTCATCACCGACCAGCACATCGTCTGAAAGTATTTGTTTCAATAATTCAAAGTTGACAGCCTTTTTTAGTTTGCCTTTTTCATCCTTTGCTTCGGTTATCACATTCGGGAACAACGCTTCGATTTTCTCTATATTCTTCTCAGTCATGTTCACCGACTCCATCCGCATCTTATCCATTAGCTTTGTCCTCCTTGAGTTTTATTACAATTTACTATGGTAGTTTCATATTTAACAGGTAAATCTGTTCCTGCTACCGATATTGTCTTACACACTGGAAAAGCATCTTTATTTTTTATCCCTATCTTTGTCATAAACTCGCTTTCAGAGTCCAACCCAAAACTCTTTAAATCATACAAAACATAGAATCCGTCATGTGTTAATTGAACAATATTAATGTTTTTAAATTTTTCAGTTTGAATATACTTCTCATACATTTCAGCAAACAATTCATTCCGCTTTTTTTCACGTGCCCGCCAACCATTTTCCGATAGCGGAGTGGATTTAATATAAAAAGGTGAATACCACTCTAATAAAGGATGTAAAACAAATATAATAAGATTAACTGTTGCAGATAAATAATGTTTGTCTGATTTCTTCTTAATTGCATATTTAATATCCGAAATTAGCATTTCCTCAATATTAAAAGGAATGCCTCTTAACTGGCTAACACCTTTAAGTTGAGGAATAATAGTGTTATCAACTGCAAATGTTACCTCATACCCTCGATTTTCTACAATATAATCAGGTTCCTTAATTTCAGCCCTTCCTCGATTAATGTTTTTTTCTTTTTCATTTAATATACTGATAATAATTGCTTTTGCTATTCTTTCAGAAACAGATTCAAAATAATTGCTTTTCTTTGCAGAATCAAAGAATTCGGGTGGTAAATGTAATTCAAGTGACACTTTCACTTCAACCCCTCCAGTTCTTTTCGCAATGCTTTGAGTTCTGTATTAAGCTTCACCTTTTTATTAAACTGCTTTTCCAAGTTGACCTTGTTTTCAATAGCTGCAATCTGCTTTAGCAACTTTTGCCGCTTATCATCACGCTCGACAGCTTCCTTTAAACCAATTCTTTCGCCAGATGTACTTTCTTCTTCAACCTCCAGTCGTCTCCAAGCTATCTGCCGTATAAAACCTTCATAAACTGCATCCATGGTTAGTCCGTCCAGTCGAAGAGAAATGCTTTCCTGGGGAAGCCACTCGGTATGATAATAGCTGTTGACCTTGAATGTATTCTCTTTAACAAGGCTGGATTCCTTATAACCAATCCATGCTTGGTATTCACCGTCATATTCCAGCAGATAGAGAATGTGGTACGGTATCTCTTTATCAATTAACTGTAAAACTCGTATATCAAGGCTTGGCTGATTTAGCTTTATCTCAAAGACTTCCAACTCAATTACATTTTCACCTTGCCCCACATTTAAAGTGCTGGTCGCAAGCTTGTTTCTCCAATAGATAACGGAAATTTGCTCAACAAATACCCGTTTTAGTTCCGGGGTGACAGAAAGGTTATCATAAAATTTCTGCTTCGGTATCCGCTTATTAAATTCAGTCGATTGCGGCAATGACAGCATTTGGCGGCTCCTCTCCAAATCATTTTACAACCAAAAAACAAATCAGCTCAAAATCATCCAAACCCGTTACTTTAGACAATAGGGCTGAAGTTCCGCCGCTGCGAAACAGGCTGTCAATGTCACTTTCCTCTTTTACATTGATAATGGAATCGATTGCGTCACCCAATAGCTGAGAATACTTGCGCATATCCTTTCCGTCTTTGGTTTCTTTGTTGAAGGCTTTGCAAAGTTCGTCGTCCGGTTTCACCCTGCTCTTACAGAGAAAACGCATTTTATCCAGCAATTCCTTCGGTGAAAGGTGATCACAGATAACGTTACCTTCGTTTGATATATAAACCATATAAAACGGGTGTAATCTGTTCTGGTTGTCGATGTTCACACCACCATTGATATTCTTTAACACGTAAATTACACCAGCCGGAGTATCTTCCGCTGCCGAGACGACAGCGTGCATGCCGAAAGGAGTCTTGTCCAAATCAGGATTACTTTTAATGTAATCCAGTAAATCCAGCCTAAATTCGTTAAGTCCCAAATCCATAATGGAAATGCCGCTGGACATATCCTCAATATCAACAACTTCGTCCTGCAAACGCTGGAGTTGCTGCTTACGATACTCCAAATCTCCTTGTTCCTCAGCATTAAGAGGATCATCATCTCCAGTGGAGGTCATCACTGAGATTTTCATCCGAATTTCAACACGACTTTTTAGGTTTATGTATTCATCAAGCGATAAATCCGGCCAGAAATTTACTAGCTGTATGTAATTGTTGCGACTTCCGATGCGATCAATACGTCCAAAACGCTGTATTATACGTATAGGATTCCAGTGAATGTCATAGTTTATCAGATAATCACAATCCTGCAAGTTCTGACCTTCGGATATACAATCAGTAGCAATCAAAATATCAATGCTGTCGTTCAAATCCGGCATGAGCAATGCCTTATCCTTTGATAATGGTGAAAAGCAGGTCAAGACATTGTTCAGAGTAGCCCTAAACTTCGGAATAGTTGTTTTGCCATCCACAGAACCCGTTATCATTGCGGTATCTAGCCTAAAGCAGCTTTTAATGAAGTTGCTAACATTACTGTACAAGTATTCTGCTGTATCCGAAAAGGCGGTGAATATCAAAACCTTCTTGTTGCCGTCATTAATGGGCTGTTCCAATTTCTTTGTAAGGATTTCAAACAGTGTCTGGAGTTTTGTATCATGTTCCGGTGTAATGTCGGCAATCATCAAAGTCAATAGTTCCAAGGTATCAGCATCTTGTACCAATTCCTCCCGCCAGCTCTTATAGTCCATATCCGCAAGATCGATTTTCACTTTTTTGCCTACAGAGAAAAAGTCGGTATTTTGGTCATCTAGGTCAAACTCTGTGCTCTCGGTGATGTCGACCAAATCAAGTACAGTCGTACCGTTTTTTTCGAACTCATCAATGCTTTCGATGGTATTTTCAATGAATTGCCTCATGCGCCCAAGAGTAAGACTAAATGAATAAACCGAACTCTCCAGACGCTTCAGGAGATTTATGCTCATCAAACGCCTAATACCTTGTTCACGCCCTATTTGCGTAAGGCCAACACCTTTATTACGTGTCATGTCCATATACTTGTCCATCTTACTGGGAAAGATATGGTTTGATGGAATGTATATCGCTAGGTTGAGTTGCATTAAACAATCGTATATTTGATTATAGTTAATAGCGGAATCTAAATCGGTCAAGCACGGACGAAGGGAAATGGGTTTAAGTCTTTCAGGGAACTTGCCAATTTCCTCTGTATTATAGTATTTTTCAATATGCTTTCTTGAACGAGCTATGGTTACGTTGTCTAACATCTCAAAAAAATCAAAGTCTAGCATTTTCAATAATGAAGCCGTCTTTCGGTCAGCTAGATTAAATTTGCTCCACATATTAAAGGCTTTTTGTGCACTTCTAAATATTTCATCTATAGGCTTAACTGTGTTTAGTTTATCATTTATGAGCTTTGCGTTGCCCTCATATGCGAGAGCCAGTTGATTTTTGAGGTCATTGAACCTGTTGTTCACAGGAGTAGCAGAAAGCATAAGTACTTTTGTCTTCACACCGGCACGAACGACTTTATTGAGTAGTTTTAAATAGCGATTTTCCTTTTCTCCGTCTTCTCCTGATAACTGGCCACCATTGCGAAAATTATGGGACTCATCAATAACAACCAAGTCATAATTCCCCCAATTTAAACGGTCCAAATCCAAGCCGTTTGATTTTCCATAGCTGCGTGACAGGTCTGTATGATAAAGCACATCATAATTGAGCCTGTCAGATGCAATAGGGTTATTGACATAATTGTCTTTATATGTGTTCCAATTGTCACCCAATTTCTTGGGGCACAGAACAAGAACGGACTTATTTCTATTTTCATAGTATTTAATTACAGCAATAGAAGTAAATGTCTTGCCCAGACCAACACTATCAGCCAGGATGCAGCCATTATACTTTTCAAGTTTATTGATAATAGCAAGAACAGCATCTTTTTGGAAATCATAAAGGATATTCCAAATCTTACTCTCCTTGAAGCCCGTCGCTTCATTGGGCAATACATCCTCTGAAATATCTTCAAGAAACTCATTGAAGATGTTATATAAGGTCACAAAATATATGAAATTAGTAGGGTTTTCATTATAAGCAAAAGTTATGTTTTCAATTACCTCATCCGTGACTTCCTGCAATTTATCGGTATCGCTCCACAGATTATCAAACAGACGGATAAATTCCTGACTTAACGGGGCCTCCAGTTTTGTTACCATGTTATAGCTGTTGTTTCCACGCTCGCAGCCTATATCAACAGTCGTAAAACCGCCCAGCGGCATATAGGTAATCTCGCTGCTGCTTGAAGTGATATTCAGAAAACCGCCCATGTTCTCATTCGTAACATTGGACTTAAATATGGCCTTCTTACGTATCCATTCTGCACATTCCTTTGCAACGGCTTTTTGAGTCAGTTCGTTTCGGAGCTTGACTTCAAATTCTGTTCCGTAAAGGCTTCTTTCGCGGGATAAACGAGGTATGTAAAATTCACGTTTCTCTTTCTTGGCTTTCTCCGTTGTGAACGTAGGTGATGTGAAGATGAAGCGAAGCTCTTCAAGCCCTTCCAGTTGTTCTTTAAGCTCCTGGAAAGCATAGATAGAAAAACAGGCCGCCGCAATAGATAAGCAGCTATTCTGTTTGAGTTCCACTTCTAAATCATCTTTTACTATTTTTGAGACATTATCAAAAACTTCCATCGTGGTTAAACTCCAGTACTAAGTGTAATTTCTTTTATCTTTTATAAGCGCTCAAACTTGTTCTTTTCCATGTTTCGACATTTTTGAAGCTTTTCCCTGTTATCAATACTCGTAATCGCTCGCCATGTTTCGACATTTTTTATTTTAGGACCCAATAAAAAAAGAGTTTGGTATATATGCCAAAACCCTCCATTTGCATAATGTTCAAATCACAACTCCAAAGAACAAATTTAATTTATGGTACTGAATAATACCTCTTTCACCTCATATAATGTTCCACCACCACCGAATTCCTGTTGTGGCCCAGGGATAATGACACCTTATGGAGGCATTCCCTATCATATCCCCTGTAATCAGACTTAACCACCCGCCCATGCTCCTGCTTTTGCTCAACAAGCTCCCGGTTACGGCTCTTGCATATTCCGCCCTAAATGCATGATTGTCAATTTTGGCCGTATACCTACTAAAAAGGGGCTCCTCATCCAACCTTCGGTACATTTCTTTATACTTGCCAGCATTCGAATTGCATGGTTTGAGCCACTTCGAACCGGGATATTAGGAACCATCTTTTCTACTTCTGCCTTGTAGCTGCACTGTTTTAACGCGAGAGTGTATGTCGAGCCCTATTCCGCTTTTCTTTTATAGAATTCACACTCAACTCAATTACTTCATAATTTGCAGCACTTCGGCTCTGATTAGAAAGTTCTCCTTTTTCCGCCATAGAAGAATAGCTTGCGCCACTCACTATGATATGGTCTAAAACTTTAATCTCAAGGGGATGAAAAATGTCAACAATTCTTTGTGTCAATGCTCTATCTTCCGGAGAAAAATTTTTTGAGCCTCCAGGATGGTTATGAGCCAAAATTATCGCATTACAGTCACAAGCAAGAGCATATTTTAAAATTTCTCTTGGATAAACCGCTGTTTGTCCGATACTCCCTTCTGACATGGTTTTTGTTTCAATTATATTATTGCCGCTGTCTAAAAAAGCAACCATAAACCTTTCTTTATCCTTCATCCCTCTTAAAAGGGCTAAAAAATATTGACCTGCTACGGTCGATGAATTGAGCGTAATCTTCTCATTGCTCTCATAGATTTTCAAAATATTGTAAGAGGCAATGAACTCATTGAGCAGCCCTATCTTTTCAAGCTGTTTCTCATTTGGTTCCATAATGTGAGGATGCTCCAAGATGTTAAAGGGGTTATTTCCTTTTACATACTGCTGAACTTTTTTGTAGGGCAGTCCTGTTAAAGTTGTCAGCCCTTTTAGAAATTTCTCGGTATGCTGTACATCTTTCTTCATTTATGCCTGCCCCCTTTCTTCATCAAATATCTCAATAATGGATTTTATGCTTTTCAACTTCTCGGAAGTCTCAGGGGATAAGTCTACCGATTCAAGATGCAGAAAAAAGTTTTTAATCCCCATATTTTGAAGGCATTTATGGATTTTTTCTTTTGTGTCCCCATCCAAGTCAATCAAGTCAGCCAATAAACCCACGCACTTTATATATTCCGCATCCCTTAATTTTTCTAAATTCATCTGTTTTCCACCTTTCATATGAAATATCCACCTAACTTCCGGTAAGCTGCATGAATAGCTGCCGGTATTTATCCTTCATCAGCTCATTCAGCATTTTCACCTGCTCCTCATTGAAACCGCACTTGGCAATCATGTCCGAATAGGATTTTGAGGTCACCTTAATATGCAGGATTATGGTAACTGTTTCGCCGCGCACAACGGTTTCGGTCCAATATTCAATTTTGTTCATATCCCAAAAGATGTCCCGTAGAGTTCCTACCTTGTCATCGTCAAGAGTGGCAACCTCCATGCCATTTCTCGGATCTGCGGCCACCTTAACCGCATAGACTGCCAGGATGTCTCTCCAATTACCAACCATCGTGCTGCTCCCATTGTTGGATAGATCCAGCGTGTCATGGGGATTTTCTTCCTCTATCTGTTCAATTTTTGCCGCAAATTCACTGTTAAGCTGCTTGACTACCTCCATCATAACCGGCGTGTTCCCGCTGGGGCTTTCATTGGAATAGAAAATCCCAAAAACAGAGCCTAACAAAAGTCCGGCAAGACATATCACTAAAATGACAACAACGGCTACCCATCCACCCGCAGCAATTAGGGAGATCAAGCTCTTGGCTGCTGCGATAATCGCTTTGAGGGTGGCTATGATTGCTTTCGCTGCCGTCTTTGCTGAGACAGCTGCCGCTCTCGCTGTTGCCTGTGCCGCCTGTGCCGCTCTTTGGGCTGCTCGTGCGGTTTTAACAGCCGTTTTTGCTGCTGTTTGTGAGGTCTTAACAGCAGTTTTTGCAGTATGCTTAGCGTTTTTAACTGATTTTTGCGCCGTTTTCACCGTGCCTTTAGCCGCTTCCTTTATGGTTTTACTACCGGAATTAACGGCTTGGCTGATGGGGCGTCCTGTTGTGCTGGAAGGATTGAAGGTTTGCCGTACTACTTTTTCGACAGGTTGAAAAAAGGGACTCTGCGTGGTTGGTGCAATTATGCGCCCGGATGCCTGCCTTGCCTGCGTAAAAACAACTTTTTGATCTGCTGTCTGAATTTCTATATTATGAGTTAACCGCAGTTTCGCTCTGCTTTGAACAAACCTGCGTTTTATCAATTCATTCGGTTTTGATAGGGTAAACCTCCGTTTTGCTGTTTCCTTCGTGCTGGATTGTGCCGGTTTATATTTTATCTCCAGTTTGGCTGCCTGTTTTCCCATAGATGCGCGGCGTTCACACATTTTTTCAACCGCCTTTTTGCCATAGTTTTCAGCAGTATGTCCTACTTTCCAGGCAATGTTTTGCGCACCGTCCCGGACGCTATTTGTAGCATCGTCTACATAGTTGCCATTCTCATTGTGTCCGAGTTGCTCGGCCTGTTCCTTCGTTCGGATATAGGCATTCTTTGCTCTGCGGGACACGTCCGTTGTCTTATCCAGCACTTTAATATCCTTTAGGGTTTGTTTGCTTTTGATTTCTTTCAAGACGCGTGCCTCCTTTCAAGGTTTTGCTTATTCTACCGTTCCTTAATAGAAAAATAGACGGCTGACCGGAAGTACGGCCAGCCGTTTGCATTTCGTAAGTTTATCATATTTCCGCCTGTTCTCCCGGCTTGGTGGTCATCAGGCGGTAGAGCTTGGTGTTACGCGGAAATTGATCGGTGAAGGGAACAAGGGAACTGCCTACCTTAATAAGTCCATTTCCCGCGTCTACGTTGGTGATGTAGGAAAGCTGGAGGTCGGAAATGTTTAGGAGCTTTGCAAGCTCCATTCTATCCGTGGAGGACTGATTGAGCATGACGATAAATTCAGAGTTGGCCAACATGGTACGCGCCGTATGGCTCTGTAAAAGATCGTCCACATTTTGCGTGATCCCCGTGCAAAAAGCGCCGTACTTTCTGACACGTTTCCAGAGCGTGAACAGAAAGTTGGTGCTGTACTCATGCTGAAACAGCAAATAGATTTCATCAATAATAATGAAGGTATTTTTGCCCTTTGCTCTGTTCTGCGTGATGCGGTTTAAGATGCTGTCCAGCACTACCAGCATTCCGATAGGCAGTAGCTGTTTCCCCAAATCCAGGATATCATAGCAGATGAGGCGGTTGTTCACATCCACATTAGTCGGCTTTGCAAAGGTGTTCAGGCTACCGGATGTGAAAAGCTCGATAGCCAGGGCGATTTCCTGCGCTTCCGCCTCATCCTGTTTTAAGAGTTCCGCGTGAAAGTCCTGCAAGGTAGGCGGGTTATCCCGGTAATTGCTTTGCAGATATTTACGGTAAACGCTGGCGGTGCAGCGGTCAATCAGGGATTTTTGTTTCGCACCCAGGTTCTGGCCGCCGATGAGCTGCTCACACAAGGACAGGACAAACTCGGATTTGAGGATGACAGGATTTGCGCCGTCGCCGTAATCCCTGTTCATGTCCATCGCGTTAATGTGGTTCGAAGAGGTGGCGGAAATATGGATAATCTCGCCGCCCATCGCTTTGACCAGCGACGAATATTCGCGCTCGGGATCAATCAGGATAATATCGTCATCGCTGGATAATATCTGATTGACGATTTCACGCTTAGCGGTAAAGCTCTTGCCGGAGCCGGAAACACCCAGGATAAAGCTGTTGCCGTTTAGCAGGTGCTTGCGGTTGGCAATTATCATATTTTTTGAAATAACATTTTGACCGTAATAAATGCCGCCGCTATGGGTGATTTCCTGTGCCCGGAAGGGAATAAATACCGCCGTACTTTCGGTGGTCAGCGTACGGATGGCGTTAATCTTGCGCAATCCATGAGGCAGCACCGTGTTCAGACCATCCATCTGCTGATAGGTTAGGGTGGAGAATTGGCATAGGTGCTTTCGGGCAGTGGTCAGCAGGGTTTCGGTGTCACTGTCAAGCTGCTCCCTGCTGTCAGCAACATGCACCATTGTCAGGACGGCAAACATCATCCTCTGGTCACGGGTGGTCAGGTCGTCGAGGAATTCCTTGCTTTCCTTGCGCTGCTGCTCCATATCATAGGGAACGACGGCGGAAAAATTGTTGTTCTGGTTCTGCCGCCGTTGCCAGTTGGTAATATTGGTCTCGACACCCAAAAGCCTGTTTTCCACCTCCCGCACGGCTTCGTCCGTGGGAATGGGGATAATGTCCAGGGACAGCATCATATTGCGGTTCAGGTCACAAAGCTCGGACACCATGCTGTCCTTGATGTAGCTTGCAAACTCCCGCAGGAAGATGACTCGCCCGAATTTACTTCCCATGCGGAAGTGGTCCTTTTCAAATTCAAAAGTGTCGGGGCAGATATAGTCCTTGAAATCATGTCCTTTTTTCATGGTGGCAGACAGGTCGAAATGGAAGTCCGTTTCCTCGCCTGGGCGGAAAAAGTCGTGCAGGATTCTAAGACGGTCGGTAGCATCCAGCTCCACGCACTTTGAGCCCAGGTGAGAAAAATGGGTAATCAGGTCTGTTCCTATGCGGGAGAAGTAGTTACGCGCTTCCTCAATATTCTTTTTCATCACCGATATAGTTACGTATTTATCCTGCACAATACTATTGGAGCCGGTGGCTTTATCCAGGAGCATCCGGTTGTATTCCCTGCGGTACTCGTCCAGCCCATCCTCCCTTAGCAGGATCAGAATGGAGCTTTCAAAGTCCGCTTTATTCAACCTGCGGTTGTTGATGGTAATTTTGGTGGTGGCCCCACTGTCAAAGGAATTGAGAAGCTCCGAATAGGATAAAAACATCGCTTCCTTGTCCTCCTTGGATGCCACCGCGTAATTGATGTCCTCGAAACGAAAGGATTTTGAAAACTTGTTGCCCACACGGAAAATCCCGTCCGGCCAGATAATACGGATAGGGATGGCCTGCTGGACACCTTTAGGGACGATAAACCGCTCCTTATCCTGTTTCATGATTTTTCGCAGGGTCTTAATCATGGCGTTTCAATTCCTCCTTTTCGTGCTTCTCAATGGTCTGTTTCAATACCTCGTAATACACGTTCGTCGGATAAAAGGTCAGCTTTTTAGGCATGAGAAACTCCGATTTGATGTAAGCCCATAAAAACTGCTCCGCCGTCATGCCGTGGTATTTGATAAAACCCAGGGCCGCAAACGGGAAAGCTCCCAAAACGCATATCCAGCTTATGGTCTCCATGCCGAAGAAGTTCCGCAGGCCAAAGTAGATGCTAATGGCCACACCGATGGCCATGACAGAAAAAATGAACTGCCGCAAGGACAGTCCAAAAAACATGCTTTCGGTATAATCCCGGATTTCCCGGTTGATCTTTACTTCCAAAAACAATCGCCTCCAAATAAAAATAGCGTCTCTCAAACGAAGCGCCATTAGGATTTATCGTTCATGTTGGTTTTTTTTATGTTTTTTTTATGCTTTTCTTGCTCTATTTGTATCCTGGCTACCAATTCGTCAATCTTGCGGTTCTGCGTCATAAATGCTTTATCCTGCGTAAGGGGGATACCATTTTTCAAGGCTTCATCCGCAAGCCTGTTAAGTTTTCCCTTCTCTTTTTCCAGTTTTTCATTGAGAGTCTCCTGTTTCATGCTGAAACCTCCTTGCTTTAATCAATGCGACACCCTTCTATTTTTTTTATCCATGTGTAATAATGGAAATATACAAACTGCATAGAAAGGAGTTCCATTATGCCAATCGCGGCAATTATTTCCCTCTGCCTTACGGCGGGATTACTCATTCTCTCTTTTATATTTAAAGTAGCCGGAAAAATCCGGCTGACGATTCCCATTCTTTGCTTCCTGCTATTTAGTACCGTGCTGAACAATTGGGCAGGAGAACATGAGACTTTAGCATTCATCATTCTTTTCTCGCTGCTTGGCTTGACCGTGTTAAGCTGGATTGTGTCGCTTATTAAGGCAATACAGCGCAAACGTGACGAGAAATACCTTGAAGATGATGTCACATGGCAAATCGCAAAGGCAAGAGAGATGGGCGTACCTCTTGACAAAATTCAGTTTAACGAGCATGGGGATTTGCTTGATCCAAGAACAGGGGAACCTGTTGTTTATGGGGAGGGTATTCAGTTCAAGGATATATGACGATACCGGACTATAATACCCAACTTCCCTTTATAACCCCATCATCTCCCGCACTACCCGGTCGGCCATTTTCACTGCGCCCACCAGCACCAGCATATTAAAAATCAGTTCCCCGACATAGGCCCATACCATTGTGACGACACTGGCACTGGTGTCCACCACCGGTGGCGAGGACGCAAAAACGGAAAAGATGACGCAGGCTAGAATGATGATAGCCCCTTCCAGGCACACGGCAGCATAACCTTTCAGGAAGGCTTTGCCGATGCTTTGGCTCGGTTCCCCGGCAAAGGATGCTAGAGGCACAGGGGCGATAGCGGTATAAAGATAGAGTTTAAAAAACCGGCCATACACTGACAGGATCATAATAAAAGACAGCACTGTGATGAACAGGCCGCCGATGAGCGTTACCGCCCACAACGGGATGCTCTCCCAAAAGCTGCAATCCTTAATGGCCTGCACTATGGTATCCGGCAAGACGCTTTGGTTGGCCGTTCCGAGCCTTGCACTGCTCATGATGGTAGAAATAATCCCCTGCACGATGTTGAACAGCGCCATCATCAGCTCCAGCCCGTGGGTCACAACACCTTTTGCCAAGGCGAATCGTATGAACAGCTTTAAGGCGTGTTCCGGCCTTTTGACTTCTACAAAGCTGCCGCATGTTTTTACCACGCCGATGACGAAAAACAGCACCAGCAGGGCAAGTCCGATGGCCTGGAGCGCTCCGTGAATATTTACAATGACATTCCAGATGCCGCCGCCTTTAAATTCTGTGGGGGATTGGGTCACGAGTTGCCATATCTCCGACAGCTTTTCATTCCACGTTTGAAGCGCGTTATTGAGGTTATCGATTACCCAGTTGCCGCTTGACATAGCAGAATCACTTCCTTAAAAAGATTTGGGGAACAGGCTTTTAGTGCTTGTTCCCCTTAAATTTGATGCGCTTCATCAGCCCGTAATGAGATTCAGAATCTCTCGGGCAAAGGTAATAATTACGCCACCTGCGAGAGTCAGAAAACCGTTGGCCCTTTGGGAAGGGTCATGTGATTTGAGTGAAAGACCAATCTGCACAATGCCGAAGCCCAGCAGGATCAATCCGATGGCCCGGATTAGTCCGAATATGAAGTTGGACAGGTTGTTGACGACGGTCAGCGGGTCGTTGGCCGCATACGCAGGTGCGGTAAAGAGAGCCATCACCAGCACCAGTGCGCAGTAAACGGCGAAAGTCCTTTTGGTTTTCTTTGTAATTTTCATGAATCATACCTCCAAATCGATTTTTATTTTAGCATCGAAGCATTGTTTCGAGTTCTTCCTCAGAGAGAAGCTCGTAATCGCTGTTTTCGTTTAGGGCCACAGCTTTCCAGTCCAATGCGTTTCCAGTATCACCATGCCGGAAGGGTTGGCTGCTGCCGTCAACGGTCAGTTTCATATTGGGGTGTTTGAGAATATTGTACTTGTCGTCCATCACTGCCCATTCTCCCCGGATGAACAGCAAGGCAAAGCGGTTGTCTATCATCCGCACCTCATCGGGGGTCAGAAGCTCCCTTCCGGACTGCTGGTAATTGGTGGAGTAGCTTCCGTTCCTGCCTTTGCTCAGTCCGTAGGTGTTGGTGTCGATAGTTTCCTTGCCTAAAAGCTCGGACACATACTTATGAGTGGACAGCTCGTTGCCACCGAGGTACAGAAATTCGTCACAATTGCCCACGATGGATTCCCATGTGTCTTTAAACAGGGCTTTTAATTGCGCCAGGTTTTGCAGGATGATGGACACACTGATTTCCCTTGAGCGCATTGTGGAAAGCAGCTTGTCAAACTCATCTGGCAGGGCGACATTCGCAAACTCATCCATAACAAAATGGACATGGACGGGCAGGCGGCCTCCGTGCTTATAGTCGGCAAGGTACATGAGGCTTTGGAAAAGCTGTGTGTAGAGCATACCGACAATAAAATTAAAGGATGAATCGTTATCGGGGATAGCGGCAAAGAGCGCCGTCTTTTTTTCCCCGATGGAGGACAGCTCCATTTCATCCACTGTGGTGATTCCGGCAAGGGTGGTCAGGTTGAACTTTTCCAGCCGAACACCCAAACCGATTAGAATGGATTTGGCAGTTTTGCCCGCCGCCAGCTTGAAGATGTTGTACTGCTTGACAGCCAGGTGCTCCGGTTCCCGCATTTCCAGCCGTTCAAACAGCTCGTCAAGGGGGCTTTGATAATTTTCGTCATCCTCCCGGACTTCAGCGGCTGCAATCATTTCCATGACCATCGGGAAGTTCTGTTCTTCTTTCGGCGCTTCATAAAGAAGATAGAGAATCAGCGCCTCCAGCAGCGCGGTTTCGGAGCGTTCCCAGAAGGGGTCGTTAGTGTTGCTGCCTTTGGGTGTGGTGTTGCGGATCAGGTTGGTGACGAGTTTTAATACATCCTTGTCGTCCTTGAGATAGGCAAAGGGATTGTAGCAGTGGGACATGTGCATGTTGATTAAATCCAGCACCTTGATTTCATAGCCATTTGCTTTGAGCAGGTTCCCCGTGTCCCGCAGGATTTCCCCCTTGGGGTCGAGGACAACAAAGGAGGTGTTAGCCTGCATGACGTTGGGTTTGGCGTAAAATCTCGTCTTACCGGAGCCGGAGCCACCCACCACCAGTACGTTTAAATTTCTCTTATGCTTCCAGCCGTCCAGACCGATGCTAACGTTCTGTGTCAGGATTTTGTTTTTTTGCGGGTCTTTGTCCCGGTACTTTTTATTGACAGCCGTCGCGCCGCCCCAGCGGGCGCTGCCGTGTTCCTCCCTCCGCCGGTAATTGCGCTTGGTAGAAAGGTAAATCCCTACCCCCATACAATAGGCGACGACAAAAAGCAGGATGCACTTGGGCGAATCATTCACCCATTGGATATGAAACGGATTGTTCATCGCCTCCGTGAGATTGGCAAGGATTTCGGGAAGTCCGCCGGAAAGAGAAGGGGCGGTCAATAATGCCGCCCACACCACAGGAATTAAAAAAACCGCAAAGAGTATCAGGTTGCTCCTTGCAGTTTCATCGCGCCTCATCGTGGCTCCTGCGCTTCTGCTTTTTTGTCGGGGCATCAATAGTTTTTAAAAGCAGCTCATCCACGGCGTCGGTGGGGCGCTCTTCTTTAATAAGGTCGTTTCTGAGCTCGTTTAGGGCGTTCACCACAACACCGTATTCGTAATCGTCCAGGGTAAGCACCCTTTCTTCTTTCTTTATGGGCAATCCCTCCTAACGTTCCGGCTCCTGCCGTATTTGCTGCCTGTTTGACCTGGTATTCTGTTTTGCGGCCTGCGGCTGCTCTTTGGCAGGTTTGCGCTTGTATTCCGCCGCCTGTTCCTTTTGAGCAGCCTTGATTTCCCGCAGTTCTTCACGAACGGATCTTCTCGTCAGCTCAATAGCACCCTCGGCGGCTTTCCCGCTGCGCTCGCAAGTAGGCTCGGACGGACGGGATTTCTCCGTCGTCGCCGTCGTGGGGTTTGGGTTGTCGGTCGGCTCGGCTACCGGTGTCGGCTGGTTGGGCTTTGCCATTAGTTCATCCAGAAAATCATCCGCACTTTTTTCGGCGGGCGTTCCTTTTTCGGGAGGTGATTTTTCGTCCGGTGTATTTTCTTTCTGCTTGGCTGCCCGAGATTTTTCGATTTTGTTCTTGATGCTTGCCGTATCCACAGTAGCCAGCTTGAAGCGTTCCACAATGCGGTTGATTTTGGAAGCGTCCTCTGCCCGCACCATGATGTCACACATCCCGTCCAGGCTCTTTTTATCCCGCAGGGCACAGTACAGGACGCCATAGCGCTTGGCCTCTTGACAAAACTTCTTTAAATCCTCGTTACGCACAGCAAAGACTTTCAGTTCCTTGCCGCTGCGTAAAAGCCCCTCCAGACGGATTTTACCCTTTGTTTTTTTCTGGTCTTTCATGACAGCATATAGATAGGTGGCAAGGTTTTTCGCGCCCTCGCCTGAGATTTTGGCCATCACCTCAATCCCTTTAAGGCTCATATTGACGATTTGATCCGCTGCGTCGGCTCCGCTGTTCATAGCTTTTTTCCTCCTTTCCCTGATAGAGTTCCTCATGTTGAACCTGAATCAGTTTCTTCTTCATTTCTTCGGAACGGGACAGAATGTCCGTACAAAGCTTCACCTCCTTTCGCAGCAGGGACAGCTTCCTGGAAAGTCCGGCAATCTGTTGCTTATATTCCGCAGCCTTCGTATCGTCTTTACACCGGCGCAGACGATGGTAAAGGGATTTGCGTGCACCGGACAGGGCTGCCATTTCCTGCTCCAGTCCATTCTGATACATGAGAAGCTGCTCCTTGTTCTCAATCCGATGTGTGCAGAGCAACTTGGTTTGAGCAATAAGTTTATCCAAATATCGGATGTCCTCGCGCAATAAAAAATGCGTCCGTTTATTGGACACACGATGTTTTGGCAAAATGCCCATCTTATAGAGGTAGTGTATGTAGAGAGCTTGCAATCCGGTGAGCTTCCTTGTTTTTTGAGGATTAAGTCTACCTCTGAATATATAGTGTTTCCGCTTCGGCTCCGGCAGGATCTGCGGACGTTTCGGGGTACGGTTTTGAAGTATCCGCCGCTTAATAGCTTCCTCGGTGTAATCATCGCCCAAAGTTTTCAACCGGACAAAACGTTCCTTGCCTGATGGCCGCACCGCTATGTATTTTACGCCGGTTTTCACCTCATATTCCTGCTTTCGGAGAGTAGCGATAAATTGAGTGAAGGTCATAGATACGGCAATGGCTTTGTCCACATCCTCACGGATGAGGTTCCGCCAGGTGGGTTTGCCTTTCTGCTCGGCCTTCCATTCAGCGTAGTGCTTGGATTTGCACTTTTGCGGTTTTTCGATGACGGACAGGGAGTATTCCCGGCACACCCGGTCAGAGGTCTGCCGCATGAGGGCGTAAGTGGCGTTGTTGTCGTAATACCGCTTGCCGTCCATGAAGGATACGGAGTTTAGCACAAAATGATTATGAAGATGATGCTTATCGATATGAGTGGAAACCACAACCTCAAATCGTCCGCCCCAAAGCTCCTGTGCCAGCTTTATACCGATAGCGTGGGCGGTTTCGGGGGTGGCTTCCCCCGGAGCGAAGGACTGGTAGCCGTGGAAGGCCAGGATGCCATCAGTTTTCTGGAATTGCAGCTTTGTCCGGGACATCTGCTTACAGGCGGTAGCCGGATCACAGTTAATGCCGCTAATATAGAATTGCTTTTCGGTCTTGGCATCCTGCTCCGTATATTCCAGCACGTTCCGCAGGCCCTGAAAATCAGGACTTGAAAACTCGGAGTTTTCGGTTTTGTCGGGATTTGTGGCATAATCGATTACCCGGTCAAGGCGGTCGGTTACGTCCCATATTGCTGTGGTTGCCATTATCTGTTCTCCTTTCCGGCGCTGTAACCGCCTCTATAATATCCTGTACCGCCTTTCTTAGCCGGTTGGCTTCATACTGGAACACCGTCCGATCGATGTGGCCTGTTGCGTTTGCCTTTGCCGCCATCTGGTTCAGATTGCCGCCAATGGCGTGAAGT
Source organism: Phosphitispora sp. TUW77 (assembly GCF_048453025.1). Classification (GTDB taxonomy): domain Bacteria; phylum Bacillota; class Thermincolia; order Thermincolales; family UBA2595; genus Phosphitispora. The sequence goes on from NZ_CP156677.1 coordinate 1,916,682, forward strand.
TCCCTCATCATGGCGTAATAGTCGGGTGGGGGAAACTCTTTGGGTACGTAACCATTGAGGAGGGTACGGATGTATGCCTCCTGCGAAAGACCCGACTTTTTGGCGCTGGTATGAAGCCGTGCATTTTCTTCTTTGTTAAGCCATACCTGAACGCGAATGTCTCGTTTTCTCATCGTGCAGGCTCCTTTCATTTGGGGTGGGCAAGCACCTTTTCCCGGTTCATCAGAAGCCGCACCGTAGCAATAACGATGATAGGATGGTCGTTGATGCAGAATTCGGAAAAGTCCCGTGCTTCTCCCTGATGCCCCGGAAACTGCGGAAAGGGTTCAACCTGAGCCGCCCATTCCTTTACCAAACGGTAGTACCTTCCATCCCAGGGGGCACGATTGACGGTTGCGGCCAGCACCCGCTGTACACGGTCCTGTCCATGCGCTTGAATGATTTCTTTCAGGAATTCGGGCAGTTTGCGGTCATGGTAGCTGTGTGTGAGCACCGCATTTTCCGTAAATGCGTCCTTGCAGGCGAGGACAGCGCGGAATTCCTCGTGCCATTTTTGTTGAAGCTCGTTCATTCATAACACCTCTCATATTGATTGATAGTGTGCAGCATGATGGGGGGTATTAGGGGCCTTGCCCCTAACAAGCGAATTTTGGGAGACAAAATTCAGTGCTTGCTACAACATAAGACAAAGGAAAGTCTGGCGGTCATCGTTCATACTCGCGGCGCTTTTGGCTCTTGCTCCGTTCTTCGATTTCTTTTTCTCGTGCGGCAAATTCCACACCGGCAAAGTGTTCCGCGTCGAGGATGTATTCTTCGTTGCTGTACGCTTCCCGCACCATCGCCTCCGCTTGCTGGGCATTTTCTGCTTCGATCTCGACGGTCATGCAAAGGGTTTCTTTGATTTCCACCTGATAGTTTTTCATAAAAGCAAAGCCTCCTTTCTTTAATTTTTAAGCAAAAGAAAAAGGCACTGATTTCTCAGAGCCTACATGGATTCAAAAATACAAACAACTCAAAATATCAAGAAGATAGAGTTTAGTCGTATATTCTTAAAAACCAATTTCATCAAAAATTCGAATGATCAAGCGGCAGATTTCCATAAAATCAATCTCCTTCGCATAGACAAAGTCTGTTTGGTATTTTTTCCAAAAGCCTTTCATTTGTTCGCTTTCTGCGATGCTATTCAGCGCAGCTCTATAATTCGACATAACAGCACCGCTTTTCCGTTTGGATGCAGTTTCCACCAATGCGTTATTTAATGTCGACCTGTCACATTCATGGCCTCTTAGCTGATACAAGATGTAAACATCGTAAAAATCTCTCAGCCTTGTATTAGCAATTCCACGGGTCACTATGGTTTCCAGCTTTTCGGCAAGCACCGTTTCCAGATTGTACGCCATAACTTTAATTGTCCTGTCGTCAAATAAAAGTTTGAAGGAGTATTCTATTGCTCTGGGAGTTATTTTATCTCCGGTCGTAACATCCACGGATAGGGGAACAGCCAATGGTAGATAATTAGCCTTCATTGCTACCCTGATTCCCGGATAATCGTCACCTTCCCGTATATCATAGGTATTCAGCACTTCAAACTTGACATCATCCTCAATGGGAATAGAGCCTATTTCTTCAAAAATTCTCCTGACAGTATCATGGTTAACGTCAAAGCCTTTGATCGTGGTATCCAGATCCATCGTCGCTCTTGTATCAAGTCCGACAATGGCTGAAATCAAAAAGCCGCCCTTTAAGATCAGATTAGATTGATATTTGGATACGGAAATACGTTCCAGCAACCGCTCCAGCATGTAGTTCTGCATAATAAGCTGAGCGGAAATGTTTTTTTCGGCGGCCATCTTTTTTATATATGCTTTTAATTGCATTGGATTGTTCGTTCTCATAGCAAAATCCCCATATAGTTCAGTATTTTAGGCTTTACCCGAACTTTCTCGGCATAATCAAATAGCCGCGTGATATTCTTCCCCGGCATTCTGGCGTATTGCTTCATTGCCTGATTGACTATCTGGATGTCGCAGGTGTTATTCCCTTTTACGATATCGCAAAGCGTGCGTTCCACATCGTACAGACGGATCGGATTACCATAAGGAGAAACGCCACTGGTCAATCCGAGTTCGTATAAATCTTCTACGGTTTTTTTGATTTTGACATTTTCTTGTTTCAAAGAATACACATGATAACCATATGGAAACGTCATGGTATATTTCATGGGCGTCCTGTCCGTCAGGCCGTGAATATATAAGGCCGTTTCATGAGAGAAAATACCTCTGCTGTACTTGTACTGCAGTATATACATCTCATCTTCCCACATTTCCGGCTTGATATAAATTCCTCGGTCAACCTTGGTCAAAAGCTCCATGTCCAGCATCTTTTTAAGACAATGTCTAGGTATATTTGCCTCCGTAACCTGTGAAGCAGTAATTATTCCATTGTTCTGCGCAAGCATCTCTTGAATTTTTCCGATATTGTCCATTCTGTACCTCCTTTACAGTACAATTACACTCTATATTATAACACGTTAGAGTGTAATTGTATGCATTTAAAAGGCAAGTAGTATCAGCTTTTTTTATTTTACTCTTGCTATCACCATAATTTAAGTGATAGCAAAAATAATTAGCAATTTGACATTATCGTTCCTTCCCACGTCGTTGCGCCAACACCATTTTTAAACAATCGTTCATGTCTTTTCCTCTCTTCGGCGGCTCGTCGGAAACGGCGTAAGTAGACGGAAGCAGGGTTCTGATAGTCTTTGCTGCCAGTAGTCCCGGTGTATCGTTATCCAGATGCAGGTCAATGCTGTCAATTTGCGGGAAGTCTTTTAAGTATTGAATGAGCGCGGCGGGCGGGGTGCTTTCCTCAATAATCTTTTTCGGCATATAAATTCCCGCAAGGGACAGGTAGTTTCCCTGCCGCCAATCTCTGCCGGAAAGCATCTCCAATGTGCCATAAGAAAGTAGGTCAATAGCGCTTTCAAATAGGTGCAGCTTACTGCATTCGTTCCTGGCCGGGATAGAAAAGGAGAAGTGCTTGTCACTTCCATTAACCTCCCCCATGAACCGGTTGCCAAACGTTCCACGGAGAGTAGCGTATTTGGGAACGCCATACTGGTCAAAACCAATAAAGACAGCGTTGTGATAATCGCGGCTTTCATACAGCCGTTTGGTCTGGATGCAGTAGTCTATTATCTCCCGGTGAATGCCGCGCACCATAAGGTAGGCAATCGTGCGGTCGTTGTTTTCATTTTTCTCCGGCAATAGCAGTCTTTTGGGCCCGGAGGGTTCCTGTGCTTTTGGCCGGGCAGGCGGTGTGATGGCTGCCTGTCCGTCTATCTGAAGCACAGCTTCGGGGAGCGACATGCCCCTCACCTTGATGAGATAATCCAGAGCGGAGCGCCCGCCGATGTTACGCGACCACCAGCACCATTTTCCGTTGCTGATTTTCAGGCTGTCATGGGTGCGGGTGGTATAGACATTGCCGGAGAAACGTACTAGCTCCCTGGGTTCATAATAATGCAAATAGGTCAGAAGGTCCATTTGCTTTGCTCGGTCAATCTCCTCCGGTGTTACGTAAGGCATATTTTTTCACCTCTTAAAATGAAACAGCCTCGGACATTTACGCCGATGCTGTTTCATAATTTATTCTGATGCAGGATCATAATGTACCGATTCTTTTCAGGTAAGCTATACAGTCCGCATGCCCCTGAAAATAGATTTGGATACGTTCCATACAATCTGCCTTTTCAACCACCCTTAAATATTCAATCAGTGCCTTATGCTCCTCTTGGTTCAATGTAACGCCACCATCCCCATCCACGGCGGTAAGCACGGATGAATATTGTTGTAATATTTCTATTCGCCTGTAATAGAGCTTGCTATACTCTTCATTGCTATGGCGAAGGGTTACAGCAATATCATTGTTGATTTCGAAGAATAATTCTTCCATTCGTTCGGCTAAATTGTTTAAAACAAACGGCTGAAAATTACTTGAAGAATTCATTGTACTCCTCCTTGCCTTTACTTTACTATAAAACAAAGGAAAAATTTAAAGCAAAGGTGTGAACAATAGTTATCTTTCGTAGCCCACTGCTTTCTTCTCGGGAATGTCCATATCCTCGTCCGGCTCGCCGTCCAACACCTCGTTTTCATGTTTATCCATGTTGAGTAAAATATTCAGCTCTGCCAGCCGTGCAGATTTGGTTTGTAGTTCCTGCCCTTTTTCAAAGGGGATATCGATCTGCTCCTTTGCCATTTCCATCTGCTGGTGGAGCGTTTTTAACTGTTCTTGGCAATACTCCAGCTTTTTCGGTATTTCGGCAAGAACGTTATTGAGCCTTGTGATGTTGCCGTGGATGTCCGTGCCCAATGTGACCGTATGGCTCAGAGCGCCACGCAGGATAATCTGATACTGCTTATTAAAGCCGTCAAAGGAAAACCGCATCGGGAAGCCCATGTAACTGCCCAGTACCTGCGGCTCCGGTGAGGTCATCAACTTGCAGGCTTCCAGAATAGCCGCACCCGCCTTGACTTTTTCAGTGTAGAGACCACCCTTGACCGTCATGCCCGGAAATTTGCTGTCCTCTGTGCTATCTTCGACAGATTTTAATGCGCTGTGCTGCTCATACAGGGAAAGGTCTTTTTCGTAACCTTCGATGCGTTCCTCGGTAGATTTAATCTGCTGCGGATAGTGTTTGAGCAATCTGTCTTCCAAAGCGTAACGCTGGCTTAAATGGTTGGCTTTCAGCAATTTTAGTTTGGAAACCTGAATGTCTAAATCCATCTTCTCCTTAATTAACGGATTGCCGGTTGCCAGTGCCTTTACCTCGGCATAGGAAAGCGCCGTTTCATCAATATCCTCGGCGCTTCTTACATGGGATTTGGAAGTCATAATCTGGCTGATGAATCGCTGCTTGTTCTCAAGTATCTGGTAAAGGTAAGCATCAAAGGTGTTCTCCGTCACATACCGGAAAATATGCACCTCATCGTTTTTGTTGCCCTGCCGCACGATACGTCCGCCTCGCTGCTCCAGATCACGGGGCCGCCATGGGCAGTCCAGGTCATGGAGTGCAATCAGGAGGTCCTGCACATTGGTCCCTGCTCCCATTTTAAAGGTGGAACCTAACAGGATTCGCATCTGTCCCTTACGGACTTTGGCAAACAGTTCCTTTTTCTTGGTCTCCGTGTCGGCATCATGGATAAAAGCAACCTCGTCGGCTGGGACACCGCGTGCAGTCAGCTTTTGGCGTACATCGTCATACACGTTAAAATTTCCATCGTTCTTTGGAATGGACAGATCGCAGAACACAAGTTGCGTCAGTTTCTTATCGCGGTTTTCCTGCCAGAGGCAGAATACATTTTCCACACAAGCGTTTACCTTGCTGCCCTCATGGTCGGAAAGCATGGGATTGGCCAACCGCTGGTCAAGGGCCAGCTTCCGGCCGTCGTTAGTTATTTTAAGCATATTATCCTCATACGGTTCCACCAGCTTGGCGCGCACCCGTTCAGCGCGCTCCGCAAGTTCAGCCACCATGTCCTGCTGGAATTTGCTCGGCTTCACCGCCACATTATGATAGTTCGCTTTCGGTACGGGAAGGTTAAGCATATCCGCAGTCTTGATATCCGCGATTTCCTTAAACATATTCATGAGTTCCGGCAGGTTATAGAACCGTGCAAACCTCGTTTTGGCCCGGTAGCCTGTGCCCTCCGGCGCAAGCTCAATGGCGGTGACCGTTTCTCCGAAGGTGGAAGCCCAGCAATCGAAATGCTGGAGTCCGTTTTTGTGCAGGGTTTCATATTGCAGATACCGCTGCATGGTGTACATCTCGGTGATGGAGTTGGAAATGGGCGTCCCCGTGGCAAAGATGATGCCGCGCCCTTCCGTCAGCTCGTCAAGGTAGCGGCATTTAGCAAAAAGGTCGGAGGATTTCTGCGCCTCAGTCTGTGATAGACCCGCCACATTGCGCATTTTTGTGTAAAGAAACAGGTTTTTGTAAAAATCAGCCTCATCCACAAACAGGCGGTCAACGCCTAGCTCTTCAAAGGTGACCACATCGTCCTTGCGGCTGGTGTCATTAAGCTTATCCAGCTTTAGTTTCAGAGTCTTTTTGGTCTTTTCAAGCTGCTTGATGGCATAACGCTCTCCCCGTTCCTCTTTCAGTTCCCGGATGCCGCCGGTGATTTCCGTGATTTGGTCTTCAAGCTGCCGTTTTTGTCGTTCTGTGGAAATAGGGATTTTCTCAAACTGGCTGTGTCCGATGATTACCGCGTCATAGTCACCGGTCGCAATTCTTGCACAAAACTTCTTACGGTTTTTAGTTTCAAAATCCTTTTTCGTCGCTACAAGGATGTTGGCCGACGGGTAGAGCTGTAAAAACTCTGCCGCCCATTGCTCGGTCAGGTGGTTCGGCACCACAAACATGCTTTTATTGCAAAGCCCCAGATGCTTGCTTTCCATTGCCGCAGCCGTCATCTCGTAGGTTTTGCCAGCACCCACGCAATGGGCCAGCAGGGTATTGCCTCCATAGAGGATGTGGGCCACTGCATCCACCTGGTGCTTGCGAAGGGTAATTTCCGGGTTCATACCGGTAAAACGGATATGACTGCCGTCATATTCGCGGGGACGAACGGCGTTGAAGCGTTCATTGTAGATTCGCATCAGCCTTTCCCGGCGTTTGGGGTCTTTCCATAGCCAGCTTTGGAATACCTCCTTGATGGCTTCCTGCTTCTGTTGAGCGATAGTGGTTTCCTTTTTATTCAGCACCCGCTTCTCCACGCCGTCTACCTCGACGGTATCAAAGATGCGCACATCCCGCAGGTTGAGGGTTTCCTCGATGATCTTGTAGGCATTGATGCGTTTCGTGCCGTATGTAACATTGGCTTTGATGTTATCGCTCCGGTCGTCACTTTTTCCCTTGACGTTCCAGTTAGCGGTATATCCGGAATAATGGACATCGATGTTGCGTTTGAACATATTAGGAGTTTCCAGAATCTCAAAGATAAAGTCCTTGATAATATCTGGGAGAAGCCAGGTCGCGCCAAGCCGCACGTCGATTTCAGACGCGCTTAATTCTTTTGGCTGTACCTTTTCCAGTGCCGTGACGTTTATACTGTAGAGGTCCTGATACATTTCGGCAAACCGCCGGGCGGTTTTGAGCTTTTCCCGGACGTTGCCGGACAGGTATTCGTCCGCTGTTTCAAAACGCGGTTTCCCATCATCGTTCGGCTTTTCGGGACTGCGGAAGATCACGCCTTCCATGTCTTTAACAATTTGTTCCTCGGAAAGCCCTGTCAGACTCTGCATTAGACCTAAGTCCACACAGGCTTTTTCCGCGATGGAGATGGCCAAAGCCTCGGTGGCGGTATCCACATGGGTAACGACAGTGCGCTGCCGGATGGTGCGCTTGGTGAACATATCGGCCTTGCGCTCCAATTCGCCGTTCTCGTCCAGAATTTCAAGAGAGCAGAGCAGGCAGTAGGAGTTGTCGTCGGAAAAAGCCATGTTGTTGCCGCGGTTGCTTAAGAGCCCGTATTTTTCAGTAAATTCATCATACAGCTTATTCAACTCGCGCTGCTGTTCCCGGATCACCTCATCGCTGTAATCCTCGGTCTGGTATTCGATCAACTCGCGGACGCAGTCCCGAATGGCAATCATACCCTTAATGCGGCTGGCCGCCGTGACGGAAACTTCCACCTTGTTCATCCGGCTGTTTTCGCGATAGTAGATCTCGCCATCAACAACGGTATAGCTGAAATTTCTCACGTTCGGGTCTGCCAGAATGGAAGTATCTTCTTCCTCGGCCATCTCGTCCGGCTCATATTCAGTGATTTCCGCATGGATATTCTCCAGGGCTTCGCGGAGCAGCTCAGCAAGGTCGGCGTTTTCAAAGGGCCGGCAGGTGGTTTCTTTGGCATTGCCGTACATCATGTCAGCGTAAGCCATCGTACCCAGCACCATATCGGGGTTGTCGGCAAAATAGCTGTTGATGGGAATACCGTCCTTAGTGGTAGAAAGATGTACCCAATTGGGTTCAATATCGATCAGCCTGTCACGCTTTTGCAGATATAGGATGTCGGTTGTGACTTCAGTGCCTGCATTGGCAAGGAACGCATTGTTTGCCAGCCGGACAGCGCCCAACAGTTCTGCCCGCTGCGCTATGTATTTACGGACTTCGGGGTTTTGCTTATCCATCGTGCCCTTGGAGGTGATAAAGGCGATGATGCCACCGGATCGTACTTTGTCGAGTGTTTTTGCGAAAAAGTAATCGTGAATATAAAACTTGTATTTGTCGTATTTTTTGTCCGCTATGCCATAACTGCCAAAGGGTACATTGCCGATGGCCAGGTCGAAAAAGCTGTCGGGTAGGTTGGTTTCTTCAAAGCCTTTTACAGCAATGTTGGCCTGTTGGTAAAGCTGTTTGGCAATGCGGCCAGTAATGCCATCCAGCTCGACGCCGTACAGCTTTGAATCCTTCATGCTGTTGGGGACAAGACCGAAAAAGTTGCCGATGCCGCAGGCCGGTTCCAAGATGTTGCCGGTCTTAAAGCCCATGTTTTCCAAGCAGGCATACATGGCCTTGATGACGGTAGGGGAAGTATAATGGGCGTTTAAGGTGGATGCCCTTGTGGATGCATATTCCTCGTCGGTGAGCAGTTCCTTGAGTTCGGCGTATTCCTTCGCCCACTGACTGTTGGCCTCATCAAAGGCTTGCGGCAGACTGCCCCATCCCACATAACGGGATAGGACTTCTTGTTCCTCCGGCGTGGCCAGACGGTTTTCTTCTTCAAGCTGATTTGAGAGTCGGATGGCAGCAACGTTCCAACCGTATTTGGTTTTTTGACCACCAGCGCCCAGGTTATCGTCGGTGATACGGTAATTGATGTGCGTCTGATGGGGTTCTTCTTTTTCGGTCGGTTTCTTTTCCGTTTCCCTGGCCTGGGCGTCCGGCAACTCCAGGTCCAATTTCACATCCTCCGGCGCAATGAGATGGTTGTTTAACGGATTATCCCGCAGCATCCGTTCAAAAGCTTCCCGTGGAAGCTCTTTGATGAACAGTGGATACCGGATGTCCCTTAACTGCACCGTACTGCCGTCAAAGGATAAAATCTCGTATTCCTCCGCACCGAGATACACCGTATCCCCAAGGGAAAAGGCATATCTTGCCTCGTTCTTTGGCAGCGGCTCCGGTTTGGCAAGGGCTAGCCCCCGGTTCAGAATTTCGCGGGCATAGGCTTCTTCGGCAAGCTGTCGGCGGAGTTCCTCTATTTCCTGCTGCAAGGCGGGCAAACGCTCTTTTTCCTTGCTGTTTAAGTAGCGGTCGGCGGTAATCAACTCGCTAAGGCGCTTTGCAACCTGATTCCATGTCAATCGCAGTTCTGAATTTGTAATAAAGCTGCCATTTTTACTGAGGGAAAGGCCTTTCCCATCGTGCCATTGGTTACCACAGGTTCCATCCGTGAAAATATGAGTGCCGCCGCCGGTTCCGTATTCTTGCTTTAGAAAATCAATGGTTTCCTTTGGGGTATGCTGCTCCTGGTAGTGCAGGTAAACACGGAATTTGCCGTCCTGAAAGCCGGTACCCTTGCAAAGTGCATGGTCGATTTCTTCCTGGGAAATTGAAAAAGCGGAGGATTTTTCGTCCTCCGCCTGTTCTATCGCTTCGATTTGCTGCTCTACGGTGGGTAAAAGGGTTAGCTGTACACCAGTTCCGCTAGTATTGTTTCCTCCGCCGAGTGCTGCAGGTTGTTCATATAACCCGTCCAGCCCAACGGGTCGGTCGCCTTGTCCGGTGCGGGACTGCTCTTCAGGAGCTTCGCCATGATCCGTTCGATGCGTTGCTTCGCCACCTGGTCGATTTCCGCGAGGTGCTCCGTTAGCTTGCCTGACAGCATCAGGCTGGCGAACATCCCTTTCCGGTGGTTTTTCAGATATGTTTTGCGCAACATCCCATACTTGCCGATGTGCGTTTCTTCCTCCTGCAGCGCCAGGTCGGGTATCAGATAATCGCCCTGCATTGTGTACGTCAGTTCCATGTTCACCATTCCTTTCATCATTTCTGCTTTCATTGTGCCCCACACCCTGATTTTTTGCAATTGTGCGGGTTTGTTTTCTTTCCGTTTTTTGCTGGTCTTTGACCGTTGCCTCGATTTCCCGCAGCAGCATTTCGGAAATATCGCTTCCGGCGGCCCCCAGTCTGGATATAGTATCGAGGGTATTGAAATTCACAACGCCCTGAAAATCCTCAAAGCTGAAAAAATTATTGATGGGATAGCCACATCGGACTAAGAGCATGTAGGCCACTGAACTTCTAATGGCATCCTTGAAGATGACTTCTACGTTCAGGCCGTCCAACTCCTCCAGGAAGCTGTTCTCCCGGCAGTACATCAGGTCGGTGAGGTAATCCGCATAATTATCCTCCACGGCATTGAAGGCGGCTGAAACCAGCGCAGAGGCAATATCGCTGTTATCCTTGAGGTCGCCGAAGGAATTTTCCAGCGTTTCTGTCACAGCCTCCGCATATTTATCCTGCATAGCCCAAAGGACAGCGGGACGGTTATACCGGCTATGGGTGTCCGACACGTTAAAAACATGGCGCAGGCTCAACCGGCTTCCGCTGTCGTCTATGAGGGCAATACCTTTCGCGCCCCTGTTTACCCATCTGCCCAGCTTCAGGTTCCATATCTCAATGGGAGCGCAGGCAGTGGCATCGGGGCGCTGTGCATAAATCAAAAGCTGATCCTGAAACGGGTATTTGTAGTTCCAGGCCGCCGTCTTCAGAAAGGAAGTCCAGTTAACAGGATTTCTCGTGACGCTGTAAGCCGTCCTTTGCGAAAGCTCCGTAATCAATTGCAGTTTCGTTGCCAACTCTGTCCCTCCTTATCGTTCGGGCTCGTAGCTCACCTTTGCTTTTGTTTTGTATTTCTACTGAAAATCTTTGTTCTTCCATTGCGTTTTATCGAGCAATTCATCATTTCTCCTCACCGTTCTGGCTCATTCTTTTTCTTTTGGCGCTGTTGTACGGGGTTTTTAGGTGTATCCTTTTCCTGCCGGAAGGTTCTCAAATACTGTATTTCTTCCAATGCACGACGGCATAAATCCTCGACGGCAGTCAGGCGGTCGTTGCAGTAATGCCCCCATAAGTAGGTTTTTTTGCCCGTGTCATCTTGTTTGCATTTCCAAGTCACAAATTTTTCAGACGCATTTTCACACTCCCCGAGCACAAACATTCCATTTCCTACGATTAGCCGGTCGGTGATGGTATAGCCGGCGTTCATTTCTTCAAACATTTTTATGCGCCTCCTAACGCGTCTGTTCCTGTTTTTTCTGCTTTGCCTGCCTTTCAGCCTGTATCTGTTTCAGCCGGTCCTTTGCCCAATCGGGCATATATTCCGGTTTGAGGGTACCCAAAATATCCTCACGATTCCAGCGCGATTCCTTTCCGGAATAAAGATTTATAGTATAAACTGCCCGGCCCCTGGCATTGGCATGAGCGCCAAAGCCGCCCGTAGCCAGCACAAGCTGTTTGTCGGCGGTGCGGTATTCGGGGCGCAAACACTCCGGACAAATACTTACCACCTTGTTTTCAAAGTTCTGCCCGTTATCATTCGGGATACAATGTTCCATCGTGAAAGCCTGCAAAGGAACGGTGACTTTGTTCCGCTCCGCTTTTACTGCTTCAAGCTGCGTCGTTACGCGGTCGGTAAACTCTGTCAGCATTTCCAGATAGTCCGCACTTCCAACGGCATTAAAATAATGCTCGATCCCCAATGGGTTATCCCAGGTGCAGTTGCACACCATATACGGGCAGTCGGCCTTTTTTTCATCCACTCCAAAAACAATTTCTTTATCTCCAACATGGATGGCGTGTTCTACCTCGTAGGTATCCACCATGCGTTTTTCTTCACCCATTATCTTCTCACTCCAATCGAATGGACGAATAGAAAAGGGACGATTTCGCCGCCCCTTTACCGTCCAGCCGTTATTTCTTTTTGCGCTTGAGGTATAGATACATCGCACCGCCCACAATCACTAAGCAAAGTGCGACTGCCAGTATGGTTTTCAGTTCCATCAAAACACCTCCTTATCGCAGAATTGTTAAAAGCAACACTTTACCGGCCGAAAAAGAAAAAGGGCTGCTTCGCCTTCTTTCTGGTTTTTTCCTCTGCAACGGTCGGTTTTCCATTCTGCATCAGCATATTACAGATATGGATTCGCCGGATCAGAGTACGAAAGGTTTTGGGTTTCTTTTGACCCGTCTGTTTCATAAATAGCTCCTTTCTACATGAATTTTGCGGTATTACCTGCCGAAAGACATATCTTTCTTTTTCGGCTGGTAATTCTTTAGGGGGAGGGGTATGGGGAGGGGGAAAACGCAAGGCCGCCATGCAACGCCTGCAGGCAAACGGACAGACTACCCCCCTGGAGTAAAATCACCTCGTTAATCATCAGGTATGACACACTTTTCTTTGCTGCATTTTCCGCTATGCTTGTCAAAATACCGGCATTGCTTACACTCCTCATCCCTCACTGGTTTAGCAGGATGCTCACGGTCATGCTTTGGTTTTTCCTGCATTATGCGCTCGTATGTGCGCAGCCGCCCTTCCGTAAAGTACATAGAAGCACCTCCTTCCAAAAAGGGCATAAAAAAACGTCCTCATTCATGAGAACGAATTGCCACGTGTCACGATCATATTCTGTTCTACCGTTCCTGTTCCCGTTGCCGCTTCCTGTACCAGCTTTCAAGCAATTGGACGATTAAATCCTCTTTTTGCTTTTCGGTAAAGTTCTTAGGGAAAAAGCTGTTGATGCGTTCGCGCTGGATATGGAATTTTTCTTTTTGGTTAGGTTTTTCTTCCGTAAGAATAGAAAAGATGACATCCACACTCAATCTGCCATCCTGACTAAGCTTTTTCATCCGCTGTGCCTGTACCAAAGAAGGGGTACAATCCTCCGATTGCATGGTATCATACAGGTCTTGCTGCTCCTTTTCGGCCAAATAGGAGATTTCTACCGCAGGATTAAAAGCTATCTGCTTTTCATCCACCATTTCAAGGATAGACGGTATGAGTTCCGTTAAGCGGATGTGTCGGGAAATTTGATTACGACTTTCGCCAACTTGTTCAGCAAGTATTTCTCTTGATTCTTTTCCGTCTAACTTCCGCCCAAGTTGGGCGGAAGTTAAGTCCGTCCGCTGTCCTTGCCGTTTCATGGCTTCCAGCTTCATCCTATAGGCAAAGGCTTTTTCACTCGGCAGAATGCTTTCCCTTTGCAGATTGCTGTCAACCATGATAATTGTGGCTTCATCGTCATCCATTTCACGGACAATGCATGGCATGGTTTCTTTTCCCGCAAGCTCGCTTGCCTTTTTGCGGCGGTGTCCGGCCACCATTTCATAGCCGCCGTCCGGTTTTAGGCGCACAAGGCCGGGAACCAAAACGCCGTACTGTTTTACGCTGTCGGCCATTTCCAGCATAGCTTCATCCGCTTTCACCTTAAAAGGGTGATTTAGGAAATCACTAATTTCCGAAAGTGGAATATCCAGCACCTTTTCCCGCTGACTATCAGCACGGCTTTCCTCCGTGGAAAACAATTCATCTACTGAGGTCAGCTTGATGCTGTCTCTTGCGCTGCTTTTCGCCAATGTCCTGCACCTCCTTTGTAAAGGCTTGATAGGACCTGGCGGCTATTCCGTGGGGATCGAACGCATAGATGCTCTTTCCCTGTGCGCTGGTTTCAGCCGCCCGGATGGACAGGGGGATTTCCGTTTGAAATACTCGCAGCTTATCGCCGTAGTCCCGCCGCAAGATAAAGGAAATGTCCTTTGCAAAGTTGGTCCGCTTATCCACCATTGTTAGCAGCACACCGTCAATGGTAAGCTTGGGATTGATTTGCCTTCTCACACGGGCAATGGTCTGTAAAAGCTGCGTCATTCCTTTAGCGGGCAGATAATGGGCCTGAACGGGAATAATCACGCTGTCCGCGGCGGCAAGGGCATTGATGGTCATCATCCCTAAGCTTGGCATACAGTCGATCAGCACATAATCATATTTGTCTTTGACCGTGTTGATGTAACTACACAGTACCATTTCCCGGCTCATGGTGTTGACCAGCGATACCTCAATAGCGGATAGTTCAATATTGCCTGGCATCAGGTCAACGCCTTCCGCATGGTGAAGAATTCCTTCGTCAGCCTCATACTGCTCCTCCATCATGGTTTTGGTCAGAACGGTAGCTAGCGAAACGGGCAGATTGTCCGGTTCCCGGTAGCCCAATGAATCCGTCAGGTTCCCCTGTGCGTCCGCGTCCACCAGCAGTACCTTTTTCTCCTGTACCGCAAGTCCGATGCCGAGATTAACCGTCGTTGTCGTTTTGCCGACACCGCCTTTTTGGTTTGCTATGGCGATTACTTTTGCCATTCCTGTTTTTCCTCCTTTCACGCAAAAAGCCGCTGGCTTTATCGGTAAAATAAAGCAAGCGGCTTCTTAACTTATTTTATATATGAAAAGAGAACATAATCTAAAAACCTATGTTCTCTTATTCATTCGGTTATTTGATTGTAATATGGATTTGGGGAAGTTTACCGTTTCTAAAGATACGCTACATAATAAACTTAATGGGAAGTATGTATATGTCGGTGTGGTTGGACACCCACGTCGTTTGAGATTTAACAGCCTGAGTGTCAAATCTGGCGCGAAATACTTAAATCACTAGTCACATCTTAGGGCATCTTTATACAAATATGATAAAGATAAACTATAGTTCCATTCCTCTGATGGTAAGATCGTCCTGTCTTTATTTCAGAATAATTTTCTTTATAAACATTTTCCTCGAAAGAATCCAAAGGATATTGAAAGTCATGATTTCTTATATGTTCACGATATTTATTCCAAAATGAAGAAAAATCCGCAACTGCAACATAGCTTACAATAAATATATATTCTAGCCCTGTTGTGTCATATTTGAAAATTTTATCTAAGTGGAGATTTAGGTAGGTGGTATCTAATGATTTGAGAATAAGTCCTTCAATAATAGAATAGGCGGTTCCCTTGTCATCAACAATTTGAACATCAATCTCTCCATCGGATATGCCTTTATTTGAAAGCCCCCACTGTGTCTGATCTTTTGTGCGAAAGCCAGAAGCCTCTAATAATTGTGCAATGAATTTGTTCCGAATATTTTCCTCTGAACCATAGTAATGTCTCGTTCCTTGCAGTGTTACACAGGCGTGCATTATACGTTCAAATAACTTATCATATCCATTGCTATTCGTGAGTTGATCCAATATATTGGAAATTATCTGTAGATTAGAATCTTTTATAGCATCATAAAATATCCTGATTTTACTTTTTGGTAAATGCGGAAAAGTTCTTATGATGCTCTGATTAAAAAAATCATATTCACTTATTTCTGTTTCTGATTGTTGTTGAATAACATCTTTCAAATATATTAGGAATCCAGCTTGATTTTCCTCAATACTATCGTCATTTAGCAAACAATCTATTTTGCACAAAACACTATAGAAATTCGTTTTAAAGACAGGCTCGATCACTTTTGTTATTAAATTATCAGATATACCATGCTCAATTTCCATAGAAAATAAATCTGATTTTACAGATTGATTTTGGATATTAAAAAACTCCATACAAAGTTGATTAAACTCAGCTTTATAATTCAACCAGTTTTTTGTGTCTTTTTCAATTATCAATTTTGCATTATACAATTTAGAGTATATTGCACGATGCAGTGTAACTACATCAGGGGTCCAGCTATATATTCGCTGAATGAAAATCAGACGCTCTAACTCTTTAATGCATTTATCAAACTCCAACCAATTATTACAGAAAATGTAAATAATCGAATTTGTAATAATCTTAAATAAGCTTGCATCTATTCTGTTTTCCTCTTTGGAAGCTACATCAAAATGAACATATGCAATTCTTAGAACTTCTACTACTTCATCAATTGATCTTTTTTCCCTTGCAACAAATAAATTTATCAAGCCTAATTGATAGTTACTTTCTGTTGATACCAGCGAATCACTTTGTGCCAGTTCATTTAAAACAGACTGAATATCAGTATCATAAGGATATAGCAATGCAAGTCGCTTAATTCTTAACGTTTCAAGGTGGATATCGTCGGTTGGTTCCCATGAATCCAAAAGTATATCCAAGATATTTCTATCTTTTAAAATGTCGGCTAAAAACATCCTAATAGAAAAGTCGATTGCTTGACATTTTGAATAAATTGCTTCTTGTGAATCTGCAATGATTTGGTGGACAAAGCTCACCAATTGTCTTGAGTTTTGTTTTTCAAAATTGCATAAAGGGAGTTGCCCATCCCAAAAGTTTAATTTTTCTGCTTGATTTTTTGTTTTATACGTATCTAGAATCGCAATATCAAAACACATATTGATCAGCCTCATAGACAAATTGACTTCTTACAATATCACTCAGATTACGTTCAGCAGTTCCGATTAATATTTGCAACTTGTCTGCATATCTATTTTCTATATCTGCGAGCACAGCCTTTAATCCTTCTAAATATTTGTTATCCCCTTCTTCTTTAGCGGGGCTGTCAATCATTAGAAGTCTGGTATGCTTACCATAATTCTTTTGAATATCAAGTTGAATAATACTAAGATAAAATGCCAACTTAACGCGCAATTGCTCACCCTCAGCTATGTCTTCAAACTTTATTCTTGTTCCATTCTGTGTATATTCAATATTAAAAAGCTTATCAATATGGATCTTGGTTATTGAAGGCAATCCAAAAGCATGGATTTCATTCAACATCAAATCTTCTAATGACGTCAAAATTGGTTTGCTTTCCACAAAACGCTTGTTAATAAAATAATCTATAGATATTTCAAGCACTTCTAGCTTCTTATTTAGCTTACCAACATTGTCGTCACTATCTACCTCTTGTAAGCTTAATCTATAATTAAGAATGGCTTTTTGAGAAATGAGTTCATTTTCTCTTTCAGTAGACTGCTTTAATTTGTCATTTAACTCATTGAGTTGTTTGTTTATCTGTTCGCTCTTTTGGGATAATTCAGCATAGTCATTATTTTGAATAGTTTTTTCAATATCTAGTTTTTCTTTTTCAAGACCACTAATGCTTCTTTGCAAAGTACTAATTTTTTTCTCGATTTCATTTATCTTGATTTCTAGAATTATTTTTGTCTCTGTTAATTGCTTTAGTCTTTCAGAAAACTGCTCCTTATTCTCAATTTCAGAAACAACAGGTTTGTGACATAAATTGCATTCGTGTTCTTCATTGGTGGGTGACATATCTATTTCATGATTACACGAGGGACACATTTTGATTGTTAGATTTGAGAAAAAATACCCGGATTCCAAGTATTCTTTTAAGTCATTAATTTTTCTTGTTATTTTAGTTACTTCTTTTTCTAGCCCATCTTTTTCTTTGGTAAGGCTATCACGAGCACTTCGGCTATTATCCAATTCCGCAAGGAGTTGATAATGTCGATTATTGCTAGAACTAAATATCATAGAAGATGCTTGAAGGTCCATAAAAAGACTGTTTTGTAATTCTTTCAATGATTGAAATTTGACATAATCCGAATTTGTACGGATAGCATCAAGGCATACTTCAATTTTCTTCAACTCATTTAATAAATCTTCTTTCTCAACTAATGATATGTTATCTCCTCCATCTTTTTTAGCTAATGAGTTTTTTATGAAATCTCGTTTTATCATTAACTTATTAATGGTTTTCGTATATTTCAGGCCTAAGAGTATTTGAAATGTCTTTGAACCTTGATTCCCATAGAAAGAATTTGTGTCTTTTGATTCAAGGTAAATTGATTTGAAGTAAGTGCTCCAGCTCGCTTTTGCCTCTCTTAGCTCTATGCTATCTTTCGCAGAATCTTTTTGAGTCCAACTCAATGGATAATACGAAAACTGATTAAAGAAGAAATCTTGAATTTGCACCTCATAATCGCTTTTTGTGTTAGATTGAAAAATAACATTATCATCATATTCGATATTAACTTGGTCAATAGCAGTGCTATACAAAGTGCTGGACATTCGAGAAGATGTTTTGTCAATACAAATTGTATAACTTTTAGCTGCAATACTAAAGCCGAGCATAATTGTTTTAATCCAAGAAGATATGTCTGATTTCAAACTGTCCCTACCTGTTAGGGCAAATTTAACAACCTTAAATACACTCGACTTACCTGTTAGATTATCTGCAATTATTATATTAATTCCAGAAGCAAATTTTTGGATATAATCAATTTTATCACCATTATTTTTGGTCCCTGTAAATCTTAATTCTTCTAATAAAATCCTTTTTCCCGTAGCAATTGGAAGTTCTGCTACATATTCGTTAAGCTCTAATATTTCATTTAATTCAGTGTCACCAATGACTAAATCTCTTATCTCAAGTTCTTTCTTGAGTTCGGAAATTAATTTTTTCATAAATTTTCACCAAACTCCCTTTTAAAAATGGTTTTCACCTTTTCTTGTACATCGGCTATAAACTCTTTATAGGACGTGTTTCTATAAGTTTCTTCTTCATATTGCATATTTTTAAGTTGTGTGCCAGTATAATCACCCAAATACTGCTTAATTTGTTTACAGCGATCAATATACCATTTTAGCGAGTCCATTTCTGATAGAACCTTATCAGTTTTTTCTTTAGCATATTTGGTAACATAATATTGTTTGTCGATAACATTTAACTCAATATTTCTTTTGCTCTTAAAAACAATGAAACCATAGCTTTCTAAAAATGCAATTACATCATCTATATCCTCATAGGCTCCGAAGAAGAACTTTTCCATTTCAAGCCTTCTGATTTCAGGTTCTCTATTTTTGAAAATATCAATAATAACATTTTTGATTTGATTCCTGTCATGTTTTTTTGTAGGAAGCAAATTCAGCAGCTCAAGTGCAAAGTAATCTGGATTTCTAAGCAGAAAATCTATCTTTTGTATTCTAGTTTCAGTATATAAAACACGCACCAAATTCAGATTAGTTGAGTCATGAAACTCTTCCGAAAAGAAATATATGATTAAAAAAATTCTAATCCTATCTTTATATAGGCGTATTATGTCTTCCATTTTGACCCTCCTAATAATGTTTTAGAATACCATAAACCGTTAATCAATCCTATTGAGCGTAGGGTTGCCAATCTACCGCAATCATTTTGATAGCGCTAGATATAACGGTCTATCTAACTTCCCATTATTGCTAAAACATTCGGTTACATGAGCTGCCGATTATAGACATAACTAGCTAGCCTATTCCATTCTAATCCTATATTTCTGCTGTCCTGATGACGTTTTCTCAATTGCCTGAATACAAACCTTTGACGTATTAACATAATTTAAAAACAACGTGCCAAGCAAAAGTCGTTCATTACGGGATATACGATTCCATTCGTAACCTTTAAACAAGTCTAGAACAAGAAATACTTCCCCTTGATTCAAGTTCTCTGTTTCTTTAATTGCATTATTTAGAAATTCATTTATATCCGGCATCAAAAAACCTCCGTATAATATCAATGAAAACAACGTTATTAATATGATTATATTACTAATATGAATTTATTTCCATTAATTTAGTAAAACCCTATATAAGAAAAGAGAACGCCGGATAAAGACGGCATTCTCTTAATCATTGCCCAGTCTTAAATTTGCTTCACACTGCGTAATATAGACATGCCTGAACACTCTAATCAAAGCACTATGCAAACATGTCTACACACTCCATATCCAGCACAACTGACGCTTCAATTTTATCTCTCAACACCTTATTTCTGAAATCGTCGCAATCTCTTGTAAAAGTCATATAGCGCGCAAAGCGCTGAATTTAAGGATTTCTAGATGTCTTTCCTTTACTGTCTTTACATGGTTTGTAAGGGCGATTACTTTAGACACTTTTATTTTCCTCCCTTCACGCAAAAAAGCCGCTTGCTCTATCACTCAATAAAGCAAACGGCTTCTTTCCCATGTCTATGATATTGCCTCGAAGAATATTAAAGTTAGTGTATTTGTATTGAGTATCATCTGAAAAACTTCTAAAATTCTTCTAAAACTTCTTTTCAATTTTCACTTTATAGGCATATTAGGACATCAAGATATTTCTCTTATAAAAAATACGTCTAGTGCTTGATATCTCTAGGCTTAGACTAACTTAAAGTAAAACAAAACAATAGAAGATAATACCCTATAATACATACATAGCGGAATTCAGGTTCTAGTGCCCAATGGGGTGTGGAGGTTCAAGTCCTCTCGACCGCACCAAATTTTGTCTGAAAACCCGCTATTCATGCGGGTTTTAGGGTTTTTTAGGGAAGTTTTTAAAATGTACCCTATAAAATGGACAGCAAAGGTTTTAAAAACCCTTCATTTTGGACAAGTAGATTTTTAGAATCCTTACTTTAGGACAGGTGGATTTTTAAAACCCTTAACCTCGGACAATGGCGGTTTTAACTCCAGTTCAAACAAGTATTACAATAAAACTGAATTGGAGGAATGCCGCGTGGCGAACAAGAAATTTACTGAAGAAGATATGAATCATCTCCGAGCAAGTCCTTATGTTTTGGATGTAAGCCCTAGTATTGTACATTTCTCGGCTAAATTTAAGGAACTGTTTTGGAATTTAATACAAGCAAGAAAAGAGCCGCGAGACATTGTTATTGAGCTCGGCATCGATCCGGATATTCTTGGCGTAAATCGTGTAAATGGATTGAAGGGTATGATCCGAAATGAAGTTCGAGCAGGGAAAGGCTTTAGAGACTTAAAAACATACGGATCATATCTCAAGGACTACACAGATCCAGATGCAAAAATAAAATTCCTTGAGCAGAAACTAGCATATAAAGACCAAGAAATAGAGTTTCTAAAAAAAATTGTATCTTTAGGCCAGGAGAGCTCAGAATCATGAATGTTCCCGCATCTGCCAAATATGCAGTCATTCGTGAGATGACTCAGCGGGACAACAACTTACTAAATATTACCTGGCTATGCGCTGCGGCCGATGTTTCACGCTCTGGATATTACCATTACCTTGCAACGGAAGACCTCAGGCGTCAACGTGAAGAACAAGACCAAAAGGATTTCCTAGTGATTTTAGGAGCTTACAAATTTCGTGGTTATAACAAGGGAGCCCGCGGTATTTACATGCGACTTCTTCATATGGATCCCCCAATACATATGAACATTAAGAAGATCCGGCGTTTGATGAAGAAGTATGGACTTTTATGTCCTATTCGCAAGGCAAATCCGTACCGAAGAATGGCTAAAGCACTAAAAACCAGTAATGTTATGCCCAACTTACTGAACCGAGAATTTGAAGCACGAGGCCCTCGTGCTGTTCTGCTGACGGATACTACCTACATCATTAATGGAAAGGCGCCACGGTGCTATATATCTACAATCATCGATGGTTGCACAAAAGAGTTGCTAGCATGGGTACTAAGCGAATCCCTTGAAATCGATTTTGTCCTGGAAACCGTGAATCAACTCATTAGAAATTATGGTATCTCTTTGACAACCGAGACTCTGATCAATTCGGATCAGGGGGTGCACTACACAAGTATAAAGTTTATCCAATTGATAAAAGACAGTAATTTAAGGCAGTCCATGTCCCGAAAGGCGAACTGTTGGGATAACGCTCCGCAGGAATCCTTTTACGGCCACATGAAAGATGAAATTGATATTTCTCAGTGCAGTACATTTGAAGAAATTCATCAAGTGATCAGTCATTGGACCGAGTATTATAACAACGAACGATATCAATGGGGTCTGGCAAGATTGGCTCCAAAAGAGTATTACAAGTATATAGTTACAGGAGAATACCCTTTAACAATACCAAAAGCAAAAGGCGAAGATAGAAGGTGGGGCTCTGCCCCACACCCCGAAGTTTTTCGCTTTGGTTTCCAGGGAAGCAGTGTTTAATTACAAAAAAGAAGCGGTGCTGATACTCACCGCCTCCCTTATAAACCCACACGGGCGCTCGGGTCGCTCCTCAGCGTTGCCCTATCCTCCCTTGTGGTAAAGCATGGTTATTATAGCATTAATACCTATTTGATTGGAATAGCAAAAACCCAAATTGTCCTTGACAAGGGGTACACATTAAAATTTAAAGATAAATAAAAAAAGGGATGTAGTCCTTTATATGCACCACTACGGTTTTCTTGACCCGCCTTTTTAGAAGCTTGGGACAGGTTTTCATAGCTTCCGCACATAAGGCTTTAACCTGCTCAGCAAGATCGATCTATAATGACACCTACCAGCGAGTTACTAAACTGCCGCTTTACCGTTTCTTCTTGACCGCCAAACATGCCAAATATCTTCTTGGCATAGACAGCCAGGTCAAATTGGTCGGGCTTGTCCATCTCTTCCCGTTTGATAGTATATACTTTCATTCATTGTCTTCACGCGATTTGAAACAAAGACCTGCCGTTGCAATTGCTTGGCTTCATGCTTACTGGCAGATACTTTTTCTTTCGGCTTTGATTCCATATAGCCCTAGCTCAGAAATCATATCCTGGACCGAAAATGAATGCTCATCATCAGTTTTATCCAGCAACATCTTCATTAGATATAAAAGTTTCAGTTTCTGGTATTGCTTGTTCCTAAATTAAACCGCAACCTGAAAACGCGCTTCCCCAGATCAACGTCTTTCTTATCCGCTATATAAATACACTCAGTGGAAATTTTCTCATTCTTATCAACCGTATTGAAAATCTGAGTCGCTCTGGCCATTGCTTAAATTAGTAAAAGACCACACATATTTCGACAGGCTTTTTAAGACTAGTTATTAGTTAATATATTATAATGTATATATTCTTTAATTGTTGTATTGAGAGGGCTGGTTATCGTGAGAGATATTGATAAAACAAGAGAACAGTTAATTGACGAACTGGTTCAATTACGCAAATTAACGAAAACATTAAAAACAAATAATGACAACTTATCTACAGCAATAAACCGGGTAACTGATGCTTTTTCTGCTCTTGATAATAACTGGAAAATTATTTATGTCAATAAGAATGCAGAAAAATTGTACCATAAATCCAAAGAGGAGCTGGCAGGAAAATATTTTTGGGATGTTTTTCCAAAAACCAAAAATAGAACTATGATGTATAATTTAATTCAAGAATCCATGGATTTTCAGATTAATCTTAGTAAGGAAATAACAAATGTTAATAATGAAAAATGGTTTGAAGTTCGTACGTTTCCCTCAAATGATGGTGTTTCAATATTTTCTACCGAGATTACCGAGCGCAAACTTATAGAGCAAGAATTAAAACACTCACACGAATTATTCAGAAAAGCATTTAATTTAAGTCCTTCTCCCATGTCAATTACATCAATTGATGATGGAACAATTATCCAGGCTAATGAGATTTTCCTAGAAACGTTTGGTTATAACCGGGAAGAAATCAACTCCCTATCAATCTTGAACTTATATTTCAACCCCGAACAACGCAATAAATTAATTAAGGAATTATTCCATAATGGGTATTATAAAAATATTGAAATGGAACTCAAAGTAAAATCAGGTAACAAAAAAATTGTATTATTGTCTGCAAATCTAATAAGGTTTAATTGTAAATTATGTGTTTTGGAAACAGCGCATGATATTACACATATTAAACAAGCTGAATTCGAACAGCGGAGACTTCAGGCACGTTTAGACTCCCTAAACTTAGTTGGTCA
This sequence comes from Phosphitispora sp. TUW77, assembly GCF_048453025.1. Classification (GTDB taxonomy): domain Bacteria; phylum Bacillota; class Thermincolia; order Thermincolales; family UBA2595; genus Phosphitispora. The sequence continues at coordinate 1,940,383 of NZ_CP156677.1, forward strand.
AATGGCAGCGGGAATTGGACACGAAATTCGAAATCCAATGACTACTGTTAGAGGATTTCTTCAGTTATTTTCGGCCAATGAAACTGATAGTGAGAAAAAAGGATACTATGAAATAATGATTGAAGAACTTGACAGGGCAAATTCCATTATTACCGAATTTCTTTCATTGGCAAAAGATAGGGTTGTAGAACTGCAGCCTACTTCTCTTAATTCAATTATTGGCACTCTATTTCCGCTATTAAAATCAGATGCGGTGAAAGAAGATAATGCAATCGTTTTTAACAAGGGTGATATACCAAATATACCTCTAAATGAAAAGGAAATTCAGCAGTTGGTCATTAATCTTGTTAGAAATGCAATTGAGGCATCACCACCATCAGGGGTCATAACATTAAGTACTTACGTTAGTGAAAATGAGGTTGTTTTATCTGTTGAAGATGAAGGAATTGGGATACCGGCAGAAGTTATTGATAAATTAGGAACGCCTTTTGTAACTACTAAGGATAACGGAATAGGTTTAGGTATATCAGTTTGCTATAGTATTGCCCATAAGCATAATGCGAAGATAGATGTGAAAACAGGTTCGACAGGGACTACTTTTTATGTAAGGTTTAAGATTCCTCAAACTCAAATAAAACAAGTTAGTTAAACCACACCACACCTTTTATTTTAAAATCCGACAAGTTATGACATTTTTCTTGGCATCGGAAGGATATCCCAATTTTTTGTTGAATTAATTGTCATATAATCAATTCTATGGGGGAATCCTAATGCGCCAACAATATAACTGCATTATCTGTGGTCACGTTTCTGCAGAGCCTTTCTGTAAAAACTGCCTAAGCACAGCAAAACAATATTATGTCATAATTTCACAATTCATCAAAACCAACCCCGATGCTACTGTCATGGAGATTTACAATAATACCTCTGTGCCACTTTCTATAATAAGGGGTATAATACAAATCGGCTGGATGGAACGAAGCAGATAATAAACCAATTTCCCGGTTTTATTTCCGCAGAGTAGCAACTAATCTATTCTGATTCAGCAGCAAACCCAGCCCTTCATCAATATCCTTGACCACCACATCTGCCTTAACCAAGGCTTGTCCCGCACAGCCCTCCGGCCCCATAACCACAACACCCAGCGCTGCCTTGGACAACATCAGCACATCATTAACACCATTACCGAATGCGACTGTTTTGCCCGCTCCAATCCTTTCAATAAAGGCTTCTTTATCAGGTCCGCCGTTATCCTTATTAACCAACACCAATTCAGCTTTTAACCCGGCACACTCCCGTCCGGCAGTACCAACAGTATCTGCTGTTAAAACATATACTTTTAATAACTCGGCAGCTTCATTAACCAATTCTCTGGTCTTACAGGACAACTTGCCATCAAAGGCAAGAGTGCCGTTAAAATCTAAAACCAGATTCTCCAGATTGATCTCCCGGCATCCGGGTATATTAATTGTAATCATTTAATATCACTCCTTCATTAACAAATAGAACTCGTTTTTAACAGCTGTTTTCAAATTGTTATCTGAAAAATATTCTCTATCATTTTGTGTAACTGTTATAATTTTTATTATACTTACCGGCGGGCCGCTAAAAACATAAATTTCATCACACAGCCAAAGGGCCTCATCAACATCATGAGTCACAAATATTACTGTCCTTTTGTCAATGTCCCATAGCTTTCGAAATGACTTAATCAGGGACATTTTGAGTTTTATATCCAATGCCCGAAATGGTTCATCCATAACCAGGATATCTGATGGATAGGCAAATGCCCGGGCTGCAGAGACCCTTTGTCTCATCCCGCTGCTTAGCTGCCATGGATAGTAACCTGCAAATTTCACTAGACCCACCATTTCCAGCAAGCTTGAAACAATTGTGCCCCTTTCAGTTTTTGGATAAATATCCTTCAAGACAAACTCTACATTTTCAGTAACAGTCTTCCACGGAAGCAGCCGAGGTTCCTGAAAAATATAAGAAATCCTTTTCCCTGCAAAACCCAAAAATTCTCCCGAGTCAGGTTCAATTGTTCCTGTAATCATATTAAGCAGGGTTGTTTTGCCACAACCGGAAGGTCCCAAGATACCGGTTATCATTTTTCTCTTAAATTCAATTCTGAAATCCTTAAAAAGATTAACACCGGGAAAACTTTTGTTAAGACCGCTGATATTCAAATTCATAATATTTCTTGTCTCCAAGCCACAACCCTTTTTTCAATGAACCGTATCAGGGTTTCAAATATATAACTTAAAATAACAGCTATGACTGTCCAGGAAACTAATTCTGCCACTATAAGGTATGAATGGGCAGTATGCATCCGGGTTCCTATAGCATATCCGGGCTGGCTTAAAACCTCACTGGCAATTACTGCTTTCCATCCGATTCCGGCAGCATTGGAAATTCCTCCAATAATAAAAGGAGAAATTGCCGGGATATATAGTTCACGAATAAGCCTTGAGGTTTTAACCCGGTATGCTTTAGCCATTGCTATCAATTCCCTGTCTACACTCTTTATCCCTTCTGCAACATTAGTCGAAATTATAGGATACATTACCAGAAAACCAATCAAGACCGGTACCAGGTCAGCACTTAACCATATCAGGGCTAAGAGAATAATAGAAATAACCGGTGTTGCCCTAATGGCAACCAAAACCGGTTTTATCATTACATCAAATGTTCTGTTCAAACCAATCATAATTCCGGTTATTATCCCCATAACCAGTGAAATTACAAATCCAAGAAGGCCCCGCAACACTGTAAACCCCACCGAGCAAGCAAATCCAACAGATGTAACCAGCTTTACCATAACCAGAAATACTTTTTCAGGTGCGGGTAAAAGCAGCTCTGAAGCAATAGTCAAAGATATTATTTTCCATAAAATAATTACCAACACAACAGAAAATAACGCTATTTCCCTACCTTTTGTAATATAATCCTTCATCTGGCAGGGCGCCTCCTACAATAGTGGGATTAAAATCATAAAAAACCTTAAGGTAAGCATTGATGCCGCCTTTCACATTAAATGCATCCTCATATCTCATGTTGCATCTTGGAATAGTATCTGCAGCCACTTCTGCCATTGGCATTATTTCGTGCTTTACCGCCAGTTCCCCGGCTTCTTTAGTATTTGCAGTAACCCATTGTATGGAGTTCTTGTACTCATTCAAAAAAACTGCCACAATTTCAGGATACTTGAGAGCGAAATCATTTTTTACAAAAACACAGGTTTGGGGCAAGGGTATTTGGTCTTCCGTACTCTTATCCCACTCCCTGGATAAATCAAGGATTATTTTCAAACTGCTGTTTTTGGCAAGCAGAGTGCTTACCATTGGCTCTGATAAAACGGCAAGGTTCGCTCTGCCCGCTGCAACAGCGCCGGCTAAGTCCTGTGGCATTGGGTACCTGTAGTCAAGTATAACGTCCTTCTGAGGATCAATACCATTTTTTTCAAGCATATACCTGAAACAAATATCAGGTGTCATCCCTTTTGCCATAAGGTAAATCCTCTTATTTTTCAAGTCACTCCATTTTTGAACATCTATATCATTTTTTCCCACCAAATATAGGGTTCCCCAAAGAACAACAGCTGCAGCCCGGTATTTTACCCCTTTATTATATAATATTGCAGCAAGGTTGGTCGGAATTGTGGCAATATCAACCTCTGAATTGACCAACATTGCCCTTACTGTCTCCGGGTTATCTTTGATGATATACTGTACCTTTACTTTTTCATTCAAAAATTGGTCATTCTCAATCATATGAACCATACTTAAAGCAGACGGGCCTTTTATTGCAGCTGCCTTTATAGTTACCCCTGTATCCGAAGCAGGGCTGGAACCTGCACTGCTTTTACCACCGGTTTCGGAAATACTGCTCCCGGAGCATCCGGATATAAACACCAGCAGCATAATGGTAATAAAAGCTAAAATTATTTTTTTTAAGATGTTTATTCATCCTTTCTACTAACAAAAATCAAACTGCAAATTTAATTAAGTATATGTTTTATTTGAAACATATATTCCTTGGCAGATGCACGCTAATTAAAAAGGGTGTCCCATAAAATCCTGAGCACCCTCTTACTTCCCTATCAACTTGTTTACAGCCGGAATATCGGCCGGGGCAAAATCGTATTTCAGCATTTCCTCCGGTGCAACCCACTTCCAGTCCCTGCAATCAATACAAGCCGGTTGGCCGCTTATTAAACTGCAAAGATAGCAGAGCAGAATAACATGCCTGTCTTCATAAACATGGGACACGACTTTGAAAATATCTCCCACTTCAATAGTAATGTCAAGCTCTTCTTTAAGTTCTCTGACCAAACAGGCTTCGGGGTCTTCTCCGTGCTCTACCTTGCCTCCGGGGAACTCCCATTTCATCTCCTGGTGAGAGCCTTTCTTCCTCTGAGCTATGAGGAACTTGCCGTCACTAGTTATAATTGCTGCCGTGACAACTAGAATTTCCATTGTTTTAATAGGAAGCTCCTTTCTCCGCCTATGAGTTTACAACTTTCTTCTCCCGGTTATGGATATCCCTAAGCTTGTCAGTAAATCCATCGTCAGGCTGCAACTCCCTGACTATTGTCAGACCGGGTTCTTTAGCCAATTCAATTTCCTGTACATTTGCGGAACTGATAAGAGATTGGGTGCTTTCAGCAACAATTCTCACCACCGGTTTTTCTAAGTACTGCCTCTTGTTGGATACCACCAGCCCAATTTCACCAGAGCTTAGCTCCAATAAAGAACCGGCTGCATAAGAAGCAATATTGTGCAGGAAAAGCTCTGTTAGTACTTTGTCTATTTTAAGCCCGGCTTCTACTTTAATCATCTTAATAGCTTCACTGTTGCTATAAGCCTGCCGATGTTTACGATCACTGGTAAGAGCATCAAACAGGTCAGCAATAGCTACAATTCTGGCAAATTCGCAAATGTCAGTATTCTTTAGGGCCCTCGGGTATCCTGTCCCATCTATCCGTTCATGGTGCTGAAAGGCAACATGTGCCGCCAGCAGGTTAATGTCTTTTTGGTCTCTCAGAAGATTAAATCCTTTTATGCTGTGCTGTTGTATCTGACTGAATTCAGTGGATGACAAACTGCCTGGTTTATCTATCAGCTTGGAGTCAATAAAAATGGAACCGACATCATGCATAACCGCCCCTAACCCTAGGTCTCTGAGCTGAACCTCATTATAGTTTAAGGCCATCCCGATGCGCAGTGATAGTATACACACATTCAGGCAGTGAGCATACATATAGCTGTCATAGGAACGAGAATCAGGAAACTCAAAAAGCATCTCCCTGTTTTGCAGAACCTCGTCAACCAGCTTGTTAACCAAATCCTTAACTAGTTTGGTATCAATCTTTTGGAACTTTCTAGCCTCTTCAAAAACCCTTCTTACTTTTATAATCCCATCTATTCTTGTGCCATCAGAAACTATATCAGGAAATTCGACGTCCTTACAAAAACTGTCAATTATAATGACTGCCGGAAATCCTAAAGCCTGCAGCCTTTTGGCATATGTAGAGTCAAGTTCGGTCCCGGCAGAAAGCAAAACACCACCATTAGCTGAATAAAGACTTTTGCCCAAAATCATACCAGACTTCAATTTGCTTATCGGTAATCTCCGCATAAACCCCGCCCCCTTTTCTGTCATTTATTAAATAATAAATCCGTCTTGCTTACCAGAAAAAGCAGACGGAAACGGTTTGTCGGCAGCCTGGCTGTCATAGCATAAGCTTTTAGACCCATGGCTTTGCGTCCCTAACTTTCGTTAGGTTTGCCTTTTCGGTTACAAAATATGCGGTTATTCTCATAATATAATACGTAGGATAATAAAAATAACAGGGAGTATGGCCAAAAAAAAACAACTAAAATTACTAAAAATAACTAATCAATAATAATTATTGAACATGCTTAAGCTTATATAAGAGTTGTATCTTTTCATATACTCCACTATTAAACAATCAAGTTCACAACTCTTGTTATAAACATCCGGGTCCTGCATACCTTTTTCGTTAACCAGGCGGTACATTTCTCTTTGTTTTTCCCGAATCATTTTTCGGAATTCGCGACGGTTAGTCCACATTTCCATCTCTCCCACACTTTATTGGGTCAAATTAACAATTTATCCTTAAGTGCGTTTTTTTCTTCTTCGAGGAATTGATGCAAAAATCCTTCGGAGAAAATGTCGAATACCGTCATATACAATTTTTTTTATAAAATTATATCATTATTTCCATTCTAATGACACATTATCACCTGTTTTAAGAGGTGTTGTAAATTCAGCAGGTATTCCATTGACTCTTAGCTCAAGCCTCATTCCATTTTCCGGAGGCCTTAACTGCAAATCAATCCTTGTCAGTACATCTGTTAAAATAGCCTCCTCTCCGGGAATATCCACCCTTTCATTATTAACTGTAACTACAGTAAACTTATTAAAATCAGGTTGGAGTTCAGCTGATGAAGCCACTGTATCTACAGGCTCAGCTGCATCATCTTCCTGAACAACTTCTTCGATTATTTCAGATTCAACAGCGCTTTCCAAGGTTATGTCATCCCCGTCATTAACTTCAGTCATAGAATCAACCAAGCGCTCATTAATATATATATAACATTCTTCAGGATCACCATAGCCCGCTATTTCCATAACCTCTGCCACGGTTCTGGGCAAATAGTAAACTATCCTGGCATTGTCGATAAGCTCTTCATGATAAGCAGCAGGTTTACCATTCATAGTAATCACAGGGTTAATTACAAAAGGCTGGGTGTTAACAGAAATATTCAAAGGAAAAAGATGGGGTACCAAGTCATGAATATGGCCGCTGGCATTTTCACCATTACGGGCCTCCACAAATTCAATAATATCATTATGCTTGACCGGGACATCAATGGTAACATCTTCCCCGTTAAGGCGAATAACTGCAGGTTTACCTTTACCACCTTTGATGATTTTCAAATCCCCGTTCACTGTCAAAGTAAGGGCCATTCCCAGCCGCGGTTGTGTCTTACGCATACTGATTCCGGCTGCCAGCAGGGCATCGGCTACCGTACCACGGTTAACCTCAAAAAGCCTAATCTGCCGTTCATTAACCATTACCTTGGCAAAACCAAGGCCTTTATGTTCATATGCTGTCACAGCTATTCCAATTGGAGTCACGGCCTCCGGTCCCATCAGTTCCTGGGTGCCAAATACTTCAGAAATTGCCTCCCGGCCCCTGACTGCCACTCTTTGCCTGGTAAGCCCCAGGTTATCTGCCAGTGAATCTTTTAATAGTGGAGTAAGACTTCCTCCTCCTATACAAATAATAGCTTGTGGCGTCTTTCCATTAAGTTCGATTATTTTCTCACTTATGTTTTTGGCTAAAACCTGTACAGATTCCCCAACAACATCAATAATCTCCTTAACAGAAACAGTATGCTCAATTCCCAGGACATCGGTAAAACCAAGTTCACTGTTATCCTGCAGAGACCTCTTAATCCTCTCGGCAGTGTTAAAATCAAGCAGGTATACTTCAGAAATCCTCTCGGTTACTTCATCACCTGCTACCGGAACCATTCCGTAACCAGCTATAGAACCATCATCCGTAATAGCAATATCAGAAGTGCCGGCTCCTATATCCACCAGTGCAATATTCAACTGTCTCATACTTGGAGGGACTACCACCGAACTCGCGGCAATAGGCTCCAGGGTAAGACTGGCCATTTCTAAACCGGCCTTCTGAAGAGCAGCAAAAAGGGAATCCACAACAACTCTGGGCAGAAAAGTTGCAATCACCTCAACACCCATGCTTCTGCCTTTCTGACTGTACAAACTGCCAATTTTATAGCCGTCAAGTTCATAATAAACTACACTGTAACCAACACAGTGATAATTCAGAGACTCTGCTGTCTGCTTATCTTCTTCATTAGCCAAACGGCTTTGGGCTTCCTGCACCGCCTGCAGCTCAAGCCTGAGGATGTCATCCCGGTGAATTTCACGGTACTCTGGAATATCTGCACTGACTTTAATCCTCGTAGTCTTAAGAGCCCGTCCCGCTGCAGCCACAGCTGCCTGTTTAAGAGTTTGACCTATTTTATTCTCAAGTTTATCCTTAATAATACTAATCGATTTGGCAACCTGATCAATATCGTGTATCTGACCATCGATCATAGCCCTGTTTTGGTGTTCCCTTTGTTCTGCCGCCAAAATCTCAAGACCTTTGGGGGTTTCCTGCATTATGACCCCTATTATTGACCTAGTACCAATATCCAGGGCAAAAATTGTTTCATCAGACATAATTAATCCCCCTCCGCTAAGGGTGAATATTGTTAATTGTTTCATTACCTTCCTGGCTGCTAATTTCCTCTCTGGTAGAAAAATGACGATATAAGAGAAAAACCGATTTCCCTGGCATGAAATATCTGTTCAGTACTCCCAGTAAAGACAATCCCACCTGGCTTTAAGGCGGAATAAAACTTCCGATAAAGCTGTGCCTTACTATCCTCAGTAAAATATATAACCACATTCCGGCATAATATCATGTCAAAATTATTGTTAAACTCCTCTGTCAGCAGATTATGTTTTGTAAATTTGACTCTTGCTTTCACATCATCTTTTATAATAAAATTGCTGCCTTCTTTGATAAAATGCTTGCTGATATAATCCTGTGGCAGATTTAATACAGCTTTATCGTTATATGCCCCCATCCGGGCCTTATTTAATACCTCATTATCAACATCAGTTGCCAGCAGAGTAAAGTTTGTATTGGGGAAACGATTCATCATAACCATTGCTAAGGTATACGGCTCTTCACCGGTGGAACACCCTGCACTCCATATTTTTAGTGACCGAGACATCTCAATCAGCTCAGGTAAAATCTTATCCTCCAGGACCTTCCACTGAGCAGGGTTCCTGTAAAATTCCGATACATTAATAGTCAATGTGTCAAGAAATTTTCTCCAATAGCCGATTTCTTTTTCCAACACTTCAAGATAAGTGCTGTAATCAGTGATTTTCAAGCTCCGCATCAAACTGTTTATACGCCTCTCCATCTGGGGACGTTTATAACCAGTTAAATCCAGGCCTTTTTTTCTCTTTAATCCATCCAAAAAAATTTCATATGCATCCGCCATAGTGTTATGCCCTCTCTATCAACCCAATATTACTCTACCGGGTCTATGTTTTTTGATATATGGCACTTATTACAAAAGTTTTCTTTGGTGTGGCCAAACTTTTTATTATGACAGTCTAAACAAAACCTATCAGGGTCCCCGCGACGTTCAGTGACCTCCCCGTGCTCCTTAATCCAGAGGTCAGGATTACCGTGCTGAGTACGGTTTACAGAGAAATAGACAATAACAACAAATGCCACTGCAAGCAAAATTGTGATAAAGTTCCTTCTGTTTATCACAGTGCCCACCCCTTACCAGTTTATTATTATTCGACAAAAATTTACGTTTTCCCTCTGTTTTTTGAAAAATCTCTGTTTAAGTTTTATGAGACCTCACAAAAAGCCTCATAAGATGCCTCAATCGTCCTCTCAATATCTGCATCAGAATGTGCCAGGGAGACAAAAGCAGCCTCAAACTGTGACGGCGCCAGGTAAACTCCCTTTTTAAGCATTATCCTGAAAAAGGCAGCAAACTTCTTGGTATCAGAGGTACAGGCAGATACAAAATCAATCACCGGCTCACCTGTAAAGAAAGTACAGACCATTGATCCTACCCTGTTAAAAGAAACACCAGCTCCGGTCCTATCTGCTGCATCAGCAAGCCCTTCTGCCAGCTTAGCGGCCTTTTTCTCCAGTTCATCATAGATACCAGGGGCCTGAAGCTGTTTTAATGTAACCAACCCTGCTGTCATTGCCAGTGGATTCCCTGACAAAGTGCCAGCCTGGTAAATAGGCCCCGAAGGTGCAATTTTTTCCATAATTTCTTTTCTTCCGCCATAAGCTCCTACCGGAAGTCCGCCTCCGATAACCTTGCCGAGACAAGTCATATCCGGCTCAATGCCAAAACGCACCTGGGCCCCGCCATAAGCAACCCTGAATCCTGTCATAACTTCATCAAATATTAACAAAGCACCATATTTACCGGTTATTTCCCGGAGTCCTTCCAGAAATCCTGGCTGTGGCGGGACAACACCCATATTCCCTGGTACCGGCTCCACTATAACAGCCGCAATGTCCTCACCCTCCAACTCAAATATTTTTTCAACAGTTTCCAGATCATTAAACTGGGCTGTAATTGTATTAATCGCAATATTCTCCGGTACCCCCGGACTGGTGGGGACTCCAAGGGTCAACGCTCCCGAACCTGCTTTGATAAGCAGTGAATCGGCATGCCCATGATAACACCCCTCAAACTTGACTATCTTGTTCCTCCCGGTATATCCCCGGGCAACCCTCAAAGCGCTCATGGTCGCTTCTGTTCCCGAATTGACCATTCTAACCATATCCATTGCGGGAAAAGCCTCAATAATAGTTTTCGCCATTTCAGTCTCCAGCTCCGTTGGTGCTCCGTAACTGGTCCCTTTATCCAAGTATGATTTCAAAGCCATAACAACTTCCGGATGCTGGTGTCCGAGAATCATAGGGCCCCATGACCCTACATAGTCGATGTACTCATTTCCGTCAACATCAAAAATTTTTGCACCAAGGGCCTTATCGATAAAAACAGGGTCATGTCCAACAGATTTAAAGGCCCGCACCGGACTGTTGACCCCACCAGGAATATACTTTTGAGCCTCCTCAAAAAATTTGACGGATTTACTGAAGCCTTTATGCATGTTTGTACCACCCTTCAATATATTCGCGCCGTCAATATGCTTTATTATGCTGTCATCACGGCTAACCGCCTCAATAACCTTTTCTTCCCTGATACAGGCACCATGGTTCTTCTGCCATATAATCGCCGTTATTATAAAATGCGGCCCTGGCACGACAGCCCCCGCAAATTTTCTTGTAGCCACAGCTGCCACAGCCACCTTTATAATCCAAGGTCCTCAAGGTCTGGAAGACCTCGCTGTTAGCCCATATTTCACTAAACGGGGTTTCCCTGACATTGCCGACCTCCATATCCATATAAGCACATGGCTGAACTTTACCCTTTGGACCGATAATACAATATGATGTACCGGCCAGACAGCCGCGACCGAACCTGAGGTTCATACCCATTTGTTTGGCAATCCTCATAAACTGAGGAGCACAGGTTGGTTTCAATTCAATATCGACTTGCTGTTGTTTCTTCATAATTCGAGTCAAGATTTCCTCATACTGTTCAGCCCTAAGGGACTCTTCCTCAATATTTTTGGCCCTGCCGGTAGGAACAAGGAAAAAGAAATGATGGGCCTTAGCCCCAAGCTCAATGGCAAAATCGGTAATCGCCTCAGCTTCGTTCCAATTCCAGTCCATCAAGGTTGTATGGACCTGAAAAGGCACTCCTGCAGCTTGGCAGTTTTTCATCCCCTGCACAGCCCCATCCCAAGCTCCTTCAAATTTCCTCAGCTTATCGTGTTTCTCCTTGTCAAGGCTGTCAAGACTTATGCCAACCCCATCCACACCGATTTCTTTCAACCGTTCAGCTACCTCAGGGGTAATCAAGGTGCCATTAGTGCCAAAAACCGTAATCAAACCCAGTTTTTTTGAGTATTCTACCAGTTCGAAAATATCAGGCCTCATAAAGGGTTCCCCACCGCTGAAAATCATAATTTTAAACCCGGCCTTCTTAATCTCATCAAGCAGGGCCTTACCTTCTGCGGTATTCAGTTCTTCATCCGCCCTGGCGCCGGCATCCCGGTAACAGTGGTCACAGTACATATTGCATTGATTTGTTGTGTTCCAAGAAATAATCATTACTGTTCCCCCTTTAGCCATTTGGCAACATCTTTTGCATGATAAGTTATAATAATGTCCGCCCCGGCCCTTTTCATACCGGTAAGCGCTTCCATAACAACTCTTTTTTCATCAAGCCACCCGTTTTGGGCAGCTGCTTTAACCATAGCAAACTCACCACTAACATTATAAGCTGCCACAGGCATTTTAAACTCATCCTTAATTCTCCTGATGATATCTAGGTAAGGCAGGGCCGGTTTAACCATCACAATATCCGCCCCTTCTTCAATATCTAGCCAAACTTCTTTCAGGGCCTCATCGCTGTTGGCCGGGTCCATCTGATATCCCCTGCGGTCCCCAAACTGCGGGGTGGATTCGGCAACATCCCGGAATGGCCCGTAAAACCCTGAAGCATACTTGGCTGAATATGACATAATGGGAATATTACTGTAACCATTAGCATCTAGGGCATTCCTAATAGCTGCAACCCGCCCATCCATCATATCCGAAGGAGCTACTATATCAGCTCCTGCCGCCGCATATGACAGGGCAATTTTAGCCAGCACCGCAATTGTCTCGTCATTAATCACATTACCTTTTTCATCAAGTATGCCGCAATGCCCGTGACTGGTATATTCACACATACAGAGGTCCGGAATCACCAAGAGGTCAGGGTGTCTTTGCTTGATTTCCCCGATAGCCCGCTGTACAGCCTCATTTTCATCATAAGCTGAAGAACCCTGTGAATCTTTGTAGGCAGGGATCCCAAACAGCAGCACTCCGGGAATGCCCAGTTTAACTACCTCATCGGTTTCCATTAATATTTTGTCAACTGACTGCTGAAAAACCCCCGGCATTGAAGCCACGGGATTATTTATACCGGCACCGTTTGTTACAAACAAGGGATATATAAGGTCATCAGTTGTGATGTGGTTTTCCCTGACCAGACGGCGCATGTTTTCAGAACTCCTCAGCCTTCTCGCCCTTACAACCGGAAAACCCATTTAATCCGCCTCCTGTCTTTTAATATGATCCAAAACAGCCTGAACCAGGCCATCTATAGTATATTCCTCTGCCTCAACGGTAACCTCCAGGCCCAGTTCCCTTGCTGCCGCCGAGGTAATCGGCCCGATACTGGCAACCATCACACCTTCTATAAGGTTAGGAATATTGTCTGCCCCAATTTTTTTGACAAAATTCTTCACAGTTGATGAACTTGTGAAAGTTAAGATATGAATACGCTTTTCCTCCAGCATTTTAGCCACTTGCATGGTATCTCCGGAACCCATAACCGTCTGATATGCAGTTACCTCATCAACAAATGCTCCCATGGATTCAAGTGTATCAGGCAGCACCTTCCTGGCGATATCGGCACGGGGCAGCAGGATTTTTTTGCCTTTGATATCCTCTCCCCGGAATACGTCAATTATTGCTTCAGCAACAAATTCATCAGGCATGAATTCACAGAAGACCCCGTATTTCTCTATTTCTTCCCTTGTTTTGGGGCCAATGGCAACAATTTTTATATCTTTTAGGTTCCTGATATCTTTTCTGAGGTTTTTCATGCGTTCCATAAAACCCTGAACACCATTTACACTGGTCAATACCAGCCAGTCATATGAATCAATATCCATTATGGCCTTGTCCATAGGGCCATAATCATCAGGGGCGGTAATTTCAATTGTTGGAAACTCCCAAGGTTCTCCACCCAGGAGTTCTATTTCCTGAGCAAGTGAGCTTGCCTGGCTGCGTGAACGGGTAATTAAGACTCTTTTCCCAAACAAAGGTTTCTGTTCAAACCACATTAGCTTTTCTCTCAATGAAACCACTTCACCAACAACAATTATTGATGGGTGTCCCATACGGGCCTCCCGTGCCTTTTCCACAATATTGCCGAGAACACCTGTCACGGTTTTCTGTTCAGGCCTGGTACCCCACCTGATAACAGCTGCAGGGGTTTCAGGCGGCCTCCCGTTAGCTGTAAGCTTTTCTACAATATATGGGAGATTGTTCATCCCCATATAAAAAACGATGGTCCCACATCCAGTGGCAACCTTATCCCATTCAACTGATGTATCTTCTTTGGTTGGGTCTTCATTTCCGGTAATAAATGCTAAGGTGGAATTAAAATCGCGGTGAGTTACAGGAATCCCTGCATACGCGGGAACTGCTATCCCGGCAGTAATTCCGGGAATTATCTCAAAAGGGATATCATGTTTCAAGAGGAATTCCGCTTCCTCACCACCCCTGCCAAATACAAAGGGATCGCCGCCTTTCAGCCTGGTAACCGTTTTCCCTTCCCGGGCCTTGGCAACAAGAACACTGTTAATCTCATCCTGTTTCAGGGTATGCCTGACAGGAGATTTTCCAGCATAAATCAGTTCTGCCCCCGGTTGTGCATGAGATAATAACCGGGGACTGGACAATCTGTCATATACGATTACATCTGCGGCCCGAATGCATTCCAGGCCTTTCAAAGTAATAAGCTTTGGGTCTCCCGGACCCGCACCTACTAGATAAACTCTGCCATTTTTCATAATTATAATAACTCCTGCCTTACAGATTTTAGGATTTTATCCGCTCCCATCTCAATAAGCTTTTCAGCAAGCTGCTGTCCCAATATGACAGCATCATCAACATGACCGGACACACTGTTCTTAATCAGTTCTTTACCGTCAAGACCAGCCACAACACCCTCCAGAGTTAACTTATCACCGGCTACTGTCCCAAGCGCTCCGATAGGAATCTGGCAGCCGCCTTCAAGTTTCCTGAGCATAGCTCTTTCAGCCGTAATAGCAGCCTGTGACGGAAAATGGTTAAGTTTGCCGACAATATCACAAACTTCCCGGTCATTTTCCCTGACCTCTATTCCAATTGAACCTTGTCCAACGGCAGGTAAGCTAATATCTGTTGAGAGGTATTCAGTTATCCTGGCCCGCCAGCCCAAACGTTCGACTCCAGCCGCTGCCAGAACTATGGCATCAAGATTATCACGCTCCAATTTGGCCATCCTTGTATTAAGGTTGCCCCTTAGAGGTTCCAGCTGCAAGTCAGGTCTGAACTTCAAAAGCTGGGCACATCTCCTCAGGCTGCTTGTACCTACCTTAGCCCCATCAGGCAGTTCTTCAAGAGTTTTGCCCTCCCTGGAGATAACCACATCCCTTGGATCTACCCTTTCACATATACATCCTATTATCAAACCTTCGGGCAGAACAGTCGGTAAATCCTTCATACTGTGTACGGCAAGATCAATATCACCCTCAAGCATCCCTACTTCAAGTTCCTTGGTAAACAAACCCTTGTCACCGATTTTTGCCAGGGCCACATCAAGAATTTTATCCCCCTGGGTTTTCAGGCTCACAATCCGGAAAGAATACTCAGGATTGAGCTTCCTAAGGTTATCAACAACCCAGTTTGTCTGCCACATGGCCAGAGCACTGTCTCTGGTACCAACTATAATTTCCCTTGCCATGATTTTACCTCCAAATCAACTACAGTTATTTAGGTCTTATTTATTAAATGCTTTATTCATCACCAACTGCATGATTATGCTCCTGGCTTTGTGCAGCAAATTGCTTTTCTTTGGGAACATCAAGGTTAAACAGGTTTTGCAGAATTTCAGTATAAAGGTGCCCCTGTTTTGTCAAAGCATACTTCTTCAGCTCCATTACCGGGTCATGCAGCAATTGATTAACAATAGAGTTTGTCATGGAACTGATAATCTTTTTCTCCCTCTCTGTAATATTACCCAAGCGGTTATAAGCTTTTTGCATTTCTTTCTGCCTGATTTCTTCGCCACGGTTCTTAAGTGAAGCAATGGTTGGAGTAACAAACTGCATACTTAACCATTTCCAGAACTCGTCAATTTCTTCTTTAATGATTTTTTCTGCTTTATTGGCTTCCTTTTTCCTCTCATCCAGGTTTTTATCAACAACATGCTGCAATTCATCAATATCAAAAAGGTTAACCCCGGGAATTTCAGCTACAGCAGGATTAACATCCCTGGGAACCGCAATATCTATGATAAAAATTTTCTTTCCGCTTCTCATTTGCATAACTTTTTCCAGGTCTTGTTTTTCCAGGATATAATGGGTTGCTGCAGTTGCCGTAATTATAATATCAACAGCAGTCATATGGTCATGGAGTGCATCAAACCGTACCGCCCTGCCGCCAAATTGTTTGGCCAGCGCCTCAGCCTTAACAGCAGAACGATTGGATACGATAACACTCTCTACTCCGTTAGCCACTAGGTGTTTAGCAGTAAGTTCACTCATTTTGCCTGCCCCTAAAACCAGTACTGTTCTGCCATCCAATCCTTCAAAAATCTGTCTGGCCAGCTCAACAGCAGCATAACTAATAGATACGGCATTGCGGTTAATCATGGTTTCAGTCCTTACCCGCTTACCAACAGCGATTGCCTGCTGGAAAAGAGTATTCAAAACCCTATTGGTGGCACCGTATTCACATGCCACCTGATAAGCTTTTTTAACCTGGCCCAAAATCTGGGTCTCTCCAAGAATCATGGAATCAAGTCCGGATACAACTCTAAAAAGATGCGGAATGACATCAAACAAAGTGTAAGTGTAGAGATAATTGTTTAGTTCGCTGCGATCACAGCGGCAGCATTTGGTAAGGTATTCTCGTATTTTGGTCAGTCCCTTATCAACATCCAAAACGGCAGCATAAATCTCGGTACGGTTACAGGTAGACAAAATAACACAACCGCGGACAATCCCATTGGCTGTCAGCTTGTCCAAATGCTTAGGAAGCGAATCTTCGGTAAAGCTAAGTTTCTCGCGGAATCCAACCGGTGCAGTCCTATGATTGAGTCCAATCGTTACCAAGTACATAACTTATCCGCTCCTTCACTTTTTCACGCTGACCGTCTTTTAATAATTGTATAATATCTGAATAGACCAGTTTTTTAAACATATCTCTGCGCTGTTCCTCATCAGAAAATTTCTTTATAATTTGTTCTCTTAGATTACTCATCAGCTCTAAAAACTCGTGGTATTCAGGCCCAAATTTGGTTTCCATATCTTCCTTGATACGACGGGCCAGCATGGGGCTTTTGCCATCGGTGGAAATGCTGATACTCAAAGCCCCTTGTCTGAAAACAGCAGGGACTATAAAATTGCAGTCTGCAGGACAGTCAACTACATTCACCAGGATATTCCGGTCTCGACACTCACTGGCCACCCTGCTGTTAATAACTTGGGAATCTGTAGCACTAATGACTATAAAAGCATTTTCCAGGTCAGTTGTGGTGTAGTTTCTTCTTATTGCTGTAATTTTGCCCTTTAAAGCAGCTTCTTCCAGCCAATCTGTAAGTTCAGGACTGACCACATATGCCCTGGCGCCTGCCTCCAGAATACTCCTGATTTTTCGCTCGGCTACCTTACCGCCGCCCACTACCAGGCATTTTTTCCCATCAAGGTTTAAATATACAGGATAATAGTTAAACAACCCAACCACTTCCCTAAACAGGCTTTTTTCGAAAGTTTTGTGTATATATTCTCTGAAATATACAATATTCCTGCAAAACCACAGTTCTTATTATAACGCAAAGGCCTGCTCTATCCAAGAAAAAATCTTTTCCATGTTGTTACTGCATAAACTCAAAAACATTAACAAGCCATGGACCTGCCATGGCTTGCTGATTTCCGGAACCTATCTCTTAAAGCCCTCCATAAGCATGAAGCCCTGACAGGAAATAGTTTACTCCAAAGAAGGTAAACAAGACAAAGACAAATCCCAAAACAGACATCCAGGCTGCTTTATTGCCCCGCCACCCATAAGTAAAGCGGGCATGCAGATAGGCGGCATAAACAAGCCAGGTAATCAGGGACCATGTCTCCTTGGGGTCCCAGCTCCAATAACGGCCCCATGCATATTCGGCCCATATAGCCCCGGTAATTATCACAGCTGACAGAAGAGGAAACCCAACAGCAATGGCCTTATAACTAATATCATCCAGGATGTCAAGTGAAGGCATGCGTTTATTGAAGCTACTCCTGGAATTATTATCTTCCATTAGTTTCTTAATAATATACATGATACTGGTTCCACATGACAGGGCAAAGGCTCCATATGCCAGCATCGCTGTGGCAACATGAATGGTCAGCCAATTGCTCTGCAGGGCCGGCATCAGATTGCCTGCATTTTTTGCATATTCAGGCATACTCATGGCTGTCCAAGCCAGGATAAACCAGGCAATAGGCATTACAAATGCCCCAATAATCCTCATCCGGTAGCGCCATTCGGCAAACAGATATATGGCCGCAATGCCCCATGTAAAAGAAAGCAGGAACTCATAGCCGTTAACGAAAGGAGCGTGACCGCTTATCTTCCATCTCAAAAACAGAAATGCCGTGTTAGTTATAAGGCCGATTATTGCAGCAATGGTTCCCAGGCGGGCGAAACTCTCATTTTTGTATGCCAGGTATATTACATAAATCAGTGATGCCACTCCGTAGGCAATAAAAGTTGCCGTGAACGATTGCTGTTCCAGTGCAATCAGATCCATTAATTTCACCCCTTATAATTTTTGGTTTATGAAGTTCACTTCAGAGCTGCGGTTATTTCTGCAATGTCAATGTCCAAACCCCGTTTATCTTTTGCTGATATACCACCTATCTCTACAAGTGCCCCTTTGCTGTCAGGCCTGATAATGGACCATATCCTTCTTTGCCTGAGAATAAAAGAAATAACCACTCCCGCAATCAGCAGTATAGAACCGGCACCTATAATTGGTACTCCCGGATCTCTCTTAGCTGAGAGCACAGTATAGCTCTTTACCCCTTCAAAAACCACTTCCACATCTTCATATTTAATAGGCTGATTCAACACGGCATCAACTTCATCAATAATTTGTTGTCCTCTATATATCTGCAATTTAACCTTTTCAGTTGCATCCTCGAAACCGGTTGGCACAAATGCCAGTTTAGTTCCTTCATCCCAAAGATACTCCTGCCCTCCCTGGCCAATAATAAACTGCTGGTCTGTACCGGCAGTCCCGGAATACTTTCCGGTATACTGATGCCCGAAAGAAGACTGGTACAACTTAATCCCATTGTAAACCAAAGGTTTATTTACATAGATAGTGAAATTAGTTTCCTTATCCCCATCAATTACAGTTACATCACTATACCACTGTTTTATTTCCCTGCCGTCAGGCCTGTATTCTGTCCGGAAACGGTTCACTCTAATATCAAAATAATCATCATAATCAACATTCCGTATGCCATGAACATCACCTATACTGTAAGTTCCCCCTTCCCAGCCAACAAACGTCCCGTCAAAGCCTACCAACCCGCTAAATTTAATTATAACCGCAACTACAATTACAAAAAAACTCAAATGGGTCAGATATGGCCCTAAGATGCCCAAGTGTCCTTTATCAGATGCTATTTTATATACTTCACCCTCATGGCTCTCAAAAATACGGTATCCTTTTCCAAGAAGCAATTCCTTGACTTTTTCCGCCGCCTTAGCTGGTTCTGCCTTTATCTTGAAGGTTTCCCCCGACCTTTTAACAATGTTTTCGGCAGCAGCAATACTAGGGCCTCTTAAGGTGCTTGCGATTGACTTCCACCTATTGAAACTGCAGATCAGAATGTTAAGAGCCAGCAAAATCAGAATAATATTAAATACCGGGTGGTTATAAAACTTAAGGTAATCAGGCTGGCCGTATATATCCAAGGGGACCCAGATAGTACCAATTATTGAAGCAGCAGCCAACACTAGCAAGAGAATAATCGCCAGCTTCATCGAACTAAAGAAGTTCCAGATTATGTCGATTATATTCCTGTTAGTTTTCGAACCATCATTTTTACCTGTCAGGATATTTCTTTCTTCGGTTCCGGTGACATCCTTTTTCCTGTTTTCGGGCATTACTGATAAACCCTCTCTTTCTTCAAAATCGCCTAAATCCTTGTTTTTCCTACAAAATTATACTATTGCCTGCCAGAGTTTACAACCCTTTATATCAATATTATCATTATTATGTGGCAAAAGTATGTCAGCAATACAATTATTAATTTTGCGCAAAAAAATACCGCCCATTTCATAAAGCGGTAGTTCGTTACTGCTTTCATTCCTTCTATATAAAATATGGCGCATGAACAGATTGGTAAACCCAGCCTATTCCGGCCAGGATAAAAAGCAGCACCAAAAATGCGGCAAAAGAAAACCAAGCAGCCCTTTTTCCTGCCCACCCGTGAATCCTTCTTAAATGAAGATAAATTCCATACAATAGCCAAGATATAAGTGACCAGTTTTCTACCGGATCCCAGCCCCAGTAGCGGCCCCAGGCATAATTGGCCCAAACGGCCCCTGAAGCAGTCATCACACCAATAGCCATGAAAGCAAACCCATGAAACCTGTAACTTAATTTATCCATCTTTTCCAGAGAGGGCAGGTTCTGGTACCATCCTGTAGCAGTCCCTTTGTTCTGGGCTTTTTCTTTCATCAAATAAAGCAGTGAAAGCCCGGCCCCAATCAAACCGGCACCGTAAGATGCCTGAGCAAAGAGAACATGAAGCACAATCCAGACATAATTAAAGCTTTCCGGCATTTCCACAGCCGCCGATGACGAAGTCAAAGCAAGACCCATAATTATCAGGGATACAGGCATCACAAAAATTCCCGCTGCCCTTAAGCCGGGACGCTTCTTTATAACAAGCAGGTACATGTACATAGCTATTAAAACATAAGATGACAGTATTTCATATTTTTTCATAAACGGGCCATGTCCGACAGCGGCCCACCTGACTCCCAGGGCGGCTGTGTGGAATAAGGTGCCGCAAATTATCAGGATTACTCCGGTTTTTAAGCACCGATCCTTTTGAAAAGCAAACCCCAGAAATAACAAAATTGTGGCGGCAGCATAAATCACTACTGCAGCCCAATGTAACCCTCCTGCTGTCAGGAGCAGAATATCAGAACCGTTATTCATTTCAAGTCACCAATTCTTCCTCAAAATTAATATCATCAACAAGCCATCCCTGCTCACTGCTGATGAGAGTATAAACGGCATTATACCTGATTTTTTTCCATTCACACAGTGGTTTATATGTGGTACTGTCCAGGTAACGGTATTCCCATATTTCAACAGTATTGACCGTCACACTCTCTGAGGAACCCCGTTCAATTTTATCAACCTTCAATGAGATAGTATTTACCCGGATTACCTTGTTTTCATCAGCCAACTGGACCTTAAACAACTCGACTCTTCTTATTTCCCGCTCAGTAGCCACACTGTTTAAAATTTCTGTCTCTCCTGCATAGGCCAGGGGCAGGGTTTCATTATATTTAATAACAATATTTCTAATTTGACTTTCAGTGTCTTTAACTTTCTTTTGGCTTGGCCAACTGCACCCACCCACAATAAAAAAAATCATCAACAAGATTAACAGTCCCGCCACCGGTATAATAGAGAATTTTTGATTTTTCACAAGTCCAGCCTCCCATAGAGGAGCAGCATCCCGGCTGTAGCTATAATCATACCGGCATAAATGATATAGAAACCGTATTCATACCTGATACGGAATATTATCCATGGTACCAGGTGACTTAAGGTGATTTCATTCCGGTCAAGTGATACCGTATCCCCCACTGCAGCCCTGCCCTTGTAAATAGTTTCTGCCTGTTCACCGGAAACTTTTTTATCAACTGTAACTTGAAATTCAGGAACATGCTCAGATTTTAGCGAAATTGTATAATCAGTTCCCTGTATCTTTAGGCTGCCGCTGAATCCGGTGCCGTCAAGTATTTCCACACTCTGCAGCAATAAGGGGTAAGCAGCTAATGTCTTGCCAAGACTGTCAGTATAATCAAGCATTAGATAGTATCCCATCCTGTTAAATGCAATATCCATCAATCCATAGGACAGGGAATCATCAGCGCTGACCCACTGTTTTGCAGCAACCTCCCCGTCCCTCACCAAAGTGAGCAGACCCCTTCCCCTTGTCCCTTCCTGGTCATCAGGCGGGATATCTATTTTTTGCAGAAATAGTTCTGATTTCACCGGTTCCTCCCGGTAAAAAACTCCCTCCCTGGCAATGTAGTAATTGTCCTGGCGACTCTCAAAAACATCACCCTCAATTATCCGGAAATATCCGGTAAAGCCAAAGGCAAATTGAATCAGGGCACCTAGAACTATAATAACCAAACCTATGTGAAATATAACCGAACCCTTCAAACGCCGGTTAACTGCTTTTTTAAGCTGCCTGAATGTACAGCTGATCAGGTTAATCTCAAATAGGAGGACAACTGCCAGGAACAGTGGCGAAAAAAATATCATGGAACTGCGGCCGGCAATTTCCGCAGAGTTCTTGAACATATCAGTTGTTCCCAGATACAGGAAAACAAGAAGTACCACCAGCAGAACAAGGGTCAATACAGGGCTGGCCGGTAATCCGGCCAGCTTCCTGATAAGCACCTGGTTGTTGCGTCCTGTCTTATTGCTGCTACCCGCTTGAACACTGCCTTCGTCTTTTGTCATCTGTGCCACCTCTGCCGACGGTCTTTAATGCTTGGTACTGCATGCCGGGTCTGAAGATGTGCAATCCGTCCAGTCCATTTCATCAGGATGAGCCACAGCACTGTCAATAAGAGATTCGGAGTCATAACTTTCATCTGCCGGGTTATTTGTCCTGATGATATGTGCCCTATTGGCCCCATGAACCTTAACCCCATGGCACTTTTTGCAGGCCACTATGTGTGCCGGGTTACGGGCAGCATGACTTCCTTTATACCAGGTCTCATCATGGCACAGGAAACAGATGAAATCCGACGGCAAACCTGACCTTGTTTCTATTGTGGTATTATAGCTTCCTTTAAGAAGGGCCGGATTTGGTGAACCGTGAGGCCCGGCAGCTCCCGAAGACGTCCCGTGACAATCGGTGCAGTACATTTTGCTGGTATTTGTCCATGCATTGCCATCATGGTCAACCGCCCCTGCAGTCAAGTGTGAGGCAACATTGGCACTAGCATTTGTATTTGAGGTTAATTCCACGAAGTGGAACGAATATACTCCACTGGTACTTCCAATAGTAGCCGTCCGGTAAAATTCAGCCGCAATATCCCGGCTCCCGTCAAGATTGCCCCAATAATCGGAATGACACTTGTAGCATACCTCCCAGTCCTCAGTAGCCGTGTCCGTTTCTTCTAGAGACCCGCCTGACCGGGTAACACCGGAAACATTCAGCAGGGGCCCTGACAGGTTATCTATCGAATCTTCCCTGGCAGCATGAGGGTCATGGCAATCGACGCACTCAACGTGACGTGCTGCGGTGCCAAGGTTTTCTGTATCACTATGAACCCCGGTACTTGAAAAAATCGGGTGCTTACTTGATTGGTCAAACCCATTAGTCCATACATCCAAACTGCTGTCATCATCTCCCGGGGTGCCGGTAATATCACCATGACAACGCAGACACATACCGTCAGATGCCGGGCCTCCGGTAACGTCTTCATCATATAGGGATAATCTGTCATAATCCGATCCATGAGGGTCATGGCAGTTATCACACATTACCGCATCCTGGCCGGAACTTCTGGTAGGACTGTAATGCCCGGCTTTTGTAGTACTGGTAATATCAAAGTATTCTTTCTTGTTCCAGCTAAAACCAAAGTTGCTCAAGCTCAGGGAATCGTACTCAATGGTAAATGGCCTGATCTTATCGGCAGAGGTAACTGCTGTAAGTGATTCAGTATATGATGGGGTACCTCCGGTATCGGCCACATTATGGCACTTGTTGCAGAAGCCCGCCATATCTTGGGTATCTGACTTATACCAGTTCTCTTTTGTGTTTTCCGGATCAGTAATCGCAGAGGGCGCCGTACTCCCTGAGTCTGCAAACCATCTCGCGGCAACACTGTGGGGCCCGTGGCAGCCGCTACAGGTCAGACCCGTATTCAGAGGGTCATTGATTTCATGTGTATTGGCCAGGGCAAACTTGGCCTCGATATCCTCACCACTCATAGTATTAGGGGTGGAGGCGTTATGGCATTTGAAACATAAGTCGTCCCTGTCATTGCTCACCAGGGTATTATCAATCAGGCTGCGATACTGGGAACCATGCCGTTCATGGCAAAGGACACAGGTCACATCAGTTTCGGAAGCCGCGTGCATGTCATCATAATCAGAGGAATAGTGAGGAATTGGCTGGGTCCCCCCCAGTGCGTCACCATCTACCCCCATGCCCCAGGCATGATTCCCTCCAAGGTCATCCCAGTATATCGCCATGGTCACCGAAGTCCCGAATTCCATCCCCTCAGCGCCGTCACCATGGCATCCTAAGCAGAACCCGTTGCCCTGATTATATACTGTGCCGTAAACATTAGTAACCCGGAGAAGTTTGGGATAAATATTGTTTGTCCCGGTACGTTTGTCCCCATGAGGGTTATGACAGTCCGAACAATAGAGGAAATCATTCCCGGCATCATCCAGTGACTTGTGCAGGGTATATGACACTGTTGAACCACTGGCCTTACGGTCCGTAAACTCCTCATAGACGTTATAGTCGCTGATACCCCCTGTCCCATGACAGACGAAACAAACCTGCTGGATAGTAGTCTTGTTTAGCAGCTTGACCCCGACAGCGCTGTGGGCACTGTGGCACTGACCGCACATCATGGTATTGTTCAAGTCGGTCTCATTCACTTTGGAATACTTGCCATGGGGGGTATAGCTGTCCCAGTAAGTATAATTATAAACTTCATCAATAACATTGTCCCTAAGGTCATAGACCCCGCTGACCACAATTTTGTATCGTTCCGGATTAGGATATTGGTTTCCGGTATCATGGTATACCCCTTCGGCAAGGGTTAGCTTGGCTATCCTTCGATCGGAAGCAATAATCTCAGGGGCTTGAAAAGATACGGTATATTCATCCCCGGAAATATATTTATACACACCCCAGTTAACCGGCGGGTCAGGGTCAAAACATATTGGCTCAGTGAATGTGAGGTAAATAATTTGTTTACTGGTAGCTTCAGCCTTAATCAGGCCTGGTGGTGTATTATCAGGCACCAAAATTGTAATATCTACATAATCACTAACACCATTAGGACTGTATATCGCTTTCACTCTGGCCTCACCTGCCGACACGGAGGTCAGAGTTACCACTGCCTCACCTGATAAATCAGTAACAGCACTGTGTGAATACAGGTCCCCAAGGGTCGTGGTAAATGTGACAGTTAACTCGCTCTGCATAGGCACACCATACTGATCAAAAAGAGCAGCCGTTACTGTCGCCTGTTCACTTCCATCCGCATCGATTGTGGTTGGTGTTGCAGAAGTCTCCACAGTAGTAACTTCCTGGGCGACAAAATTTATATCTGTTGTATTGTTGGAACCATCCAGGGACGCCCTGACTGTAACCGTCCCAACTGTATCAGATTTAACCTGAACTGAAGCCTTTCCTAAGCCACCCGAAATAGCTGCTTGTTTGGTTGTTGTTTCATCATCAAAAGTCCCTGTCCCGGCTGAAATTTCAAAAGTAATCAAAGTCCCGTCGGGAAGAGGGGTGCCTCCGGAATCCTTTATTTCTGCAGTAACTATGGAGCAGGTTGTATTATTGGCCGGAATATCATCAGGTAAAATCGTCATTCCAATAGTTTGTGCCGGTGGATAAAAAGTGACCTGTACAGAATCAGACACTGTCGTCCCATTTGCAGTCCCGGTTACTGTGGCAATCCCTGAAGACCCTGACTTCAGGGATACTGCAGCACTGCCTGTTGCATCTGTTGTCTCAGAAGCAGAAGAAGTACCACTGGACACAAAAGTTCCCAGTGTAGTAGTGAAATCAACAGTTACCCCTTCCATAACGTCACCGTATTGGTCAGTTAATACAGCGGTTACCGTTGCTGTGGAAGTATCGTCATAAGGGACCGAAGTTGGAACAGCCGAAATTTGCAAAGCATACGGGGCCGGTATGGTAGCCAATGTTACCGTTTCCCCGGAGGAAGGTGCCCCGGTATAAGTGTTCCCGGCCGCGTCTTTTCCTGTAACGGAAATTCCCGATGAATCCCCGTCATCAGCAATACTGACAGTCCAGGCATATTTCCAAGCGCTTGTACCGGCATCCCATGTAAATGCCTCATCTGTTATATCATTCGCCCCACCCGGGGCATCAATAGTAACGGCATTCACCCCAGGCGTCGTACTCAATGACTCATTTGTAACAAGTTTAATATAAGTGGTCCCTGCCTTAACAACAGGTTTCCCTGACGAAACCGGGAGAGCAGTGGTTAAACCGGAATCAGAATAATACTCAAGGCTTAGAACAGGTTCTGTTGTATCAATCCTGACAACATCACCGCTGTTAGGGGCCCCTGTAGTCACATTACCTGCTAGGTCTGTTCCTTTCACGGTAATGGCGATAGTATCCCCATCACTTCCGGCAGATACTATCCAGGGGTAAACCCAGGCACCCGCTGTCCCGTCCCAGGTAAAGTTGGCATTGGAAATATCGTTATCTATTCCTATTGCATCAATACTTATCTGGTTATCCCCGGCATCAGGGCTGAGGGTTTCATCTGCATTAAGCACGACATATACAGTTTGGGCAACAGTCAAAGGAATGCCCCCGGAAACTGGCAGAATCTCGGTTAGGGCACTGTCTGAATAATAATCCAAATCAAGAGTTGGTGCCGTATTATCAGCGACAACGGTAATATAGCTTCCGGTAAGGCTGTTGCCCGCGGAATCGTAAACCACCGCCCTGACATAACGTGTCCCGTCACCCATTGTTGATGTATTAAAAGAAGATGCGGTCCACGTGCCGTCGGTAACCGTCCCTAATGTCAGAGTTGCCCCGGTTACGGTTTGCGCCCCGCTGAACAGAGCATTATCAGCCCATTGAAAGTCAACCGAACTGACTTCCATATTGTCTGTAGCCGCAGCTTCAAGGTCAAGGACACTCCTGATATATGCCGAATCAGCAGGGGAACTCATTGCGGCCGTGCTTGGAGCCGTATTGTCAATATAATAAGTAAAATAACTGCCAGAGGTAACCACATCATTGACCCCATCATCAGCCTTGGCCCTGACATAATATGTCCCGTTAAGTCCTGTAGTGTCCCAGTTCTTTCCCCATATACCGTCTTTAGTAGTCCCGGAACTAAGTGCTGCTCCCGACAGGGTAGTAGCCCCGGTAAATGAAGTATTATCTGCATACTCAAAATCAACCTGGCTTACCCCAAAATCATCAATAGAGTAGGCTGATAGCGATACTGTGCCTTTTTGGCTGCTCAAATCTGCAGGTGAAGACATGCCTATTGTAGGAGGATTATCAGTATAAACAGCGTTTAAAACTACATCATCCCAGTGAACATCAATACCGGAAACACCGGACCTCTGAGCTTGGTGAACAGCATCAACAAAAATACGGAGCTGATATGCAGTATTTGGCTCCAGCCCGGTAACATCGTCCGAATAGGGGGTCCCCCCCCACGACACGCTTGTAGTGGCAGAATCAATTACCGCACCGGTATCTACTATGGATGTGCCTGCTGAGTTCCTGACCTCCCATTTGAGGTCACACTTGGAAACATTAGTTGTCCCCATTGCACCCGGGACAATAGCAATATTCTTGTCATAGTAAAGACTCAGGCTTGCTGTAAATTCCTCCACATCAGGTGTGGTAAAAGAATACCTGTACCCCCCGTTTAATGTGCGGGCAGTAATCCCGAATCCAGCTTCAATAGTGCTGGACTGACCGGCTGAATATACACCGGATTTGACAGTAGCGGTGTCCTGGTCATATGTCCAACTGGTTCCGCCGCTGTCAAAATCATGCAGCCAACTGCTGTAATGGTTCGGTGGGTTAAGGTTTTCAAAATCCCCCTCATCATTCAGCATATCAGCGATTATCTCTGCCGCTCCGGCCCCAAGTATCTGGTAACCAATAACCACAGCAATTATTAAAATCAGCCCAATACCGAGCATAATTTTTTTACGCATTGGTATCTCCCCCCTCACCAAAAACATCCCTGCAGACCCTTGTGGATAAATGCTTTATTTCTTGTGGCAGGATTCACATACCCCATAATTATCGAGTCTGAGCATTTTTTGGCTCGATATCGTCTCACCTGTCTCAGGCAGATATACATTAAAGATTTTATATGTGCCATGAGCAAAATGGCATGTCCCGCAAACCACCGCATTTCTCTTGTCAGTGGTGCCTGCCCCCGGATCCACCTGCAGCGGCAAGTAGTCCCCCGCAGTTGGCCAGATTTCCCTGTCTTCAACCGAATAAATTGTTGAACCGACTGTCACCGGATGCTTGTAAAAACTGGTATATTCACCATCGGCATAATAAGCCGTTCCTTCATCATAGTCAAGGTGACAGGCAGCACAGAATTCGCTGTTTCCGGAAATATAATATACATCCTCCCCAACAGTTATGTCCTTAACAACTGCATATGCGTTAAAAACTACAGTCTGAGGATTCCATCCCCCATCAGCAGGATATATTGTTTTCTTCAGCAGGCGGTAATTATCATTTTTACCGCTATGACCGTTATGGCATGAGACACACGTAAAGGTAAGCATCCTGGCCGGGTCGCTTCCATATACCGTTGTCATAACATCACCCGTATCATCTACGTCATGTTTTGAGATTATGGTGGTTACCCCGCTTCCTATAGGACCGGCTAAGGAATCCACCCATCCTGTTTCCGGTCCCATATAAACCTTTCCGGTTTCCACATCATATTTGCTCTGAGTACTGCTGCTGCCATGACACAACAAACAGAGTTCATAATATGTTGCTTGTTTTAACAAATACCCCCCCAGTGCTGTATGGGTAATGTGACACGTCGCACACATACCGGTTCCGGGGGCAAAATTGCCGTGAGCATAATCATTCTCATATCTGTAAGAATTAGCAGTGTTGTTAAAGTCTAACGGAAAAGCGCGTGCAATTGTGACCTTGTCCCCGCTGCTTACCTTGAAAAAATAATTTATGTATTTGGTTACCGAAAGCTTAAAAACCGCATCTGCAGTCCCTGCATTATCAGGCGAACCTGCCTGCCAATCCAGGTCATCACAACTGGACAGCACATCATCGGCCCAGGCAAAATTATAGGGGCCCCCGTTTGCAGCGGAATCATCCCAATAGACATAGGCATCCACACCGGTACCGTTGTTGAAATACCTGATATATACATATGGCCCGTCCTCAGCAGCGCCGGTTCCTATAAAAACTGACATCATCCCAAGCGCTACTATGAAAACCAATAAATATTTAAGCTTAATCTTCATGTGAACCACCCCCGCCGATGTCCAATCAATACCCCCACACCTGAATGCGGTTGTTTCCCCAGTCAGCTATATAAATTCTTCCTGCATCATCAACATAAATCCCTGCAGGATAAAGGAATTCTCCGTCACCGGAACCCTGTTTGCCAAAACTGAACAAATATTTACCGTCAGTATCAAATACCCTTATCATACTTGTTAACGTATCAACCGCATACAACCTGCCATTTCTGTCAACTGCAAGTCCCCTGACCATACTGAAGTTAACTCCGGACACAATTGAGTCAATTATCTGCCGTGGTTGTCTTACAGGTTCTTCATTAAGTTCATCGTTATTGACTACTGCTTTACTGCTGTCAAGTTCATAAACCTTAATAACCGAAGCACCGGAATCACTAATATACAGTTTATTTCTTGCCACATCAACTGCAATTCCATGCGGATAAGAAATGTTCGGAAATTTTTCTAAAACCTTGGCATCCCTGTCGAACTTTACCACCTGGTTTCCAGACAGGTCACCGACATAAATTTGTCCCCTGTCATCAATACACACCGGACCAGGTTTTTGGATACCGGCTTTATTGCCCGGTCCCAAAAAAGTTTTAATATATTTCCCTTCAGGACTATACTCTTCTATCCTGTAATTGCCGGTCTCGGCAATAAGGATATTGCCGCCAGGCAAAACTGCCAATCCATAAGGGAACATTAAATTGCCAGGTAAATCACCGGCACCTCCAATAACTCCTTTGGGCTTTCCGTTCGGACCTACTATTTCAACTGTATGATTTTTGTTATTGCTTATATAAATATTTGTACTATTATACACAAAAACTGCTATAGGATGGGACAAGCGATAACGGCCTTCGTAAATACTGAACCGGTACTCCGGTTTTTTATTTGTAACCGGCAAAACACTGGTAACAGGTTTTTGTCCACGGTAATATAAAAACCCAAAAAGTGCAGAAATTATAATAATTGTAAATATAATTAACAACATCAGAGTTTTCAGGGTTATAGTTTTCCGGCTTCTTATGCGGCTCCTGCCAAACTCCTCTGATTTACCGGCAACTCCTTGGTCAATATGCTCCTTCACCGGCATAATCACCTTCTTGTTTTAAAATTGTGCCAAACCTAATCGCTGCCTGCAGGTTTTTGTTTCGCCAATGAGTTCAAGGCCCATTCAGCTTCTGTATAGTTTTTATTAAGAACTAATGCCCTCTCATATGCACTAATAGCATTTTTCCTGTCATTCACATTTTCGTAAGCCTGCCCCAGATAATACCAGACAACCGGGTTTGCAGGATCTCTCTCAACGGCTTTCCTTAGCGTGGTCAATGCAAGGTCGTAAGCTTCAGTTTCAAGATAATCCCGCCCCAAATACAATAATGCAACCCTGGTCTCAAGTCCCTGATTTATCTTCAGATATCTATTCAGCAATTCTATTGATTTGTAATAATCTTTTTGCTCAGAAAGAATTAACCCTAGGTACAAAACTGCAATATCATTTTCCGGTTCATCTTCCAAGACATCACGCAACATAGCTTCGGCCTTGTTTACTTGAGAATTCAGAAAATAAGTCATCCCAAGTTCAGCCCGGATGTTGTTGGATTTAGGATTTTGCGTCAGCTGCTTCTTTAAATACTCTATCCGGTATTCGTAGAGATTTTGGTCTTTAACCCAATACCACCGTTCCCCAATATAGTAACCGGAAAGCACCATCATAACAGCCAAAACGGCAATAAATACAAGTGCCTTGGTTCGGCTTATCCTTTGGTTAAAGTTTATTTTAATATCAATTCTGTGATTTAACAGTAAATTGATGCGGCTTATCAGTCTCACATATATCCCTTCAAAGCGTTTATTTATTAAGTGGCAATCTAAAGACTTCAACATTTATTAAGTGATTTCCTGCTGCAACCTGTAATTTCCTGCTGCAGTTTCTGTTTTTTCAGGTATTTTTTAGAATTTTTCCAACTTTCTTGCATATTAAAAATAAGTAGAATCAATCCATTTCTGATGTTTGTGAGTCACCAACAAGTAAATTTGCTGTGTCTATATATTTCTTTATTACCGGAGTAACAGATAACACAGGCTCTGAATTGTTACCCCGCCAGAGGTTGAGTTCATTCTGTGAAAGCATGCCTATACGCCGTTCAATCATACCTGGAATTTTATTTATAAAATCCAGATACATAAGCGCTTTTTCTTCTTCCCCGCTTTTTTTCAGCTCTATTATTATATCTAGATTTCTTTTAACAAGCTCCTCATAAGCTGCAGTTAACATGGGGTGCAGCGAAACATATTTTTGGGTTTCAGCCACCGACTCTTCGTATTCACCTTTGTAAAACAGAGCGGTTGCATAAACAGCATGTGATAGTGGTTCATTGGGCCGTGCCGCAATGGCCTTCCGCCCAAAATATATAGCCTGATTAAGGGCAGTATAATCACCCTGTTCAGCAAGTGCTAAATTAATTTGTGCCAGGCTAACCAACGTATTTGTCTTAAATGGGTCAAATTTAAGTGCTTCAAAAAAATACTCCCTTGTTCCATATAAATCACCCCGCGCAAGAGCCTTTTCTCCCCTGGCAAAAAATACGTCTCCAGTCAAAAAACTAAGTGATGAAGTTATATATAGAAAACCTGCCACCAAAATCAATACTAAAAACCTCGAACGGTATTCGGCACCAGTTGCATTTGCGGAAACATCCTCCAATGCACGTGCCATTCCAAATAACGACCACAGTAGAAATGCCATGGCACTATGAGGGAGGTCAAAATCAAACAAGATGTGCAGCATAGTGGTAAATCCAAGAACAAGGATTAACCAAGAAAACGTTTTCTCCTCTGCCTGCTTATTGCAATAAATTTTTAGTCCTGTTATATAAAAACACACCCAAATGAAAACAAATGCAGCCAATCCGATGATTCCGGCTTCCACAGCAACCTGCAGAAAATCATTATGAACATTTTCCGCATAATATCCAAAACTCTGGATGTTCAGGTAAAGAATATCCCAGGCCTTGCCACCGGCGCCTAAAACCGGATTTTCAGCAATAATTTTCAGTGCATCTTTAAAAAACACCAAGCGTTCCTGCACATTTTGATGGTAAAATGAGATAGACATAATTTTCATTGCGATAGTTGATGAATTCCCGAACAAAACCAGCCCCGCCAGAGCAATAACAAAGCCTCCCGCTAATACTCCCATAAAACCGCGTGTTATTATGCGTTCCTCCAGCTTCCGTCTCATCAAAATCCCGCCATAAACTGCCAGCCCCCCGGCAATTACCAGCAGCCAGGTTTGCCAAAATGATTCCTGCAATACCAAAGAAATCAGGGGTTCCGATATTATAACAGCAGGCAGCAGGGAAATCAAAATCCCTAATACAGACCGCCCCCTCTTTTGAGACGGCAGCCCGGCCAACAGCAGGATACATGATATCGATAACAACAACCATACCGTCCGGGACTGGGTACCGATAATTATAAGGAAGTTTAAGTAATTACCAACACCTATTAGTAAATCGTTTTTCCGGGATTCATTATAATATGCCAGATAAATTCCAATTAATGAACAAAGCAGTAAAAAGAGGGCTCCGGTATTTTTATATTCAAAAGCAGTAGTAATCACTGAACCATCCAGGAATTTATCAAACCCGATTCCGGTCAAATTAAATAAAGTAACCAATATCATCAATGACCCGCTAAGGTAAATAACTCTTAAAAATTTATACCTCGAGTCATTATTCCGGGTATGAACAGAAATCATAATATAAATCAGGGTATAACTGATTATCCGCATTACTGCCAGTAGAGCCTCCCTAAAATCAGCAGCATTCAGCAAACTAATCATATAGACCCCTAAGAAGGTAAAAACTGCATAATCAAGAGGCCGGTTTAATTTAAAAGCCTTCTTTTCTGTTAAAAAGATGATAAAAACTGCGAAAACAATTACCTGAAAAACAAACATTTCCTGTTCATAATACAAGCCTCTTACAGAAGGAGCAGTCAAAAGTATCAAGGCCAGTAGGATACCTGAAACTCCCATAATAACCTCCAGGTCGTAGTTATGCAAAGGCTGCCGACAGTTTGCCAACAGCCTGAACATAACTAACAGATTTGGCAGTCTGCCTGTTCATAATTAATATATTGTTTTATTTTCTATGCTGTCTTTGACCACCGCTGAGAGTATGACAATCCTCACAAGTGTACCCGGTCCTATCAGGGTTAGTACTCAGGTTTTCGGTTATCGTTGCTGGTACCGGCAGCAATCCGTGACAAGCATTGCATTTACCTGCGGTACTTTCATGGGCAATGGTTACATCATCACTATGACAGGACGCACAACCGGTGCCTGCCCCTGATTCCCTGTAATCAGTAACCACGTGAAGTTCATCATGTTGTGACAAGCTGTTATGGCAGTCCTCACAGGTATAATAGCTATTATCCGAACCGGCCCTGTCCCTGATAAATCCTAATACTGCTTCATTGCTGCTGCTGTGACAGGTATTACATTCACTTGATTGGTGTATTACGGTAACATCTGTGGGAGAACCAAATGGAGCATTAAAGGAGTGACAGCCGCTGCAACTGACATTATCTTCCCCAAATGCCATGTGTTCAGGGTCATGCGCGCTTTCCCTTGTTTCCGGGAAACCTGCGGCGCTGTTTCCATTGTGACATGTACTGCAATATATCGGAGTTACCGAATTTTTCAGCATATCAAGATTTTTATCCAAGGTTATTACTTCATCAAAAGTACTGTTGTGACATACCGAACACCGGTATCCATAATCAGCATGCAAACTTGCAAGTTCTGCTGCCTGGTTTGCAGAACCGGTACTGTGGCAAACAATACAGTCCGTATCAGGCTCCTGCTCAAAGACAGTAACATTATGTTCATGGGAACCCTCAAAGTGGCATGCCCCGCAGCTGGTATCATTTGCAGCAACCGCTTCCGGGACCGGCGGCCTGGCATCAGAGCTGTGGCAAGTTACACAGGTAACTGTACTTTCACTGTTTTTAGTATGAACTGCAGGAAGAGAAGTACCATCTGCTGAATCCGCTTGGTGACATTCCAGGCACATGGCGCTGGTACTGTCTTCGGGCATATGTACCGAAACTAAATCCGTATGGCATTCGGTACATGAATAACCGGCGGCAGGATTAACAGGGTCATTCAGTTTGGATATTATTGTCTCCACTGCAGCTGCATATGTAGTCCCCGGAGTATGGCATGTATCACATCCCTGGTGCAGATCAACTATTTCCATTTGCTGTCCGTCATAATCAGCCACATGTATAGGGTCTTTCGGATTAGGACTGCCTGTATGACAGGTCAGGCACGAATAGTTTTTATCCACTTCCGTTGCAAGACCGGCAACCAGCGATAACAGCTCTTCTCTTTGGTGACAGGTGTTGCAGTCATCATGTGGCCCGCCGTCAATATGAAGATTATCACTCTGAGCGGCAATATGAAATAGGTCGTGCTCAGCAGGGACTGCAATAACACTGCTGTTAAAATGACAGTTTTCACACGAACGGTTTGTCTCCAGACCGTCTGCTGAAGCAATTACTTCCAAGACACCTGTATTTTGCGACTGGTGACAAGCCATACAATCTTGACCCTGGTCTGCATGCTCGTTATCCAGGTCGCTGTTATGACATCCCGAACAATCCACCACATAAGTTCCGGTGAGTTGATTATTAAATGTCAGGGCCTCAGGGAAAACCGATGTATGTATCGTATCGATCTGCTCCTCTGAATGTCCACTCGAAGCAGTAGTGTGACAGTTATAACACAGTTCAGTCCCATCCGGCCGGAACCGCTTGGGTGCCGGCAGTGTCTGGTGACACTCGGCGGTAGCGCAAGTTGTGCTTATATTCCAGGTCGGATATACGATACCATCAACATAATTTGTATATCCTGTTGCCTGGCTTGTCAGCACAGGGGTTGCTATAGCAGCATCTGTTAACGGGTTGACCGGATTCGCCGTGTAATGATTGTCATGGGGCACTGATGTATGACACGATGAGCACGCTGCAACAGCATGACACTTCAGGCAGGTTGGTCCGGTCAGCTTGGTGGAAACCGCATTGTGAATGTTATGAAGGTATGCCGGTGGTTTATATACTGAATCTAGGCTGAGAAATGCCCCATATACCACTCCATCCACAGTCTGTACTTGAGGATATACACCGGTCATATGTATAGGTGCAAGGTCAGTTTTATGGCAGATAACACACTTGCTTTTATCTACTGTAGACCCTTCAGGACTACCATCAGGTATAACCGGAAGAACAAATTTTGTTACATCTGAATTAGGTTTGGCAGTCCAGTCATGGCAGTTCCCGCAGGTGGTCAGGTCTGCTGCAAAAGCCGTCAAAGTGCAGCAAAGCACAAAGATAGCTGTAAAAAGACCTGAAAGGCAGAACCTTTTATAGGTTTTCAATATTTCACCTCCTTGGCCTGGTTATACTATATATCGTGGGGTAAACCTTGAAGCTTTAACATAATTGTGTACATACCCAGCAAAAGAAACCAGGGATTTACCCTGGTTCCTTTAGTTGTACTGAGCAAAAATAACTGATAAATCTATATTGGTACAAGTTTTACTCTGGATCTTGACCATAGGCTTCAGTGTTCTTGCTAGCCGCACCGTGGCAGTCATAGCAAACATCACGCTTATCGGCACGCAACAGAACCGAGCCGCTGAATGTGCCTTCATCAGTATCCCAAGTGTTGTAACCTGCTGAAACCGCTGCGGCATCAGAACCGTGCGGGTAAT
Organism: Phosphitispora sp. TUW77; assembly: GCF_048453025.1. Lineage (GTDB taxonomy): Bacteria > Bacillota > Thermincolia > Thermincolales > UBA2595 > Phosphitispora. Next base: position 1,976,261 of record NZ_CP156677.1, read on the forward strand.
GGCAGGTCAGGCAGAGTACCAGGTTGGTAGTACTGGAGCTGGAAGCATCATAATTACCAACCGGAAGTGTTGTCGAATCAGCTTCAACAGGAACACCCATGGCGTGACGGTACTTACCGGTCTGCAAGCTCTTAGCACCATTATCAGCAACATTGAATTTACCGTGGCACAGGCCGCAGAACTCGTTGACAGCAGTTGCAGCATCCGAATCGCTGGCATAATCAGTGGTTACCAGTGAAGTTGCATCATACACAAAATCAATAGTACTAGATACGGTATCGCCACTGGTCCAGCCTACTATACTTGACCTGAGCAAGCGGTCATTAGCGCTGTCACCGGCATGGGGGTCATGGCAGGAAGCACACTTGAAACCACTGTTGAAGTCCCAGTCACCACCTGTATCCAAGTTACCGGGGATACCGGTAGCTGCATAAACAACGGTATATGTAGGTCCTTCAACCTGATGCCTTGATGTAATCGTTCCTCCTAAATAGTAATCATTACCTTGAAAACCAAATGCACCTGCAAAAGATTGGCTTTCAGAATCGTCGTTACCCATAATCTTGCCGCGCTCTACGTCATAAGGCGAACTAGTAGTGGAACCATGACAGGAGTAGCAAAAATCGGTCTGTGTGTTACCGGTCTTCAACAGTTTGGCAACTGAAGCCGTGTGAATAACATGGCATCCGGCACACCCTTCGGCAGAAACAGAGAAACCGTAATGTGTTTTGGGATAATTGTCTGAGAACCTGTTTTCTGCAAAAGCTACTCCACTGAGCATAAACAACGCAACAACCACAATAGCAATAATTCCAATGGACTTTTTCATAATTTTCACCTCCTTTCATTAATAGTTACAACCACATTTAAACTGTTATTGTGTGTTTGCCGGACCTACCTGATGTCATATACCAAGACCCGGCTTTTGCCAAGCTCGATAACATATAACCTATTATTTTCATCTACAAAAACAGCGGTAGGCAGGGTAATATTATCTTCGGCAGACTCACCCAGGTTATACAGAGCCAGCCTTTTCCCGGACGGGTCTGTGGCAGAAACCCCGCCGGCCAGCAGGTTGGCAGTCCATACATTGCCTTTTTTGTCAATGGCCACACCCCTGGGTATGGTGTATCCTTGTTCATTATTAGGCTGGTCACTCTTCCATACCGCCTTTTCCTTACCCTCAGGGGTAAAAACCTGGATCCGGAAGTTATTGGAATCTGCCACATAAATATTGCCCTGTTCATCTACGGTGATTCCTTTTGCATAATAGAACTGACCCGGTTCGTGGCCCTTACCCCCAAAGGAGTTCAGGAGTTTGCCTGTACTGTCAAAAATAAAGACTTCCTGGCTTTTGCTATCAAATATATAGAACCGGTCACCGGCAATTTTCATCCCTGAAGGTCCTTTAAGATTATCTTCAGCAAAATAACCGATAAATTCACCAGTGAGAGAATATATAGAAACTTTTCCAAGCTCGTAATCAGCAACATAAAGGTTATTATTATATACCCCAATATCAGTAGGACCCTGCATAGCTCCTCGGAAATTACCCTTACCGCCAATCTGCCTGATAAAATTGCCGGTGTAATCAAAAACCATAATGCGTCCGTTTACGGTATCGGCAACATAAATATTATTATTCCATACTATAGCGGCCTGGGGGTTACTAAGGAAATCAGCCTCAGGACCATATATACTGAACTGGTAGTCCAGCCGGGGTACAGGGTCTATAACAGGAACAACTTGTCTAACGGCGGTAACAATATTGGTTTTCTTATAATACAGGTACCCAAAAACAGTGCCAATAACAATCACTGTGATTAGCATAAGGTTCAAAACTTGTGACTTGGTTATCTTCTTTTTTAAAATATTCTTTACAGCCGGTTTGTTTTCCATATCCCGATGACCTCCCTTTGAACTCAATCTGTTAATTGTCCGCCTGCATCAATTATTTTCTTTACTTCAAGGGCTTCATCATAATCGGAACCATAGCCAGCGCCTTGGCAAGATGCTCATCAGCCTTATCCTTTTCCCCATTTTTGTAATAAGCCTTTGCCAGAAAAACATGGGCATCAGCAGAAGCTGGATTGTATAGCAACGCCAGTCCAAATTTCTCGATAGCCTTTGGGTAATCTCCTTTCAGGTAATAAACAGCACCAATAAAATACTCGGCATCAAAGTCAAAAACCTTATCATCTGTAAGTGGCTCCATGTTTTTAATCGCTTCATCATATTTTTTGAGCTGCATAAGGGCTAAGCCCCTGTTAAACTGAACGGCCTTGTTATCAGGTTCAATTCCTGCAGCTTTTTCTATCCAATTGAGTGCTTCCTCAGGATGATCATTTCTGATATAGTAATTTCCTTTTGCCAAATATCCCTCAACACTGTTAGGTTTTGCCTCTATTATGTAATTAATGGAATTAAGCTCTATATCCTGTTTTTGTTCAGGTGCGGTACGCCAGAAGAATGCATATCCTATTACAGTGAATATAGATATGGCAATAATAGCTACAACAATTATAATTAATACCGTTTTCTTGAGTAACACACCCTTATCAATATCCTGGTTCAAATTAGGTTCCATGGTTACACCTCCGGCTTCCTAAGCTTTTTAATTATGTCCCGGCTTTTTTATTAATTACTTTGGTCCTGTTATTGTCCCTTGGAGGCACTTGGGTATCAACAGTTTTTGGTTTGCTTTCATTGCGCGGCTGAATAACCCTGTGTATTTGGAGCTTATCATCTATTGTTTCACTGTGGCACTTAAGACAAAGTTGAGATCTGGGCAATAAGGTAAACTGCTCATAATCTGTCCCATGCGGCCCATGACAACTAGTACAATGCAGAGTGCCTCCACGCCATGGGTCGGTATAACTGTCCCCAAAGGGGTGATTTATCCTGGCTTTGGCAATAGATTGGTGACAACTGTTGCACATTGGTTCCTGCTTATCCATAAGCAAAGGCTTATAATCTGACCCGTGGGGAACATGACAGTTGGTACAAGCTCCAAGGCCTCCTTCCCCCTCAGCTTTAGTAGCATGCTGCAGCCTTTCATAAGTACTTTCCAAACCAAGATGACATATATAACACAAATCATTCCCGGCTTTCCTTACCAGGTTGGGCCCAGGGCCAACATGGGGGTCATGACAACCGTCACAATCCAAGAGGCCATTGCCTACCGGGTGATGTGAAGTTTTCTCAAATTCCGGCCTCATTGCCGAGTGGCACAGGTAACACAGCTCCGTCCTGGCTTCCGGAAGCAGTGCCGGTTTCGCTGATGCATGAGGAACATGGCAATTGGTACATTTTTCTTTAACCGGAGTATGAACATATCCATTCTTTAAACCTTGCTGTATCTTATCGTTTAATCCATAATGACAGCTTAAACAAAGTCCATTACCAGCGACCAATGTCAGCTTTTCACCGGGAGTTGCATGGACACCGTGACAGTTTATACAGTCGCCGGTTGCATAAGGTCTGTGCTGGACCGGCATCAGCAGTTCATTTTGCCTGTCATAGTGACAAGTAAAGCATAACTGCTTACCCGGCAGCCTGGTCATTCCCCTGTATTTTGAAGCATGAGGAACATGACAGTCAGAACAAGCCCCTATTTCATAAGGTTTGTGCTTAACCGGAAAATCATAGACTAAGTCCAGTTTATGGCAGGCTGTACATAAAGAAGCAGGTGAAGTTCTCAACAAATACCTGTAATCAGATGCATGTGGGTCATGGCAGTCCGTACAATGTCCCATCATGTATGGTTTATGTTGATAAACATAAGTGGTTTCATCAAGCCGGTTAAAATGGCAGGTGCTGCAGAGCTGGTCGATATCAACCACAAACTCGTGTTTGCCAGAACCGACATTATGCGGCGCATGACAATCTTTGCAGTACCACTTAACAAATGGCGCATGCTGAAACTGTTTGTTGAAATCTCTGCTTTTATCAGAATGGCAGATGCCGCAAACCTCTTTATCAGATTCTCTTTCAATCAGTTTCGGTCCAGTATCGGCAGGAACAGATTGGAATGACTGCAAAAAATCACTTATCTTATTGCGAACGGCAGGTAGTGATATTAATATACCAGTAACCATCACCAACAACAAACCGAAAACCAATATCCTATTACGTTCCATATTACGGCTCCTTTCGCCGTTCTTAACCATTGATGTTCAATACACAATTGCGTTCTAACATCAATTATAGTTTAGACTCAATTCGACATTATAAATTTATATATATATTACTCTTCATACTATATATCGCAAAAACATGGTAATAAGATTAGAGAAAATTATTATGTTTTATCATCCCTTGATTTTCCTAATTAATAGAGTACGACACAACATACCAACTTTCCTTCTGTAACAATAATATTTTCTGAAAATTGCAGTAAAAAAACCCGGCAAAAGCAGGAGAACCGGGTTCCCCTGCTTTATACACAATCCTGGTCATTATGACTAATTTATGCTAATTAAATAACATCTATAAACTGTTGGTATGACATCTTGAACAGTGTGTAGTATCATGGCAGTTCCAGCAGCCTTCGTTGCTGGCACCTTTTTCTTTGACAACAGTCGGATGGTAAGTAAGCCATCCACCGGGATGATATTTTTCAAATTTAATTTCGCTAGACCCATTTTGCCCGGAAGTATTATCCTTTCCGTCAGGTTTTTCTTCACCTCCAGGCTCTGCACCATTATTCGTTTTACTGTGGCATTTGGCGCAATACGTTGGTACCGCCCTGTTTTCAGGAGTGGGTTTAGCATTATTGTGGCAGACCAGACACCCTGATACATCTCCATTGGGAACATCCTTTTTGTGGATCATCCCCCAATCCCCTGTATGCCCAACCGGCCTTTTCTGATGGCAATCGTAACAGAAGACATTACCCCTGGCATACCTGGCAACCGGGTCTTCCCCTGGAACATCCTTAGCCTCCAATGAATACGAGTGGCACTTATTACAGTATTCCAGGCCTTCCTTCTCCACTAGTAAACTATGGTTTGAAGTAAAATTTTCAACTTTGTGGTCAGGCGGCATGCTAATCTGCGTATGGCAGGCCTCACAAGCCTGGGTAACAGTTTCAATATCTTTTATCCCAAACTTGGCCGGTTCCATATGACAAGCCAAGCACCTGTTCATTTTAGGCTCAGTATTCTCTTTGGTCATCTGCATCCTGCCCACTTCCATTGTCCAAGCATCATATCTGCCGTCTTCAGTAAGCCTCCTGGCAGCAATGGCGCCGTGTGCTACCCCGTCATGGCACTGGATACACAAAACATTTTTGGCGGCATGTTTATCGTGCGGGATAATCAAATCCCCCGACGGGGTGAATTCCCTTTTCATGGAATGACAACCGGTGCAGATTTGATCCTCAAACATATGATCCATTTCAATCGGACGATTATATGTGCCGGTATAGTATAGATAGAGTAGTTTAGTTGCAGAAATATTATTGAGCAGAAGATTGCCGATTCCGGGCTTCACATGGCAATCAGTGCAGGAAAATCTTGCATGTGAAGATGCTTTCCAAGTAACATATTCGGGTGTCATTACATGACACTTGGAGCAAAATTCGGAATTCATTGTTATCCTGGTGGCTCCAATAGTCAAAACAATCAATATGGTTAACACTCCGCTTATAAGAATTAATCTCTTTAACCATCTCTCTATTGTTTCTAAATTAAGCTTAAGCCTAGTAAACATCCCCATATCCCCCACTGAAGACTCCCGTTAAGCCTGCCCCGGGACCCCTGTTCATAATACCGTTAACAGTATCGAAACCACTAAAACCAGTGACATTTGTTACAGGCAACTTCCTTAGCAGGTGATGGCAGAGTCTCTCCTGCCTTGGGTTTTTGGATACTGTGACACGCGGTGCAGTTACTCATACCCTTGCTCTGAACAGCATTCTTATGAGATGGCATCCACTTGGACTTATCTTTATGGTCGTCCGGCATTTGACTATGGCAGTTAATGCAAAACTCTGTGGTCCACGCAAAATCTTTTACAGTAACTTCAGATTTAACAACATTATTTATTACGCCATCAGCAACAAATGTCGGTTCTACACCCATGGCATGACAGCTTACACAGTCTTTAAGCTGTCCGGCTCCATCGACACCGTGATTCCTGGTCCAGGAAACCAGGTTGTGTGAATTAGGAGTAAATATTTCTTCATGGCAAGCACCGCAATCCCATGTAACACTTTCTACTCCTGTTACCCCATATTTGGCAGGATTGATATGGCAGGCAACACAAGTATCCATATCAGGCCTGGTAAACTCCATTGTCATGTTTTCCTTGCCTTCCTTATCGCTCCAGGCCGCAATTTCACTGTCTGTGGCAACAGACCTTCCGGCAATATTGCCATGGGCAACACCTGAGTGGCACTTAACACAGCCAACGCCGACCTTTTCATGATACTCATGAGGGTCCTTAAGATCTCCTGGCAGACTAAATGCCCTAGTTTTCATTGAATGGCACTGTTCACACAGGTGATTGGGAAGTTCACTCTTCATTGTGATAGGAATATATTCCTTATTGTCGGTAGTGTAATAATGAAATAATTGACCGGGGGTTCCGATTTTTTCCTTGAACATGTTAATAAGATTCGATTCCTTATGACAGTCCATACATGCTACATTGTTGTGGGAAGAATTCTGCCAGGTGACATACTCCGGCTGCATAGCATTATGACACATTTTGCATAGGTCAGGCGACTTGGTCAGTGAAAACCCGCCTACTGCAGCCAACAATAAAAATAACAGAATACCCATGACCAGAATAAAAAGTTTTAGGTTATTTCGTATCCCCATATTAAACCAGCCTCCCTCAACCATTTGGTTACTTGCACTACAAATCACATTCCATTTAAAAAAAAATTAAGAATCTTTTTAGAGCCAGAGTTACTCCGGATTCTTGAATATAAAACGTATTCTACGTAAAATGACAAAACCCTTCTTTTGTTTGGAATTTTTTGATAAGTAAATAAATTCTTGCAAATATAATTATCCGGCCTTATTTTAATGATTATTAAAACCTTCGTTTGCCAATAACGTCAGCAATAGTTCTTAGACTGTTGGCTGCTCTGCCCGAAGGCAGATAATCCAGTTGTTTTTTTGCTTTTGTAAGATAGCGTTCGGATAGTTCAATAGACCTCTTAATGGCTCCACACTCCTTGATAATATTAATAGCCTCTAGGATTTCACCCTCCTTTTTTGCCTTTTTTCGAATAATTTCCGCCAGCCTGCTTCGCTTGTCCGACAGAAAAAGTGCATAAATAGCCGGTAAGGTAACAATCCCCTGCCTTAAATCACTGCAGACCGGTTTCCCCAATTCCTGCGAACTGGCTGTAAAATCTAATATATCATCGGTAATTTGAAAAGCCATGCCCAAATAATACCCATAGCGCTTCAGAGCTTTGATGTGATATGGAGGGGCGTCACACGCAACAGCACCCAGTTCACAACTGGCAGAAATAAGTAAAGCAGTCTTTCTCTTAATTCGGAAAAAATAGTCTTTTAACGTCTGCTGGGAGTCAAAAGTAGTTACTATCTGCTCAATCTCGCCTTCACACATCATAGCACTAATATCTGCCAGAATTTTGCTGATAACCGGGTGATCACACTTAGCAATCAGAATAAGAGACTGGGCGAAAAGATATGTTCCGGTGTAAATAGATACCTGGTCTCCCCAGCTTGCCTTGACAGTCGGTATGCCTCGCCTGGTATAGGAATCATCAATCACATCATCATGAACCAGGCTGGCCATATGAATAAGCTCCAATGCTGTGGCCAGAGGAATTAATTTATCAGAAGGCCCGGCACATGTTTTACCGGCAGCCAAAGCAAAAGCCGGTCTCAATCGCTTACCTCCTGCCTTAAGGAGGTGAGCAGCAGTTTCCGTTAATAACGGGTCATTAGTTTTAACAACTTTATGCAATTCTTGTTCTACTAAATCTATTTCGTCTTTTATAATGTTGAACAGCCCAAACCCCTTCATCATTTCACCCGCTCGTTAATCCACTGTCTTGTCATAATTTTAAAACCCTGTTATTGTAAAACACATTATTAGGAAAAATTTGTCTGAAACAGTCATACAAATTGTTCAATTGCAATATATTCGATATATCACGAAAAATTCCTGCCAACAACAAAAACTAAAAGGCTTAGCTTCGCTAAGCGCAAAATATGCTATAAGGCGAAGCTTAGCCTTTTTATGCAGATAAGATAAAATTTATACTTTCCTATGCCAAAAAAGGAGCAGATACATCCTGCTCCTAAACCGACTCTTTGTTTTCTGGTTCTTTCACAGCTTCATTAATTTCCTTCTGGATATCTCTAGAAGCACTTCTAAACTCATTTAAAGCCTTGCCCATTGCCCGGCCTACTTCCGGCAGTTTGCGCGGGCCAAATATAACAAGAGCAATAACAAGTACTAATGCCAATTCCTGAAAACCTAAGCCGAACACTAAACCACCTCCTAAAACACACAGTTTTTTCGAATATATTATCTCATAAACTTAATTAAAAGTAAACTGATTTGCTTTGTTTTGATGGTTATGCTATAATATAATCTGCTTACGGGAGCGGATTGGGCCTGGTGGCCCGCCTGGTCTTCAAAACCAGTTGACGGGCAGCGATCCTGTCCGTGGTGGGTTCGATTCCCACACGTTCCCGCCAAGTTATATTTTTTATTTTCTGCAAAAACCGATACAAATATTTATGGGATACAAATATTTATGGAGCAATTTGCTGTTTTTAGCAAATTGCTCCGTTCTTTTGTATATATATTATAGTAGTCTCTCAAAATAGAAGTCTCTCAAAAATGAACGTATGCTTCAAAAGCATTTATGGAGGTACATCTGTTGAAAAACAAAAATATTTCTGTGACCAGCCTGGTCCGGTACTCGCTTCTAGCCTCACTTACCGGACTGCTCCAGGTTTCGGCAGCCCTGTTTCCCGGGCCTGGTAACATGCTTAGTTTCTTCAGCAGCTTACCTATAGCGTTGGCAGCATTTATCAGTCCATGGGGAGGCGTGGCATGTACCATTATCTCCGGATGGCTGACACTGTTAATCCGACCTGTAGGATTACCTGCTTTTGCCTTAATTATGGCACCTTTGGGACTTGTTATCGGCATAAGCCTTCATTACTCTACAAAACCGCAGGGTGCCATCCTTGCCGGCACCGCAGCAGTTACAACCGGACTGCTGTTTATTACTTACGTCCTCGGGTTTCCTGCTTTCGGTTATTCCCTGGAAAAAAGCACAATTTTTGCAGTACTGCCGTTCTACGCTTCATTTTCTTTAATATATAACTATGCCTGGTATAATTTTATTAAAAAAGTACTCATCCGTCTTACCAAATTTATCAAACTGTGAATCAGCCTACCTTGACTTTTTCTGTCTGAAGAATATCCAAGAAAACATCAACAATCTCAGGGTCAAATTGTTTACCTGAACATTGATTCAGTTCTTCGATGGCTTCATAAAGATTTTTACTTTTCATATATGGCCTGTTGGTAGTCATAGCATCAAAACTGTCGGCAACAGCCAATATTCGTGCATGTAAAGGAATCTGCTTCCCCTTTAATCCAAGTGGATATCCAGAACCGTCAAAACGTTCATGATGGTATTTAATCAGTGGAATTACGGGATGAAGGGATTCCACAGCCTTAATAATCCCAGCTCCCCAAAAAGGATGCTGTCTGATAGTTTCAAACTCTTCCTCACTCAGTGGTCCCTTTTTCATCAGAATGCTTCTGCTTATTTCGATTTTCCCCACATCATGCAGGAATGCTCCCATTCTGATTATCTTCACTTCCTCAAGCAGCAGCCCCATTTCCTCGGCAATTGAGACAGCATACCTGCCAACCCGCTCCGAATGACCGTATGTATATTTATCCTTAGCATTGATAATCCTTACCAGCATTTTAATTGAATTGATGAGTTCCGCTTCCGACTTATTCAAATCGTGTTTCAAGTCATCTAATACGGAGAAATATAGTTCCACTTTATTCTTGGAACAACACTTGGCTTTATATAGGGCCTCGTCGGCAAGCCTGACGAGTTCCTCCTTGCTTTTCGCGTTTTCTGGAAATGAAGCCACACCTATGGAAATTGTCACTTTTCCATCAGGCTGCTGCTCACGCCCTGGGAAAGGAAATGCTTCCACCGCAGCCCTAACCTTTTCGGCTGCCAAAACACCGCTATCATTATCGGAATCATATAAAATAACTGTAAACTCCTCACCCCCGTACCTGGCAACCATATCGTTAGGGCCAAGTTCCCGGATTAACAGCTGACCCAATTCCTCAAGCAGTCTGTCACCTGCCTGGTGTCCAAACAGGTCATTATAGTTTTTAAAAGAATCAATATCAAGAATCATCAGGGTTACAGACTTTCCTTCCTGCCGCGCAAGAGAAATCGCTTTTCCTAGAGAATCCTGGAAATATCTATGATTATATAGTTTTGTCAGACCGTCGGTAATAGCCATAATCTTAAGTTCAATGTTGGCCTTTTCGAGCTTTTCCTGTTTTTCAAGGATATCCTCCCTCATGTCCTTGATCCTTTCCACCATCGCATTAAAAGAATCCGCTAAAACCCCAATCTCATTATTTGAAGAAACATTTACATTAAAATGGTAATCACCCTCGGCCACTCTTTTAACACCTTCCATAAGCTTTTGCAGAGGTTTGGTAATAGCTTTTGATTCGCGGTAGGCAATACAAAAAACTATTATACTTAGCAACAAGGTAATCGCTGCTATTAAATTCTTTAAATAGACTACTGACTGGAAAGCGGAATCGGAAGGATAAGTAACAATTACTCCCCAGCCCAGTTTTTCCACTGGAGCATATCCAATAAGATACGGTTGGTCACTGATTTCCAGTGCATATGAGCCGCCCTCTCCCTTTAAAAGGGCTTCTGTAACAATACTGGGTTTAGCTTTCTGCATAATAAGGTCCTTATGTGAATTATATATAAGCATGCCATTTTTATCGATTACCTGGACATCCATTTTCGGATTATATAATCTGCTGCTGATAATAGTTGAAAATTTGGTGGTTTTCTTCAAGTCCATACTTCCTCCGATAATACCAATAACTCTACCTATATCATCTTTAATTGGGGTAGCCAGTACTATCAAATCATTGCCGTTTGATGCTAAGTAAGGTTCAGAAATATACTGTTGGCCACTAAGCAAAACCTGTTTAACCCAGCTGCGCTGTGATAAATTTGGAATGAGCTTCGATGTCTCGGGTACAACTGCCACTGTTTCCCCTTTATTGTCCGTGAGGATAATCCCGTCAAAATTATTGATAACTGAAAAAAGACGAGCCAATTCCTGCTGAATTATAGCAGGGTCCATTGTCCTTATAGCAGGGTCCATGGCCAGATAATCACTGACATCCAAAGCACGTGACATACGAATATTTATCTCATTGGAAATATACCCGGCAATTTCCCTGTTCCTCTCCAGCACCTGATCCCTGGATTGCTTGTAAAATACCAGCAGGGCAGACAAACCCAGAACAAATGATGCACCTAGAGCTACGCTAAGAGTTAGAGCAAGTATTTGCTTATTTAAACCCCTAAACCAAGAATTCAAGCATTTCACCCCAAATAAAAATATTACTGTTATCTGTTTTTCGACAAAATTTTAACTTTTCCTTTATTTCCCTTTACTTTTTATGAAATAATCGCCAAGTATCGCACTATATCAAGTAAAAATTTTCGACATATTTCTATGATTAAACCCGCAATTGCATTAAAAGAAAGGGGAGGGCTGTTCCCATAAGGTTTTTACATATGAGACAGCCCCACTTCAATGTTTAATCACGATATGAAAAATGATGCTTTAATTGCCCGCAGCTTTTTGCACCATTGCCTGGTGTTCCGGGTCAATACTATTGGTATTATGTGTCCTGCTGTTCAGAAAGTGAAGGTCAAAATGTCCCGGGAAATCATTGTCCGATATGGTCTGGATGTCATGGGGCATGCCTGCCATAGATCCTGCTATAACCCTTCCGTCAACATAAACCAGAACTGCCCGCCGGTTCCAACTCCATGATCCCCCAAATATCTCCTTCATAATGCGCGTATCTTCCGCAGTTAATGGTTCCATATCGGCATGGTTGGAGCCACCAAGGCGGCGTGCCTGATAACTTTTTCCGGTTATCAGGTCTTTTAATACCGCTGTATTTTGGGTATCAAGTATCCATGATACGTACTCCCAGTCATAGAGCATGCCATAACCAGTTTTTTGTGTGGCTGCCGGGTAAACTATATTAACCGGATTTTGGCTGTTCTGTGGAATAAACAGAGGCTGATTTACCTGAAGGAGATTTGTATGTAAGTGGTTTGTTGTCATAATGGCATTTTGAGTGGTGTTATACCGCTGTGCCAGCAGCCAGAGGGTTTCGCCTGACCGGACATGGTATAAACTCACCCCTTCCGGAACAGGACTCCATTGACCGGCTGCAGCTTCAGGCACTGTACCACCTTCAGTGCTGCCAGAATTGTTGGATATCCCGATGCCGGCGGCAGGTACCAGAAGAAGCTGGCCCGGCCATAACTCCGTTGTTTGTAAGTTGTTTTCCTTCACCAGGTTATCAATAGATGTATTATACTTTTTAGCAATCAGGTACAAGGTATCTCCGGCCTTAACAATGTGCTGCCTTTGGGACTGCCCAGGTATTACCAAGGCCTGTCCGGGATATATCTCAGTCGATTTAAGCCCATTGGCGCCAATTATAACTTCAGCAGTTGTGCCAAACTTTCGCCCAATTATATAGAGGCTATCACCCGGCTGGACAATATACCTGATGGAATCCGCAACTTCCCCAGCAGAGCTTGAGGAACCGATAATTCTCAGCAGTTGACCCGGATAAATCTCAGTAGAAACCAGGTTATTCAGTTCCATCAAGGCCTCAGGGGTTGTCTGATACTTTAAGCTAATTAGCCACAAGGAATTCCCTGACTGAACCTGGTAATATTCACTTCCCAAACCTTCGGCAGCCATAGCAGGAAACGGTGACAGGAACAAGGAAATAGTAACAACAGCAACAAAAATGGTAACATAAATGATAGTTTTTTTTACAACCATAATTCCCTCCTTATTAACATAGCTGCATCTTTAGTTTGTTTTATTTGGGTGTTTTGCCAGCACCTCCTCATAATGGCTTTGTTTGGTATTTTTTTCGACATTTTTCGAGCTATTCCTTTTGGTAATTTGAACCAAAAAAACGGGACTAACTCATTACTAACTAGTTAGTCCCGTTTCCATAAGGTCAAAATTATGTTAGCAGGCAACGAAAACCTGGTTTTAGCATTTAACGTTGCCCGTAACCGGTCTTTAAAAAGTCCTGCATTACTTTTACATCTTCTTTAGAAATAATCCTGGGGGTCCCGATATTTTTACTTAAAATAAGTATTTGAGCAGTCTTTTCCAGAATATCAGATATCTTAAAAACTGTTTCCATATCAGGCCCAACACAAACAGTACCATGACTGGCCAGGAGTACGGCCCTTTCTTTACCCAATGCCCTGACGGCATGCTCCGCCAGTTCTTTTGTCCCGGGCAGGGCATGTTCGGCACACTTCACACTGTATCCTACAACTTGGGCAAATTCCTCGGTAATTGCAGGAATGCCCTGCCTGGTTACAGCGAATACCGTAGAATAAATGGGATGAGTATGTATAATAGCATTGACATCCGGACGTTGCTGATAAATCATAATATGCAGGTCTTTTTCTATTGAAGGTCTGCGTTTACCTTCTATCATACTGCCATTTCTATCAAACACCACCATATCATCAGGAACAGAGGTTTGATAATCCATCCCGCTAGGAGTAACCACAATGTATCCACTCTCAGGGTCCCTCACACTAAGATTCCCCCATGTAGCTACTGTAAGGCTCCTTTTAATCATTTCCTTACCGGCATCCACAATAATCTGCTTGAAATATTCCACAGTTTTACCTCCTGTTTAGCACAAGGAATTTTATGATCATCTTCGAAAATCTCAATTATTTATAAAACAAATATACACCAAATAGCATCAATAACAAAGCGGCCATCCTAACTGGGTCGACTGGAATTTGCCGCACCCCTGCCAGACCGTAATGGTCAGCAATCATAGCAAAGGTGAGCTGACCTACAATAATAACACCTATAGTAATCGAAACACCCAGTTTGGGAATCAGAAAAGTACTGCCCATAACAATCACCAGACCCAGCACCCCACCCAAGAAGGCGTACCAGTTAGCATCTTTAAGAACTGTAAAACTCTGCCTGCTGAACACAATGTAAATAACCAGGGAACTAATCATAGCAATAGTATTAACTACCAGAACAGTTAAGGGCAGGTTGACAGTTCTATTAAGGTTGCTGTTAAGAATTACCTGTATACTGGAAGCAGCTCCTACCCCGGCTGCAATCAGGATATAAAAAATTAAGGCCAAACTATTACACCTACCTTCCATATGTTGATTTCATCATCTTGATTAGCATCATGCTTATCCACTTGCACCCACGGGTAATCAGCTTCCGGTTCCGCGGTATCTTCTAATTCCAGCTTCCCAAACCAGATAAGCAATAACAAAACAAACAATTCCAACAACAGGAGTCAACAATGCATATTCGATATACTCATACCTATGCATTATTAAGGTTGCCGGATAAAAACCAACAAATGCAAAAGGAAGTATCCAGGTCAGTATAAACCTCACCGGCCCCCGATAAATGGTCATAGGATACCTGCCATACTGTGAAAGGTTATAAACCATTGGCATCAGGCCAAGATTCCCTTCAGTCCAGAATCCCAGACTAGCCAGGAATGTATATACCCCCGCATAAACCAGAGCTGCTCCGGCAACCAATACTACTGCCAGGGGCAAGTCCCACCAAACAGGAACCATGTTCATGTTACTCCCGGAATATATCATTATAATAATTCCAACTATCATGCTCAACAGCAGTTCAGGCCGCATGGTCTCAAGAACCACCTGATACCAGGCGTTCATAGGCCTAACAAGTATACGATCAAACTCACCCAAAAGAACATACTTTTCCGGCACGTCAAAAAGATGGTTGAAAAACCCGCTGTAAAGGCCAAAAGGCAACAGGAAAAATCCATATATAAATAACACCTGGTCCCTGGTCCAGCCTTGAATAGCAGGAACCTTAGAAAATATTATAAAGATGAAAATCAAGCTTACCGACTGCTGTAAAAACTCTGTTAATATATGTACAAAGAAATCCCATCTATATGCCATTTTTATTTTTGTGTACTGGGCCAGATACTGGATAAATATTGTCAAATATCTGACTGCCCGTCCGGCTGGGCTGTGCATATTTATGTCCACTTTATCAACCTCCCTGGATAACAACACGCTTTACAGCAAAGCGCCAGAACAGGTGAACCAAAACACCTAGAACTGCTATCCAGAATACCTGCAGTCCCATGACCTTTAAAGCGGCAGTACCGCTGATTTTACCAAGATAAATCATGTTTGGCATATAACTTACTGTCTGAAAAGGAAGTATTTGAATTATGTCTATGGCCCAGCCGGGATAAAAAGTTATTGGCAGCAAAAGCCCTGATAAGAGGTCCATGATAACCCTTTTCGCCTTATATACACCTGTCGGACTTTTAGTAAAGAAAACCACAAACCCTGCAATCAAACTTATCTGAGCATTAATCATAAACGCTCCCAAAACAGTTATCAGAAATATAACCACACTACCCCAACTGTCTGGAAGAGTAAATGGCCGAATCAGGTAAATAGCCACACCGGCCGGGAACGCAAAGAAAAGCATCCTGAATATGCCTTCACCAAATGACCTGGCATATTTGACCATCTGGTAACTATATGGCCTGATAAGTTCAAGGGCGATTTTACCCTCCCTGATATCTGTACCGACCCTACGGTCGAGGTTGCTGAAATAAAATGAACGTGCTACCCAAGCTATTATAACATATGTTATCATTTCTTCCCTGTCCAGGCCCCCGATAACTCTGTTTCCGGCATACACGGCATCCCACAAAAAAAAGTATGCCCCTATTTGGATAGAATAATTAAGAATACCGGTAAAGTAAAACGACCTATAAGCAAGGTTATTAACAAACTCCATCCGAATCAGTTCCAGGTAAAGCAACAGGCGGTTAAACAAAGTTAAAGCCTCCCCCTGCTGAGTCTGATTCCGGTTTTTGTCCCATATAAATTCTCTTTACTATGTCTTCCAGCTTGTCCTGACCCCACTGTGAATACAGATTTTCCACAGAGCCGTCATAAAGCATTTTCCCCTGGTCAATTATGGCCACCCTGGGGCAAAGGGCCTCAATATCTCCCAGGTCATGGGTAGTGAGGATAACTGTTGTCTTATATTCATTGTTTATTTCTTTCAGAAAATCCCTTATTTTTGATTTTGCCAGAACATCCAAACCAATAGTAGGTTCATCCAAAAACAAAATAGCCGGGTTGTGCAGCAAAGCCGCAGCCAAATCACACCTCATCCGCTGGCCCAGACTGAGCTTCCTGACAGGAAGATTAAGGAAACTGTTTAACCCCAGGATATCATCAAACTGCTTCAGTCGGCGATTAAAATCCTCTTTCGACACATCATATATCCGCCGCAGCAGTTTAAAAGACTCAATAACAGCGATATCCCACCAAAGCTGGCTGCGCTGCCCAAAAACCACCCCGATACCCCTGGTATAAGACTCTCTGTCCTTATGAGGAACGTAACCGTTAACTGTAACCCCGCCCTCAGTTGGCACAAGTATCCCGGTGAGCATTTTAATGGTAGTGGATTTTCCGGCCCCATTAGCCCCAATATATCCTACCATCTCCCCCCGGTCAACGGCAAAATCAATATTATCTACAGCACGAAGTATACGGTATTTGCGATAAAACAGGTCCCGAAACGCACCCATTACGCCTTCGCTTCTGCTGAATATCCTAAATTCCTTAGTCAATCCCCTGGCCTCAATAAGTCTCATGTTTTTACCTCCGCCTGCCATACTACGGTAGACTTCTTCCTTCTCACCAACATTAATATCCTCTGGAGAAAGAAAGTAATTAAAAAACCTATCTGTTAAGATAAGTTTCATCTACTTCACTTCTTGGGACTTTTTTTACGCAACTTAAATTTGAACTCAACTTGTACTGGAGCCGGGCTATACCGCCTGCATTCAACAATAATAATCGATTTTTCCTGCTTACATTCCCTGAGGCACAACCGACAAAGTTTATTCATGTATCCCAACCCCCAATGTCTATCTGCCTCTATCCAGCCTCAAACGTGCCGAATCATCGGGAATAATTACTTCAATCCTAACCTGGTCTCCTTCATTAACAGCGCCTGGAACAAGATACTTTGGAATTTTGAATGTATCTTTGCCCCACTCGATAATAACCCAAGGACCTTCAATTTTTTCGACTATAAGTAACAAATTATTCCACCCCACTCTTGTGCGTACATTCTATATTATATTTTATCATGTTTTTTACTTATTCTAGCATACCCGAACCGGTTTGTCATTACAAAAGGCCAGTATAAATATAAATAAACAAAAGCCAACAAAAAGACTCAAAGGTGTGTCACCATATACAAGTCAGTATCATAGTATACATTAGTATTAAGTAGTATTAAGTAATCGGCGAAGGGAGCTGATGTCGTAAGGAGGACCCATGCTTCCCAGAATCATATAGATAAATTCAATTTATAAATTTGTATAGGAGGGGATTGTTAATGGCCGATGTTGACGGCAAGCTGGAGCAGGAGATGGCTGCTCCTACAAGCACTTCTTTCAGGGAGATTATTACTAAGGCTATCTGCGGGGCAGGACAACAAGATTTCCGGTATACGGAGTTTTTGCCAATTCCGGTTGGACGCATCCCGTCAAGCATCCTTGGTTCTTCTGTAACCAGGCTTAAGCTTACTGAACCATTAGTAACAGAAATATCCGGAGATGGCAGTAAAAGCGTTCGTGTCAGCGGGACATTCGATATTAACGTCTGGTATGCTTTTAACGATGACCAAGCAACAGATGTAGCCAAAGAAACTATTAAATTTACTGAAGTAATTCCTATCAGTGTTATCAGTGAAAATATTATCGGTCAAGTTGATGCCAGGGCCGTGCTTGTCAAGTCACCCAAATGCCATAAAACTATAATCAGCGCTGCCAGTCAGGTACAAGTAGATGTTGAACTAGGTATTTATGCAGAAATTATCGGAGAAACAAAGGTTTATGTCCAAGTATACTCCGAAACCGACTAAAACACTTCTTGAAGGGAGGATTGGTAAATGACCACCGACCGTCTCATGGTACGGGAAATTATTACAAAAGCGGTTTGCGGAAAAGGCATTAATAAATATCTTAGATCTATTGACTTGGAAATTCCGATAAGGCATAAAACCATACAAGTGTTAGGGAACTTCGTCTCAAATTCAGCAATAGATGAAGCAACAGTTGTTGATAAACCCTTCCAGGGTAAAACTGTCCAAGTCAAGGGCCATTATGATGTTCATGTCTGGTATGCATATGACCAAGAAACTTGTGCCGCAAAAAACACCGTTACTTTTATGGAATTTATACCTCTAGATATTTTAGGCAAAAAGATTATTTCCAACCAGCAGGCTTCCGCTAAAATCATCGAAAAACCACGCTGCCGTAAAGCTTATGTGAAAAATCTCGGTGAAAGGACAATTATTAGGCTTGAAATCGAACAACTACTGGCAGCTGAACTTCTCGGATTGACAAAAGTAAAGGTAGGTGTATTGCCTAAAGCAACCGGCAGCAGTGAAACAATCAGGGGCCAGGAGCTGATATCTCCCTGTTCTGCGGAAGAAAATAGTATGAGTCCGGTACAAAACTATTATTTTGATTTAAAATATGATGAAGATCTCTCAGAAGATGATCCCGATTATGACTATTAAAATTGTTAGAAAAGCGTCATGGTTCTAAAGCTGACCGACGCTTATTTTTTTGGCAGATGCACTACATAAACTTTAAGCATACTATATAGTAACTTTAGTTTTTAAACACCATATTACAACCTGAAAAGAGGCGGAAAAATTTTGCTCAATATATATACTGTGAACCTTACCTGTTCACCTTTTCTGCCTGATGGCAGCTTAACTGTTTCTGAAGACCTCTTCCGCCATATTAGATGTAATTTAAATGAAGAAATCAGGCTCCTTGCAGGTAATAACATTCTAGTTGTCAAGTTCAGGGGTTCTCACCGGGATAATATGCCCTCTGTCCAAATTGACTCTAACACCTGCCGGGGAATCCTGCTTCCTGTCCCCTTAAAACTGGAACTCATATTGGACTCTTCAACAAGCACATGGCGCTTAGGACCTGTAATCGGAATTCTAGCCCACCGGTTTGATAAAACACTAAAGCCTTTTGGAGAACAGACATCTTTTTTTCGTAAATTGATTAATTGTGCCAATAGTATTAATGCTGTCTGTTTCGCCTTTTCTCCAGGGGACATTAATTGGAAGAATGAAACTATACAAGGTTTAATACCGGAATACAGCGAAAAGAGCACACTGCTTTGGAAGCAAGCAATATTTCCTTTCCCTGATGTTATTTATGACAGAGGACTGTTCCCAAAAGGTGAAAAACGCAGTTTAGCGGCAGAAGTCCGCAGATATTTCAGAAAACACTCGCGGATAAAGCTTTTTAACCCAGCCTTTTTCGGGAAATGGAAAACTCACCACTTTCTTTCAGAACATGAGGGAATCTGCCGTCACCTTCCTGAAACCTTGCTGTACACAGAAGCGGCAGATGTCGCCAAACTTATTGCCAGGCACGGCACTGTTTATTTGAAACCTAGCGGCGGCAGCTCGGGAAAAGGTATTATTGTGCTCTTTTCAAGAACTTCAGGATATATAGCTGCTTACCGTGAATTTCGCAATCTGAAAACAGTAGAAATTACAGGTTTCTCTCAACTAAACACCGTTCTGGATAATCTTATTAAGGGCCGCAGGTATGTAGTCCAACAGGGAATCAATTTGGCCAAAATTGACGGAAACCCCTTTGACATTAGGGTCCTTATGCAAAAAAACCGGAACGGGGAATGGCTGCGCACCGGAATTGCCGCCAGAGTCGCTGCAGCAGGCAACCTCATCAGCAACATTCATGCAGGAGGGCATGCTGAAAAAATCACTAAAGTTTTGCAGGCAGTTTTCCCCAATCCCAAACAGGCACAAAAAATCCTTAATGATATCAGGAATTTAAGTGCCCTTATTGTTGCCTTCATCTCCAAAGAGGGGAATCCCTTGTTTGGTGAAATAGCGGTTGACCTGGGAGTCGATGAATCAGGCAAGGTTTGGATTATTGAATGCAATGCCATCCCGGGGCGAAGTGTTTTTAGGCGTATCGGTGCAAAAGACATCGTTGCCCGCGCTCTCTCCCGACCGATGGAATATGCGTATTATCTTTCCGGATTTGCCTCTAAGTCAGAGAAATATCAAGAGGAGGAACATACCCGATGCCGTTCATAAGCTTAAACATCACGAATGAACCCTCTCAGGTAATATATTTGGACCCTGATGACCTGGAAACACTTGATTTAAAACCCCGGGATATCATAAATATAAGAGCAGGGTCGTTTACAGCAGAAGCTAAGGTCAAACTTATTCCCGGTGTAAGGCAAATTTCTTTAGGAACATTAAAAAGCCTAAACCTTCCTCCGGCAAACAATATTAAGCTCAAAAGTGAAGGCCCGTCTCAAGTGCGGATCGGCCCTTTGATTGGAATCCTTAGCAGTCAAAGCCAAAGATACAGAACCCCGCCATATTCTTCACAAGGAAAGCTTCTGCAGCGCTTCCTAAATTATGGCATGGAAAAAGGCTGTATTACATTTGTGTTTAGTCCCAGGGGAGTCAACAGGGATACCGGAGCAATTACGGGACTATACCTAAATCAGGAACCGGACGGAACTGTTGTCTGGAAGGTGCACACCTTTCCACTGCCTGATATAGTTTATGACAGGGTCCTGTTCCGCAGTTATGAACGAAAAAAACTCACCAAACAGATAACATCATTTCTTTCACATCAAAAGGAAATAGTTTGTTTTAACCCCAAATTCCTCAACAAATGGGAAACTCACCTGGTACTGTCTCAAAATATTTTCTTACGAAAACACCTGCCTGAAACCAGAAAATTTGAAAGTCCGGAATTACTAAGAAACTTCATTAATATATATAAAACAATATATCTCAAACCTGTGCACGGCAGTCTGGGAAAAGGTATTATGAAAATATCACTCCTGCCTGAGGGATATTCTTATCAATACCGGAAAAGAAAAAAAAATATCCAGGGCATTTGGCCAGATATTCCCGGGATGGATGCTGAGATTATGGATTTTATAAGCAACAAACCTTATATAATGCAGCATGGTCTGGAATTACTCAGCTACAATAACAGGGTATTTGACATCAGGGTCCTTATGCAGAAAAACGGCTCAGGAATCTGGACCAACACGGCTATGGTAGCCCGGGTAGCATCAGAGGGCAATATATTCCCAAATGTTGCTGCCGGAGGTGAAGCCATAAATATAAAAACCCTCTGGCGGAATTTAACTTCACACGACTGGATTGGCAGCGAAACATATTCATCCGCACTCGCAATAAGCCTGACAGCGGCAAAAACCCTGGAAAACACTCTAGGTACCTTTGTTGAAATAGGGCTTGACATAGGCATTGATGCCAATGGCAAAGTATGGATTATAGAAATTAACTCCAAGCCTTCATATAAAGTATTCCCCAAAGACCAGCTATACCTGAAACAACACGCTATCCAACTTCCAATAGATTTTGCGGCATATATGGCAGGGTTTATAGATGGTGATGAGAGGGATTTTAATTGAGCCCCCCAACAATCAAAACAGGTTTCATGCTGGTGAAAGCCCGGTGGGGAGGAGTTATGGGTGAATATGATAATTATATATATCTTTCACCCCAAGCCTTAAAACTTTTTGGGATTCAACCTGACAATAAGATTTGTTTTAAGACAGGCACCGCACAGAACACGGCAGTAGTAGGCATGGTCCACTGCTCAACAGAATACAGTGAACCCATTATTTTTACTTCCCCGGCCCTTAGCCGCAACTGCCAGATTCCCACCGGCACCGCCATTACCCTTAAATTTTACCCAGCCAAAGGTTTATTATGTGCCGGCCCTATAATCGGTCTTTTCACAGTACGCAACTACCTTCCTGATACAGAATTCGGAAGTTACGAGCAAGTTTTAGCCGCCCTGGCGGAATCGGCGGAAAAAATATATGGCTTGATTTTTGTCTTCTGTCCTGAAGACATAGACTGGAAAAAATCATTGGTCACAGGATATATTCCTAATTTAGAGCCTATATCCGGAAATCAGATATGGAAGCCTGTTACCCTGCCCCTGCCTGATACTGTTTATGACCGAATTCCAAGCAGGTCAATAGAATCCATGCCCGAGGTTCAGGAAGCCAAATCCTGGCTGATGCTGCAGCTACAGATACCGTATTTTAACCCTAAGTTCCTTGATAAATGGGAAACCCATGAGCTCCTGCAAAATATTCAGGAAGCAGCACCTTACCTGCCGCCAACCAAACCGGTTTACAGTCATGAAGACATACGCCAATTCCTGGAAAAATACCGCTCAGTGTTTTTAAAACCATCATCTGGCAGCCTAGGGCGAAGAATAATAAATATTCATCAACGAGGTCTTAATGAATATCAATTCTTCTTCCGGAACAGGGATAAGCAAACCATTACCGGTTCAGCAGCCGGTTTCACAAAACTAATAGATGCCATTACCCCTGTTATGGGCAACAAAGAGTATATAATGCAAAAAGACCTGCACCTTGCCAAATATAAAGGATGTCCTTTCGATATACGCGTACTGGCTCAAAAAGACAGGCTGGGAAACTGGCGCAGGACAAAAATTTATGTCCGTAAGGCTGCTCCGGAAAATTTCCTCTCAAACCTTAGTGACGGCGGAAACCCCGAATCCATAACGACTGTACTCAGGGAAGTCTTTGATGCGGATTTCCAAGCCGATAAAGGGATAGGCAAAGATATTCGCCAGGCAGTAAACATTCTTCCGACAGCCCTGGAAGAAGCATCAGGCATGATTTGGGCAGAATTGGGACTCGACCTAGGTATAGACCATAATGGGAGAATATGGCTAATAGAAATAAATGCTAAACCTTTTCGTTCTCTGGTATCAAAAAGCGGGTCATATAAAGTTATTGAGCGCTCCCTGATGCGCCCATTAGAATTTGCAAAATTACTGGCCGGGTTTTATGATCACTCACTAAACCCGTCTCAGACCAAAGGAGGGTAATGCCATTGCAAATCGGTCCGCTTCTTGGCATCCTTACTATTTCGCGTCCTGGCACAACCCCTTTTGTCGGAGGCCAAAATGAGTCCTTTACGGAAATTCTTGAAGTTGCCAATCAGATGAATTGTGTCGCCTTTGTATTTAACCCATTTGAAATTGACTGGTCCAAAAAAGCTGTCTGGGGTTACCGGTTTAATACTAAACATAACCCTGGAGAATGGGAACGGCAGGTCTATCCTCTTCCCAGCATAATTTATAACCGGATACCTAATAGGACTTTAGAAAACAGGGAAGATATAATACTGGTTCTTAATAACCTAAGAAAAAAATATGGTTCCAGATTTTTCAATCCATATTTTCTGGATAAATGGCTGACACATAAAATACTATTCAATGATAATAAAACCAAGGAATTTCTCCCTGAAACCCATCAGTTAAAGGGGCCGTCAATACTGTCCGAAATGGTGTCACGCCATTCTTCGGTATATCTGAAACCCAAAGCCAGCAGCCTTGGTAACGATATTTATAAAATCAACATGACTAAAAATAAGATGTTCCGCTTTATCCACCAGACCCTTACTCAACCGCCGCGAAAAGGTTTTATACGTGACTGCCGTGACATTTTACGGGAATTACCTCAAAATGGAAGTTTCGGATATCTGGTACAGCAGGCCGTACCTCTGGCACGTTTCAGAAACCGTCCTTTTGATCTGCGCCTCCTGGTACAAAAAGACCGTACAGGAAAATGGCGAAAAACCGGTACTGCTGCGCGCATTGCAGGGGAAGGAAGCATTACCACCCATGTTTTTTATGGAGGAACCAGACATCCTGCAAATACAGTTATCAGAGAAGCAGCTCAAAATCATGGCTTCTCCTACAAAAATGTGAAAAAACAGCTTAAAAAAATTGAGTCCCTGTTTCCCAGAACTATCGAAAATGCCTACAAACAATCGTTTGGCGAATTGGAAATGGATATTGGTATTGATGAAAAAGGCAAAGTCTGGTTTTTTGAGGCTAATTCCAAGCCATTCCGGTTTGATGAAAAACTATTACGGGCAAAATCACTTGTCCGCCTGATTCACTATGTCCGTTATCTTGATTTATCCTGACTAATTTTGATTATATATTAACCAGCATCAGACATTAAATACTCCCTGCACTCCCAAAGGAGGTGATATGATGAGGCTGGCCTTTCTTTACGACAAGCGCCTGACTCAACCCGAATTACTCAATGCATTCGATGGCTGTATCGCAACTACATGCCCGGTAACTGATTGTACTGTGCTCCTGCGTTGGGGAAACCCCGAAGGACCTGATAACATTTCGCAAGCAGTACTTAATAGAAAACAGCCTTTAAAAAATTCTCTGGATAAGGAAAAAGTGTTTGATATACTTAAACTAAATAGGATTAGGCGTCCTCGCTTTGTTTCACCTAGCCCGGCCTCCCCTTATCCTCTGGTGGGAAAATGGAACAATCTTACTTCCGGAAACGGCAGGGAAGCAGTAATCCAGACTTATGACAAGGCCCTGGTATCAGGGGCCGATTTCTTTGTAGAGCATGTTAATACAGTTAAAAAATACAATATATATTTTTTTGACCTTAACAGCTTCTGGGTTACCAAGAAAGTTGCTGTAAAAACCAATACTCCGCGCAACAACATAACACCCTCCTGGGTATATGAAGAAATCCCTCTTGACCTGGACCGGGATACTGTAAAAACCTGCCTATTAGCCCAGCGAGCTATTTATATTTTGGGACTGGATTTTGGCATGGTACATGCTGCCATTGACACAAAGGGCCGCCCGGTGATACTGGACATTACCCCGGTCCCTGTTCTTCCGCTGAAAGCAATAAACCTTTTTTCCGGGCAGGTAAAAAAGTTTACTGCCGATATCACAAGGCAGATAACCGACTCTGGCAGCCTCTTGGATAACCGTATCGTCTTGGGGGCTGACCCCGAATTCATGTTGAAAGACCCAAAAACCGGCAAAATTGTTTATCCTTCGGATTTTCTTAGTATGGATGGACCCCTTGGCTATGATGAGAGAAGTGAAAACAGGGCAGGCAGGCTTTATCCCCTGGCTGAGGTCAGACCTGTTCCTGACCAGTGTCCTCTTAATCTCGTCAAAAAAATAAAAGGCATTCTAAAACAGGCAGTCTCTCTAATCCCTCCCGATATTGAATGGCTCGCCGGCAGTTTGCCCTTTGAAAATTATCAAATTGGAGGCCATATACACTTTAGCAATATTGGTATAAACTGCCGCTTAATTAGGGCCCTTGATAATTACCTGGCAATACCCCTGATGCTCATGGAAGATCCCGGCAAGTCGTCTAAACGCCGCCGTCAGTATGGCTGGCTGGGAAGTATACGTCCTAAACCTCATGGTGGCTTTGAATACCGAACACCCGGCAGTTGGCTGGTCTCACCGGAAATGGCTGAAGGCTGCCTGTGTCTGGCAAAAATTGTGGCTACAGAATACCGCTTACTAACCAGGGATTACTTTAGTGATATAGAACTGCAAAAAGCATTTTATCAAAGTAAAAAATACTACTTTTATGACATTTTTAATGAAATCTGGGAAGACCTTAAGAAGACACAACTGTTCAGCAAATACTCAACATACCTGAACCCAATAGCAGACCTTATTAACAGAGGGGGACACTGGGACGAAACATGTGATATCCGAAAATCATGGAATTTACTGCCGCCACCTTAACGCAAATAATGTATCATGTAACTTCCCGGTTAATTTCCTCATATAATGTATCGATACAGGGCTTATGGAAATAGAAAGGAGGTAAATTTTATGCACAAACGTCGTTATAACCCCCAGGTTAATTGTAACTATAACTATAATTATAATTATATGATGCCATATAACGGCTATCTCAACAACCCTGGCACTGCTTGCGGCGCTTATCCCGGAACACATGTGCCCGGCGGCGTTGCAGGAGTTTATTCCGAATACCCCGGAGGTTATTCAGAAATGCATCCAGGAATGCATTCAGGAATGCATCCTGGAATGTATCCCGGAATGTATCAGGGTTATTGTTCCGGACAGTATAACTGCGATTATGACCACCGTGACAGGCATTACAATAACTTCCCATGGTGGCTGATAGTACTGCCGTTCATTTTCCCAGTTTTCGGACCTTTCTTTTAATCTACACAGTTCTTATCCGAAATTTTTGCAGTAAATTAGAGAGGGGTAGATATGTTTCCGCTATGACAACTATTGCCGTCATGTAGGAAAATATCTGCCCCTTCCATTGTTTATTTATTCTTTACTCTTCTTTCTAAGTTCTTTAACTACTCTCTCCATATATGCCCCCCTGGAACCCTTAACAAGAATTACACTGCTCTCCGGTATATTTTTCCTGAGAAATTCCACTGCCTGTTTTTTTAATAAAAATGACCATATTTTCATCTTATCGGAGCTTACTGCCCCGGCGGCAATCTGTTTCGCCAGCCTGCCTACTGTAACAAGCCAGTCTATATTTAATTCAGCTGCCCTTTTCCCGACCTTGCGGTGGTTTTCCACAGCATATTCTCCCTGTTCCAGCATATTACCAAGCACAGCAATACCGGTTTTACCCCTGGACAATTCCGTCAGCACTTCCATGCCTGCTATCATTGAACCAGGATTGGCGTTATAAGCATCGTTTATTACAATGCTATTTTTAATGCCCTTAAAAAGCTGAAGTCTCATAGCCGGTTTCCGGTACCTGGCAAGACCGGTCCGGATAGTATCAACGTCAAAACCCAAGATACATGAAGCTGCAATTGAAGCAAGGGCGTTGCCCACATTATGTTCCCCAAAGGTTGGAATGAAAAACATGTGTTCCTGTTTATCTATTACTACGGTAAAGGACGTTCCTTTCTTATCAAAACTTATTTTGTCTGCATTAAAATCAGCCTTATTTTTTAGGCCGTAATAAAGAACTTTGCCCTTAAATCTAGAATAATCTATTTTCTCTGTACTGGGGTCATCCGCATTCAACAATAGAAATCCGTTATCCGGTATCCCTTCTATGATCCCTGTTTTCTCCTTGACAACGTTTTCAAAATTTCCCAAGTGCTCAATATGCCCTTCCCCAATATGGGTGATAATGCCTACCTGAGGCTGAATAATACTGGACTGTTTACTGATATGCCCAGGCCTGTTCATTCCAATCTCAAAAACAGCAGCCTCATAACCCCGGTTAAGGCGCATGATATGTGGCGGAACATAGTGGGGCAGGTTCATATTGCCTTCCGTTTTCAGTGTCTTCCACCGCAGCCGGAATATAGATGCAATCATTTCCTTGGTTGTGGTCTTTCCTGAGGTACCGGTAACACCAACTACAGGGATATCATGAAGTTCACGGTAATACTTAACGGCTTTCCAAAAAGCTTCCCCAACCTTAGGCACAGCTATAACCGGAATATCCGGGTCCTTAAAAGGTAAATTTTTTTTGTGACGGGACAATACAATTCCTGATGCTCCCCTTCTAATAGCTTCCATTATGTTACAATCGCCCTGCTTACCGCCTACAATATCAAAATATACCAGACCCGGTCTTGCCGCCGAACACCTGGACATAATTCCCTTCACAGGCAGGTTGGCATCTCCCCTGACAAGTTTACCTTCCGTTATATCACATAACTTGATAGCGGGTATTATTCGCAAAAATTATCACCAGCCGATTCCTCAGGTCTTTCTTCGTTTTCATAAGTATCATGGCTAAAAGCCAGAAGGTTCCCTGAAAGTATGAGAAGAATCAGAATCAGGAACAGGGTGAATACCAGGTTAAGTGAAATGCTAAGGGTACCTGTGGCTGTTTTTAAAGTAAAAATTTTTTCTTCACTTCCAAAGGATGCAAGAGCCTTGCTCATGGTTTTTACCGCTTCCTGTCCGGGATTACTGCTGACAACCTCTAACAAACTCAATAGACTATCGGTGATAACCTGGCCTTTGGCCCCAAAATAAGGTCTAAATCCTTGTAATAATGGGCCAATATTGGGATCAATGGGAATACTATTCATATCCTCTGCCTCCCGCTCATTTTTTATAAAATATCTATTACATATTATGAACAAAGAAACAATGCGTTCCCCAGCCAAATAAAAAAGTAGAATGCCCACCGGACATTCTACTTTAGTGCCACATTAAACAATAGTATTAGCAAAAACAATTTAAGAACGCTGTCCAACTCCTCTTTTCCCTTCAAGGCTATGTCTTCTGTTTTGCTCATCATCAGGAGTTTTTTTTTCTGCCTTTTGGCCACTTTCCGGTGAAGAAGATGTAACAGTTGCTGATGATTGTGATTCTTCAGCCGATTTGGAGTTAGACTGAGGGGCGGTATTTTGATTTAAACCGGAGCCTCCCTGATTTAACATATTGAAAAGTGAAAGCAGCAGTCCGGGATTTATTTTCTTTTTTGCTGCCATATTGCTCAACATGCTCACTAAATCCGTCTGCCCGCCTCCTTGGCTGTTCATTAAACTTCCCAATGTGTCATTCAGGGCCTGGGCCTGAGCATTGTCGGCATTCCCCGCCGTACCTGTTACCTGCCGGATACTACTGCCCGGGGTTTCCCGGACAACACTCATAATCGTAAGAACATTAAATAGTCCCAGAATACCAACCAGGACATTTGGGCTTATTTTGTGGTCAGTCTGCCTGTCAAGCAAACTAATAAGTTTGTCAATCACATCTTTTCCAGTATCGTTAGATCCTAACAATGAGGTTATTTCTTCCAAATCATGACCTCCCTCTTAAAAATATTTCATTTATGCCTAAAAGAATCCGGGAATATTAGGAATATTCATCCCTCCGGTTACCTTGTTCATTTCTTGCATGGCAAGCTTACGGGACTTTTCCATAGCCAGGTTCACAGCATTAACCAAAAGTTCCTGAAGAACATCTGCATTGGCAGGATGTATGATTGAAGAATCTACCACAATATTAATAATCTCCTGCCGGCCGTTGGCAGATACCTTTACCGAACCAGAATCAACTACTGCTTCCACCCTCATATTTTTTAATTCTGCCTGAACCTTGGCCATATCTGATTGTAATTTCTGCGCCTGCTGCAGGAGTTTACCCATTTGGTCATCAAGCAATTTAAGGCCCCCCTAATCTTTATATATACTTATACATTAAAATATATTCACCCATACCTCATTTGTTTCACGTTTTTTCCAGATTTTTTATGCAAAAAAAAAGCAACCCTCAGCTAAGCTGTACCGCTTAATGCAAAGGGCTAAATTATTGTTAAGAATTCAAAAGTTTTTAGAATGTCTTTTCATTCCCCGAAGCAGCTATTTTGGTAGCATTCCCTCCTGACTTTTTAGCTTTATACAAAGCCCTGTCAGCCAAATTGAAAAGGGTCTCTGCCGTATCCCCGTGTTCAGGAGAACAGGCAATACCTGCACTTATGGTAACTTGACTTTCGGTTGCAATACCATCTTCGTCATAATAAAACCAAAGCCCCTCCAGAGCCTGCCTCAATCGCTCTACCAGAAAATAGGCCTTTCCAGAGGTGGTGTCAGGGAGCAGAATCAAAAACTCATCTCCACCCAGCCTGGCTATCAAATCAGATTTTCTGAGCCTATGCTGCAGAAATTTTACAAACTCTACCAAAACCGAATCCCCAACATAATGCCCATAACTATCATTTATTTGCTTAAAAAGGTCAATATCCAGAACCACTATGGAAAACGGCCTGCCGGTTCGTTTAACACGGTAGAACTCTTCTTCCATACGCTCCTTGAGGTATCTCCTGTTGTAAGCACCGGTTAGCTCATCCCTCATTGACATGTGGTGATAACTGCTTACCCTGTTCAAAATCGCCTGTATCCTGGCCAGCAGTTCTTCTATGGCAAAGGGTTTGGTAATGTAATCATCACCCCCGGTCTGAAAACCGGCCAGCTTATCTTCAAGGCTGGTCTTTGCAGTCAAAAAAATTATTGGAACCATTTTAAGACGGGAATGGGACCTTAGCCATTTACAAAACTCATACCCATCTACATCCGGCATGATTATGTCAAGGATTATCAAGTCCGGCGTTATCTCTTCCAACAATGCCATAGCTTCATTGCAGGTCTTACAGGCCATAATGCTGTATCCCTGAGACCCCAAATAATCCCGGAGCTGGCAAATTGTGAGACAATTGTCTTCGATAATCATTATTTTTTGGGCATTATCAATTTTTGTCTCATTTCCTAACAATACCGGCCCCTCCTGAATGTTTGAAGTTAATTATGAAATTGTTTCGCCAACAATACCCTTTTTCCTGCAAATACCGGAAGTTTTTTAAATCTGATTGGCCAGAATATCCAGGAAAACAGTTTCAATATCAGCCATCTCCGATAATCCCTTAGTCCCGCCTCTCTCTTCCATTATTACCTTGAGATAGCTCCCGCAAGCTTCACAGACATCAATCCTGCATCCGGGAACATCGTCAATAAATATTACTGAGAGCGAATCATGGTCTTCATTGAGGCAATAAGGGCACTTTAATCGCTTACAAAGCCATTCATGTCCACATAATGAACAATGTAAATACCTTTGCCCATCATGTTTAGCTGCATGTCCCATATCAGGGCTGCCGCCGCAAACCGGACACAATGAGCTGTTTTCCGCGGCCATAACCTGTTCATTTTTCAAGCTACGGGCAAATGCTTTCAAGAATGGTTTAACCGAATTAATAAAGATAAATTTCAGGAGCCCTACATTTATATTTTGAGATTCAGGCTGTTTTGCATAGAGGGCTTCCGTGCAGCATTTGTTCAAAGTTTCATTAAAACTGTGTTTGAAAATTTTATCACCTACATTAACGGCATCTTTAAAGGTCTGAACTAATAACGGCCCAGATATTAAATCAATTGCATCCAAGCCCTTCAGCCCTGGACGGTGCCGAGCTATCATACCGGTTATATCACTAAATACCTGGGCAAATAACTCGGTATCAAAATCGGGCTGACACTGTTTAAGCAGCGGAACCTGAAGTACTTCTTCGAAACTGCCCGTATTTGCACGGCCTTTTAAGTTAAAACTGCATTTTTCACTATAGTTTTCCTGAATTGCTGTTAATTCCCTGAAAAAATTCAGCAGTTCATCAGGAATTACGTTCTTTTCAATATAACCATGCAACTATATCACCCCTATTAAAAGATTGCTTGACCGGCATACAAAATTACCACTCTGGTAAGGAAACTTCCTATCAGAATAAACACGGCTGATATAACGGGAATAACGCTATTAACCATCTTTTTCTTGCTGGAAGCCAGTTCATAAATATCCATAATAAAAGGAATCAGCAATCCAAAAGTCACTATGCCCACCCAGAAAACCGTGCTAAATTGGCCGGTAAGCAGTAAAGCAGCAGATTCAGGGGCTGCAGAATGCAAACCAACCATAAGGATTACAAAAACAAGCATTTCAAGCATATCAACAATCGCACCGGTTTTAGCAAAGGTATAAATCTGACATCCGTCTGATTTTGTGGCTGCCAGTACCAGAATAATATTTGCAAGTCCGGCGGAAGTTGCCGACATCAGGAAAAGGAGCCCCAAATATGGTGTACTATGCCACAACGGTGCAGCGGTGCTTGCCAACAAGATTCCGGTATAACAAGCAATTAAGAAAGCAAAAGGCAGAGCTAAATAGCTAAGAATTTTGCGCAGCTTCGGCTTGAATGCAAAGTATTTTAGAATTGGCCAGCCCTGCGTAAATTCCTCTTCAGCCAGCCATGTAAGGGCATACCCTCCTCCAAATATGGTGAATGCTGTTAACAACCAGGTTCCGAGAGACATGGTAGAACTTAGCCGGAAAATAGGCAGAAAGTTCTCTCCAAGTATAAAGTGCCAAAAGCTTAAGGGTCTGCCCAGGTCAATGACCAGCATCAAGAGACCTAACAGGATCAGAGGTACTCCGATATATGACCCTAGTTTAGCAATTCTCTCATACTTCCCTTTGCTAAAGGTGTTTGCCAAAATACCCGAATAAAATGCTGCTACTCCGTCACCCGCAATAAACAGGTATATAGCTAAAATAATTGGCCATACAAGTTCATGCATTACCGTCCACCCCCGTTCCAGCAGAGTTATCAGTGGCTTTACCGCGCTCACGGAATATTAACCAGAACGGGGCCAGTGCAACAACTCCTACTCCAAGCAATGCATGCAGCCAGTTGCTAAACAAACCGGCAGTGGCTACCTCAGGATTTGCCGGCAACCCGTAAACTTCCGGTTCATCATCCAAAACATAAATCACATGCAGCCCGCCAAGCTCATTCTCACCATAAACTTGGGCGTTAACTCCTTTATTGTATAAAACAGATACTCTTTGCTTGGCCTGTGCAAGCATTTGTCTCCGATCACCAAAACTGACAGCACCCGTTGGGCATGCTTTGACACATGCCGGTTCCATATCGTTTTCAATCCTTTCATAACATAACCGGCACTTTCTGCTGCTGCCCGTTTCTTTAGAAAACCCTATGACATGAAATGGACAGGCAACCACGCAGTTTTTACAGCCCACACAGCGGTCATCGTTAAAAAGCACCATTCCATTATCGGTTTTCTTAATTGCCCCAGCAGCACATACTGCTGCGCAACTGGGCTCAGAACAGTGCATACACTGTTCTTTTCTGAAAAGGAATCTTACTTTACCAGCATCTTCTTTTTCGAAGAAGCGTACTTTCGTCCATGTATCGCCACCAATCCGGGGAGGGTTCTCATAGCTGCCGGAAAAAACCGTTTTAGCGGCAGGCAGCTCATTCCACTGCTTGCAGGCTACTTGACAACCACGGCATCCCGTACACCTAGTAACGTCAATATACATCGCAAGTTCTGCCATTTACACCGCCCTCCTTACATCAACAAGAAACGCCTTATATTCGGGAATCATCGTATTGCCGTCACCGATATGAGGGGTCAGCTTGTTGGCTATTGCTCCTGTTGCAATTCCCTGGTAACCAAAGTGCCATGGCAATCCAACCTCCTCAACGTGTTTCCCGTCTATAAAAAGTGGTTTGAATCGCTTAGTGACCAAGGCAAATGCGCTTATTTCTCCTCTGGCACAAGATATCATAACCTTATCCCCGTTATTAATTCCTCTGGCTTTGGCAAGTGATTCACTCATTTCTACAAACATATCAGGGATAAGTTCAGCCAGCCAAGGAAGGTTCCTGGTCATCTGCCCAGCCTGCCAATGCTCAGAAACACGATAAGTGGTACCAATAATCGGGAACTTATCAGGTGTCCCTTTTTGATTCATTGGCGTATTCCATATCTTAACCACCGGGTTAAGCTGAACTCCGGACAGGAGATTGTTTTGAGGGCTTTCCCAAGGTTCATAGTGTTCCGGGAAAGGCCCTTCCTTCATTTTGACACTAAACAGCCCTCCTACCGTATCCGGAAGCATAATAAACGGATTTGTACCTCCAGGAGCAGAAGGCGCCAAAGTACCACTAAAGTCAGGCACATCCAATCCTACCCATTTTCCTTTTTCACCTTTCAGGATATCACCCGCAGTGGGGTCCCACCAAATTAACTTGCTGTCATCAGACCAGGGCCTTCCTTCATAGTCTGCTGAGCAGCGGTTATACAGAATTCTGCGATTTGCCGGCCAACTGTAAGACCAGTTAAGGCAGTTCCCCAAACCGCCTGCATCATTATTATCCCGCCGCTGGGATAAATTTTTACCTTCTTCCGGATACATACCGCAGAAAATCCAATTTCCGCTGCAGGTAGAGCCATCATCCGCCAGTTTGGAGAAAAGGGGTACCTGTTTTCCGGTAACAACATTATATCCGTTGATTTCCTTGGCTATCTTGTCAATATCAGGTTCATAACCGTCACCATAATCCCAGAAAAGGTTTTTGATCGGTTCGGCAGCAGGACTGCTGTCCTTTTCATAAAGTTTTTTTACTCGCTTAACAAGGTTATCGATTATCCAGGCATCAGTTTTTGAGTCATTATACGGTTCGATTGCCTTCCAACGCCACTGAATCCATCTTCCGCTATTTGAAATCGTACCCTCTTTTTCAACTGATGAAGCGGCCGGAAGCAAAAAGACCTCTGTCTTAATATCTGCAGGACGAGCACCGGCTTTCTCAGTCCAAAAAGTTGCGGTCTCGGTCTCCCAAAGATCAACACAAACAAGCCAGTCCAAATTACCCATTGCCTTTGCTTCCTTGCTAGCATTAGGCCCACCTACCACAGGGTTCTGACCGAAGCAGAACATTCCCTTGATTTTCTCTTCGTAAAGCGCCTCAAAAAGGGCTATATGAGAGTAGTTTACTTTGGGATCAATCTTGGGCAAATACTGATAGGCAAATTCATTATCTTTGGTGGCATTGGGACCCCAAAAAGCCTTGAGCAAGCTGACCACAAATTTTGGTTTATTTGACCAATAACCCGTTTTCGGGGTCTCTGTCTCCAAATAAGCCGCAAGTGTAGCATATTGAGGTGCAGCTACTGGAGTATTTAGATAACCCGGAAGAATGTGAAACAAAAGTGCCATGTCTGTAGACCCCTGGACATTTCCTTCACCTCTGAGCGCATTCACGCCCCCGCCGGGAACACCGATATTACCCAATAGCAATTGCAGCATTGCATAAGACCTGACATTCTGAGAACCTACGGTATGCTGGGTAGTTCCCATGGCATACATTATTGTACCGGCTTTGCCACGGGCCCCAGTAGCAGCATAAGTATCACATACTTCCATGTAAACGCCTTTGGGAGTCCCTGTTATCCTGCATACAGTATCAATATCATAACGAGAATAGTGCTTTTTCAGAAGCTGGAAAACAGTCCTCGGATTCTGCAAAGTCTCATCTTTCAAAGGTTTCCCTTCGGCATCCATCTTATATTTCCATGTATCTGTACTGTATTTACGGTTCTTGCTGTCATACCCGCTGAAAATCCCGTCATTAAAATCAAAACTATCCTCAATAACAAAAGCGGCATTGGTATATTTCCTTACATAATCCTCATTATACATTTTGTTTCTGATGATATAGTTTATCATCCCGCCAATAAAGGCTATATCAGTACCTGACCGCAACGGAGCATAAATGTCGGCTTTAGCCGAAGTACGGGTAACCCTGGGATCAACGCTGATAATCTTGGCTCCGCGCTCTTCCTTAGCCTTGGTTAGCCACTTAAAAGACATGGGATGATTCTCTGCAGCATTGCTTCCAATAATTAGGGCACAGTCAGTATTCTTCAGGTCAATATAATGATTTGTCATTGCTCCTCTGCCAAATGAAGGTGCCAGACCGGCAACCGTAGAGGAGTGTCAGATACGCGCCTGGTGTTCCAGATATACCAGGCCCATGGAACGCATGGCTTTTGTCAGCAAATAGCACTCTTCATTGTCAAGGGCGGCACCTCCAAAACAAGCTATACCCTCAGTACGGTTAACGGTAACGTCCATTTCGGCTCCTGTTTTGGGGTCAGTGACCTTTTGGGTCCTAACAAAACTTTTGTCCCTGGTCTGTTTAACTTTCTGAGCTATACGATTCATAACCCAGTCCCATTCCTTAGTCTCCCACTTATCACTTCCTGGTGCCCTGTAAAGAGGCTTGCCTAACCTTCTTTCATTATTAGCTATCTGGTACAATGACGACCCTTTGCTGCAAAGAGAACCACGGTTAATGGGATGGTCAGGGTCTCCTTCCGTGTTAATTACTTTTCCGTTTTCCACATAAGATAAGATTCCACAACCACAACTGCAATACGGACAAATAGTTGGCACTATCCGGGCAGACTTTATCTTGAGGCCTTTAACCTTTGCAGCTACAGGTTCCAGGTCAAAACCCAACTCTCCAAAAACCAAGCCCAGGCCTGTCGCTCCGGACAGCTTTAAAAAACCTCTCCGTGAACATTTCAATAGTATCTCCTCCCTTCGTTAACATGCCTTCTTCCAAGCAGCAAAAACCATGCTGCTTATTCACCTCCTATGCAGCATTTAACAGCATTTCCTTGTGCTTTTTTCACTAGTTCCGGACACAAAATCCAAGAAAATCCTTTGGTTGCTTTAATTCCGATTGGTTCTTATGTCTTATTTCGACACATTTCGTCAATTTCCTTCTTTTTTATCAGGCCTTATGTCGGTTTTTTTGTAAAATCCATACTGAAACTCTGCCATAAATAGTTTGTTTTTACAGAATAAGTCTTTGCTTTTACTTGTCACTGTAGTAGGTAAAGCCTATAATAGACATAATATTTCAAAGCTAGCAACTATCAAGTGGGCTTAAGGAGAAGCCCACTAATTTTTTGACACAAAGAAAGGAACCATGCCCATAAGTAATTACTTATGACACGGCCCCACAATAAAAATTTTATTTTCACTTATCAGTGATTATTAGGGGATCTGGTTAATAGGGGACTCTTTTATCATCAATACGCCGGGTGAGTTTCTCCTTATCAAAATAACTCAATACCGGAAGCGTAAATTTCCGGGAAGTATTCAACAGGTCACGTGCTTCTCCAAGGGTTATTTCACCTTTATCCTCCAGAAATTTAATTAGAAGGTTCTTGCCCTTTTCAAGATTTGCCTTGTGAATTAACACGCTGTCTTCAAGCTTAACAAGAACCTTTTTATTTATAAAATAATTAAGTATCTCTTCACTTTCTGCCGGGTTCAATTTGTATCTGGATTTAATATCTTCCCAACCCGGAGGCTGAAAACCAGATGATAAGTATTCTTCATCAATTTTTTTGAACACTTGAACTTGCTCACCTTGGGGCAAAGGTTGAAAACCATGTTTTGCAATATTTTCACCGGCAATGTTGATAATCTCATCTGCCTGATAAATATCCATAAGGGCGCTAAAAATCTTGTTGTTGATTCCCGGAAAGTGCCTGCTCCTTATTTCTTCCTTTGATATCCCTTGCCTCAGTGGATAAACAGAGTGGTATTTTTCCAGTGTTGCTGCAATCTCATCACCTTTTTGGCTATAAGAGGAATTCAGGATATAATAAATCTTATTTTCTACGGCAAGCTGACGCAAAACACTCTGAGAAATCAGCTTGTCTATGGCTTCCTCAGTTGTGAGCTGATCCAAGCCTACCCCGCGCTTCAGGTCAGGCTGCATATATGCAGCCTGACCTGATGAGAGCATAAACTGGTGCAAAAGTTCTTCCGGAGCCCCTTTTGACTTTGTCCGCAATATATCAATTGTTTCCGCATGAAACCGCTTCCTCTTGGGGGGAGCCGAATCAATTACCTTTCCCCCTCCAATAGTCCGCATAGGTGAATATGACCTAATTACCAGCAAGTCACCCCTAGCAGCTATAACAGGAT
This sequence comes from Phosphitispora sp. TUW77, assembly GCF_048453025.1. Taxonomy (GTDB): domain Bacteria; phylum Bacillota; class Thermincolia; order Thermincolales; family UBA2595; genus Phosphitispora. The sequence goes on from NZ_CP156677.1 coordinate 2,013,923, forward strand.
CTTCACATTCAAGTTGAACAAATCCTGTTTCACCCGGCTCCAGTTCATCCTTCTCAAGAAGAACAACCCTTGCCAATATTTCTGATGTCCCTATATGAACCCTGACCCTAGCCCTGTTGGCCAGGTTTTTTTTCATATCTGAAATAAGTCTAAGCTGTACATCAAGACGATGTGATGGTTTAAGCATCCCCTGAGCTGCTATCACACTGCCTCTATTTATATTTTCACGCTCTGTAGCGGCCAGGTTAACAGCAACCCGCTGACCCGCCAGAGCCTCTTCAACCTTATTCCCGTGAACCTGGAGTGTCCTCACCCTAGCTTCTTCCATATCAGGCAGGATTTCCACTACATCCCCCAATCGCAGTCTTCCAGACAGCAAAGTACCGGTAACCACTGTCCCAAAACCGGTTTTTGAAAACACCCGGTCAACAGGCATCCTGAAAAATCCGGCAGCAGGACGCTCCCGGAGGTCTTCCGCCGTCATATCGATTACCTCAATAAGTTGCCTGATGCCTTTTCCGGTAACGGATGATACCGGCACAACAGGCGCATTGTCCAATACAGTCTCCTTTACCAGTTCCCTTACTTCCTCTTGAACAAGGTCCAGCCACTCTTCATCAACCAAGTCTGTTTTAGTTATTACAATAATACCTTTTTGAACCTGAAGCAGGTCAATAATATCAAGGTGTTCCCTGGTCTGAGGCATTATCCCTTCATCAGCAGCCACTACCAGAATCACCATATCCATACCGCCGACCCCGGCCAGCATATTTTTTATAAACCTTTCATGTCCGGGAACATCAACAACGCCAACCAAGGTCCCGCTGGGAAGCTTAAAAGGCGCAAAACCCAATTCAATGGATATTCCGCGTTCTTTTTCCTCTTTCAGACGGTCTGTTTCTCTACCTGTCAGTGCCTTTATTAACCTGGTCTTGCCATGATCAACATGACCGGCGGTGCCAATTATGAACCGTTTCATTTAGAGTCCTCCGAATTATCAACTTCAGTTTCAGGCACGGCTATTTTCTTTTTCCTTCCAGGCCGTACAAGGTAAGCAAGCCATATGCTTATCTCATATAACAGATACATGGCACCACCCATTATACCCTGAGTAATCATGTCAGTAGTGGGAGTGACCACGGCGGCAATGACAAATATAGCCAGTAAGGCAAATTTCCTCTTTGATGCCAGGAACCCAGGAGTGACAATTCCCAGTCTGGCCAGGATAATGATAACAAGAGGCAGTTCAAACATAGCCCCGAAAGGCAATAAAAACCAGATTGTAAATGAAAGGTATTTATTTAAAGAAAGCATGGGGGACAAGCCTTCTCCGCCAAAACTGAGAAGAAAACCAACCGCATAAACAAAAACGGAATAATAGGCAAATGCAATGCCACCAACAAACAGCAATACCGAAACCGGCATAAATATAATCAGGTATCGTTTCTCATGGGCATGCAGAGCAGGAAGCACAAACTTCCAGAACTGGTATGCGATTACCGGTGAAGCAATAATCAGGCCTGCTACAAGCGAAATCTTCATGTAAGCTGTTAAAGCCTCAGTTGCAGTAATAAATACTAGGTCATATTCCAGTTTTTTAACCGGCAATACCAAGAAGGCCAGTATTCTTTCGCGTATCATCCACCCTACGACAGCACCGGGGATAATTGAAATAAAACTTATTATAACAACCCGCCTTAGCGCCTCAAGATGATCTAAAATAGACATCTGTTTGTCAGTCAAGCTAAAATCACCTCTGGCCCGTTTAGTTTTGCGTTTTGTCTGTGTTTACATCATCAGGATCTTTTGCTTTTTCGGTTTCATCCTTGGCACTGCTTCGAAAATTGGATAACATTTCCCCAAAGGATCGTCCAATATCAGGCAATTTTTTGGGTCCAAAAATTATCAGCACAATAACAAGAATCAGGATTAATTCTTTGACGCCCAGATATGCAAAGCCGAAAGTCATAAGTATCCCTCCATTTTAGTAATTAATAGCATTTTAAGATATTATAATTCGTATTTCGTTGTGCTGGGGTATACCCTGCATCCCTGATACTTTTAATGATCTCATCCAAGGGAACCCGGTTGCTGACCCCGGCCGCTCTGACAACATTTTCTTCAAGCATGGTGCCGCCAAAGTCATTGGCCCCGAAGTTTAAGGAAACCTGTGCCATTTTAGCCCCCTGTGTTACCCATGAAGCCTGGATATTAGGCACATTATCAAGCATGAGCCTGGATACGGCCAGAGTTTTCAGATAATCTAAACCTGTTGCCGTTTCTCCGCCAAGCCGGGTATTCCCAGGCTGAAAACTCCAAGGGATAAAGGCCCTGAACCCGCCAGTACGGTCCTGGGCATCCCTGACCCTGACCATATGCATTACACGCTCCTCAAGTGTCTCCACACTGCCGAACATCATCGTAGCGGTAGATTTCATGCCCAGTTCATGGGCAGTTGTCATTACATTCATCCATTCTTCCCAAGAAATTTTATCTGGACTAATATATGTTCTGACCCTGTTATCAAGAATCTCAGCTCCACCGCCGGGGATTGAATCCAGCCCGGCCTCACGCAGCTTGACCAGCACATCACGAACCGAGAGTCCGGTAATCTGTGAAAAGTGGACTATCTCCGGTGGTGAAAATGAGTGAATGTCAATATCAAATCTTTCTTTAATACCATGCAGCATGTCCAGGTAATACGAAAACGGCAGGTCCGGGTGAAGCCCGCCCTGCATAAGTATTTGTGTGCCACCACAGGCCAGAGTTTCCTTTATTTTATCATAGATTTCATCATAACTCAAAACATACGCATCAGTCTCCCCTGCAGAGCGGCAAAATGCGCAAAACCTGCACCTAACATTACATATATTGGTATAATTGATGTTTCTGTCAATAACAAAGGTAACTACCGGCTCCGGATGAATCCTTTTAGTAATAGAAGAAGCAGCCAACCCAAGCAAGATTATTTCATCTGATTTAAGAAGAGCTACACCTTCTGCAAAATCCAGCCTGTTGCCGGAAACAGCCTTGGCCAAAATTTCTGCTATTTTATCCAATTTCTTCACCCCAGATGTTTAACTTGACACGTTCTTCAATCAAGCCGCTTTTATATGCATAATCGTAAAACGTCAGCAACGCCTTTTGCTCTTCCTCACCAAAACCATACTTGATAGTATCAAAATACTCTTTTAAGACATTTTGGGGCAGGCCGGTCTTTTCATGTGCCTTATCAATCAAAGCAGGAATATTGGCAAAACCATATTCCTTGGCTTTGATAAATGCATTACTAATGCTTTCTACCTCTTCCGGATGTGCTTCAATAAACTTCCGGTTGATCACCCATAAAGCATAAATCATCCGGTGTCCAGTAAATTCTTTCCAAGCTGAGCCCAGGTCCGTAATATATAAAGATTCGCCGCCCTGCTTTCCAACCGCCTCTCTGGCCAAAAGGGCATCATCTCCAATAAGAAGTGCAGCATCCGAGTATCTCAGCATCTTTTTTAAATTCGGTTCCTTTAAGGAATATTGAACCTCCACATGGTAATAATGTTCAAACAGTATTTTGAGCAACACCACTGAAGTTGCTGACGATGTCGGCAGACTTACCTTCAGCCCATCTAATTCGGTTACCGGGACTTTGCTGAAAAGAAGAATACTCTCAACAGCCCCATCGGCACTGATAGATATTTCTGGAAGAATTACGGCCGTCTCACTGTTCCTGGCAAATTCAATAGATGAAATTGGAGTAATGTCAAGTTTGCCGTTAATAAACATTTTATTCAACTTTGTTGGCGGTCCCTTAACCATTTCCGCAGCAACGGGAACTTGTCCCTGTTCAATAGCATAATAGACAGGCAAACAATTTATATAATCAATATAACCTAACCGGATTTTTTTCACCTTAAAAGCCCTCCTCAAGAATTTTATAGAGGGTGTCCCGTTCAGCGGGAATCCTTCCCGCTGCCTTAATCATTCTCACCAGTTCTTTTTTGGTAAGAGCCTGTCCACTATCAGCCCCCGCAGCGTGAGTAATCTGCTCCTCAACAACCGTGCCGTCTATGTCATCTACCCCAAAAGCAAGAGAGACTTGAGCCAGTTTAGGTCCTATCATAATCCAATAAGCCTTGATATGATCAAAGTTGTCCAACATAAGCCTGGCAACCGCCAACACTTTAAGATCATCATATCCTGTAGTACGGCTGAGGTTCATCTCTTCCAAGGCGGTGTTTTTTTGGTGAAAAGCCAGTGGTATAAAGGCCAGGAAGCCACCAGTCCTATCCTGCAACTCACGCAGCCTGAGCAAATGGTCTATGCGTTCCTCAGCAGTTTCTATATGTCCGTATAGCATGGTAGCATTGGTTTGAATACCCGCTTTATGGGCAGCTTCGTGTACCTCCAGCCATCTTTCGCCACTGATTTTTTTTTCACATATTTTTTCCCTGACCCTTTGGGAAAATATCTCTGCCCCTCCCCCGGGAAGTGAGTCCAGCCCTGCATCCATCAAACGGCGAATTACTTTCTCTATCGGTATATTTTCAGTTTTAGCAAAATAATCGATCTCCACAGCAGTAAAAGCCTGGATAATTGTTCCGGGCAATACCCTCCTAACCCGGCGCAACATTTCTTCAAAGTAACTCAGCTTAAGTTCAGGATTAAGCCCGCCTACAATGTGCAGTTCAGAAATGTCCTGGCCCCTTACTGCAGATGCCTTTGCCTCTATCTCTTCAAGAGTCATGGTATATGCTGCGGGGTCATCAGGCTTTTTCCCAAAAGCACAAAGATTACAAAGGTTATCACAGACATTAGTGTGGTTTATGTGGCGATTTACAATGAAGTACGCATAATCCCCATTTTTCCTTTTTCTCACCATATCTGCCATATACCCTATTACCAAGAGTTCATTTGATGTCATCAACCTGATACCGTCATCAAAATTAAGCCTTTCACCATTATTAACTTTTTCAACAATATCCAACAATTTGCTATTACACAGCAGATCGCTTGCAACACACAGTTCCATATTCGATCCCCCTTAGGTTAAGAGCCCTGCCACCTTTTAAAAAGGTTGTGCTCTATCTTAAGTAAATCTAGGACCCTGCCAACAACAAAGTTAACCAGGTCTTCGATCGTTTCAGGTTTATGATAAAATGCAGGAGCTGCCGGCACTATATGGGCACCCATTGAGGCAAGTTCCAGCATATTTTTGAGATGTATCTGGTTTAATGGGGTTTCTCTGGGCACCAACACCAATTGCCGTTTCTCCTTCAGCATAATGTCAGCAGCCCTCTCCACCAGGTTTTCCGAGGCGCCGCATGCAATCCCGGAGAGGGTAGAGACGGTACACGGAATTACTATCATACCATCATTTCTTGCCGACCCACTGGCAATCTCAGCCCCAATATCCCTATGATCAAAATACCTCAGCGGGATATCCTTATCCTCTTCCCAACCTAAATAAAACTTAATTGCATTAACCATATCCGCAGCTCTTGGCTGAGGAAGTTCCCAGGAAAGTTCTTCCCGGAGCACCCTAAAACCGGGGTCAGTTATTGTCAGGCTTACCTCATGTTTTAAACTAAGTAATGCCCTAAGCATATTCCGCGCATATATAGCGCCACTCGCTCCGGTAATACCTACTATATATGAACCCAAGCACATATCCCTCCAGCTTCGCTAACAGGCCCTCTAATCTATACTCCACCGAAATTTGGTTTCATCAACCTTAATGCACTAGAGTGATATTCTGATTCCAAGTACAATATCGGCAAGAGTAAAAACGAACAGCATTAGACTAAGTATACCGTTCATATTAAAAAAAGCGGCATCAAGTTTAGATAAATCTGTTGGAGTAACCATTGAGTGCTCATATATCAGTATGCCTGCCGCCAAGATTACCCCAATCCAGTAGAAATAACCCATACCCAGAAGTATTCCGTCCAATATTAGGAATAATACAGTCAAAACATGTAATAACCCAGAAAACACTAAAGCCTTGCCAAGCCCAAAAACTGCAGGAATCGAATGAATTCCTTCCTTTCGGTCAAATTCGTAGTCCTGACATGCATAAATTATATCGAATCCCGCTACCCAAGCAATTACCACAAATCCAAGAATAATTGCAGGAAGTTGCACTCCGCCCGTAACCCCAACCCAACTCCCTACGGGAGCAAGACCGAGTGACAACCCCAAAATAAGATGGCACATCCAAGTAAACCGTTTTGTATAGGAATACAGAGTTAAGACAAAGACAGCTATGGGCATTAATTTGACCGTAAGAGGAACCTCTAAGTTATGTGGATTAAGCTGCCATGCTGAAACCAGTAACAGCCCCCAAGACAACACTACATAAACCCATACCTCAGCAACCGAGAGAATGCCCCTGGGAAGATGCCTATCAGCAGTCCGGGGGTTCCTCGCATCTATATGACGATCAATCAGACGGTTTAAAGCCATGGCAGCTGTCCTGGCGCCTACCATGGCCAGAGTTATCCAAATTAATTCGTGCCCTGTAGGGAAATCACGTTTTGCCAAAAAAGCCCCCATATAAGCAAATGGCAGGGCAAACACTGTATGTTCAAATTTTATCATTTCAGCAAAATTACGAACACGTGCAAACGCCATATTCAATTATAACCACCTCTCGTGTAACTATTCCTTGGCTGCTGCTGCATTGTAAATAACGAAAAGGCTTTTCTATAGTATTATCCTAAATATATTTGATTTTGTTTATCATTGGAAAGCCTATTAGGTATGTTTTTTAGTTTTTCACACTGACCCATCTTCCGCAGCGGAATCGCGAGCACGCCGTTCTTTAATTGATTAACCAGACATTCCAGTCCATCCCGGGCTTCTCCCGCTGGAAATTCCTGCAGCATTTCACTTACAGTTTCAAAGTATGGTACCGCCAGTTCAGGATTCAGGTTTCTTTCCAAAATACCATAGCCCATTCCCAGGTTAAAACCTATCTCCGCAAGGCTAATTATTACTTCATTTGAGACCTCGGCAAGAATGCCAGCCATCTTTGCCGCCCCTTCAGTCAAAATTGCACTTTCTTTTTCAATGACAAATAAGTCCAACGCAACATCAGTTGTTTGAAATCCCCAATGCTTTCTTCTTTGTAATGCTCCAATATTCATATCTGCTATAATTGAAGCCAGAGGATCCAGGAATTGCAGAATTCCCCCGTCACAAAGCTCTACAAAAAATCGGCCATAAAGGTAATCTCCGACCAGCACCGGCAACTGAGCTCCATCCCTGGGATCTTCTTCCACAAAGTTCCTGACACAGTTGTCGGGAATCTGGAACTGGACGTATGAAGCCAAGTAAATTAATTGGGTTACCGCAGCAAGACTAACCAACTTTGATCCGGTGTAGCCCAAAAGCCTGCCGGAAAACAAAACCAGGGCCGGATGCAAATAGTTCTGCACAGACTCTGTTTCAACATGCGCAAAATTAGTCAAATTCCCGGATTTTATCTTAAAGGCTATAGCCACTTTTTCATTTACAGATTTTAAATCATCCAAAATAGGCACCAGGAATTCGGCTGCCATGGATATTCCCCCTTATGCTAAAATCGTTGCATAAAGTCTAACCTTCTATATATTCGTTACCCTTAAAACAAATCCTCCCCTTAAATTAAGATTTCACAAAAAAAGGTCAGAATATTCGAGTAAATAAATTTAATCATGTTCATAAGCAACTACTTCAGCTACAAAAACCGTAGGGGTCTCAGCCAAATCAATCATCTCTCCATCAACTGATACTATCGGCCTGGTGGGAAAATCACTATTCTGATAAACCACTTTCCCTACAAGGCCATTATTCAATTTGACCATACTTCGCAACGGAAAAGCAACAACATTCCTCAGGAAGTTTGATGTAAGTCCTCGGTCAAGCCCGATATCTGCTTGTGACCACAAAATCTCACCCGCTTCGTAAACTGGAAGCTTAGGCCGGTAAACCTTTTCTCTGATCAGCGCTGTATATATGTCAGCAATAGCCACAATTCTGCTATATAATTGTATCTGGCTGCCCTTTAGTCCATTTGGATAGCCACTGCCGTCAAGACGCTCATGGTGCTGCAGAGCCACTACCAGGGCATGCTTATTTATGCCATCAATGCCGCTTAATATATCAAAACTTATTAGGGGGTGCTTTTTAATCATACGCATCTCGGTATCATTAAGCTTTTTCGGCTTCTCAAGAATTTCTCCAGGTATAAAAAGCTTGCCAACATCATGGAGCAGTGCAGCAAAGCAAAGAAAGCGCATGTCAAGCTTGTCCATACCCAAGGACTTGGCGGTGATAATTGAAAGCAGGCCGACATCTACCATGTGTTCAAAAACGTCTGTATCAGTAGATTTCATCCTAACCATTTCTGCAAAAGGCACTTCATTAATAATAATCTGCTCCACCAGTTCATGAGCCACTTCATTAATAACCTTAATATCAAAAGTTTTTCCTTTGAGAATTTGTGATTTTGCTTTATTCAGTTCTTTAACTGCTTCTCCAACAATTAACTGTGGTGCAAATCCCTGAAGAAAAGAAAAACTGTCATCAGTCACCCAAATGCGTTTAGCTCCCGCATTTCTGAGCCTCTGAATCATCTTTTCGGTCAGTACAGAATCCTCGCCCAGCAACTTGGTGCCGTTCATGTTAAAAACCGGTTGGGCCAGAGTCATACCACTTTTTACATCGTCAATGCGTAATGAAAACACGGCCTCTTTCCCCTTTCTGTTTGTAGGGCTAATGGTAGATATTTTGACAAATAACATCTTTTTTCCTGCATTTTTGCAGGAAGATTTATATTACTTTGCTTCCGCACCAGAATCAGGTTTTTCGTTGCCTGATAACATCATTTTGAAATATTATGTGCCATACATAGTAATCCCACTCAACTTTAACCGTGCGGAAAACCGGTGCAATAACTCACCAGATTCTCGCCCATCAAAAAGGGAACATCCCAATTATGGGGCTTGTTGACAAAAATGGCTAGGAACTAATTTCCCTAGCCATTTTCTCATTATAGTTCGTATTTTATTTGAAATGCATGTGTGTTTCTTACGTAATTCCCGCTGTTTTATTGCCTTTATATATCTTTTTATGTTTATAACTAACGCCGATAAGAGGCATTGTTCCAAAACATTGGCGATGCCTCTTCTTCTTGCTTTTGAAAGATTGTGGTTTTCTTTTAAAATACCATTTGTTCCTTCGCACCACATTCGCCTAAGCTTTCGAATCCGCGTATATTCAACCGATCCTTGCCTTGTATGGGTCTTATCTGCATAATCTTGATGGAAGGGGCGTGTTACACTTTTTCGCCTATCACTTTTAGACAAACATTGTTCTTTTAGTAGACATGCTTTACATTCTCTGGTCCTAGCGGCATATACTTTAGTCTTTTTTTGCTTAATATGAGATAGATAGAGAAATTTGCCTTCTGGGCATATATAAACATCTTTATTTCTATTATACGCAAACTTATCTATAGTAAAACTCTCTGTCTTACTGAGCCTTGCAAAACCAGGAATATACCCTTCAATTCCCAATTTGTCTAATCCATAATGAACATTCATATAGTCGTAACCTTTATCTGCACCAACTTTCCGAATGTTTAAGCCAAGCCGTTCTTGCTGTGATTTTAGCCGGTCTATGTAAGGTTCACTGTCGTCAACATTGCCGGGAGTTACATAAACATCCGTAATTATGCCGTGTTTAGCATCTATACTCATATGGTCTAAGTAGTGGAAGCCCTTTGGTTTTTCAGGCCGGTTCAGATAGCCACTTTCCGGGTCTGTTTTACTCCTAACGATTTGTTTTGTTTTCGGGGCAGTATTTGGTTCTTTTCCTCGTTTCTTGCCTTTATAGCCTTTTTCCTTATTTATTTTTTCCTGAAGAGCTTCGGCTTCTTTTTCTAGTATACCCAAGTATTCAGATGGAGTGCATTCTACCGTGACTACTTCCTTTCGCTTATTAGAAGCATTGGCTTTTATATGAGTGGAATCTGTAACTATGATTTCACCAGTGACAATTCCTTCAGCAATGCAAAGTTTGATTATCTCATCAAATATTTCCTGAAACACATTAGTTCCCTTAAACCGCCTTCTTCTATTTTGCGAAATTGTTGAATGGTCCGGGACAGGTTCATCCAGGTCAATATTTAAAAACCAACGGTAGGCCAGATTCACTCTCACTTGTTCTTCTAATTGCCGTTCGGACGGAATTCCGAAAAAATATCCTATCAGTAACATCTTGATTAGTTTAACCGGATCAACAGAACGGCGTCCCCTGTGTGAATACATATTCTCAACCTTGTCATAGATGAAACTAAAATCAATCTTATCTATTACTTCTCGGAGGAGATGGTCTTTGGGAACCAGTTCCTCCAAGTTGACATACATATATTTGCTTTGGCTGGGTTGATTTTTATCCATCATATTGCTCACTCCCATCAAAAAACCGGTAGAATTAATAATTCTACACGGTTCCTTAAAACACCTTTCAATAAGTTAAAATTATTGGGAATTTGTCAACAAGCCCCACTTATGGGACATTCCCTTCCATTGGATATTCCCTTTTCGGCAACAGGCATTCCATAAAAATGGTTTAGATAAGGTCAAGCGACTTCAGCAAGGGTTTAGGGTCAACATATAGTTTATCAAGAGCCAGCTTTTTGGCAGGAATTCCCATTGCCAAGCCGATTAGTTGGGTAAAAAACATTGCCGGGATGTTAAAATTTGTCTTATACTTCTTATTAATCTGTGATTGGCGCATATCCAGGTTCATCTGGCACATTGTGCATGCTGCAACTACTGCCTGAGCTCCGCAATCTTTAGCCATTTGAAGGATATCCCTGCTGGCTTTCCAGGTAGCATCCTGATTAGTAAAACATAATGAGGCTCCACAGCATTCCGTCTTATATGGCCACTGAATTACTTCAGCGCCAAGGGTTTCCATCATTTTGTCCATGGATTGGGGATTTTCAGGGTCATCAAAGAAGCCAAACGTTTTTGGGGGTTTTACCAGTGCACATCCATAGTAGTTAACTATTTTTAACCCTTTAAGAGGTTTTTTTACTACCGAAGAATCAATCTTATCCATAAAAAGTTCAATTACATTTTTCATTTTCATTTTACTCTCAGGGACTTGCTTCCCTAATGCATTTTCCAGGTGCTGTTTCATTTCAGGGTTTTCATTGATGTCCCGTTGAGCCAAAAAATGCCTCACATAACAAGCCGGACATGGTGCAGTAAATTCTTGACACCCTGTGGTTTCAGCATTAATTACATTTCTGGCAGGAAGTGCAAATGAAAGAAAATGGCTGGTACTGTGGGCTGATGACCCGCCACAGCAATTCCAATCAGGTACTTCAACAATATCAATCCCTAGTGGACCGCTAATTGCTTTAACAGATATATCCAGTTCCTTTGATGAACCATGCAGGCCACAGCCCGGATAATAAGCTATTTTCACCTAAAATCACTCTCCGATCTTTTTGGCGTAATCATAAAGTTTCTTTATTTCATTTCTGCCTTTTATATCATGCGGCAGAATGGAAAGCTTGCCCCTCAGGAACATTGGTAATCCAAGTTCGGTATCCTGCATCAGGTTGCCTGTTCCCAGGTTAAGCCCAAGAGCCAGACCTACTTCATATAACCTTCCATGACTCTTCACAGAGTTCATAAAAGTTGAATGAAATACATGCATGTTCTTGCCCTTGCCGATAATTCCTCTATGATACGCAATAACTCTGAGTGTATCCATTAATTTTGCTATATCAATGTCCCGTGGGCAGCGGGTTGTACAAGTGGCACAGGTAGCACATGTTTGGACCGTAAAACTTCTCAGCACATCATCAACCATGCCGTCCTGAAGCATCCTCATAATCTGGCTGGGAGGATAATCCATGGTAAACTGAAAGGGACACCCGCCCGTACACTTCATACACTGAAAACACTGTCCAGGATCTTGTCCACTTTCTTCTCTAAGCTCCCGAAGGAATTCTTTATTTTTATTCATTATCTGTGTAATGTTCATCTTACTCATCCCTAATCCCTCGCTTATTCGAAATTCACATCTTAAAATTATTCTACATTGTCAGAATAATTCCTCTTTAAAAAGACAAAAAACTGTAATTGGCCATAAATCTTCCAAATCACAGACAGACGTGCAACGATGCCAGCGCACATTTTCACCTGCTTGCATATATAAAAAAGCGAAAACCCTACTCTTTACCTATCACCGGCAAAAGTAAGGTTCCCGCTAGCCTTTGACATACGTCTCAGTACAAATAAATATCCCTCCTAAAGATTTACGGCCTCTTTTTCGGGAGTATTGTATAGAATTCCGCGTTGTGTTTCTTTAGCATCTACTGATTCCGCCCCAAAATTAATTGCCAGGAAATTGCACGCATCCCATGGGTTCACCTTATCTCCACAGGTAAACACATCAACTGCGGCATAACCAAGCTCAGGCCATGTATGAATTGCCAGATGTGATTCGGAAATAACTACTACTCCACTAACACCCTGGGGGCTAAACTTATGGAATACTACCTCACGAACCTCAGCACCAGCTTCTAATGCTGCATTGACCATAATTTCCTCAACTTTGCTGACATCATTAAGTACACTAAAGTTGCATCCATAAATTTCAGCCAAAACATGCCTTCCCAAAGCGTTTAATGTCATCTTCAATCTTTGCCCCCTTTTATTGGTTTGTTTTTGGAATTTAACACCCCACAAATCATTTTAAAATTTTAATCTAAATTCCAGTCAAATTCAATTTTAGCACATTTATGTGGTTTGTCAATAAAAATTTTATCATGTTTTTCCTGGCTGTAAATGCTTTAACCCCAAGGGTTCACAAGATTTCCCCACCCTTTTCTGCCGGCTTCCAATCCCTTTGGGCCTAATCCTTCCGAAGTACCTATAAGCCCAATATCTCCCGGTTCATAAACCACGAAACATGACCCGGGATAAACAATTGTTTCCCCGGGCCCCATAACTTGAAGGTTTACAAGAGTAAATAATAACTCTTTACTATTTTCAATTGGTGCTGCTCAATATATTGCTCATCAAACTGGCCATTTCTATGCCGGTAATAGCAGCATCCCAGCCCTTGTTACCTGCTTTTGTACCCGCACGCTCAATAGCCTGTTCGATTGTATCTGCCGTAATAATTCCAAATATTGTAGGCACTCCTGTATCCAGGGCAACCTTGGCTATCCCCTTAGACACCTCTGAACATACATATTCAAAATGCGGTGTTCCTCCCCGGATAACCGCTCCCAGACAGATGACAACATCATACTTGCCGGATCTGGCCATAGCCTGAGCTACAAAAGGAATTTCAAATGCCCCAGGAACCCATGCTGTTTCAATATTTGCTTCTTGGGCGCCATGTCTGTTTAATGCGTCAAGAGCACCCCCGAGAAGCTTATTCGTAATAAATTCATTAAACCTGCCAACAACCAAACCAAACTTATAGTCTTTAGCTAATAATTTTCCTTCAAAAATTTTGTGCACCTTTATTACCTCCCGATATCAGTCATGATTATTTAATTACATTTCTTTAATGAAAGCATATGTCCCAGTTTTTCCTTCTTGGTACTCAGATAATATTCATTACACGTACATGGTGTTATCTCTATGGAAACCCGTTCAACCACCTCCAGGCCATACCCCTCAATACCGGCTATCTTCCTGGGATTGTTGGTCAGGAGCTTTATCTTTTTAATTCCAAGTTCAGCCAGTATCTGTGCTCCAATCCCGTAATCTCTCAAATCTGCCGGAAAACCAAGCAGTTCATTAGCTTCAACCGTATCTTTGCCCATATCCTGAAGGTGATATGCCTTGATTTTATTAGCTAACCCAATGCCCCGGCCTTCCTGACGCATATAAAGCAGTACCCCACGTCCTACTTGTTCAATTTGTCTCATCGCCTGTGCCAATTGGTCCCCACAGTCACACCTTGCTGATCCAAAAACATCTCCAGTCAGGCATTCTGAATGTACCCTGACAAGTATCGGCTCGTCTGTTCTTACATCCCCCTTAACAAGTGCTAGGTGTTCTTTGCCGTCAAGAAAACTTTTAAAAGCAACTACAGAAAATTCTCCATATCTGGTTGGCAGCTTAGCCTCCCCAACCTGCTCTACCAGTTTCTCTGTGCGCCGGCGATAGTTTATCAAGTTGGCGATAGTAATAATTTTCATGTCATGCTTGGCGGCAAATTCCATTAATTCAGGAACCCGTGCCATGGTGCCATCATCTTTCATAATTTCACAAATTACACCTGCCGGATACATCCCTGCCATCCTAGCAAGGTCTACAGCCGCTTCAGTATGGCCTGCCCGTCTGAGCACACCGCCGCTTTTAGCCCTTAATGGGAAAACATGTCCCGGTCTGGAAAGGTCATCCGGCTTGGTCGCAGGATCCATCAGTACTTTAATGGTTATAGCCCGTTCATGGGCTGAAATGCCGGTTGTCGTTTTTCCTTTTGCATCTACAGAAACCGTAAAAGCTGTTTCGTGGGAATCGGTATTGTTCGTTACCATAGCGGATAGTTTCAGTTCATCACACCGTTCAGCCGTCATAGGAGTGCAAATCAGTCCCCTCCCATGTGTTGCCATAAAATTAATTGCTTCAGGAGTTACTTTCTCCGCCGCCATCAAGAGATCCCCTTCATTTTCTCTGTCCTCATCGTCTACAACTATAATCATCTTGCCCTGTTTAAAATCAATAAGTGCTTCTTCAATTGTATTAAACTTCATCTTTATTCTCCTTTCTTTATAGAAACCCCTTTTCAGCTAGGTAATCCATGGTAAGTTTACTCTGACTGCTGACTGCACGTGATCCAGCTTCGTCAGTATTAAATCCTACAAGTCTTTCGACATATTTTCCAATAATATCTGCTTCCAAATTGACCCTGTCGCCGGTTTTTTTGTAACCCAGAGTTGTTAGTGATGCAGTATGTGGAATTAGTGAAACCTGAAAACTATCGTTTGTACAGTCAACCACTGTTAAACTAATACCATCAATAGCAACCGAGCCTTTTTTGACAACATATTTAATCACCTCTGCCGGGGCCCTGATGCTTGTTATTACCGCGATATCTTCTTTGTGCTGGCGGGTAATAATACCCACTCCGTCAATATGTCCGCTGACTATATGTCCGCCAAGCCGGCCCCCAACCTTAAGGGCACGTTCCAGGTTAACCCGGTCTCCTGGTTTTAAATCCTCCAGATTAGTCTTACGCAGGGTCTCAGCCATTACGTCGGCATCGAAAAAACGTTCATTAAAATCAACCACCGTCAGGCAAATCCCATTAACAGCAATACTGTCTCCCAACCTAACATCCTTAAGAACTTCAGATGCTTCAAGTGTCAACCTGGCTGAGTCGGCACCACGCTGAATTTTTTTTAATATTCCCATTTCTTCAATTATACCGGTAAACATCGTTTTCACCTCTTTTACAGGAAGTTATCTTTTTAAACTTTATTGTTCTTACCGGATATATTCCAGATATCCTTCAACAAAAAAATCCGCCCCAATGCATCCCGAGTTAACGCGTTTCAATTGTATAGCCCGGTCCATAGTTTCAATTCCTGCCCCGCCTACAGGTCCCGGTGCCTGATTCCCGCCAACTATTTTGGGAGCAATAAAAGTTAATATCTTGTCCACCAGACAAGCTTCTAAAAATGAAGCAGCCACTTCAGCTCCTCCCTCTACTAACAACCCGGTAATCTCCATCTCTCCAAGTTTACTAACCAGGTCATGCAAGTCCACCCGCCCATACATATCTGATGCGGTCCTTATCAGCTTGGCTCCTGCTGCAGTCAATGACTTTATCGCGGCAATAGGTGCCTTATCGGTTACAACCACAAAAGTTGGGACATCCGAGTCCTGAACAAATATCTTGGAATCGACCGGTGTCCTGGCTCTGCTGTCCAGGATAATCCTTACCGGATCACATCCCCCTTCGGCAAGCCGGCAGGTAAGTGCAGGATTATCAGCAATCACCGTATTGACCCCAACCAGGATGGCATCATATTGGTTCCTCAGCCGGTGTACCATTTCACGCGCCGGTTCTGCCGTCACCCATTTAGAATGACCGGTCCGGGTTGCTATCCTGCCGTCAAGAGTCATTGCCGTCTTTAATAATATAAACGGCTTTCTAGTAGTAATATATTTAATAAAAATCTCATTAATCCTTTTGGCTTCCTGTTCCAGTAAACCAACATGGACCCTGATGCCGGCATTTACCAGTAGCTTTATACCGCGCCCCGCCACTAACGGGTTAGGATCTTGCATGGCTACATATACTTCACTAATCCCGGCATTAATAACAGCTTCACTGCATGGAGGTGTCCTGCCAAAATGTGAACAAGGTTCCAAAGTAACATACAGTACTGCCCCCCGGGCATCTTCACCCGCCTGGCGTAATGCATGAATTTCAGCATGAGGGGTTCCTGATTTTTTGTGATAACCCTGCCCAACAATCTGTCCATCCTTAACAATTACTGCTCCTACAAGAGGGTTCGGGCTGGTTCTCCCGACAGCCTTTTCCGCAAGCTGTAATGCTAGGCGCATATGCTGCTCATGCATATCTGTTTCGTCCTTTCATATCAATATTTATATATTAATTCTTAATATAAAAAACCCTGAAAAAATACTTCAGGGTTAATAAACAGCACAACAATAAAATAATTAAAATAATAAATAATCCTGCAAATGCAGTCCTTCTCCCATCCAGACTTTAACTGTCGGCCCCGGAATCACACCAGGTCAACCCAATAGGGCTCGCGGGCTATCTAATTAAGATTCACCGCCGGTAAGGAATTTCACCTATCCCTGAAGGTTATTATGTATTTGTCATTAAAACAATTATATTCAGTTTTCTAAGAAGTGTCAATAGAAATACTAAATAGTAATGTTTTCAGTCACTTTTTCTTTTTAGGCTCTTTGCATAATATTTAAGAACATATACCTTTCTGTCCCTATAGAGATTTTCAGCCATATATCGTTCAGTTTCCTTCAGCCCTAAGTCTTTTAATGGCTCTTTAACAAAGCCGCTTGCGAGCAAAGGCCCAATAAGGAAATGCTGTACCCATTCATGTCTTTTCTCTTTATTTAAGAGAGCAATTTCAGCAGACGGTCTTTTGAAAAACACAATAAGCGGGGATTCCTCAGAGTTATCATATACCTTAACAGCATCCGCAATTTTCACTGCCTCAGGCAAAAGCTTCATGCTCCTAATGTAACGCTGAATGATTTTGTCCTCAGGAACACTATGCCCTCCAGTTGCAACCCGCTGGGCAACACGACTGACATTTATCGATGGATTATTTGTGGTGATATAAATAAGCTCTATAAAATAGCCGCATTTTTTAGCATACTGAACAAACTCCAATTTGCTGTTTGTGGAAAATACCGTTTCAAAAGCCAGAGGCAGACCAATCTGAACAATTTCATGCCTCAGTTTATCTGCATCCTGCATTGCTGCTAAATAACGTTCAGTTAAATCGCGTATTTTACAATATTCATCATTTTTTATTAATTCATCCGGAGAAAAAAAATATTTGGGAAAATGAGGCGAACTGCAAACTTCGCTAATTAAAGTAGATTTGCCGGAACCATTTGGTCCGGCAACTATAACCAGCAACTTCATTTAACGTTGGAACGGCCTTTCTTTTTGGAAACTGCATATTTTAGATCCCGCATGCCGCGTTCCGTTTCATCCCGTAAAATTTTGCCTATTTCGGTATAGTCCCGCTGACCTACCTTTTTAACCGCCTCATCAAATTCCTTTGTGCAAATACATCCCTTATAGGCTACCATATGGCAACCCTCCTTTAGACACCACTTTATCTGTTTATATTATACTTCTTTCCAATATTATATTCAATATAATTAATATAATACGATAAGTACACAAAATTTACAGTTTCCAATACTTCCTTTGCATTTTTATCGCCTCATCTATAGGTATTCTCATCATAGGTTTTTCAAAACGAAGTTTCGTATCCCCCGGTTCTGTGACCTCTACCCCATATTCACCAAAAACATTAACCACAGATGAAACCGCATGACCTAGTACCTCCAGATTGTAGCCTCCTTCTAGGGCAAGTACAATTTTACCACCACACTCCACATCTGCTATTCGCTTGACTATTTCAGCCATCTGAACAAATCCTCTGCAGGTCATTTCCAAACCCGCTAGGGGATCGGCATGATGGGCATCAAAACCTGCCGAAACCATTATAAGCTGCGGTTTAAACTGTGCAATCGGCTTCAAAATCTGGGTAAAAGCAATATACTGACTGCTGTCACCACTCCAACTGTAAAGGGGAACGTTTATAGTATACCCATCCCCTGCTCCGGACCCCGTTTCCGAAGCCCAGCCGGTATTGGGAAATATCCCATTCTGGTGGGTAGAAAAGTAAAGTACGCTAGGGTTGTCGTAAAAGGCCTCAGCTGTGCCATTGCCATGATGTACATCCCAGTCTACAATAAGAATCCGTTCTATTCCATGTACTTTCATAGCATGCTTGGCCCCTATTACAACATTATTAAATAAACAGAAACCCATACCCTTGTTTGCTCTTGCATGATGTCCCGGAGGGCGTACTAAGGCAAAGACCGAATCAACTGCCCCCTGGATAACGCTGTCAACAGCAGTAATTACTCCTCCGGCAGCCATCAATGCCGCCTCATATGATTGAGACGAAACGACCGTATCAGCATCCAGGTCTCCGCCGCCTTCAAGGGCTAGACGGGCCACTTTCTCTATATATGCAGGTCCGTGGAACAGGGCCACCTGTTCCACAGATGCCTTTTGAGGCACGATTTTAACCATTCTGTCTCTGATTCCATAATAATCCAATCCTTGCAGGATATGCTCCAACCTGAGGAAATTTTCCGGGTGTGAGCCTGTATCATGTTTCAGGTAAATAGAGTCATAGACCAGTCCCATTTTTTTCATGGATAAATTCCCTTCCCCCGGCAGCCATCCGCAGTTCCCTGACCGCTCCGGCAATATCACCGGCACCAAAAATCGCTGAACCAGCAACCAGGACATTTGCACCGGCCTTTACTATTTCCCCAGCATTCCCCGGGACAACACCGCCGTCAACCTGAATTTCCGTATTCACAGCAAGGCTGTTTATCCGGTCACGCAAAGCCGATATTTTAGGAAGCACCCCAGGGATGAATTTCTGCCCGCCAAATCCCGGGTTTACAGTCATTAAGAGGACCATGTCCAGTTCTTCCAGCACATATTCTATCACTTGCAGGGGTGTGGCTGGATTCAGAGCCACGGCTGCCCTGATACCATGTGATTTAATGTTCTGTATCGACCGATGCAGGTGGGGACAGGCTTCTGCATGCACACTGATCAGGTCCGCCCCGGCTTTGACAAACTGTTCGATATACCGGTCAGGCTCCTCAATCATCAAATGAACATCAAACACCAATCTGCTTTTTGGTCTCAAAGCTTCAACCACCAATGGACCGATAGTTATATTTGGCACAAAATGCCCGTCCATCACATCAATATGTAAATATTCAACACCTGCTTCTTCCACTAGCTTAACCTGGTCGGCAAGACAAGCAAAATCAGCAGATAATATTGAAGGTGCCAGAATCACCATTACCCCCAATCTCCTCTCCATTATATGTTCTATCTTAATATTTTTTCTCCCTGGATTCCAACTCCTCCAGAAAAACCACGTAATGTTTATATCTTTCAGGACTTATTTTGCCTTGATGTAAAGCCTCTTTTACGGCACAGTCAGGCTCAGCCTTATGTAAACACCCGTTAAACCGGCACTTTTCTGCATATAACATGAATTCCGGAAACATTTCTCCCAGATTTTTGTTATCCATTTCAGGCATATATAAATTGCTGAACCCGGGAGTATCCACAACCAGTGAATCCGGTTCCAGTTCCAGCAGCTCGGCATAGCGCGTTGTATGCCGCCCGCGGCCGATTTTCTTGCTTACCTGACCGGTTTTTAGTTCAAAGCCGGGGTAAACCGCGTTTAATAATGAAGACTTCCCGGCCCCTGACGGCCCGGCAAAAACGGTTAGCCGGCCTTTTAGGCAATTCCTTAACTCCCCAATCCCCTCTCCGGTTATTGTACTGGTGAACAATACCTTGTACCCGATATTATCATATATACTTTTAAGTGAATTAATAATCTTCGGACCAACTAAATCAGTTTTGTTAAAGCATATTATAGGTAGGAGTCCGGCAGCTTCAGCATGAACAAGCATGCGATCTGTCAAATCAGTCTGGGGGTCAGGAGAGGCACAAGCAAATACTATCAACACCTGGTCTACATTAGCAACCTGAGGCCGTTCCAAGACAGTGACCCTGGGCAAAATCTCTTCAATAACCCCGGTTTTCCCGCCCCCGTCCTGGACCTTAACACGGTCTCCGGGAAGCACGTTTTGCTTTAACAGCCTGAACTTTCCCCTTAACCGGCATTCCCAAACTTCTTTATCAATTTCAACATAGTAAAACCCACTATACGCCCTGATTACAGTGCCTTGCAGCATAAACTCCTCCTTTTAATTCACCGGACGTTCCTCGTACGGAACTTGGAAGTCATCAACAAATACCCTGATGGCACCTCTCTCGTAATAAGTCACAAGTTTGGAAACCGGTTCCCCGGAGTTGTGTTCTGCTGGCCCGTAAGCCACCCGTTCACCTGCCACATCTAGAACAACTATCTTCAATTGGTGAGTTAACCCGTCAGCGGGCATGATTACATCTACCCGAGCCGTCTTTTCCTCAGGTCCAGGTCCCGTACTTAATACTATCTTGACCTTATCGCCTTTCTGGACTTCTGTCCCGGGTGCCGGTTCCTGTCTGACAACATATCCAGAAATATATTCCCTGCTTTCTTCTTGGGAACTATCAGGATCCAGCGTTAACTCGGCCTCATCAAGCTTAGCCCTGGCATCTGACAGAGAAATACCGACAATATCAGGAACTTGAACAGGCTCCGGTTCAGGCCCTTTACTGATCACAAGTTTAACAGTACTGCCCTGTTTTGCTTCAGTATCTCCTGCAGGAGTTTGTGCAATAACTGTTCCTTCTTCCACCTCATCATCAAATTCATCTGAAAAGCTTACTTTAAAACCGGCATTGGTCACCTCAATTTCGGCTGCCGTTTTTTCTTTGCGGGCCACATTGGGCACCGTTATATACTTGGCGCCTTTACTAACAACCAATTTCACTATGGTATTTTCTTTAACTTTAGTACCTGACGGAGGGTCTTGACTAATAATATACCCCGACTCCACTTCAGAATCAAATTCTAAACTGGTAGCAGGTTTCAGATTGCTGGCATTTAGTTCTTGCTCCGCCTCTTCCCAGGGAATGTTTTCTACATCAGGTACCGTTACTTCAGGTACATTAATATAATCATTTATCCAGATATACCCTATGCCCGTCAATAACCCGAGAAGGGCCACGACCAGTATGATAACGGCAGGACGCAGCTTTCTCTTCCTTTTCCTGCGAAAGCTCTTGGATTCGTCTTCCTTCTTATCCCCTGTGATAACAACCGGTCCATTCATGACCCTAGTGGCAAACTCATCGGCATCCATCACCCTTGTCTCTGCACTAACATCTCCACTGCTAATCCTCCTGAGATCCCTGGCCATATCACCTGCATTAAGATAACGCATGGTAGTGTCTTTGTGCATAGCCTTTAGAATTATCCGCTCCAGGTCAGGTAAAACAGCGGGGTTCAAGCTCCTGGGAGGCACCGGGTCAGATTTTATGTGTTTTAGGGCAATCGCTATAGGGGTCTCGCCTTCAAAAGGAACCTTACCTGTCAACATTTCATAAAGGACCACCCCAACAGAATAAATGTCAGATTTGACCCCTGTTGTTTCACCCTTGGCCTGCTCGGGTGAAAAGTAATGAACTGACCCCACTATCGTTGAAGAATTAGTTATAGTTACCGAGCTCACTATCTGTGCTATGCCAAAGTCGGTAACTTTTACTCGTCCATTATCCGTAACCAGGATATTATGCGGCTTCACATCCCGGTGCACAATACCATTTTCATGAGCATCGTTTAAGCCTTCACAAATTTGCCTTGCTATATCCACCGCCTGGTCTACAGGCAGCTTACCATGCTCCTTAATAATTTCCTTCAGGTTACGGCCTTCGATATATTCCATTACTATATAATGGATCTCACCATCCTGGCCGACATCATAAATGCTTACAATGTTGGGGTGAGATAGTTTGGCAACTGCCTGGGCCTCCCTGCGGAACCGGGAGACAAACTCCTCATCACTGGTAAATTCAGAACGCAATACCTTAACTGTTACCTGGCGATTTAACAAAGTATCACGGGCTTTGTAAACCACCGCCATTCCACCGCCACCGAGACGGGACACTATTTCATACCTATTGCCCAGCAAATTTCCAATCACTGTTCTCACCTCACCGACTGATTACCTTCTTCATAATTTCCCTGGCTATAGGCGCAGCTTCTGTTCCACCTGCTCCCCCATTTTCCACAATAACTGCCACAGCCACCTTTGGGTTTTCAACCGGAGCAAATCCAATAAACCAGGCATGTGGTCTTCCATGTGGATTTTCAGCCGATCCAGTCTTTCCGGCAACCTGATGCCCTGAAATGGATGCGGCTCTCCCTGTCCCGCCGGTCACAACCGAAACCATAAGGTCCCTGATGATATCCGCTGTTTCTTCAGACATAGGGGTCAATAACTGTTTTGTTTTAAAAGACCTAATAACTACTCCCCCGGGGCTTCTAACCTCATCAACCAGGTTAGGCTTCATGACCCTGCCACCATTGGCAACTGCAGCAGCCACAATCGCCATATTTAATGGAGTTACCAGTATGCGGCCCTGACCAATAGCTGTCTCCGCCAACTCAAGTTCCGACATCTCCTCCGGTTCCGGTATCCGGCTTGAAGCTGCTGGAATCCCCAAAGACAATTCCTCACCAATTCCAAAACCGTGAGCTGTATCCACAAACTTGGCAGCACCCAGTTCGATTCCAAGCAAAGCAAAAACATAGTTGCTGGAACGTGCCATAGCTTCCGCCAAACTCAGTTTCCCCCGTGCCTGACTATCTTCGATACGCCGACCCTCTACCACAATATACCCCGGCGCATCAAATGTCCGGCTTGCCGTTTCCGGCTTCTCAGCCAGTATTCCTGCTGCTGTTACTACTTTCATAGTTGACCCTGGCGGATAAAGACCTTGAACGGCCCGGTTCAGCAAAGGGCTGTCAGGATGGACCCTCAGGCTTTCCCATTGAGTCTCGATTTGCCCTGGATCAAAACCAGGTTTGCTCACCATCACCAATATCCTTCCGGTGCCGGGCTCAATAGCAACAACTGCCCCCTTCCGGTTCCCTAACATATTATAAGCTGTTTTCTGAAGCTCGGCATCCAGGCTAAGAATAATGTTATTTCCCGGCTTGCCTTTATCAAACATACTCAGAGCCCAGGAACCATCAGCGGCCAGACCGCTATCAATACCGAGCAGTTCATTGTTATATACTGCTTCCAGGCCCCAACGCCCCAATTTTCGCGAAAGATAACCGGTAACATTTCCTGTTATCTCCCCATATGGATAAACACGCCTGACACCCTCACCAGAAACAGTGGTCTCTGCCAAAATCCTATCCCGGCGGTCTATGATTTTTCCCCTGAGTATTTTTTCTTCAAGTAACTGAAGTCTCCTGTTTCGAGGGTGATGAAGAAGTTCCTCACTACGATATACCTGTAAATAAGTCATATATACAATATTTATAAAAAATGCCGCCATTATGAATCCGGCAACAATTACAATATTCCGGTTCATCATCAATTTCAGTCCTCTTTTTTCTATCCTTCTGCTGATATCCTCATAAGTATCCCCAGCATTATGTAGCTGGAAACCAGGGAACTGCCTCCATAACTGACAAAAGGAAGGGTTACCCCGGTCAAAGGCAGCAGCTTAATTACCCCACCTACAATAACCAATGTCTGAACAGCCAGCAGTGAGGTCAATCCCGCTGCCAACAGCGCCCCAAAGCCTGTGTGAGCTGCAAGCGCTATGCGAAACCCACGGTATATTATTAAACAATATATTATAAGCAGTGCGATGGCCCCTATTAGGCCTGTTTCCTCACTCCAGGCGGAAAAAACAAAATCCGTATGAACAGCCGGTATCAGGTTTGGCTGACCCAAACCAATGCCGGTCCCAAATATGCCTCCTGAACCCAAAGCAAACAAAGACTGGATTATCTGATAACCTTTACCTTCAATGTCTGTCCAGGGGTTTAGCCATATAGCAACTCTTACCCTGACATGGCCAAAAAACAAATAGCACGCTGCTGCCCCAAACCCAAAGAGCAAGCTGCCAAAAAATACATAAGGCCACCTTCCGGTTGATATATATATCATTACAAGGAATGTTCCAAAGAAAATCAGTGCTGTTCCCAAATCCTTTTGAAAAATTAAGAGAGCCAGGGAAAAACCCCACATTATCAAAAGCGGGCCTATATATTGGATTCCTGGGATAGAAATACCCCAAATACTTCTGGTTCCCTCAGCAAGGACTTCTTTCTTTTCCTCAAGGTAACTGGCAAGAAAAATGACCAGTACAATCTTAACAAATTCCGAAGGTTGAAACTTGGCAATGCCTAGATCTATCCAGCTTCGCGCACCTCCGGCTTCCGCCCCAAAAAGTATTGTAGCCAACAGCATAATAAGGGCTGCAAATATATAAATATATTTATAATCTTCAAGTCTTTTATAATTATGGAGCAACCTTACCGTGACCAAAAAAGCAGCCAGGCCTATAAACAACCAAATTGACTGGCGCAAAGCATAATCAGGCTCCAGCCTCAATATCATTACCAGTCCGGCCGCACTTAGCATGGAGGTCAGCGGAAACAAGTACTGGTCACCCCTAAACCTCCATTTTTCAAGTGACAAATGCACTGCTATCAATCCTAAGCTTACTACTGCTGCAAATAAAACCGGCTTTTTAAAACCTGCTTCCACAGATATCCCGTTACCGGCTCCGAAAAGACTAAGCAGCCCCAGCCAAAGGAACAGAATCACATATATAAACAATGAACGCTCATTCTGACGCATTCCAGAACACATCATACAGTCCCCCGGCTAATCTGCCTGGTAAAGCACGACAGTAATATTATCATCTCCGCCCCTGTCCAGAGCCATCTCAATAAAATGCCTGGCGGCATCTCCCAGGGAGTCACCTTCCCCGGCCATTTCCCCAATTTCTTCAAGATTAACCATATTAGACAAGCCATCGGTACATAAGATAATTATATCTCCTTTGATGATATTTTCTTCAACTATATCCACATCCACAGATGCAGTTGTACCAATTGCCCTTGTTAACACATTCTTCTGGGGATGGTTTTCGGCCTCCTCTTGTGTTAAGCTACCATTCATCAGTAATTCATTCACCAGTGAATGGTCACTGGTGAGGAGTTTAATTGTAGAACACCGTACCAGGTAGGCACGTGAATCCCCAACATGGGCAACATAAATTCGTTCACCCCTTATTAAAGCTGCTGTAACAGTTGTCCCCATACCGCGGAATTTTTCCCTATCTTGTTGAGCATACTCATACACCATCGTGTTTGCATGCCTGAAAGCCATTCGCAGGGCCTCCGCGGGGTCTTCTTCTATGATAGCACTGTTGTTCCGCAAGTATCCCGATATATCATCAAGAGCCAGTTTGCTGGCCACCTCCCCTGCCTTGTGGCCGCCCATGCCATCAGCCACTGCCAGCAATTGCAGGTCATCACAAACACAGCAATTATCTTCATTATTCTTTCTTACCCGTCCGACATGGGACAGCTTACTCCACTTCATACTCCCACCTCACAAACTTGAAGGTTAATCCCGCAATAGCTATTGTATCACCATGAACCAGAGGAACAGCTTCACTGACTCGTACACCATTAATATATGTTCCATTAATGCTGTTTAAATCCTCCAAAAAATATCTGTCATCCTGAAAAATAATCCTGGCATGATTATGAGATGCAAATGAGCTTGTTAACTTTATATTGTTTTGGTGACCTCTGCCAAGACAGGTTTGCCTGCCCAAACAAATGACCTCTCCCTGCTTAAAAGAAGGGTCATTGCCTCCTATAACCACCAGTTCGGCCCCGCTGGACGCCCGTGAGGCTTCTAACCGGCCAACAACCGTATTCCCCCGACGCCTAAGGTCAGTTACTATAAAATAAAAAACTCTTAATATAAAAAGATAAATGATTGCTAAAATAATAAACTTAATCATCAAAAGAATCGTCTTCATAAATTACACCAGCCTGAATTCAAGCAATATGGTTCCCATCCTGATCTGGTCCCCGTGAGACAGTTTCTTTTTACTGATGCGGACCCCATTTACATAAGTGCCGTTGGTGCTTCCCAGGTCAGTAACAAAGAAACTTCCCTCCAAATAATCTATAGACGCATGCACCCGCGATATATTTGAATCATCAAAAGGGATGTCACTGGACCTCCTCCTGCCCATGATAAGGCCCTTTTCACTAAGAGGGAACTTCCTGATGTCCCGAGATCCGGTTTTTTGCACAAGCAAAGCTCTGGGATACACCGTCCCGGCAGCTTTCCCAGTCAAGGTATCCTGAACAAGCCCGCCTGGAACCGGCTTATAAAAATTAGTTTTTTCAGCAATAATAGTTGATTCAGATACCTTCCTCGGCATCTCCTTCATAATGTCCACAGGCACAGATGGTGCCTTTGGAGAAATTACAGGCAATTTTTTAGAAAAAGAACTGTGAACAGTTATGTTTCCCAACTGCAGACTTTTATCAAGTTCAAAAGCGACTGTGATTTCACCTGTTAAATTATAGTCCCTGCTCTGCACCTTCTCCCGCAAAAATTCTATTAATTCGTGAGCCAGGGCCTGACGCACAGGGGCAACGGTTTTCCAGTCCTCATCCCCTAAAAACACCTTAAACTCATTAGGCACATAAACCTTCGAAACACTAACATTTTTATGGTCCCGCATTTCCCTAATAATGAGCTTGGCAATCTCAGCAGGCTGAATGTTGTCCGCAAACTTAGTTTTAAAAAAGCCCTCTATATATTTTTCTGAAATTTTCTCCAGCTTGTTAAAAAACCCCATACGGTCACCCCCATTCTCTTTAAACCCTGTCTTTAATTGCCCGCCGCCGGAGTTGACCGCAGGCGGCATCAATATCTGCTCCCTTTTCCCGGCGGACAGTAACAGGTATTCCAGCACCTTCAAGTATATGTGTGAATCTATGTACCCGCTCTCGGTCTGCCTGCCGGTAATCCCGTTCCTGGACCCGGTTCAAAGGTATCAGATTCACATGACAAAGCATGCCCCGAAGGAGACTACCCAGTTCCTCCGCCTGTCCGGCAGAATCATTGACTCCTTGAATAAGTGCATATTCAAAAGTTACTCTCCGATTAGTCACTGATATATATTCACTGCATGCTCCCATAAGCTCTTTGATAGGGTGTTTTCTGTTGATAGGCATAATACTGTCACGAATCAGATCATTTGGTGCATGCAAGGAAACAGACAATGTTATCTGCAAATTATAAGCCGCAAGTTTCCTTATTCCGGGAACAACTCCACACGTTGACAATGTTATATGCCTGGACCCGATATGAAGTCCTGAGGCATCAGTAACCATGGCAATAAATTTCAATACATGGTCCAAGTTATCCATTGGTTCACCTGAACCCATGATTACTATACTGCTTACCCTTTTACCGGTATCATTCTGAATGCCTGTAACCTGTGCATAGATTTCTCCCGCAGTCAGATTTCTTACTAAACCTCCCATTGCTGATGCACAAAAGCGGCACCCCATCCGGCATCCCACTTGAGTTGAAACACACACACTGTTACCATAGTCATGAGGTAAAAAGACACTCTCGATAGACTCATTGTCTTGAAGTCCAAAAAGAAATTTTGCTGTCCCATCCTTGGATTTCTGTCTGGCAAGAATTTCAAGGTTTCCCGGAATAGTCAAACCCCGCAGCTTTTCCCTCAAATCAAGGGACAGGTCAGTCATCTCATCAAACCGGCTGACTCCTTTCTGATGAACCCATTTATATATCTGGGCTGCCCTAAACCGAGGCTCGCCAAATCCGGCGACCAGTTCTCCGGTCTCCTCAATACTTAAATCCATCAAGTTAATCTTGTTCTCACATTTCAAAAGTAATCACCTGCTGTTATGCCTGTTTCTTGAGGCGGCTGATAAAAAATCCGTCTATACCATGGATATGCGGAAAAAACTGCACATATCCCCTATCCATAGTATCAGTCCCCTTAAGATTTTTTAAAATTCCAGGCAGAAAGCCTGTAAGGCTTTCCATCTGAAATTGGGCAGAAGAATCGAGAAATTCTCTTACAGTATCGATATTTTCCTCATGTGTCATGGTACAGGTACTATAAACAAGGATACCACCTGGTTTCAGGCAAGCGGCAGCACTATGCAGGATTTTTACCTGCAGGGCATGCAGTTCGGCAATCTGCCTCGGTTCCTTCCTCCACCTGATTTCAGGGCGCCTCCTGAGTACCCCCAGTCCAGAGCAGGGGGCATCCACGAGAACATAATCAGCTGCCCCGGCAAACCGCCTGTCAAGGTCCATAGCATCATAGAGCAAAGGATTAATTATAGTTATCCCCAACCGGGAGGCATTTTCCTCAATAAGTTTTATTTTATGTGGATGAACATCGACACTTATAATTTGCCCTCTGTTACCCATTAACTGGGCCAGGTGAGCTGATTTCCCGCCGGGCGCGCTGCAGGCATCAATCACAAAGCT
Organism: Phosphitispora sp. TUW77; assembly: GCF_048453025.1. Classification (GTDB taxonomy): domain Bacteria; phylum Bacillota; class Thermincolia; order Thermincolales; family UBA2595; genus Phosphitispora. Next base: position 2,042,773 of record NZ_CP156677.1, read on the forward strand.
GCCCGGTTTTGGGCTTAAAGCATGACCTACCAGGGTTGAACTCTCGTCTTGAACCATGAAAAGCCCGGACCTATGAGCAGCCAAGCTGCCTACAGAGCGGAAGCCCTCAATAATCAAGGATTCTGGCGCAAACTTTCCGGACACCGCACAGACGCCTTCTTTTTCAAGTAATTGCTGCAATTCATCCCTAGTGGTCTTAAGGGTGTTGGTGCGTATGGCATTTGGCGGAACCTCATTATCGGCTCGGCACAGTTCCTCGGCCCCTCCGGCACCAAACTCGTCTACCCATCTGCTAACAAGCCATTCGGGGTGAGAATACCTAACTGCAATCCCCTTAACAGGGTCCTGGACAATGTCAGGAAAATCCAGACTGTCTTTGCTTCTGACTACATTCCTGAGAACCCCGTTAACCAGCTTCACAGTTCCGGGATGCCCGTAATTTTTGGCCAGGTTGACAGATTCATTACAGGCCGCCGAATCAGGTACTTTCTCCAGGTGCAATATCTGGTAAACACCCATGCGCAATATATTCTTTATCCATACCGGCAGCGTATCCAGGGGCTTTTTCAAAAACCTGCCCAGGACCCAGTCAATAGTACCCAATCGCCTAAGAGTCCCATAAACAAGTTCGGTAATGAAACCCCGGTCAGTCTTTTCCGGCTGATATTTTTCAAGAATACCGTTAAGAGCAATATTAGAATAAGCCCCGTCATGGTCAACAGAGTATAATACTTCGAGGGCCATACTGCGAGCTGATTTCTTTTTCAAACTTATCTTCCCTTCTGCTTGTGTCCTGACCTTAATCGTCCCTGGATATCAACAGCAGCCGCACTAATTGCAGCACACTCATTAACACAGCGGCTACATAAGTAAGTGCGGCGGCATTAAGAACCTTTTTGGTCCCTCCAACCTCTGCTCTAGAGATATACCCGCCCTTTTCCAATCCGACAAGAGCGCGGCTGCTGGCATTAAACTCCACCGGGAGGGTAACTATCTGGAACAGAACCACGGCAGTAAACAGGTATATCCCCGCACTTAACATCCATCCACTTTGAAAAATCAGGCCAATAAAAAATATCGGGAAAGCCATAAATGAACCAAACTGGGCAACAGGAACAAGATTTGCCCTAATATTCAGTGGCAGGTAATCATTATGGTGCTGGATAGCATGTCCTGTCTCGTGGGCAGCCACTCCAAGAGAAGCCAGTGAAGAACCGTTATAAACCTCCTGGCTCAGCCTGAGGGCCTTCTTTTTAGGGTCATAATGGTCTGAAAGGTGACCACCCGTTTGTTCAATATTGACATCATTGATTCCGGCCTCTTCCAAAAGCTTTGCCGCAACCTGGGCCCCTGTATAACCGCTGGCGGCCCTAACCCTCAAGTAACGGGCAAAAGTACTCTGAACCTTGAACTGAGCATACATTGCCAGTATCAGTCCAGGTATTAAGATAATCAAACTAGAGTCAAAATAAAACGGTAACATTTAACAGCCTCCTTAATTAATCATATTAGTTTAGGAATAATCCCTTTGTGATATCGTGTCCATGAACAAAATCAACGGCCTGCATCCTGCGGCTTCCCTGCAGCTGCAGCTCGGTTACTGCCAGGCAGCCGTTACCGGTTGCCACCGCAAAGCCGACTTCAGGTATAATCCCAAGTACTTCCCCGGGACGGTATTCCGAGAGTTCCGGTATGGGGCCAGGAATCCGGTCTGTTGTACAGGCTTGAACCCCCCAAATCTTAAGGACCTTATTGCCAAGCATAGTATATGCTCCCGGCCAGGGGGTCAGCCCCCTGACCAAATTATATATTTCAACTGAACTCTTGGCCCAGTCAATTTTCTCATGTTCTTTTGTCAGAAGAGGCGCATAGCTGAAAAACTCATTAGCCTGCGGAACCCTGACAGCCTTCCCCGATTCAATCAGGTTTAATGCCTCTGCCAGCAATCCTGCCCCTAATCCTGCTAATTTATCATGAACCGTTCCCGTATTGTCCTCTGCTGTAACAGGAATCTTACCCGATAAAATCATATCACCTGTATCAAGTCCCTCATCCATCTGCATTATAGTAACACCGGTCTCAGTTTCGCCATTAATCAGGGCCCAGTGAATAGGGGCAGCTCCACGATACTTGGGCAGCAATGAAGCATGGACATTAATACACCCGTATCGTGGAATTTCAAGTATTTCTTTAGAAAGCAACTGTCCGAATGCCACAACTACAATAATTTCAGGTAACAACTGCCTTAACCCGGCAACACATTCTTGTGTTTTTATTTTTTTCGGCTGCCAAACCCTTAAACCGGCTTCTATAGCAGCGGTTTTTATTGGAGGAGGGCTTAGCCTGTGGCCCCTGCCCTTAGGCCTGTCAGGTTGGGTCACTACTGTAATAATTTCATGACCCGAAACCTGCAGTGCCTTCAGACATGGCACAGCAAAATCCGGTGTCCCCATAAATACTATTCGCATACTAGATTACCTCACTAGTTTTTCTTTATGTTCTGGGCTTTATCAACAAACAAAATCCCTTCCAGGTGATCGATCTCATGCTGGAAGGCGCGGGCCAAAAACTTTTCACCCTCATATTCCACTTCCCGGCCCAACCTGTCCAAGGCCCTGACTGTAACCCTTGCTGCCCGCTGCACTTCACCGGTGAGACCAGGAACACTTAGACAACCCTCAAATTCCGTATCAAAGCCCTCTTGCCTGATAATTTCAGGATTTATTAGCTCAATAAGACCTTCACCTACGTCCACTACTACAATTCTTTTGGATACGCCAACCTGAGGAGCTGCCAGCCCTACACCCCTGGCTTCATACATAGTATCCGCCATGTTCTCCAGCAGCTTAATCACATTAGGTGTAATCTTGGTTACCGGACGTGCTTTTTCTCTTAATACAGGGTCACCTATCTCCACAATTTTATATACCGCCATCTCTCCACCTCCTTAATAGTTTACATCATCCCCAAAGGATCAACATCAGTACTGATTTTCAGTGCAGCAAATAAAGGGTCATCCTGCAGTGAGTCCAGTTCTTCTCTGATTACCTTACGAACCAGGCTTCCCGGAGTTCCCCTGACACAAATCTGCCACCTGTAATGGTTACGCAATTTTCTTAAAGGGGCCGGCGCCGGCCCCATCAAGGGCTGAGTTACTCCAAGATTGAAGCGGGCAAACTCCCGTGACAATTTTGACACTACAACCTCACTACCCTGAATAACGTTATTTTCAGCCTTTCCCGAAATAACTATGCGTACAAATGAACAGTATGGCGGATACTCAAGAATTTCCCTTAATTGCAATTCTTCCTTGAAAAAATCCCTGTATGCATGGCTTTTTGCATATACCACACTGTAATGTTCCGGGCTATATGTCTGCACGATAACTTCACCGGGTCTCTCCCCACGCCCGGCTCTGCCCGCTACTTGGGTAAGGAGCTGGAAGGTTCTCTCCGCAGCCCTGAAATCAGGCAGATTCAGGGCTGTATCTGCGGATATCACACCTACCAGGGTCACCCCGGGGAAATCCAAGCCCTTCGCAATCATTTGGGTTCCTACTAAAATGTCAATGGCGCCATCCTGAAAGCTGTTTAGAATTTTCTCATGGGAACCCTTTCCTGTTGTGGTATCCATATCCATCCTGGCCACCCGGGCATCAGGAAACCATCTGGCAATCTCACTTTCTACCTTCTGGGTCCCAACCCCAAGCTGCCTAATGCTGGCACTGTTACAAGCAGGGCATAGTTCCGGGGTTTTTCTTTGGAAATCACAGTAATGACATCTGAGCATGTTTTCACCGGCATGCAGTGTAAGCGTAATACTGCATCTGGGGCATCTCATAACCAGTCCGCATTCCCTGCAGACAACAAAAGTGGCATAACCCCTTCTGTTCAGGAAGAGAATAACCTGTTCTTTTCGAAGCAACACATTACTGATTCTCTCAATAAGTTCCCTGCTGAAAATATTCCTGTGGCCTGCTTTTATCTCTTCCCGCATGTCCACCAGAGCAACCTCCGGCAGCACCTGGCCGCCGATCCGTTTCTCAATGGTTAACAAGCCATACCTTCCGGCAAGGGCCCTGGAGTACGATTCCAATGAGGGGGTAGCACTGCCCAGTACAACCACGCTGTTAGTCAGCTTGCCTCTGGCTACAGCGACATCCCTGGCATGATACTTGGGATTGTCTTCCTGTTTGTATGAGGTTTCATGTTCTTCATCTATAATTATCAGGCCTAAATTGTTAAATGGTGCAAAAACAGCTGACCTGGCCCCCACAACAATCCGGACACTTCCTTTTTTAATATGTCTCCATTCATCATAGCGTTCCCCTGCCGACAGGCGGCTGTGCAAAACAGCCACCAGGTTGCCAAAGCGACCTTTAAACCGTTCTACCATCTGGGGAGTTAGGGAAATCTCCGGAACCAGTACAATGGCCTGTTTCCCAGATTTAATACAGTAGTCAATCGCCTGTAAATATACTTCGGTTTTTCCACTGCCGGTAACCCCGTGCAAAAGAAATGTTTCATGTTTACTGCCTATCATAGCTTTCTTCAATCTATGCAGTGCTTTTTCCTGATCAGGTGTCGGCTTTAGTGGTTCTGTTCTCGCAAACCGCCGTAATGCATAGGGATCTCGCCTTATTTCTGCAGTTTTGGCTGCCAAATACCCCTTTTTAATCAGTTCTCTAACCGTTGTTGCAGTTGTTCCAGCCAAACCGGGAAGTTCAACAGCCGGCACAATTCCCTGATCATATACTGCTCTCAGTACAGCACTCTGTTTTGGCGCTTTATTCTTAAGGTCATTAATAACTTTCTCACATTCTTGACGGTCCAACGCCAATTCAACTACCCGGACCTGACGCGGCTTTTGCCTCGGTTTAATTTCTCTGATAACTTCTATCAGGCCCCTGCTGCTAAGTTCTCTCAGGGCCGTCTCCAGTTCCGGATTCTTAAATCGGATGTAAACTTCTTTTTGTGGTGTTTTACCCCTGTTACAGATATAGTTATATACTTCCCTTTCCAGATTGGCCAGCATATCCGCCGGAACTACCTCAAAGGAATCTGCAGGAATAAAAAAAATCTGTCCGATAGTCCTAACACCGGCAGGCATAAGTGACCTTATGGCAGCAACAGTGGAACACATGTATCTGTCAGCCATCCATCCTGCAAGGGCAAGCAAGTCAGCAGGCAGCCACGTTTCTGGGTCAAGAACATCATTAATAGGTTTTATAGCGGAAACATCTGATACATCAGAAAAACCTACAACATACCCCTCTACAATCCTGCTGCCAAAGGGCACAACAACCCTTGCACCCTCTTTTAAAAGTACATCGATTTCCGGAGGTATGCTATAATGAAAAATCCTGTCAAGTTTTCGGGCAGACACATCTACAATCACTTGTGCAAAGGGTTTATTTGTCATTGAATCCTCCGCTACTATACCACAGCTATCTTGCCATAATATCTATATTATAACAGATGTACCTTTTATATTAAAGGACATAAAAACCAGACTTTATCACCCCACATGCCAGCCGCTTACCGGCATCACCGGCAGGCTGTGTCCGGTAGTCATCGGGATTTTGATGAATAATCACCGCCTTGCCAATAATGTCTTCAACTCTGAACCTGTCTGTGAAAAAAGTCATCATGGCACGGCCCTGGTTTGAAAACAGTACCGGAAAATCCCCCGCATGATTTCCATGAGGCTGATTATCAGGATTCCAGTGCTCTCCAGCCGCCTTGAAGGGTTCATTTGGGTCCCCAACCTGGCAATTCCCGATTTTATGTATATGGAACCCATGAGGCCCTACCGGGTTCTTTTCACCTTCAGCAGGACGGTAAGGCGGCAGTCCTGAAATATCTGCCGACACAATACTTCCACCGGCTGCATTCCTGAATATAACAATACCATTAATATCAGGCGCAAGAGGACCCCCTTTGATATAAGCAACAGCGTCCCCTGTATCGACAGGAGGGCATAATTTGACAACCATTTAATATTACCTCCCAAAAAACTGTGTTCAGTTCACTATATGTGAAGCTGTACCTTAAGGTGTTATAAAACAGTCAGATTCGACACCATGAAAAAACAGGCACTCCCTGATAATCAAGAATTGCCTGTCTGCATCTGAAACTATCTTTTTCATAATCCGATATTAATCAAATTAATCAGGTATTATATGAATTTTTTCAGGTGGGATGAAAACACCGATTGTATCACCCGGTTTGGGAGGCTTTAAGAACTGAGCAGCCGGGACCATGGCAACAAGCTTAAGGTCATTTCCGCTGCCCGCCCCTATTTTGAGCCTATAGCAATAACCATAGGGATAGGCCTCCGAGATTATCCCTTCTAACATATTAGTTCCTTGAACAGATTTAGCTTTTTCGTTATTAATTATAATGTATTCAGGCCTGATACAAATAGAAACAGCTGTACCAGGGGCATATTCTCTTTCTCCGGAAGCTCCTTGAGCTGTGCATACTTCAAGAACTGTGGGGCCGCCTGCCGTAATTGTTGCCACATACCGCTCTGGTTGACGCTCGGTAATTCTAGCTGACCAAATATTGGTCACTCCAAGAAATTCAGCCACACGAACAGTATTTGGATATGATAATACTCGGTTTACCGGTCCTGCCTGAGCAATCTCCCCTTCCATCATAACTATTAAACGGTCTGCTAAAAAAGGAATTTCATTGAGGTCATGGGTCACCATAACTGCGGTTGTACCTGTTTCAGCAAGAATTCCTTTCAATTCGCTGACCAAGTTCGCTCTGGTGGGCAAATCTAGGTAGGTAAACGGTTCATCCATAAACAATACATCAGGTTCCATAGCAAGAGCCCTGGCTAAATTAACTCTTTGGGCCTCTCCTCCGGAAAGGGTCATCCCATTTCTTTCCCCAAGGCCGGCAATCTTCAGCTTCTCCAGCCAGTGCGCTGCCAAACGCTGCTGCTTATCCTTCGAAATCCCTCTCAACTTTAAACCAACAGCCACATTGTACATCACCGTTCCTGCCAGGAGCAGCGGGTCTTGAAAGACCATAGCCATCCTTCTCCTGACAGTAAGAGCATCCCTTGCTGTCTTGACCGTTCTGCCTTTAAAGACAATTTCTCCTGCAGATACCGGTTCCAAACATCCCAATGCTTTAAGCAGAGTACTCTTACCTGCTCCATTGGGGCCTGTTATAGCCACAAACTCACCGGCGTGAATAAACATTTCTGGTACCTTGAGTATTTGTTTTTTGCCCTTGATTACAGATATTCCCATTGTACTTAGTATAGGTTCTGTTATGTGTGAGCTGGTTGCATGTTGTCCCGTCATGTAGGTTTCCCCCGTTGCTGCAAAATCGTTAAGGTTAGGGTTACGCCATAAGCCAGGACCATTAAAATAACACTCAAAGCTATTGCAATATCATAATTGCCTTTGGAAACCTCCATTACCGTTGCTGTTGTCAGTACCCTGGTCCGTCCCAGGACATTACCCCCAACCATTGTGGAAGCCCCAACTTCGGAAATAACCCCTCCAAATCCTGCCATAACGGCTGCCAACAAAGGCAGTCTTACTTCACGCAGCAAAAGAAGTATAGTCTGAAGTTTAGAGGCTCCCAGGGCTAGTATCTGAAGCCTGAGCCTTCCATTAACCTGCTGGAAGGCTGCTGCAGAAATGCCTGTAATAATTGGGGAGGCTATTACTACCTGAGCAATAACCATCGCCGATGGAGTGTACATCAGGTGGAAGAACCCCAGCGGTCCATAACGCCACATGAGTAATGTCACCCAAAGGCCGGCTACCACGGGCGGCATACCCATACCAGTATTAACCAAAGACATCACGAACCTGCGACCCGGAAAGCTGCCCAAGGCCAGGACAGCTCCAAGAGGTATCCCGAAAATCAAACTGATTAGAGTTGCCATTCCCGATACTTTTAATGTTAATAAGGTAATCCTCAGAACTTCCGGGTCTCCTGTCAGCAATAATCTGACAGCCTCTTGGATACCATGCCAAACTGATTCCATGGGCTACACTCCGTTTAAGCAATTTTTCGTTAATGTGTCATACGACTAAATTTATTACTCTTTCCCGGCATCAGGGAAAAACAGAGGCTGACCGAATTTATCAGTGCCAAATGTCTTTATTATTTCCTGAGTTTCATCAGAAACCATAAATTGAACAAAAGCTTGTCCACCCTCAGCATTTACTTTATCAAATTTCTCTGGATTAACCTGCATTACATGGTAAATATTAAGCAGTACCTGGTCACCTTCCACTAATATCTCAAGGCCCAGATTTTCACGCAGCGCTAGATATGTGGCACGGTCGGTAAGGGTATAGCCCTTCTTTTCAGCTGCAATATTGAGAGTATTACCCATTCCTGTTCCAGATTCCTGATACCATTCACCAGCCGGTGCTATCTTGGCACTCTCCCAAATTGCAAGCTCTTTTTTATGAGTCCCGGACTCATCTCCCCTTGAGACGAAAAGGGCCTTCTTTTCTGCAATAGCCTTAAATGCTTCTTCTACAGTTTTACCTTTTATTCCTGCCGGGTCGTCAGCAGGACCTACCACAATAAAGTCATTATGCATTACAAGCTGCCTGTTAACAGCAACTTGGGCATCTTCAATCCTCTGTTCATCTTTGGGTGAGTGTACCAGCAAGGCATCAGCTTCCCCTTTTTCACCCATAGCAATTGCTGCTCCACTTCCTACTGATACTATTGTCAGGTCATAACCTGTCTTTTTCTCAAACTCCGGCTTAAGTACATCCAGTAATCCACTATCAGTAGTACTTGTAGTAGTAGCCAGGATAACCTCTTTAACAGCAGGTTCTTGTGGTTGTTGACCGGTGTTTTCTTTCGGTGTCTCCTGATTAGTGCCTGTACAACCAGCCACAGTAACCATCAGCATTAAAACAACCAGCATTACAGCCCATAATCTTTTTTTTGCGAACATTAATTAACCTCCTTATTTGTATTAAGATTTGTATTAAGAGAGTTCTTGCATTTAGTGGAGTTTTTGACTCCATATGACTGTTAAAAATCGTTATGTTTATCCAAACATATTGCCTGCAAAAAATTAATCCTCAAAATGTCTTGCATAAACATTTTTGACAGCTTCCTCAGCATCTTGCAAAAAATTATCATACTTAAGCATTAGCTGCCGAGCCTCATCCGTAAGCTGTGCTCCCCCTCCTGATTCACCTCCCACATGTTTTATTAATAATTTGACCCCTAAGCGGTTTTCAGCTTTTTTTATATTGCCCCATGCCTGCCGGTAGGACATTCTGAGGTCTTCAGCAGCCCTCTTTATGGAACCATACTGCCCGATTAGGGTTAATAAACAAAGCAGGCCTGTGCCGAAAACAGGCTGGTTATCATTTTCAAGCCATATTTTTAACCTAAAATGCATTCAGCGCTTCGCCTCCACCTGCTTTAGTTTTATTATTTACACAAACACTGTAAATTTTCCTGTGAAATAAAAAATTTCTACTGTTATTTATTATGAGAGTGAAATAATTATAAGTGAACTTAGTATATCCAAAACTAATATGGGAAATCTAAATTTAAAGGGGGTTATTCAAATGGAACTTAATTGGAAAAAAAATCTTAGTGATACCGACAGAATCATTAGAGTTGTAATTGGTTTTATATTATTAGGACTAATATATACAAAAATCGTATCCGGTTGGTTGGGAGTTATAGCAATAGTAGTCGCTCTGAGTCAGTTTGTTGAAGCATATTTTTCTTACTGAATTGTCTATGATATTATGGGTTGGTCAACCCGAAAAATACTATGAATTCTATTTTCCACCTGGTCATGGGCAGCTCAGACACAACAGTATAATATTTAAGGTCAGCAGCTAAAGAAATTACATCATCATCCTGATGTAAAGGAATAATATTTAGCCTTCATCTAATTCTTCGATGTTAGCTGACTGTTTTTTTATGGGAATTTCATTATTGAGGCCTAAAATCACTAATACCCTATTATTGGCCATATAATGTGCCATATAAGATAATCTGTAAGACGCCAGATAATAACCGTTAAAAACCCGTATTTTCTAAAAAAAGAAACAGGTATCATATTACCTGCGAAGCCAAAAACCAGTATTATAGCCGAAAATGTAATATCAGTAACAATACCCATCTTATATGTCATTATTGTTTGTAAAATTGGTTCCCATAAACTAATTAAAAAAGCAAGAATCCAAAAGACCTGATTTTGCCCCCTGCCCTTCAATATCACATTAGATATCAACCAAAGCAAAAATACAATTGGAATGAGATGAAAGATAATTTCTGAAAGAATACCGACACTTAAGTAAACCGGAATAGAAAGTGGAAAATCTACGTGCATATTCTTAGGCATTTGCATTATAATACCAATTATGATCTCTACTGCTGCAAAAGCTAATCCAGTGAAAACAGGGATAATAAACCTTTGCTTAGTAGAAATTCCTTCCTCCCATATGTCAGGAAAACCAGTTCTTTTAGCAATTCTTAAAGCCACAAAACCTAAAGCGGAGGCTAAAAACATAATAGCCCAAGTATTCATTGACCTTTGTATAAGTGGATGGTCCAAATTAAAGGAACGCCAAACCACTTTCCCAAGAAACATTAATAAAACTAGAAAAATATATGTTTTATCTGATTTGGTTAAACCTTTCATGATTCACAATTCCTCCCTTATTCTTTATACAATATTTCGTTATTTTACTGAATATCTAAAATAATGTTATTTTGTTAGTGGATTATAATGAGGTTCATGGTATCTGTCCCTTTTACTTCCCTTACCTATTGATTCCAACTGTTCAATAGCTTGCTCCGGGCAAAAATTAATACATCTCATACACTGCTCACAAACCGATGTCCATTTTGGTTTTCCATCAATTATCATAATACTTTTGGTTGGACAGATTGTACTGCATAGATTACATGAAATACATCTTTCATTTGCTCTGAACATCCGCCACATATGATAAATGCCACAATATTTAAACAAATAATACAAAATAAGTGCAAGCAGTCCAATCTTTGGCCAAATAAACTTCTTATTCTGCTCAATATTTGATAACACATTATGTGCAAATTTCCCTGCTTTCTCTTCCCCTTCATCTAAGATAATTTTAGCTTTAGCCCGGGAAGGGGGATTACTTAGTACTATCCAATTGTTTGGCATATTAATTGAATCGGAATTAGTTATAATATAACCTTTTTCCATCAGTATTTTCCTGGCATCAACAAGGGCCCATCCTTCTTCGTCTTTTCCTCCCATCGTAGCAACAACAAAAACTTTTTGGTTATAATTAACCTTCGGCAAATTCGCCAAAAATCTTCGCACAACCCGAGGGACCCCCCAAGAATAAACAGGAAAAGAAATCCCTATGTATGCATACTTTTCCTTATCATAACAAAGCCCATCCGTGATGGAACATAAATGTACGGTTTTGCCGTTTTTTTCAAATACTTTTTTCATAATTTCAAGGACTCTTAGGGAATTACCTGTTCCGGTAAAATAAAATAGCTTGATTTTTTTATCTTCCATATTTATTCCTCTCTGTAGCTACATTAGATAACGCTTGAAAGGCACACAAGAAAGTGCATCATCAGACAACGGACAGTGCCGCACCTAAAGAATTTTATTGATGTTATGCTGGCCATTTGCTATCTTATATAATATCATTTATGCATTTCATTTGAAAAACATTTGACATATAATATTATATATAATATTATTGTAATCAATGTAGTTTTTTAGGAAGTCTAAGTAATATTTTACCAGAACAATCATCATACTCTTCAAGTTTACTTGGTTTAGGAATGGAATCGTTATCTACAATCCTTCCAAATATCCAGCTTTTTTTGGCATCATTTAAATTGACAAGTGCTTCTTCTTTTGTAGAACCGTGAGTAATACACCCTGGTAAATCTGGATGCTCAGCAATCCAATATGTTTCATCATTTTCGATTTCTTGTTTTAACGAAATGGGATATTCAATTTGGTAGTACTGTTTGCATTTTTCTTCAATTTCACTTTCGTTTTCAACGGTATTAATGAATTCGCTAATGTCTTTTTTACTATTAAATATAGTATTATTAATTTTCTCGAGGTTGAATTTGAGTTTTCTCTTCATTCTTAATCCTCCTCAACAATGCTGATATGTTCAAGAAGTTCTCTTATTTTTCTAATTTGATATGGTTTTATTGTTTCTTCTTCCATTAAAGTTATTATGTCAGGGAAATCAGGGTGTTTAAAATTCCGATGACTGAAACCGGTTCTTTTTTGGGATTTACATCCGATACTGAGTAAGAAATATGCCATTTCCCTATATTTTATATCTTTTGGAATAGGATGATTATATATTCTTCTGAGGAATTTTTCTCTTTTACCCATCCCAATTCATTAATATTTCTTGTTTTAATTCTTTTGTACATTGGTACATATTTAGAAACTAACACTTTGAGTCTTTCTATTAGTTCTTCATGTATTTCAAGTTGTTTTATTAGATCTATGCTTGTTGCGAAATCATCAAAATAATCAAAACAGAACATAAGCAGCTTAGCGAAATCATCTCCACCCATAACGGCAAACTGTTTATACAATTCATCTCGGTTGAGGTTAGTTGTTTTACTTAAGCTATACTCTAAAAGATTATCGGTATTTACAAAAAGAGCATCTAGATTTTTATTTTCCTGTAGGATATTAACACATGATTGTCTAAATTCATCAATTTCCGTTTTGTCTTGAAGTTTCCCCTCTTAATAATGAATTGATTAGTAGCTTAGTAGAAAAAGTCAAGTTACTGGTTAAAATCAAAGAACAATGACTCTAATACAATAATTCCTCGCAAAATAGCGAGGTTTTCTTTTTTTATATTTCTACAGAAGAATAAACGACCCACCTTACATAATTCTCAACAGCATCCTAAAATTCCTTCTTCTTCCACCAATAGCTAATTGCATAAAAAGAGTGCCCCACCTTTATCATGGGACACCCACTTCTGTGCCGTTGTATTTGTCCGAGTATAATATTTTACAAGCAATATTTACAGCCCGGCATCTTTCGTAAGCGCTTCCGCCTTGTCAGTATTCTCCCATTTCACGTCGACATCAGTTCTGCCAAAATGTCCATATGCGGCAATCTGCCTGTAAATAGGCCTCCTCAGGTCAAGGTCTCTGATAATAGCTGCCGGTCTCAAGTCAAAGTGTTTCCTGACCAGTTCAACCAATCTTTCCTCTTCTAATTTGCCGGTTCCGAAAGTTTCTATCATTATTGATACCGGCTGAGCCACCCCAATGGCATAGGCCAATTGAACCTCACATCGCCTGGCCAGACCCGAAGCAACGATGTTCTTGGCTACATAACGGGCGGCATATGCTGCCGACCTGTCAACCTTTGTGGGGTCTTTGCCTGAAAATGCACCGCCGCCATGACGCGCCATACCACCATACGTATCGACAATTATTTTCCGGCCGGTAAGCCCGGCATCCCCCTGAGGTCCGCCGATAACAAACCTCCCGGTAGGATTAACTAAAATCCTTGTCTTATCATCCATTAATTCGGCAGGAATTACCGGTTTAATTACTTTTTCAATAATGCCCTCCCTGATAGTTTCCAATGTAACATCAGGTTTATGCTGGGTAGATATGATTACAGTATCAACCCTTTTGGGTACCTCATCCTGATATTCAATAGTAACTTGGCTTTTTCCGTCAGGCCTGAGAAAAGTCAATTCTCTCTTCTTCCTGACATCCGACATTTTTCTGGTGAGCCTATGTGCCAATGAAATGGGGAGCGGCATCAGTTCAGGGGTTTCGTCAGAAGCATAGCCAAACATCATACCCTGATCACCGGCACCAATTGCTTCAATTTCCGTTTCCGACATTTCGCCTGATTTTGCTTCAAGTGCTTTATCAACACCCATTGCTATATCAGGAGACTGTTCATCAATAGAAGTAATTACTGCACACGTATCACAGTCAAAACCGTATTTGGCTCTGGTATATCCAATCTCCCTGATAGTTTCTCTGACAATTTTGGGAATATCCGCATAACATTTGGTAGTAATTTCTCCCATTACTAAGACAAGGCCGGTTGTTACTGCTGTTTCGCAGGCAACTCTAGCCATAGGATCCTGCTTAATGATTGCATCAAGTACCGCATCAGAAATTTGGTCGGCTATCTTATCAGGATGGCCCTCAGTCACTGATTCAGATGTAAAAAGTCTTTTTGCCAAGAATAGTCCCTCCTTAAGTAAAATCAAAATCTCTTGGAAATAAAATTCCCTTTATGCTAAAGGCTTTGCCCCGGCACTTTTAAAACACGCTGCAAGCCTGTCCAAAATCCTGTGGGCAACTTCCTCTTTTGCCATTTTATCAAGCTGTTCGATACGCCCGTCTCTGTAGATTAATTTAACAATATTGGTATTTGTGCCAAAACCGGCTCCGGGCTGAGAAATATCATTGGCAACAATCAAATCAAGATTTTTAGTTTTAATCTTCTTGACGGCATTTTCTACCAGGTTATCAGTTTCAGCAGCAAACCCCACCAAGACCTGTTTATCCTTATTTTCCCCAAGAAACCGCAAGATATCTGGCGTTCTTTCAAAAACTAACTCCAGGTCACCCGGCCCTTTCTTCATCTTTGAAATGAGACGTTTTTTAGGAGAGTAATCTGCCACAGCAGCAGTTTTAACTATAATATCTGCTTCCTGATAATGCTCCTTCACAGCATCAAACATGTCCCTGGCGCTTAGTACAGGAATATGTTCCACACCTTGCGGAACTGGAATGTTTACAGGCCCTGACACAAGTATTACCCTGGCACCTCTGCCGCGTGCCGCCCCGGCAATGGCATACCCCATTTTGCCGGTACTGCCGTTAGTCAAGAACCTGACCGGGTCCAGATATTCTCTGGTAGGCCCGGCAGTTATTAAAAATGTTGTCCCTGCAAAATCAGTGGTTTTCTTAAGCAGAGCTTCAATTTCATCAAAAATAACATCCGCCTCTGGAAGCCTTCCTTTGCCTTCATAGCCACAAGCAAGACGTCCCATATCAGGTTCGAGAAAAGAATATCCATAGGATACCAGCTTTTTGACATTACTTTGAAAAACGGGATTTTCATACATATGTACATTCATGGCAGGCACAAAAAAAACCGGAGCCTTTGTTGCCATGATTACTGTAGACAAAAGGTCATCAGCTAACCCGGCACTGACCTTGCCAATTATATTTGCTGTTGCCGGCACAACTGCCAACAAATCAGCTTTGTCGGCAAGAGAAATATGTTTAACTTCCCATTTATCAGGAATTTCAAACATATCTACAGCCACCGGATTCCGGGATATTGTCTGTAGGGTCAGTGGTGTGATAAACTTTGCGGCGGCTGCGGTCATAACCACATGAACATCTGCACCCACCTTAACAAGCTTGCTCACTAAGTCAGGGGTCTTATATGCAGCTATTCCCCCGGTTATCCCAATAATAATACACTTTCCTGCCAACATCAAGTTTCACCAACTTTTCCCGGACGGGACCTCACTTAATCCCGGCTTTAGTTCTCTCATATTGAATCATATTTTCGGAAATCTCCTCAAGAGCTACAGAAACAGGTTTGTAAGAATCGGTTTCAACAAGTTTGGGCATTCCTTCCGTAATTTCCCTTGCCCTTTTTGCTGCAGCAACAACCAAAGTATACTTACTATCCACATGTTTCATCAAATCATCCAAAGAAGGTTGCTTCATTTTTTACCCCCTCACCAATTCTTTAAATCTTTCTCTACCAGGAGCGGCTCTTCCGGGCCCGCATTTGACTGAATACGGTACCGGTGGGTACGGCTCTTTTCAGCAATTATTATACTCTCTACCTTAGCTGCAGCTTCCTCTAAAACATCATTCACCACTACATAATTATATTCATAAAGGTACGATAATTCCTCCATGGACTTGCCCAGCCTCTTACTGATAACTTCCATAGAATCTGTACCTCTGCCTGTTATCCTGGTTCTAAGAACTTCCATGGAAGGTGGAACCAAAAAGATATATATACCTTCCGGGGCTTTTTGCTTTACTTTAAGGGCGCCCTTGATATCTATTTCCAGTAATACATCCCTGCCTTGAGCCAGTGCACTGTCAACCGGTGTCCTGGGAGTCCCGTAATAATTATCATATACAGAAGCCCATTCCAGGAACTCATCCTGGGCCAGCATTGCTTCAAACTCTGTTTTATCCTTAAAATGATATTCTTTTCCATTGGTTTCGCCAGCTCTAGGTAACCTGGTAGTAGCAGAAACCGAAAGAAATATGTCAGGCCTACGTTTTAACAAGCATCTACAAATACTCCCTTTTCCTGTGCCCGATGGACCTGAAATCACAATAAGCAAACCCGGTACTGTCATACCACCATTCCCCTCTATATCTGTTAATCTGCCGGGTCTTCCTGGTGAGAAGTATCCTTGTGTGATAGACGGTGAGCGACTGTTTCGGGCTGTACTGCCGAAAGGATGACATGATCACTGTCAGTAATAATAACCGCCCTGGTTCTTCGCCCATATGTGGCATCAACAAGCATGCCGCGATCACGGGCTTCGGTTATAATCCTTTTTATCGGTGCCGATTCAGGACTTACAATAGCAATAATCCTATTGGCTGAAACGATATTACCAAATCCAATATTAATTAACTTGATATCCATAAACCTTCCTCCTCAAATGGAAATTAGTAAAAACCAATTCTGTGCAGGTACTTATAGTATTTTCCCCGAGAAACCTTCTTTTACTCGAAAAATACATGTATTACTCAGTTATTCTATATTTTGCACCTGTTCTCTGATTTTCTCCACTTCACTCTTTGCAGTTATTATTATAGAAGATATAGCAGCATCATTAGCCTTGGAACCAATTGTATTAAACTCTCGGTTCAATTCCTGAACCAGAAAATCTAGTTTTCTGCCCGCAGGTTCATCCTGAGACAATGTAGCTCGAAGTTCCGTAAAATGGCTCCTGAGTCTTACCAATTCCTCAGATATATTACTGCGGTCAGCAAAAACAGCCAACTCAGAAGCTAATCTGGCTTCATCGATATCAATCGCCTCATCTAATTCCTTCAGCCTAGTCTTTAGTTTATCTCGGAACTCAGAGACAACTGCCGGTGCTCTGCCGGTTATTGTTTCAGTATACTGCTCCAGCCTGCCGATGCGCATGAGCAGGTCTTCTCTAAGTCTCAGGCCTTCGGTTGAACGCATTTCGACAATGTTTTCTACCGCTTCCTCAACCGCCTTTTGCAGTACCGGCCAAATAATGTCAAGATCATCCTGAATATCTTCCATAAGAATCACATCAGGTAGTCTTGCAATATCAATTATTCCCGGTTTATCCACGATTCCCAGACTTTCCCCTAATTCCCTCAATGCATTATAATAAGCCATAGCGAGGTCTTTGTCAACTTGAATTGTTTTTTTCCCCCTGCCCCGGTCACTGACATTTACAAAAACATCAAGCCTACCCCTGGAAACATATTCCTGAATCAATTTTCGGATACGATCCTCCAAGGCTATATAATACTTGGGCATTCTAACTACAACTTCGCAAAACCGATGGTTTACAGACCTAATTTCCACCGTAAAAGCCTTTTCCTGAGTTTCATTTTCTCCCCTGCCATAGCCGGTCATACTCTTTACCATATCTGTTTTGCTTCAACCCCTTTTTGTTTATTATGCACCATTTTATTCATGTTTTTGTGTATTATTGCTGATTTTCTGTCCGTTATCCGAAATTTCCATGCCCTGCACAGAAATTATAGTTCTACCTTATATGAAAAATTCCTTTAGAAATCTTAAAAAATCAGTAAAATTACACCCTTTAACCTTTTTTATCCAGCTTAAAACTGGCAGTCATACTGTCTAACTGTTGAGCCATATCAGCAAGGACTTCAGATGATTTGGCAATTTTCTCCACAACAGTGCGCATTTCTTCACCGGAGGTCGCCACATCTTTAACAACCTGAGACGTCTGTGAAGAGACATATCCAATGTTCATAACCATTTCTCTGACATCTTGGCTGCTACAAGTCATTTCAGAGCTGGCAGCTGAATTTTCTTCTACAATTGCCGCAACAGTGTCTATTGCACTTACCATATCCTTGCTTTTTTCAGAAATTCTTAAAGTAGATTCATTAATTTGCTGAACCTGTTTAGCGGCTTTTTCAGCCAAGTTAAGAATATCCCGAAGCATATCACCTGCTTGTGCGCTGCGGGAAAAGACAGTATCAACTTCGGCTACGGTTAAAGACATAGCAGAAACAGAACTCTCTATACCCCTGGTAATAGTCATAACCAGTTCGCCTATCTCTTTAGTTGACTTGCTGCTGCGTTCCGCAAGCTTTCGCACTTCATCCGCCACAACGGCAAAACCCTTGCCATGTTCACCCGCCCTTGCCGCCTCAATAGCAGCATTCAATGCCAGGAGATTTGTCTGTTCTGCGATATCATCAATTACCAAAATTATTTCACCTATTTGTTGAGACATGCTTCCCAGCTTATGTATGTTTTTAGCCGCTTCCTGTACAATACTGCGGATTTTTTCCATCCCATCAACTGTACCTGTTATTACATCCGTACCTGCCAAGGCAGCTTCAGCAGTACTGGCTGAAGAATCCGCAACAGTGCGGCTGCTCTCCGCAACCTGGTGTATTTCCCCTGCAATCTCATTAACATATTCAGATGTCTTACCCACATGTTCAGCCTGTTCAGCAGCGCCGACAGCCACCTGCTGCAAAGAAGTACTAAACTGATCCATTACCTGGATAGCCTTTTGCACACTTTCCCTCTGTTTTTCACTGCCTTCCTCAACTGCCCTGACAGTATCTTCAATTGCCGCAACTATTCCATCTGTAGCTATACTGGCTTTGGAGGCAGTATCAGAGAGACCTGTACTTGTACCTGCAACTTGATGAGTATTTTCCCTAATATTTCTAATCAAAGTCCTTAAGTTAGCCAGCATTCTGTTAAACTGGGCAGCCAGCTGTCCAAGCTCGTCAGCCGAATTTACCCTTATCTCCTGTGTCAGGTCGCCCTTCATGTCGGCAATCTCTGACAGGGTAGTAACCATTTTTCTCATTGGAGAAGTTAGATATGCAGCAAACACAATGCTGCATATAATTCCAATCAGGATACCGGCAGCACCGGCAATGCAATACTGTTTAAGGAAGTCGTTTTCTTCATGAATTACCTTTTCTGCCGAAATGTCAATACCCAGAATAGCCACAACTTCACCTGATGAATTCATTATAGGGGCATACCCGGTTTTGAAGGTCCCCCATTCATCAGTATAAAATTCACGCGTATAAATACTCTCACCATCAAAAGCCATTTCCATTTCAGGTTCCATGCCATTTTCATACTCATCTCCGAGGTGAGAAGGCTCATCTTCTTCAGCATCTATTACAAACATAACCCGTTCCTCGTCAATCTTAGCCATTGTGTAAACATAGGTAGCATCATTTTCTTCCTTAATCTGCTGCAGGATAGCTTTTATATTAAGATATATATCTGTGTTTTCATCCTCCGGTGACTTCAGTAAAGCATGCTGATCACCGTCAATCATCAATGCACCGGTACGGGCAATAGCCATCAGAGTCCTCCCCATTTCATCCTCAAGGGAAGTTTTGGCCCTATTAAAACTAAAGTAACCCGTCAGCGCCATAACCAAAAATATTATAAAACAAAAAACTAAAATAAATTTCATTCTCAAGGTAATCCGTAATACCGGTTTCCGCACACCATCTCCTCCTGTCTCTCTTGTGGCATTTTTTTCCTACGCTCCTATATTTCTACATATTACGACTTTTTCCTTTAAAATAATATATTTTCTGCATATTTTTTCTAGTTCTTCTGAGTTTCCAGGTTAAAAAGAAAAACTGTCCCATTTAATGACTGATTCACTCAGTTCACTATGGGACAGCCTTATCATGGTCATATTTATTTTTTAAAACTCCAGTGGTCATATTTATTTTTTAAAACTCCAGTGGTCCTATATTCTTTTTCAAACGGTCAATAGCTTCTTCTATGCGCTCCTTTTCCACTGTCAGGGCAATCCGAAAAAAACCTTCCCCATATTCACCATAGCCATTGCCTGGAGTTATTACCACCCCGGTTTTTTCAAATACCATCTCGGCAAAAGACATCGAGGTGTATCCCTTGGGCACAGGAACCCAAAGATAAATAGTTGCCTTTGGCATAGTAAGGTTCCAACCCATACTGTTTAAGCCATCAATAACAACTTTAGCCCGTTCCTTATAAACCTCGCTCATTTCAGCTGGACAATCCTGCGGACCTGTTAGGGCAGTTATACCGGCATACTGTACTGCTTGAAACGCCCCGGAATCCATATTTGACTTAATTCTGCCAAGGGCCTCAATAACGCGGGAATTCCCAACTGCCCAGGCAATCCGCCATCCGGTCATGTTAAACGATTTTGAAAGTGAACCAAACTCAATACCCACATCCTTGGCTCCGGGATACTCTAAAAAGCTTGGCGGCCGATATCCGTCAAAGGCAATTTCCTGATAAGCCGCATCGTGACATACAATCACATTATATTTCTTGGCAAATTCAATTAGTTTCCTGTAAAAGTCATCATCCGCAACTGCCCCGGTAGGATTATTTGGATAATTGACAAACATCAGTTTTGCCTTTTTAGCAATATCCGCCGGTATTGCATCCAGGTCAGGCAGAAAACCGTTTTCCGCTTTTAAAGGCATTGTATAAGATTCTGCCCCTGCCAGCAGAGCCCCAATTCCATATACGGGATAGCCAGGGTCAGGAATGAGGGCAACATCCCCTGGGTCCAGATAACATAATGAAATATGGGCAATACCTTCTTTTGAGCCTATAAGGGTAACTACTTCGTTCTTAGGATCAAGGTCTATTCCAAACCTTTCCTTATGGTATTGCGCCACTGCCTCCCGGTATTTAATCATTCCCACCGAAGATGGGTACCGATGATTCTCAGGGTTTTGTGCCTGTTCACAAAGTGTATCAATAACATGTCCGGGAGTAGGCCGGTCAGGGTCCCCAATTCCAAGACTGATAACATCAACCCCATCGGCCTTTGCCTTTTCAATAGTCTTTTCAATACGGGCAAACAAATATGGTGGTAATTGTTTAATTCTTTTTGCCTCTTCCACTTTAATAAAAAACCTCCTTTATTTACGACCAGCAGTCAACCTGCCTATCTTAATATTCTCCGGTAAATACGTATTCAGCCGGTCCTGTCATGTAAACATGTCCATTGTCCGCCCACTCTATAACAAGGTCTCCTCCTGCCAGGTGAACCATTATCTTCTTGTCGGTGAGACCGTTTAATACACACGCTACCCCGGTAGCACAAGCTCCAGTACCACAAGCCAGGGTTTCCCCTGCCCCCCTTTCCCAGACACGCATATTGACCTCTTGATTGTTAATAACCTGTACAAACTCAACATTTGTCTTTTTTGGGAAAACCGGGTGACTTTCCAGGGACGGGCCAACCTGGGCCAGAGATACATTATTTACATCATCAACAAAAATGATGCAATGCGGATTTCCCATTGACACACACGTTACCCTGTATTTCTCTTTATCTACCGCTACAGTTTCATTAACTACCTTGCCTTCAGGGCCCTCCATGGGAATCAGTCCTCTTTCCAAGCGGGGTTTACCCATGTCTACCCTAACCGAGACCGCCTTTTCACTCTCCAGTATCAATTCCGGTACAATTAGACCGGCAAGGGTCTCTACAGTCAGCACCTTTTTTCTGACAATATTATGTTCATAAACATACCTGGCAAAACACCTTATTGCATTTCCGCACATTTCAGGCTCACTGCCGTCAGGATTAAATATCCGCATCCGGATATCAGCTTCCCGGGAGGGAAGAATTAGTACCAGTCCATCACCCCCGATACCGAAATGCCTGTCACAGACTTTTCTTGATAGTTCTCCCAAATCCTCTGATATATCGTCTTTTATAGAATCAACCAGGATAAAATCATTACCCAGTCCCTGCATTTTGGTAAACTTCATTTCTTCCACCCCCTTTCGTGAAAAACGCTTGGCTGGTACCAAGCATCATAGGCAGTATATCTATTTTAATATCTTATACCATCTCTTTCCGTTTTGCAACACCCCTCCCAATTGTATACAATATATAGCTGTTTTTCGATATGCCAATTGACAAATAATGTGTTATACTATAACGGAAACTTGATTTAGGTGAAGGGGTGATTTGATGGCTTTTGACGGACTGGTAATGGCTGCTGTACGGGAAGACCTGAACAAAACCATTATCGGAGGCCGGATTGAAAAAATATATCAGCCCCTGGCTAAGGAAATAATCCTGGTTATTCACAAAAACCGCACCAAGTACCGGCTCCTGATATCGGCAGATCCCGGAAAAGCAAGGATACATTTCACAAAAACCACAAGGGAAAACCCCCTGACCCCTCCTCTCTTCTGTATGGTCCTAAGAAAACACCTTGAAGGAGGTAAAATCACGGGCATAGATCAACCCGGTCTGGAAAGAATTCTGAATATCCGGGTAGAAGCAATAGACGAACTGGGTATCCCGGCAGAGAAAATACTGATATGTGAGGTTATGGGAAAACACAGTAATATTATTCTGGTTAACCCTACTACCAATATTGTCCTTGATGGAATCACCCGTTATTCATATGCTACCAGCAGGCACCGCGAGATCCTGCCTGGCAGACAATATATACCCCCTCCGGAATCAGAAAAACAGGACCCCTCATTAGTAACTGAAGACCAATTCCGTTCAGAGCTGTGGGACCTTTCCCATGACCTGCCTATAGAGAAAATACTATTAAACAGCTTTGACGGGTTCAGCCCGCAAACCTGCAGGGAAATAGCCATCAGGGCCGGTCTTGAACCCGGTACCGGCAGCCAATATCTTGGTGAAATTGAACTAACCCAGCTCTGGAGGGTCTTTAAATCAATTCAGGAACAACTCAGGTCAGGAGAGTTTCAGCCGGTTGTCTGCTTTTTTGATGATATTCCGGCTGCCTTTTCGGCTATAAGCCTCACGTATTATTCTGAAGCCTCCTGCAAGCCGGGAAGCATCAGTGAGGTAATTGATGAATTCTATTCCGTTAAAGAACGCCTGGAACAATTCAAGCAGGAAACAGCCAATCTAATGAAAACAGTGCAAAATGAAATTAAGAAGGCCCGAAAAAAACATTCCATTCACGCCTCGAATCTGGAAAAAGCCGATGATGCTGAGAAACTAAAGATTTTTGGCGAATTGATTACCGCAAACATATTCCGGATACCGGAGCGGGCAAAAACTGTTGAACTGGAAAACTATTATGACCCGGAGGGGAAAACAGTCCTGATTCCCCTTGACCCCCGGTTTTCCGCAGCGGAAAATGCCCAGTTATATTTTAAAAGATATAGTAAGTCGCGTCAGGCAGGAACAATTGCCCGGAACTATCTTCAGGAAACCAGGGCGGAGCTGGATTACCTGGAATCAGTTGTCACCTCCGCAGAACAGGCCGAAAACATAACTCAACTTGAAGAAATAAGGTCTGAACTAATCAAAGAAGGGTATATTAAACCCGAAAAAACCGGGTTCAGCAGAAATGCCAAAAAACACGAACCACAAGTCTCCAAACCTGAACCAATGAAACTGAATACCAAAGAGGGCTTTGAAATCCTGGTAGGCCGTAATAACCGTCAAAACGATTACCTGACTATGAAACTGGCACAGCCCAATGACCTCTGGCTGCATGTTAAGGATATCCCCGGTTCCCATATAATTATCAGAAATCCCTTAGCCGGTGAAATTCCCGACAATGTCATCCGGAAGGCTGCAGAAATTGCCGCATACTATTCCCAGGCTCGTGAATCCTCAAAGGCACCTGTGGATTATACTTTGCGGAAAAATGTCCGCAAACCCAAAGGTGCTAAACCAGGTATGGTGATTTATGATAATCAAAAAACGATAATTGCAGAGCCAAAAAAACAGTCTGTCCACTGATTAAAAAACCCGTTATACGGTCTTCCGTGTAACGGGCATTTCATTTATACCTGCCTGCTTTTATACCTGCCTGCTTCCCGGTTTTACCAGCGACAGGCCTTGCTTGCATAATGGACAGTCATCAGGTTCATATGAGAGTATTTCCATAGAGAGTACGGCTTCAGTTTTGACTCCAAAGTCCACCTTACCGTTGCTGCGGTCAACTAATACGCCTACACCGGCTACTTCACCGCCTTTTTGGCGGACAACATCAATTACCTCTTTAACCGAACCTCCTGTGGTAACCACATCCTCCACAACCAGTACCTTTTCACCGGGTTCTATTTCAAACCCCCTTCTCAAGGACATTACTCCCTGTTCCCTTTCAGTAAATATTGTCCTGATCCCCATGGCCCTGCCAACTTCATATGCCACAATAATTCCCCCAAGGGCAGGTCCGATAACTGTGTCCACTTTAATGCCGGAAAACCTTTCAGCAAGGTCACGGCATAGCTGAGACGCATATTCAGGGTACTGCAAAACCTGGGCACACTGCATATACTGATTGCTGTGTCTCCCTGAAGTTAACCGGAAATGACCGGTAAGAAGAGCTTTTGATTTAACAAAAATTTCGGTTGCCTGTTCCTTTGTTAACAATTTAAACCTCCCCCATTTCATCAACTATTCTTTTGGCTGCCTCCACAGGGTCAGCTGCCCCCGTTATCGGCCTGCCGACTACCAGATAACTGGCACCTGCCTTAACCGCTTCCCCCGGTGTCATGACTCTTTTCTGGTCATTTGCCGCTGCCCAGGTGGGACGCACGCCAGGAGTAATGATGACAAAATCAGGACCACAGGCTTCTCTGATAGCGGTTATTTCTTTAGGTGAAGCCACCACGCCGTTCAGACCTGAATCCTGGGCCAGCTTGGCCCAGTGGACAACCTGGTCGGCCACACTTCCGAGAATGCCTAGTTCATTGTTCAGGATATCCTGGTTAATGCTGGTCAGAACTGTAACTCCGATTATCAACGGTATTGAACCGCCTGATTTGGCGCTCTCCGCTTCAGTAAACTCCACGGCTTTTTGCATCATTTCCGAACCGCCAGCTGTATGTACATTATACATAAATACCTTCATCCGCGTCAGCACCGCCCCTGCCTTACCCACCGTGTTGGGGATATCATGGAGCTTCAAATCAAGAAAAATCTTCCCGCCCATGCTGTGAAGCCTATTAACTACCTCCGGCCCCTCACTGTTAAACAACTGCATACCTATCTTAAACACCCCTACATGGTCCTGCAGCATTGACACAAGTTTTTCGGCCTCTCTTATTGTATCAACATCAAGCGCTATAATAAGCCTGTCTTTTGCGGACATATCGTGCACCTCCATATTATTTCCAGGCAGCCCCCACCAGGTCATTGATATCCCATATACCATTGTCTTTCATATACTGCTCAATACCTGCCAGGATATCCATGGTCGCTAAGGGATTAACAAAATTGGCGGTCCCTACGGAAACCGCAGTGGCACCCGCTAGGATAAATTCAATGGCATCCTCTGCATTCATAATACCACCCATTCCCAGTATAGGCAAACTGACTGCACGGGCAACCTGCCATACCATGCGTACAGCCACCGGCCTGATAGCCGGACCGGACAGCCCGCCCATAACATTGCCAAGAAACGGCTTCCTGGTATTAATATCTATTTTCATACCCAGCAGTGTATTGATTAAAGCCAGGGCATCCGCCCCTGCTTCGGCAACTCTCCCGGCTATTTCAACTATATCCGTCACATTGGGGGACAGCTTGGCTATCACAGGAAGAGTGGTATTATCCCTAACCGCCCGGATAACCTCAGCAGCCATAAAACCGTTGGCGCCAAAAGCCATGCCGCCCTGCTTCACATTTGGGCATGAAATATTAACCTCCAAGGCAGAAACACCCTGGGCCGGTGAAAGCCTGCGAGCTAACTCAGCGTAATCGTCCACCGAGTTGCCAGCAATATTAACAATTACAGGGGTATCATATTTTCTAAGAAATGGCAGGTTTTCCTTAATAAAATGGTCTACACCGGGGTTCTGCAATCCTATACAGTTAAGTATCCCGGCAGGGGTCTCGGCTATCCTGGGGGTAGGGTTCCCTTGCCTGGGTTCCAGAGTCGTTCCTTTTACAGTAATTGCCCCAAGGTTGTTTAGGTCCACATAAGGCGCATATTCGGGACCAAAACCAAAAGTGCCGGAAGCTGTTGTTACCGGGTTCTTCATTTGCAGCCCACCCAGGTTAACAGCCATATTAACGGCCGGGTCAGTCATCCAGAATCACCTCACTTGCATTAAAAACCGGGCCATCTGTACATACTTTTTTATACTCAAAGCCCTCTGTTGAATCAGCCGTCCCGCTGCCGGCAACAGCTTTGCTTTTACATACACAGGCCAAACAGGCGCCTACCCCGCAGCCCATATATTCCTCCAATGAAACCTGGCCCTTTAAAGCATATTTTGCCGTAATGTCAAGCAGTGTCCTAAGCATAGGATTGGGCCCACAGGCAAAGAAATAATCCGGTTTATAAGCAGCAATTACATCTTCAGCCAGTCTGGTGATAAACCCTTTATATCCAAGGCTGCCGTCATCTGTAGCTATCTTAACCGGTACTCCAAGTGACTCCAATTGTTCCTTGCCGATGATAAAATCCGCAGACCGTGCTCCCAGCAGTACAATCTGTTGTATTCCATAATGTTTCAGGCTCTGGATAAGAGGAAACAAGGGAGCTGCACCGATACCGCCACCCACTACAAGTGCCTTTTTAATTCCGTCAGGTACAGTAAACCCTTTCCCCAAAGGGCCCATGACATCTATCTCATCAC
Organism: Phosphitispora sp. TUW77; assembly: GCF_048453025.1. GTDB lineage: Bacteria > Bacillota > Thermincolia > Thermincolales > UBA2595 > Phosphitispora. The sequence goes on from NZ_CP156677.1 coordinate 2,069,650, forward strand.
CTGGGTTCATCTCAGCCAGCAGGCGCGTCCCGGTGCCTGCAACCTGGTAAAGAAGACTAATGGTACCTTTGTTATAGTCGATCCCGTGAAGGCTGATAGGCCTTCTTAGCAGCGGGTCCAAACTTCTGCTGCAGCGAACATGGACAAACTGACCGGGCTTTGCCAGCCTTGTTAATTGGGGGACATATACCCTCATAAGAAAATGTTCCGGACCAACTCTCATATTAACAATAACTTCACCTAATCCACAAAAAGACATATTGTGAATTCACCTCACATTTTAATCTCAACTTCTCAACCGGCAGGGAACAGAGAAACAAGCACAATTTCCGGTCTGATATTGAATCTTATCGGCAAATCACTCTCCCCAAGTCCCGAACTTATAATCATCGTGGAATGCTCAGCTTGGTACTTGCCATAATCCCATCGGGGTAATAACCCCTGACCGGGTGCAAAAACCGCGCCAACCAACGGAAACCTTACCTGCCCCCCATGAGTATGCCCGGCCAGTATAAGGTCAATCTTCCGGTCATCTGCTTTAGGAAATATATTTGGCGAATGGGCCAGCAGCAGCCGTGGCACTCGCGGTTCACCAGATTCTTGCGCGGCTTCCTGTAAGGCCTTGTCAAGATTATCCCTGCCGGTGTGCGGGTCATCCACACCCAGCACCCATATATAACCATCTTTGTATCCGGCCATTTCAGCCTTATTATCCAATATCTGGACTCCCAGTTCCCTGAGTTTTTCCCTGTGACGGAAACCAGTTTTCCATTCATGGTTACCGGAGACAAAATATACCGGCTTATCAGGCAAATTTTGAATAAGTTCTACCGCAGGGTCAATGTCAGGCCAGAACTTATTCACCAGGTCACCGGTAATGGCAACCAAATCAAACTGCTGTTGTCTGATAAGGTGCAGTAATTTTTTCTGGCATTTCCCAAACCGTTTACCGTGCAGGTCACTAAGGTGAAGCACGGTAAACCCGGCAAGAGTTTCAGGCAGGTTTGGCAAATAAACATTGTACTTCCTGACCTTTAACACATACCGTTCCCTGTACCATATAAAAGTTGTAATTATTAATACTATAATTATAATAATACCATACTGAAATATCAGCAATAGGATCTATCCTCCCTAAAAACCCTGCAAACAAATATATTAACTAAGATATTCCTGAAGTGGAACGACAGCAAACTCTTTGCCCTGCTCCAATGACTGCAGCACACTAAGGATAGTAGTCGTTGTGTCAAGTGAAGTTAGGCATGGAATAGCATGTTCAACTGCCGCTCTTCTTATGCGAAAGCCGTCCCGTTCCGGCATTTTGCCCCTGGTAAGGGTGTTGATTACCAGGTCAATTTTGCCCTGCCTGATTATATCAATAATATTTGGGGAACCTTCCCTTATCTTATTTACTTTTTCTACCGGCAAGCCGGCTTCAGTAAGGGCTCTTGCAGTACCACATGTGGCTGCCAGCTTGAATCCCATTTCAACAAATCCCTTTAGGATTGGTATTACTTCATCTTTGTCCTTGTCGGCCACTGTTGCCAAGATAGTACCCTTCCTGGGAATATCCAAACCGGCAGCCACCAGGGCTTTATACATTGCCATGGAGAAGTCTTTATCAAACCCCATTACCTCCCCGGTTGATTTCATTTCCGGCCCAAGGGATGTATCTACCTGAAGCAATTTGGCAAAGGAGAATACCGGAGCCTTAACAGCGATATAATCAGGGGCAGGATAAAGGCCGTTTTTATATCCCAACTCCTTCAGGGTTTGCCCAAGAATCATTTTTGTGGCCACATTTACCATCGGCACCCCGGTAATTTTGCTTAGGTACGGTACTGTCCGGCTAGACCGCGGGTTTACCTCAAGGACATACAATTGATCACCATGGAGTACATATTGGATATTAATGAGCCCTTTGACATGCAGCGCCCTGGCCAGCCTGGCAGTATAGTCTGCCAGGTCTGCAACTTGTTTCCTGTTGAGGCTTTGCGCCGGGTAAACAGCGATACTGTCCCCGGAGTGGACTCCGGCCCTCTCAATATGCTCCATAATCCCTGGAATCAATACATCTTCTCCATCTGAAATGGCATCAACCTCAATTTCCTTGCCTATCAAATACTTATCAACCAGCACGGGGTGTTTCGGCGAAACATTGACCGCTGAGGTCATATATTCCAAGAGTTCATTCTGATTATATACTATTTCCATGGCCCGTCCTCCAAGCACATATGATGGCCGTACCAAGACGGGAAAACCTATCTCTTCCGCGATCTCCTGGGCATCTCCCACTGATGTGGCCGTTCTGCCCGGCGGTTTGGGAATTTCCAGTTTCATCAACAATTTGTCAAATTTATCCCGGTCTTCAGCCATATCAATATATTTAACCGGAGTGCCCAGTATATTTATCCCTGCTTTTGCTAATGGCTCAGCAAGGTTGATTGCGGTCTGTCCGCCAAACTGGACAACCACACCCTCCGGTTTTTCCAGTTCAATAATATTTAGAACATCCTCTAAAATCAATGGTTCGAAATAGAGCCGATCAGAAGTATCAAAATCAGTACTCACAGTCTCAGGGTTGTTATTGATGATTATTGTTTCTATGCCCTCTTCTCTGAGTGCCCAGACTGAATGAACTGAACAGTAGTCAAACTCAATTCCCTGACCAATGCGAATTGGTCCAGATCCCAGCACAACAGCCTTCCGGCGTTCTGTGGGAATGGCCTCATTTTCATCCTCATATGTCGAATAATAGTAAGGTGTTATTGCCTCAAATTCAGCAGCACAGGTATCCACCATTTTATAGACCGGCTGTAACCCGTAATTTTTCCTGATATCCCTGACCTCATTCTCGTCCAAACCGGTCAATTGAGATATATATATATCGGGAATTCCCAAGTCCTTTGCTCTAATCATCACATTTTCAGTCAGGAAAGCACTTCCTCTGGCCTTAACACCCTCTATAAGCACAGTTTCAAAATCAACAATGTTTTTTATTTTTTCCAGGAACCAAACATCTATTTTGGAAATTTCATTTAGTGATCCAATATTCATCCCGCGCCGCAAACCCTCGGCAACGGCAAAAATCCTCTCATCATCGGCACTCCTAATCTTTTCCTCAAGCTTTTCCCGTGGTACACTGTCTATTCCTTTTAAGAAAAGCCCATACAACCCTATCTCCAGTGACCGGATTGCTTTCATCAGGCCTGCCTCAAAAGTCCTGTCAATTGCCATAACCTCACCGGTTGCCTTCATCTGTGTCCCCAGATAACGATCGGCAAAAGCAAACTTGTCAAAAGGCCAGCGAGGAATCTTGATAACAACGTAATCAAGAGCAGGCTCAAATGCTGCATAAGTCTTTCCGGTAACTGCATTGCGAATCTCATCAAGAGTCAAGCCAACAGCTATTTTGGACGCTACCTTAGCAATCGGGAAACCCGTAGCCTTCGAAGCCAGGGCACTAGACCTGGATACCCTTGGATTTACTTCAATGATAACATATTCAAAGCTGTTCGGATTTAAAGCAAGCTGAACATTACAGCCTCCCTCAATCCCCAGGGCCCTGATTATCTTAAGTGATGCAGTCCTCAATAATTGATATTCCTTGTCAGATAAAGTCTGTGAAGGGGCAACCACTATACTGTCGCCGGTATGAATACCAACCGCATCGACGTTTTCCATATTACATATAGTTATACAGTTATCATTACTATCCCTGATAACTTCATATTCTATTTCCTTCCAACCGGCCACACTTTGCTCAATCAGGCACTGCTTAATCATGCTGAGCTTAAGCCCTTTGGTGGCAACTAACCTCAGTTCTTCAACATTATTGGCAATTCCGCCTCCGGTGCCACCCAAGGTATAAGCAGGACGCACAATTACCGGGTAACCGGTGTTTTCAGCAAAGACAACCGCATCCTCAACATTATCAACAATAACACTGTCGGGAACCGGTTCCCCGATTTCCTGCATCATGGCCTTAAACAGCTCGCGGTCTTCAGCTTTCTTGATTGTATCCAAGGGAGTGCCCAGAAGTGCTACCCCCTCCTCTTCGAGAATACCTTGTTCCGCAAGTTCAACCGCAATATTCAAGCCTATCTGCCCACCCAAAGTAGGGAGCAGTCCATCAGGCTTTTCTTTCCTGATAATCCGGGCCACAAACTCAGGTGTGAGTGGTTCAATATATACCCTGTCGGCAATATTGGCATCTGTCATAATGGTAGCCGGGTTGCTGTTTACCAGCACTACTTTCATGCCTTCTTCTCTCAGGGCCTGGCAGGCCTGTGTCCCGGCATAATCAAATTCAGCGGCCTGACCGATAATAATTGGCCCCGAACCAATAACCATTACCTTTTTAATTCCTTCTTTAATAGGCATAATCCTATCTCCTCTCCCGCGCAATCAGCTGCATAAACTGGTCAAACAGGTATTCGGAATCCCAAGGTCCCGGTGCGGCCTCAGGATGGTACTGAACCGAAAACACCGGAAGGTACTTATGTTTCAGACCTTCCACCGTACCATCATTAAGATTAATATGTGATACAATGACTTCATCTTGGGGGAGTGAACCTGCAGCCACAGCATACCCGTGATTCTGTGAAGTAATGTGTACCTTGCCGGCAGCCAAATCCTTAACCGGATGGTTGGCCCCCCTATGCCCGAATTTAAGTTTATAGGTTCGGCCTCCAAGAGCCAAGGCAATCACCTGGTGCCCCAGGCAGATACCGAACATGGGTATTTTACCAATCAGCTTTTTCACTGTTTCAATAGCAAAAGGAACATTTTCCGGGTCCCCAGGGCCATTGGACAGCATAATGCCATCAGGATTAAGGGCCAGCACTTCATTAGCAGTTGTTGTAGCAGGTACGACAACTACTTCACATCCCAGGTCATAGAGTGACCTGGCAATATTCAGCTTGGCCCCAAAGTCCATGAGAACCACCCTGTAACCATCATTTGGCATTGTACAACTTTCTTTGACAGTCACTTTGAGAACATGGTCCGAACCCATCAAGTTCGGATGACACATAAGTTTTTGCTTGATTTCCGCCACATCAATACTGTCACCGGCAGCAATCACAGCTCCCATTGTCCCGTGGTTCCTCAGCCGCCTGGTAAGGGCCCTGGTATCTATACCGCATATGCCGGGAATCCCGTTTTCCAAGAGGTACCTGGCAACAGTTTTTTCCGACCTCCAGTTGCTGGGAAGCTCACAGAATTCCCTGACCACAAAACCCAGAACAAATGGTTTCCTGGATTCAAAATCTTCAGGATTTATCCCATAATTTCCAATCAGGGGATATGTCATGGTGACAATCTGTCCACAATATGAAGGGTCAGTTAAAATCTCCTGATAACCTGTCATACTCGTATTAAAAACTATCTCTCCAAAATTCAGGGTTTCCGCGCCAAACCCCTTCCCCTCAAAAACCGTACCATCCTCAAGGACTAGTACTGCCTTCATAGCAAATCCCCCCAGAGTTGATTTTTAAAATTCGGTCAGACCAAAAGTTTCCGGTTATTCATCACAATCTGACCCCTGATTATTGTTGCCACAGGTATGCCGGTCAGTTCCCATCCGTTAAATGGAGAGTTCATGGCCTTTGAGGCAAACTTACTCACATCCACAATCTCTTTTCTTTCAGGATCAATCAGTGTAATGTCGGCATCTGCGCCAATTCCCAGGTGCCCTTTACCTTCTTGACCTAGTATGCGTGCCGGGTTAACACTCATTTTCATTACCAATTCTCCCGGGTTCAAGACCCCCGGTCTGACCAGTTCCGTGAAAGCCAGCCCTACAGCAGTCTCCAAGCCCACTATGCCGAAAGGCGCATAATTATACTCCACATCCTTTTCCTCAACCGTATGAGGAGCATGGTCTGTTGCAATTACATCTATAGTCCCGTCACGGAGACCTTCTTTCACCGCCCTGACATCAGCCTCACTGCGGAGCGGCGGATTAACTTTGGTCGCTGTATCAAAGCTGCCGACAATCTCATCAGTCAGGCTGAAATGGTGCGGGGCAGCCTCTGCGGTAACCCTGATCCCCTTCTTCTTGGCCATCCTGACCAGATCAACTGATCCGGCAGTACTGATATGGGCAATATGAAGCCAGGCACCGGTAATTTCCGCCAGCATAATGTCCCTGGCTACCATTGCCTCCTCTGCTAACCTGTTAATCCCTTTAAGGCCGTAAACCGTGGAAAAATATCCTTCATGCATTACTCCACCGGCAACCAGGTTCAAATCCTCACAGTGTGAAATAACAGGCATCTTAAACATTTTTGCATATTCCATGGCCAGCCTCATTACCTGGGCATTCATCAAGGGCCTTCCGTCATCAGAAATAGCTACAGCCCCGGCCAGCCTCATATCGCCTATTTCAGCAAGCTCCTCACCTTTGGAACCTTTGGTTATGGCTCCTATAGGATATACATTTACTGCACCTTCAACAACAGCCCTGGATTTTATGAATTCCACCAGTGCCTGATTATCAATAACCGGGTTTGTATTTGGCATACAGGCCACACCTGTAAAACCTCCCATCGCTGCCGCCTTTGTTCCGGAAGCAATAGTCTCTTTCGCCTCAAAACCTGGTTCCCGCAAATGAACATGCATGTCTATTAAGCCCGGCATGACCAGTTTCCCGGCTGCATCAAGTACTTCCGACCTATTGGTGCTGAGGTTTTTTGCTACTGCAATGATTTTCCCTTCTTCTATCAAGACATCTGCAAGTTTAGAAATTCCATTAACCGGATCGATTACTTTTCCTCCCTTAATTAACAGTGTCATGGGGATTACCTCCTCCCGTTAACAGATACAGCAGGGCCATCCTAACAGCGACCCCATTGGTTACCTGCTCATTTATAACAGCCTGAAGGCCATCGGCGACATCAGGAGCTATCTCAATTCCTCTGTTCATAGGGCCGGGATGCATTACCAGTGAATCAGGATGGGCCAGTTTTAATCTTTCTGCAGTTACCCCATACAAGCGGGAATATTCCCTTATTGTAGGAAATAATCCGTTCTGTTGTCTCTCCATCTGGATACGGAGCACCATCACAACATCAGCTTCACACAGTCCCTCTTCAATAGAAGTGAACGCCTTAACACCCAGTTTTTCTATTTCAGGCGGCAGTAAAGTAGCCGGAGCTATTACCCGCACTTCTGCCCCCATTTTAGTAAGCCCCCAAATGTTTGACCTGGCAACCCTGCTGAACATTATATCACCTACAATAGCTACCTTAAGCCCTTCAATCCTGCCTTTTTGCTCCTTGATCGTAAACATGTCCAGGAGAGCCTGGGTGGGGTGTTCATGAAAACCGTCACCCGCATTTATCACAGATGCTGTCAGGTGTTTTGCCAATATATGGGGAGCACCGGAAGCGGAATGCCTGATAACAACTACATCGGCCCCCATCACTTCAAGGGTTTTCCCGGTGTCCTTCAAGGTCTCTCCCTTTACCACACTGCTTGCAGATGTACTGATGTTGATAGTATCGGCACTCATGTATTTACCTGCAAGTTCAAAAGATGTCCTTGTCCTGGTACTGGGTTCATAAAAAAGGTTTATTACGGCTTTCCCCCTAAGTGTCGGCACCTTCTTAATCTGCCTGCGAATAATGTCTTTCATAGGTTCAGCCGTTTCCAGGATAAGTCCAATCTCCTCAACCGACAAGTCCCTTATCCCCAAAAGGTCTTTGCGGTTCAGCCCCATTGCTGTTCCCTCCTTTATATTTCACCTTCTATTTTTAGCTTACCCTTTATGTGTAATTCTAAGGAAATGACCGTGAAGTCTGGTGGGGTGTTGTACAAGATTTTCCTTGCACTGCCGTCGTCATGAGTCTTGCTGCAAATCACCGGCAACAAGGCAGGGAGTCCCCGCATGTCCGAAGATGGCGAAAGACCCGGTCATTTCCAGAGTTTACCCGTAAAGCCCTGGGAAATAAAAATCTCCTTACCGGCTCATCTGAAGCCAATAAGGAGGTACATGCAATAAAGAATGCTACCTTCCCTTATTGGCCTCACAGGACCATTTTAAAGGGTTATCCGCCATCCTCTTCAATAACTACTTTATCTTCATTATCTAATTCGGTAAGATATACCGAAATGATTTCCTTCCTGGAAGTGGGAACATTTTTGCCAACATAATCTGCCCTGATAGGCAGTTCGCGATGCCCCCTGTCAACAAGCACAGCCAGTTGAATGGAATTAGGCCTTCCCAGGTCAATAATAGCATCAAGGGCCGCCCTGACCGTCCTCCCGGTAAACAATACATCATCTACAAGTACAATTGTCTTATTATCCACAGCAAATGGGATGTCTGTCCGGTGAATTACCGGCTGCTGAGTAATTGTTGTCAGGTCATCACGGTAAAGGGTAATATCCAGAACCCCTATCGGAATGTCAGTGCCTTCAATTTGTTTTATCCTTTTTGCCAGGCGTTCCGCTAGAGGAATACCGCGCCTGCGGATGCCTATAAGGGCAACTTCCTCCACTCCCTTGTTCCTCTCAATAATCTCATGCGCTATCCTGGTAAGGGCCCTGCGGATTCCATCAGCATCAAGAATCACCGCTTTTTGACTGAGCATTTTATCACCACCTGTCCAGCCGGAAACAGTGGTCCGGCAGATTGAAACATTAAAAAGCCTGCTTGACAAGACGCAAGCAGGCATAGTTTCCCCAAAACGCAAAACTTATGTTCCCTTACTAGCCTCTCGGACTAATTTAAAGGAGATATTTTTATTTAGTGTATCAAAAGGGTAATAGAAAGTCAACTTTTAATTACCAGTGTGGAAATTATTTTGTTAACTACCGCTAAATCTTGATCTAAAGCCTCTAAATTGGTTTCCACACTGTAAACGATGTTCCCGGCTCCTGCCTTCTGAACAGAGAAAATATAAATATAACGATTTGAATTTATATAAATATTTTCTTTTGTCATTCTAAAGGAAGTATTTGTTTCACTTTCCAGGTTCCAGCCCTCTGAGGTCAGCAGGTCTTTTTTTAATTTCATGATAGTCGCCATATCCCTGTTATCATAAGTTAGCTCAAATTCAGTTTCCTCAGGGCTCTCAATAATCAGAGAGCTTCCTTCACAGACAGATTCCCAATCCACTCCCGGGAACAGGACTGAACTGCCTGTAATGGGCTCAATATATTCTTCCCAGTCTGATATATCCACATTGATAACTCTGATGGTCCGAGATGCAGGCTCCCATTCCACCCCTGCTCCCATGGCTTCTCCCACAAACCTAAGCGGCACAAAAGTCCGTCCTCCTTTAATTACTGCAGGAACATCCAGAATAACGGGGTTATTATCAATATAAGCCGTTTTATTTCCTATGGCAACCTTGATAATTGTTCCGGAATCAGTTTCTATCAGCACTGTCCTCGTAGAAGGCATCCAGTCAACATAGGCGTCCAGAGCTTCAGCTACAAAACGCAGCGGGACAAGGGTTCTTCCCGAATCTATGAAAGGGGCCTGGTCGGAATAGTAGGGGCTGTCATTAATATAAGACAGGTTTTCCCCTACGGTGAGTTTAACCACTTTGTAGAAATCATAGTAATCAACCGTTGCCGAAACAGGTGCTGCCAGCAGACCAATAGCCAAAATCAGGAACATTGTGACAAACAATTTCTTCTTTAACATTTGTTCCCCTCCCAGTTTCGTTTAGTATCTAATTTCATTATACAATTATGCATACACTGACTTCAATCCCAAAGCAGGAAATTTTGTGCAAATTCACTGTCTGCCCCCCCAAACACAGCTTTTCCAACGTAATATTAAATAACAGTTAATCCAACTGAATTTACCCTCAAAAATATTACAGAAAAACTAGAGAGAAAACCTAACATTTCTATCAAAAAAGAGTAGCCTCCAGCTACTCTTTTTTTTGGGGATTATAATATGCCTGCTAACCTATGCTTTTTTCCCAAATATTCATGTTTTCAAACCTACCACCTATGTGACAGTTATTTATAAGCCTGCCCATGAATTTATATCCTTTTTTATACATCACGGCATTAATAGGAGGGACTCCCGCCCTTGCAAGACTGTACAAGCAAACAAGTTTCCTTTCCGTCAGCTTTTCCTCGATGCTGTCTATCAGCATTGCCATAACCCCCCTGCCCCTATGCTCGGGGAGAGTAATACAATCCGTAATCTCAGCATTCAGATGCTTAGTGTCTATTGCAGCAGAAATTATTCCGGCAATTTCACCATTATATTCTGCTATCATCATAATATCCCCTTCCAATCCGGTGAATTCTTCAAAATACATGCGTTCATCAACAGGACTGGGATAGGTCGCAAAAACAGTTTTGAAAATATCCATAACATTATTTATATCGTCATCCCTAAGAGTCCGGACTGTATAACCGGATTCATTACAACTGCTGTCCTTTACACCACAGCTCCGATTCCTCTGTAGAATTCTTTTCAAAATTGTGTCTTCAATACTTGAACATTTTACACCAAACCTATCCAAACTAAGAAATCTACTCATGAAACACATAGGCTCACCCCGGAAAAAGGTGTTTATCTCACCTTCGATCCTATAGCCAAGAGACTGGAACTTCTGCCAATCGTCCCTATGTGAATAAACAATTATTTTCCCGGCCTGAAAGCGTCTGCCCAAAGTTTCAAGATAACTTGCCAAAGCTCCAATATCACGAGCCTGGTACTCCGGTACGCGAATCCGCTGATTGCGGCTATCATTGATTACCTTCACTGTGAAATCTGGTGTGCTCATTCTTGTTAAATTGCTTTCTTGATCCAAAAGATCCAAAACACCTTTGTCTTCAATCATGATACCGTCTCACTATAGTTCTCACGTCTTTTCTCCCTCGAGTTCCCTTTGGGAACAAGACTGATAGTTTTTTCATTAAACAGTTTGGCCAAGCCTTCCCTTGATTTATTCCTAACAGTTTTACATTCACCACAGTCCATGCAAACAGCTGACTTGTCATCGGGTTCACGGTAAGAACAAAGTACACCCTCATAATTCCTGAGAATAATCTTGTTTGTGGATTGGGAAACAACATACTGTGGACCAACCGGGATTTTCCCCCCTCCGCCGGGTGCGTCAATAACATAAGTCGGAACTGCCAGCCCGGTGGTGTGTCCCCTCAAAGTCTCCATTATTTCTATACCTCTGGATACAGGAGTACGGAAATGTTCTATTCCCTGAGCCATATCACACTGGTACAGGTAATATGGCCTTACCCTGATAGTAAGCAATTTTTGAAAAAGCTTCTTCATCACGTTTGGGCAATCATTAATCCCACGCAGCAGTACAGTCTGATTCCCCAGGGGCACCCCGGCCTCACTCAGCATACTGCAGGCATTTCTGGCTTCAGCAGTTATTTCCCTGGGATGATTGAAATGAGTATTAATCCAGACAGGATGGTATTTTCTGATAATCCGGCAAAGGTCTTGAGTAATCCTTTGAGGCAAAACCACAGGAGTACGTGTCCCTATCCTGAGCATCTCAACATGCTGAATGTTTTTGAGGCTTCCTAGAATGTATTCTATGTTCTCATCAGGCATTACCAAAGCATCACCACCGGAAATCAACACATCCCTGATACTGGGATTGCTCTTGATATAGTTAATTGCCCTATCTATATACTTCTTAGGCAAAGCCTTATCATTATGGCCTGCAAAACGTCTTCTGGTACAGTGCCTGCAATACATAGAACACTGGTCAGTAACCAGGAAAAGCACCCTATCAGGATATCTGTGGGTAATTCCCGGAACCGGCGAATCTTCTTCCTCAAACAACGGGTCTTCCATATCATACTTAGTATGCATTAACTCCAATGCAGTGGGGATAGCCTGTTTCCTCACCGGGCAAGATGGGTTCTCACTGTTTATTAAGCTTGCATAATATGGGGTTATGGCCATTCTCAAAAACTTCAAACATTCACTTATACCTTTCTTCTCCTCTGGCGTAAGGTTGACTATTTCTTCAAGGTCTTCAACAGAAGTAAGTCTGTTAGACATTTGCCACTTCCAATCATTCCATTGCTCTGGTTCAACTTCTTTCCATTTATTAATCTTCTTAAAATTCCCTAACATTACATTCCTCCTATAAGATTGTCTCGGTTAAAAAAATAACCTGAGCACTCTAACTCTCTTTCGCAAATGTCGAAAGAGAGTTAGAGTGCTCAGGTTTCGTCGTTTGACTCACCCTAAACCATTGTCTGATTTATCCCCAGCCCTGATAAATAAATCAGAACTAAAGGAAAGCCCCAGCTCCCTAATCCGGATTTTTCCATTCAGGTTTCAGTTTGATGAAAACAACTTACTTCTGTCGGAGTTTGTTGTTAGTTCAAAATCTAGTAGTTTATCAATGGGTTTGCACCACTTTTAAAGAAGTGATACAAAGAAAAGCAGTGTCTTAATGAGGGCAAAACATGAAACAACTCCCATAACATCAACATGGCCCTTACAACAATCCACACTTGCTGGAAGCGCTAGCGTATTGCTGCTCGAACCATACTTACTCCCTAAATTTACTTCACCTTAGATTTTCTTTAATTTTACCATTAAATTTCCAAAATGTCAATCACCAGCCGCTCAGTTGTCCTGGACTTTCAGCCATGCAATAAGCTCTTGAAAATATAACGGAATATCTGCTTTAAACTCCATAAATTCCTCTGTTCTCGGATGCCTGAACCCCAGGAGGAAAGCATGCAGTGCTTGTCCCTTAAGGTTCAATGGGTCCTTACGGGGTCCATAAACAGGGTCCCCCACTACCGGATGGCCCAGATAAGCCATATGTACCCTTATCTGGTGTGTGCGGCCCGTCTCCAACTGACATTCTATAAGAGAATAACAATTAAATCGTTCCAAAACACGATACTTCGTTATAGCTTTTTTGGCGTTTCTTGTAACCACCGCCATTTTTTTTCGGTCTCTGGGGTCCCGCCCAAGAGGGGCATCGACTATTCCCCCAGGCTCCATAACAACACCGTGGACCAGGGCAATATATTTTCTGGAAATTGAGTGCTCTTTAAATTGTTCTGCCAGGCTCAAATGGGCAAAGTCATTTTTGGCCACTACCAACAGGCCTGAAGTATCTTTATCGATTCTGTGAACAATACCAGGTCTGATTACGCCATTAATACCCGAGAGGTCATCACAGTGAAACAGAAGGGCATTTACCAGTGTCCCCGAATAATTCCCGGCCGCCGGGTGTGCAACCATTCCTTGTGGCTTATTGACCACCAATAAATCACTGTCTTCATATACTATATCAAGTGGTATATTTTCCGGCTGAACCCCCTGTTGCTCAGGAGAAATGGTTTTCACACAAACAAAATCCCCTTCCCTGACCTTATAATTTGATTTAGCCACCCCTCCATTTACAGTAACTGCACCACTTTCAACAAGCTTCTGCACTCTGGATCGCGAAAAATTGGAGTCAAGACCGGCAATAAAAATATCAAGCCGTGTTCCTTCGTGTTCTCCTGTTGCAATATAATCTTCTATTCCTTTATTTTTTTTCATAATTTATCGGCTCCTATGTTCTCTGAGAGTCCCCGGTTGATCCGACCTGTTTCTGCTTTTCCCGGTCTCCCTGCAAAAGTTCTAACAATAGTATCCCCACACCAATGACTATTCCTATATCAGCAATATTAAATACCGGCCAAACCCTGAAATCAAAAAAATCTACTACATGTCCAAACCTCAGACGGTCTATCAAATTCCCAACCGCGCCCCCTACTTGAAACGCAAGCCCCGTTTTCAGAAGCACCTTCCCTGCCGGAATCTGCCTGGCAAAAAAAATAATACCCAATACAACAACAACCGTAACAGCCACAAAAAACACTGTCTTATAAGCCAACATGCCAAAAGCTGCTCCTGGGTTCATTATATAAGTTATGTAGAATACTGGTTCAATAACTGGTATGGATTCACTTTGGACCATTCTGCTCATAACAAACCATTTAGATAATTGGTCTGCAGCCAGGATCCCTAAAGCAAGTAATATATACCGCAATGACTGATCCCTCCATTAGTTCACTTCATTCCTGCATTTATTTGCTGCTTCATTTTATCATACGGTCTGAACAGATTCAAGGGCTGCCCATCTGGTGTCAGCATAGGCAGCCCATTTAAATTACAGGTGAAAGTTTTCCTGTGTCCCTTTTTCATCTAAATTCTTTTCATATGGAATCTCTTCAACGCTTTCAACAGTGCCGATATTTTCATCGGCATCAACATACATGTGGTTATAATCGTTCACTCCATGAACGCTGATATCCTGAGGAGTTTCCGAAGTCCCGAACCTGGCTACCGACTGCCAGGCATCCTCACCATCAAACATTATTTCATCCTCGGCATCCCCGAGGTCAAACTCAGAGTTGTCATGTGTAAAACCTCCAAATGGAGGTGCAATCACATCTTCTTCAATAGGCCTTGGATGCCTGTCAGAAAGTTCTTCCCCAGCTTCCTTGCATTTTTTACACATAGTCGTGGCCGGCACAGCCTGTAACCGTTCTAGCGATATCTCAGTGCCACAAATATCACATTTTCCGTAAGATCTTTCTTGAATCCTTGTCAGAGCATCTTCAATTTTAGCCAAGTGGTTCTGGGCAGCTTCCCTAAGAGCTAAGTCCTTACTTCGCTCAAAAGTCTCTGTTCCCAAGTCTGCCGGATGATTATCATACATTGACAGTTCACTGATCGAATCTTGGACAGGTAACTCCATAGCCCCTTCTTCCATATGTGTTATCCGTTCCTCAATTTCCTGTTTCTCCTGCATCAATTTAATCCTATATTGCTCCATCAATTTCCTGTCCATATCAGCCTCCTAAATTATATCATGTGTTTAGCTATTCAATTATCGTAACAATTTCATCCACCGGCCTGCGCGCCGGAGGTTGAGATTCTTCTGATGCATAACCAATTGGCACAAGGGCAACCGGAATTTTACCCATGGGTATATCCAAAGCTTCCATAACAAGAGTCTCCTCAAAGGAACCAATCCAACAAGACCCCAATCCATATCCTTCGGCAGCTAACAATATGTTCTGCACTGCGGCTGCAGTGTCCTGAATAGCATAGAGATTCCGGCCCCTTTCCCGGTAACGGGCAGCACTCATCTCAGGAATGGCACATACAACTATTATCACCGGGGCTTCACTTATAAAACGTTGTTTTGTCGCTGCTGAAGCA
This sequence comes from Phosphitispora sp. TUW77, assembly GCF_048453025.1. Lineage (GTDB taxonomy): Bacteria > Bacillota > Thermincolia > Thermincolales > UBA2595 > Phosphitispora. The sequence goes on from NZ_CP156677.1 coordinate 2,084,843, forward strand.
AGCTCATATTTCTTTTTTTCGTTATATACCACATAAAACTCCCAAGGCTGGACATTCCCAGCGCTGGGAGCCCATCTGGCGGCATCAATTATCCTTCCTATTGTAGCTCTGGGAACCTGTTCAGACTTAAATCTCCTGGTACTCCGTCTTTCTAAAATAGCTTCAATTATATCTTTGGTCACACCCATCCCTCCTAATAGCTTCTTCTCTGATACCCATGCTTATTTAGCAGCCTTTTTACTGCAGCTTAAGGTTATTCTGTACGATTTTAACTATGTCTGCAATAAACTCCCCTACAATTGGCAGATTAAGGACCTGCAGTCTTTGCAGGGTATAAACAGCCAAAGCGCCCAGAAGGGTAAAACCCAATGCCATCCCCAACCCCCGAGCTATCCCGGCAAAAAAGTTAATAAAAAACAACCTCCCGGGATGGTTTAGCAGTTCAACATATTCCGCAAGCTTCATTTTTTCCATTGCGGTCCCGAGCTCGTCGATTTTACGGGACAAGTAAGTTTCGTCCCTATTCTGCTTCTTTTCCGCCAGCGCAACCACCCCCGCAGGTTAATAGTAATTTGCCCATAATGTATTAAATAAACACATGGATTTATTATGGATTTTATTACATATATATTTACACTATTACCCTTTATAGAATGTTTTCAACATTTTTTTCAAGACACCTTCTTACATTGGCGTTGTTCTGAAAATATTAGTAGTCTCTCGGAAATGACCGTAGGTTAATCTGGTAAAGGCATTGCACCGATTTTTAATATTGACCGCCTCTGCTTCGGCAAACAATATTGGGATATGGTTTAGTCAGGTTATTCTTGACTGCATAAGCAGCAGCTTCCGCCCTATTGCTAAAATTAAGCTTGCTAAGAATGCCGCTGACATAATTTTTAATGGTATTGTTACTTAACATCAATATCTGAGCAATTTCCTTATTGGTTTTACCTTCAGCAATCAAAGCTAAAATTCGTCTTTCCTGCGGATTTAATATTACTTCGTTTTTCTCAGAAGAAGAAAAATTGTTCTTCACCCTATCTATCACTTTCGAAGTAATTGAGGGGTCCAATATAGACTTCCCTTCATGAACCATTCTAACTGCCCTGGTAAGTTCTTCACCTTTCATTTGTTTTGGCAGCAAACCAATTGCACCTGCTGAAATTGCTTCAAAAATGCTGTTCTCATCAGAAAGTGAAATTAACATAATTGTCTTTGTTTCGGGATATCTTATATTAACTTTTTTACAAACTTCAATCGCACAACCATCATTAAGATGAAAATCAATTATCAAAATATCAGGATTATACTGGTGGACCTTTTTCATCACATCCGTACATGTCGCCGCTTCGCCGACAACTTCAAAATCTACCGTATTTTTAAGAATGAAACTAATACCCATCCGGAAAACTTCATGACTGTCAGCAACCAGAATCTTCAGTTTCTTCATATTTTCCTCCCTTAAGTCCTCAAAAATTTCGTCCAAACCATACATTGCTTTTCGACATGTCCTTAAGGATTCCTTCAAATATTGCGAATTGCCTGGCTAGTAAATGTTGGACACCTAACCATCCGTTTTATCCATTACTCAGGTAACATAAATCCGGTTTTTCAATATCCTTATAATATATGATTCTGAAAGGAGAGAGCATTTTGTCAATTGCTATAATATCCCCCGGCCTTCTACCAATCCCTCCGGTTTTAGGTGGGTCAGTAGAAACAGTGATACAAAAAATAGCCGAAAACACATCTACTAATGTTAATATTGACATATTTAGCCGGGGATACCGCTCACAACTACAAGAAGAAAACCTCGGCAGGATTCGCTACCACAGGTTCCCTGCAGGCCCGGAATATTTCCGGCAAATTCGCAGCAAGGTAACTGCAGAAAAATATCATATTATCCAGGTAGAAAACCGGCCGCTTTTCATTCCAAAAACCAAGGCCGCCAATCCTGACAGCAAGGTGATATGCAGCCTTCATTCCTTAGTTCATATAAATTCGCAGCTAATCAGGCCGGGAGGAGTACTGAAAATTTTTCAGCAATGTGAAAAAATCCTTGTTTACAGCATTTTTATGAAAAACCAACTGAAACAAATGTATCCTGCAGCTGCAAACAAGATCAGCTCTATTCATCTGGGAACCGACCCTATTCAGTTTAGGCCTCGCTGGGAACCCGATATCATAAAAAAAACACAAAATCTAAAGAACATTTTAAAGATCCCGAAAGACTATAAAGTGATACTGTTTGCCGGTCGATTAATTCCTAAAAAGGGACCTGATGTCCTCGTCCGCTCCATGGAATACATATTAAAGAAATACCCCCAATGCTTTCTTGTAATTGTGGGCGGCAGCTGGTTTGCAAACAAACGAGAATCGCCTTATATAAAGGAACTGCGTCAATTGGCAGGTTCTATTTCAGGGAACATACGCTTCACCAATTATGTCAGTCAGGCCGAACTGCCCATTTGTTTTGCTGCAGCAGATGTCTTTGTCTGTCCTTCTCAATGGGATGAACCTTTTGGACTGGTAAATGTTGAAGCTATGGCTTCAGGTGTGCCTGTGGTTGCATCTTCCCGGGGAGGAATTCCTGAAATAGTGAAAAACGGGGAAACCGGGTTTCTTGTGCCAAATGAAAAAAAACCGGCATCTTTTGTTGAACCGATTCTAGATTTGCTTAAAAGCACCCGGCTTGCTCAAAACCTCGGTATTAACGGCCGGCAGGCAGTAGAGTCCTATTTTAACTGGCAGAGGGCAGGCAGTGAATTATCCCGGTTATATAAATCCATCCTCTGTCAAAGTTAGAGTGCAGACTGCATAACTTTTTTAAGTTTATAAGTCCAATTAAAATTTAATTGCATATAATGAATAAACTGACCTATATAAAGGAGTGAGATTAATTGTCAGATATCAATGTAACAATAACAGAGCTCGGACCCGCAACAGGATTGTTATTGTCAGTGGAAATAGATATAGATATCGCAGATGACGGAACATTTTCCGATTTTTGCGTCACTAATACAACCCCTACCAGTGCGGCTAATCCGGACCCTTTAATTGACCAGGTTCTATTTAACCTGGCAACTTTTGACTCCACACAAACACAACTGGCAATCTCGAATGTGACATATACTCCGGCAGGTGGTTTGCCCGTTGCCGGTGACTGGAGCTTTTTTGACAGTTCGGCCCCCCCCCCTGGTGGTTTTGACCATAACAGCGGCGGCTGCGGATTGTTCCAGTACCTGGTAGACGAAAATCCCAACCCGCCGGACCACAGACTTCATTCTCAGGATACCCTGTGTTTTCGTTTATCTGTAATAAACCCTGCTCTTAACCCTACATTACGCTTTACTGAAGATACATTCCTGAATGCCCCTGCAGCAGAAAACGGTGACAGCCAGGTAGCAGTTTCTTTCCAACGATTGGGGCCACAGGGCGCAGACAGTGACTGTATCGATGGCGATTTTGAAGAAAACGGAGAAGAATAAGCAGTCTGGTGGAAACAATTATTATAAGTTATATTAAAAAATAAATTATATTAAAAAGGCTTAGCTTCGCTAAACACCAAATACTCTAAGGCGAAGCTAAGCCTTTTTTGCAGATTTAATAAAATTATACTTTCCTTTAGTTCCGCAGGCTTTGTATCGGCGCCGGAATGCGTCCTCCTCTTTTAACAAACAGAACAGAGCTGTATTTGTTGACAGGCATAATTGGCGCCCGCCCAAGAAGACCGCCATATTCAACATAATCTCCTACTCCCTTGCCAGGAGCCGGAATAATCCTAACTGCAGTTGTCTTTTGATTGACAACACCTATAGCCGCCTCATCTGCAATAATGGCCGCAATGGTTTCAGCGCTGGTATCTCCCGGAACGGCGATCATATCAAGTCCAACAGAACATACACAAGTCATTGCCTCAAGCTTATCCAGGCTAAGGGCTTGATCCTCAACGGCCCTAATCATCCCGGCATCCTCACTTACAGGTATGAAAGCCCCGCTCAAACCGCCAACATAAGATGAAGCCATAGCCCCGCCCTTCTTCACAGCATCATTTAACAAAGCCAGAGCAGCGGTAGTTCCATGGGTCCCACAGCGTTCCAGCCCCATAGCTTCGAGTATTTCCGCAACACTGTCCCCAACTGCCGGTGTAGGCGCCAGAGATAGGTCAACAATACCGAAGGTTACTCCCAGTTTTTCAGAAGCAGCCCGGCCGACAAGCTCACCCATCCTGGTAATCTTAAAGGCAGTCCTTTTTATCATTTCTGCCAAAGTTCCAAAATCAGCCCCCTGCAGCTTTTCCACACTTTGTTTGACTACACCAGGTCCGCTGACCCCGACATTAATAACACATTCAGGTTCCCCTATGCCGTGAAAAGCGCCAGCCATAAAGGGATTATCTTCAGGCACATTTGCAAAGACAACCAGCTTGGCACAAGCCAGGCCATCTTTATCAGCAGTCAGCTCTGCCGCTTTTTTAATCACCCTGCCCATTCCAAAAACAACATCCATATTAATACCTGCCTTGGTTGTAGCTACATTGACAGAAGAACAAACTCTCTCAGTAGTCGCCAAAGCTTCAGGAATAGCCCTGATAAGTTTATTGTCACCAGATGTGCAGCCCTTGTGTACCAGTGCTGAGAATCCTCCAATAAAGTTAACTCCAACCTCGGCTGAAGCCTTTTCAAGCACTCTGGCAAAATAAACATAATCTTCTGTGGTACAACTCTCGGCAACAATCGATATAGGAGTAACTGATATCCGTTTATTCACAATAGGGATACCGTATTCACGTTCAATCTCCTCACCTGTGGTCACCAGATTTCCGGCCAGCCTGGTAATTTTATCATATATCTTGCGCCCCACAATTTTATGATCACTGTCGGCACAGTCCCTTAAACTTATACCCATGGTAATTGTTCTGATATCAAGATGCTCTTGCTGTACCATGCGGATAGTTTCTAATATCTCCTGATAACTAAGCAAAACTATTCCCTCCCGCCTTGCGTCTTAAATCCTGTGCATAAACTTAAATACATCTTCATGCTGTACCTGTATTTGAACGCCAATTTCCCGGCCTTTTCCCTCCAGCCTGTCTTTTAACGCCCCGAATTCTACTTTACAGTATGTAATATCACAAACCATGACCATTGTAAACATATCCTGAAGTATCGTCTGGCTGATATCAAGAATGTTGACATTGTTTTCAGCCAATACCACAGATACCCCGGCTATAATCCCAACTTTATCCTTTCCCAAAACTGTAATAATAACCCTGTTACTTGACCCTTCACTGCCGGATGATTTATATTCAAACACCTGTCTCAACTCCTTGTTTAAGAAAATCATATAAATATAATAATACCATTATAACAGGTGACTCACCTAAAAGCCAGTTTGACTAAACTAAATATATATTCGGGGATTGGGTAAAATAGAACCAGAAAAAACGGACATGGGAAGGAGGGTGCTTATTTTTTGAAAATGACAATGGATTTTTTTATTCTTGATAAACCTGCTGTTTCCCTTGAGGATGCCAAACCCCATGTTGAACCCCTTGAATCTTCTGATGACAATCAGATAAAAGCAAGAATTTCCGGAAGACATATTCATGTTTCTCAAAAAGACCTTATTCTTCTCTACGGTCCCGGCTGCAAACTGACCAAGTACCGTAACCTAGGCCAGCCGGGACAGTATGCTGCCAAGGAAACTCTCACAGTTGTTGGGCCTAAAGGAGTCATAGAAGGGGTTCGAATCCTTGGCCCGGTAAGAGATAAAACCCAGGTTGAAGTTTCCGGAACGGACGGCTATCACCTGGGCATTGAACCACCGGTCAGGGATTCAGGCAATATCGAAGGAACACCGGGTATAGTCCTTGTGGGGCCTCATGGAGCGGTTACCCTTAAAGAAGGTGTGATTTTGGCGGCAACCCATATTCACATGAATAATAATGATGCCTCAAAGCTGCACCTGAAAAACGGTGATCGGGTACAAGTTCTGGTTGACGGCAAAAGGGACATAATTTTCACTGATGTTCTAATAAGAACAGACGAGAATTCTGTAACTGAGATGCATGTAGATACCGATGAAGCAAATGCGGCTGTAATAGAAGATGGTGATTATGTAACCATCATCGGGAAGATATTGGTTTCATAAAAAAAGTAACAGGAGGATTCTAATGAAGGCAGACAATGATAAAAAATTTCCTAAGACGCAGCACAAAAGAGTTTTTCACAAGGGGGAAGATACAGACAACAGCCTAACGGTGTTAGATAATCCAGATGACCGGATAACAGAACAAACAGGGAACGGTATGACTATAGTTACCAATGATAATCCTGATGATGTTGAAAACCGGTAGTTATAAAATAATCTGCATCTAAACAGCAGAGTCCCGGCGTTTTTTATTAACCGCCGGGACTAATCAATTTTTCCCGCAAACCGGACAATCGGGGTCAGGTTTAACTTCAACTTCCCTGAAGGTCGCTTCCAGAGCATTATACATCAGAAGCCTGCCTGTTAACAATTTTCCCTTGCCTATTAGCAGCTTGATAGCTTCTGCAGCCTGAATACTTCCAATTGTTCCTGCTACAACGCCAAGTACTCCAGACTTATTTGGCAATGTTACAGAAGAAGGCGGCTCGCGGAAAACGCATTGGAAACAGGGGCCCTTCCCTGGAACAATAGTCATAACCTGTCCGATAAGGTCAAGTATACCCCCATAAACAAACGGCTTTCCAGACTTTATGCAAGCCTCATTGAGAATGTATCTGGTTGAAAAATTATCTGTACAATCCACAACTACATCATACCCTGATATAAGGTCGGCTGCATTATCCCTGTCTACCCTTTTATTGATAGGCACCAGCTTTATTACAGGGTTCAGGGCAGACAACTTTTTAAATGCCGAAATAACTTTAGGCTTCTCCAGGTCATCAGTTCCATGCAAAATTTGCCGCTGCAGGTTGCTCAAATCAACTGAGTCACAGTCAATGAACCCTATGGTCCCGATACCTGCTGCAGTAAGGTAAAAAAGCACCGGTGACCCCAGTCCCCCGGTTCCTGCCACCAACACTTTGCCCGCCTTTAACATAAGCTGTCCTGCTTCACCTATTTCCTTAATAATAAGCTGCCTGTGATACCTATTCTTTTCCTTTTCACTCAATCCCATATACGTACCTCTTCCTGCTGATAAATCCATCTCCCTATTTCTATATACAATATCATACAATAAAAAAATTGTCAGGAAAAGTTATGGAAAACCAAATATTTGACCATACTTTCCACAGGAGGCGTTTGCTTTGGCAGTTAATCAAACTAAAAAAACAAATAAGAAAAAAATAAAGAAGAAAAAGAAACCACTAACCCCTGTAGACAAGTTTAAAATCGAAACCGCTAAAGAACTTGGCCTTTGGGATAAAGTCAAAGAGATTGGCTGGGCAGGGTTAAGCTCTGCCGAATCAGGACAGATTGGGGGATATATGACCCGGAAAATGAAACAAAGGAAACTTAACAATCTTGAAGAATACTCGGAAGCGCGTCTTAAAAGAGGGGGTAAATGAAAAGCCTTTAAATTTCTAAGTTTTTATAAATCTGAATACCCTTTGTTGCCTTATTAAAAGCTTCAAATCCTAGGGGCATAAGGATTCCTTATTTTCTAATTTAGATAGTATTCTTACTGTCGTGGGCCGATCCTTGGAAGTCAGTTCAGCTAACTCTTTAGGGGAAATACCATCTTGTACCCATAAACGATTTAAGACTGCCCACTGTTTTGAGGTTATATCGTAATCTTTAAGATAATGAAAATCCCTTGTATCAAGGGATTTTCATTGTATCAAAATTGTTGTTTTCATTGGTAGAGACAAGCTGGAGCAAACTTACAGCTGTCTTACAACATCTAAGCATTTCCCACATAAAGTGATATACACCGGGTCTTTACCGACCTCTTCCTTATAGGTCCAGCAGCGTTCACACTTGCCCCCCGCTGCCTGGTCAACTTTAATTTTTAGCCCAGGCATCTCCTCAGATACAATTACTCCTCCGGGAGCATCAGCGTCTTTTTTCAGTTCTGCTGCTGAAACTATCAGTATGGATGCCAGCTGTTCTGCTACAGGTTCAAGGAAACTATAAAGCTCCTCATCAGCATATACTGTAACCGCAGCATCCAAGGAATGCCCGATAACCTTATCGCGGCGGGCCTGTTCGAGGGCTTTGGTAATTTCATTTCGTGCCTTGATAATTTTTTCCCACTTGGCCTCAAGCTCCTCATCAATATATTCCTCTTTAACTTGAGGCATATCTGCCAATTGGACACTTCCGGGATCACCGGCAGACCTCGGAATATACCGCCAAATCTCTTCAGACGTAAATGCCAGAACAGGTGCCATTAACTTAACCAGTGAAGTTATAATCTCATACATTACAGTCTGGGCGGCGCGGCGCTCTAAAGAATCCGGCACAGAAGTATATACCCTGTCTTTGGCTATATCCAGATAAAACGCACTCATATCAACAGCACAGAAATTGTGAACCGCATGATAAATTACATGGAATTCATAATTATCATATGCATTCAAAATCCGCCTGCTGAGCTTGTGAAGTTTTAGCAGGGCCCATTTGTCAAGCTCTGTTAATTCAGCATAAGCAACCCTGTCACACTCGGGGTCAAAATCATAAAGGTTACCGAGTAAGTATCTTGCTGTATTTCTGATTTTACGGTATGCCTCTGACATCTGTTTCAGGATTCCACCGGATACAGCGACATCTGACTTGTAATCAGCCGAGGATACCCACAGCCTGAGAATATCAGCCCCCATTTGTTGAATTACTTTAAGGGGATCAGTCACATTGCCCATTGATTTGGACATTTTCCGCCCCTGTTCATCAACAAGGAAGCCATGGGTCAAAACAGTCTCATAAGGTGCTTTTCCGGTAGTGGCAACTGCCGTGCAAAGTGATGAATTAAACCATCCCCGGTGCTGGTCACTGCCTTCCAAATAAAGGTCAGCAGGCCAAGCCAGGTCCGGCCAGTACTGTGATTGAGTGAGTACTGCCCAGTGGCTGGAACCTGAATCAAACCATACATCCATAATATCCGTTTCCTTGCGGAACGTGCCATTGCCGCAAGCAGGACATGTTACTCCAGGAGGCATAAGGTCTTTTGCTTCTCTGGCAAACCAGACATCAGAACCGTTTTCCTTAACTAATTCCTTGATATGTTCAACCGTCTTATCATTGATAACCTCTTTACCGCAATTCTCACAATAGAAGATGGGAATAGGCACTCCCCACGTCCTCTGCCTGGAAATACACCAGTCGCCGCGGTCTGCAATCATATTGTAGATACGGTCATGGCCCCACGCAGGGACCCAACTGACCCGGTCAATTTCTTTAAGAGCCTGTTTGCGAAAACCGTCAATTGAAGCGAACCACTGTTCAGTAGCCCTAAAAAGAATAGGGTTCTTACAACGCCAGCAGTGCGGGTACTGGTGTTTAATCCATGACATGTTCATCAGGGCCCCGGTTTCCTCCAGCCTGGCAACAATATTTTTATTGGCTTCATCGGTAGTTTTGCCTTCGACAAAACCTCCTTCAGAAGTAAATATACCCCTATTATCAAGTGGGGAAATGACTGGAAGACTATATTTTTTCCCCACCTCAAAGTCCTCCACACCGTGTCCCGGAGCCGTATGAACACAGCCTGTTCCCTGTTCCAGGGTAACATGGTCACCAAAAATCAACACTGATTCCCGTTCCATAAAAGGGTGTCGGCAGCTTATACCTTCAAGTTCAGTGCCTTTAAAATTCTGCTGCACCGTATAATCTTCTATCCCTACATCAGCCGCAAACTGTTCTAATAACCCTTCAGCCACCAGGAGTTTTTCTCCGTTGTTGCCTGTTTCCATCAACACATAATCAAAATCTGGATGCAGGCAAATAGCGACATTAGCCGGCAGTGTCCACGGTGTTGTTGTCCATATAACCACAAATGTATTATCTTCAGGCAATATATCCTTACCATCCTGCACCAAAAACTTGACATAAATCGAAGCCGACTTCTTGTCACCATATTCGACCTCAGCTTCAGCCAGCGCCGTTTCACAGGATGCACACCAATATACAGGCTTCAGCCCCTTATATATATATCCGCGTTTGGCCATTTCACCAAACACTTCAATCTGCTTGGCCTCAAAATGAGGCTGCAGGGTAAGGTAAGGATTGTTCCAGTCACCCCTGACACCCAGACGCTTAAACTGCTCCCTCTGAATGTCAACATATTTCAAGGCATATTCCTTACATTTGTTCCTGAATTCTACCAGGCCTGCCTCATGCCGGTTGATCCCAAGGGCCTTGATTGCCTGCTGCTCAATGGGAAGCCCATGGGTATCCCATCCTGGTACATATGGAGCATCAAACCCGTTCATGGATTTATACTTAACAATAATATCTTTTAATACCTTGTTCAAGGTGTGTCCAAGATGAATATTCCCATTAGCATATGGAGGCCCGTCATGCAAAATAAATTTGGGCTTGCTCGCATTTTTTTCCTGGACCCTTCTATAAATATCTTGTCTTTCCCAAAAATCAAGTATCTCCGGCTCCCGCTCCGGAAGGTTCCCTCTCATAGGAAAATCAGTCTGCGGCAGATTAAGAGTCTTACTATAATCCATTTTTATTTTTCCTCCTCTATTAACAGCTATTAGCCATAAAAAAACCCGTCCCATAGGGACGGGAGAGTTTTTCCCGCGGTACCACCCTAAATTCCGTAATACTGGCACTGAAAATGCTATGTTGCCAGTCCGGCACTTATTTAGGCGCAGGATAACGGCTGCACCGGTACAGCTTACTTAACTTTCTGCCGTACAACTCCGGAGTGATTTTCGGCACTGGTATAGTATCCGGCTCACACCTTCCCGAACTCGCTGGCCCTTCCCCCAATGCTTACTGGCTCCTTCATAGTCATTAATATTATTACTGCAACAATTATTATTTAATTATATCCAATACATGCGGCTTAGTCAATATTCCGATAATAACAGCAGAACACTTTATCTCAAGTGTTTAAAACACGCATCAGTTGATCCTTGGTCACCCCATAAAACTTAATCAGCTTGGTCCTCCCGGTATGACCTGATAATATTTCTACTTGTTTTTTAGGGATTTTAAGCAAAGATGAAAAAAAATCAATACACGCAGCATTTGCAGCCCCATCCACCGGAGGCGCTGTAAGGGTCAATTTCAGAATACCTCCCAGCTCGCCGGCAATGCGGTTTCTGGAAGCCCTTGGTTGTATTTTGACCTTAACTGCAGTCCCATCCAAATGTTCCTGAATATCCAAGATAGTGCCTCCCGGTTAGGCAGATTACCTATTTTAAAACCAGCCTCTTTATCTGTTCCGATTCATGCTGCTCCCCCACGGCTGCTTCATTAAAAACTGTATGATCAAACCTCACATCTTCCTCTTCTCCTATCAGTTCCATGTGACTCCTAAGAAAAGCACGGAAATTGACCCTGAATACCTGTGTTTCTTTCTTGATATTCTCATACTCTTTGATGATATTCTTAACTTTTTCCTCGGCAGCTGCAATAATCTGTTCCGCCTTGAGACGCGCTTCCTGAATAACAGCATCAGCTTCCCTGTGTGCTCCATGTTTCATCTCATCCGCAGTCTGCTGGGCAATAACCAAGGTTTTCTGCAGGGTTTGTTCCAGTTCCCGATATGTGCCAATATCTGAATCCTTTGCTTCCAACGCCTCTTTTAACCTGGCATTTTCCTTAAACAAGGTCTCATATTCTTTGACAACCCGGTCGAAAAATTCGTCAACCTCTTCCTCATCATATCCGCGAAAAGCCTTACGGAACTGTTTGTTATGGATATCCAAAGGGGTTAATGTCAAATCAAGCACCTCCAAATTACCTTTTATGCAAGGTTATAAGAGATACTTCTACTTTTAAGAAATAAAATCCTCTGTAATATCTTAAAATCTGCCAAAAAACTTCCTTATACATACTTCTTTATAATCAAGGCGATTCTGCCCTTCTTAGTCTCACCCTTAATCCGGTCTAATATCATCCTGCCGCTTCCTCTTACCGTAATTAACTGTTCCAGAGGAATAGTTTTAACCTCAACCCCCAGATGGTTGACTTTTGTAAGGTTACCAGCAATATATTCAAGCATATCAATATCAACGATGACCTGACAACCGCCCCCATATACTATTATATCCCCATTTTTTCCCTTTTTATACCAAGTGAGAGAATCGCTCCCAGAAAATCCCGATGAGAAAGGTTCCGGAATCTGACATTCCCGGCTCTGAGGCCAAAACCTGAAAGCAGTTTTTGCCGGTGCGGGTCATAAAAATCTGTGACCTCGACGCCGGCAAACTTCATTACAGAATGCATCTTATCCAAAGATCGTGCAACAGTAATTTTATCCTCAGGGTTTTCCGCCCTCTCAAGCAAATTTTTCCTGTTCAATCTCAATTCTCCGGATTATTTTTTAATAAAGAATCATAAAAAGAAGCTGTTTTACCAAAGTATGCAAAAATTGCAGGACCAGGAACAGCACAATAGGTGATAAATCAAGTCCTCCGACAGGTGGAATCAGTTTGCGGAAAGGAGCCATAAGGGGCTCGGTTATTTCCACAACAAACCGAATTAGCGGATGATAAGGGTCTATTCTAATGAACATCGGCAGAAAAGATAAAATTATCCGCGCAATAATCAACCACCTAATAACATCAAACATTACATCAACAACCAACCATATCAAAAAAAAGAACCTCCCAGCTTACCCGGTCCGGACCGGTTTATTAATCTTTACCTAATTCTCCGGCTCTTGCAGCCGCAGCCATAACAGCATCCATCAGGGCAGCCCTGACCCCTGCCTTTTCCAGGATATGAAGCCCGGCAATAGTAGTCCCGCCAGGCGTAGTTACCATGTCCTTGAGCTCAACAGGGTGTTTACCGGTATCCCTGACCAGCTTAGCAGCTCCAATCAAAGTCTGTACAGTCAGAGCTGAAGCCACATTCCGTGACAGACCCGCTCTTACAGCGCCATCAATAAGGGCTTCAATAACAAGAAAAACATATGCCGGTCCGCTCCCACTAAGTCCGGTAACGGCATTCATCAGGTTTTCCGGCACCCGGACAGCTAGTCCGGTACATTCCAATATGTTTTTTACGATTTCCTCCTGCTCTGTGTTCACAGAAGATCCAAGGGTATATGCAGATGCGCCTTCACCTATCAGACATGGCGTGTTAGGCATAACCCTGACAACAGGAATCCCGGCTGGCAAGCGTGCCTCGATAAATTCAAGGGATATCCCGGCTCCCAAAGAGATATGTATTTGTCCTGCAGGTACATCAGATGCAATCCCATCTAAAACATGTCCCAGAACAAATGGTTTTACGGCATGAATCACTAATTCTGCCTTGTCCACCAATTCCTTGTTATCTTGTACATAGTTTATTCCATACATATCCATTAAATACCGGCCCCGTTCGCAATTCACGTCACTCGCCCATATATTTGATGAATCAACAAAATTCCTTCCCAAAAGGCTTTTGATAAGGGCCTCAGCCATTGCTCCTGCTCCAATAAAACCGATATTCTTTTTAAACGACATAATTACGGCCTCCCGTTAGCGAACCCAGGTAAACAGGCCCTTTTCTTTGTCTTTGTCCTTTTCTGCGTTCTTTATTTCACTGGCAATGTCCATATTGCTAGGAACAAACAGGAATATTCCATTTCCAACTTTCTGGGTGCTTCCATTTAGGGCATATGTAGTGCCACTGATAAAATCAACAACCCTCTTAGCCAATTCTTTATCAGCTTCCTCCAGGTTCACTATAACAGGTCTTCTGGTCTTCAGATTGTCAGCAATGTTCTGGCAGTCTTCAAAGACTTTGGGTTCACAAACAACTACCCTGATATTCTTCTGAGTATGGAGGCTAAAAATATTGCTGTTTTTCTTTCTCTTACCTGATAACTCATCCTCGGCAATCATAGTCTCCTCATCTTCAAGAATTTCCACTTCTTCTTCTTCAAAGCCCATAAACCCGAGAACTTTATCCATTATCCTGCTCACTCCAATATCCCCCTTTTCTTTTTGATAACCGCCTTCTTACTATCTTGCACCAAAAATTGAGCTGCCAATCCGGATAAGGGTTGCTCCTTCCTCAATGGCAATTATATAATCATTGGACATTCCCATAGAAAGATGCCTCATCTCCACACCGGGAAAGTCCATTTTTCTAACATTTTCTGCGAGTTTCTTCAATTCACGGAATACCGGCCTGATTTCTTCAGGTTCGGAAACGTACGGTCCTATGGTCATCAGCCCTTGAATCCTGATTCCCGGCAGTCTCGCTGCAGTTTCAACAAAATCCATAACTTCATTAACTTTGATACCATATTTATTGGGGTCCTCAGCAATGTTAACCTGAACCAGCACATTCATTTTCCTTCCCAGTACATTCATCTTCATATCAATTTCTTCTGCCAGTGCTGTACTGTCAAGAGAATGAATCATAGAAACCTTATCAACAATGTATTTTACCTTATTTCGCTGCAGATGTCCAATAAGATGCCATTCTGCCCCATCTACCAGCGGGTACTTTGCGGTAAGCTCTTGAACCCTGTTTTCTCCTAAAATATTTAACCCTGCAGATACGGCTAATCTAATATTTTCTACCGGTACTGTTTTGGTTACAGCCACTATCCTTATTTCCGCTGGATCCCGGCCTGAACTAACTGCAACCCGTTTGATATCGGCCATAATCTCATTTATATTTAAGGTTAGATCACTCATCCAACAAGCACACCACCTTGTACAACTCCCCCGAAAAATACAATATGCCGGCATCTAGGGCAGCTTTATCGGGAAACCCTCTTTAACATACTGTGGATTACTAACTACTTTCAGATCAGCTGTGACATCGTTAATGATTGCTTTGTCACCGACCCTGGCCTTGATTTCAATATCCTTCCACCTTACCCTCTCTTTATAAACTGTAAAAATTCCATCCTTTCCTTCTTTGCGGACAATCGCACCAACAGGAATATAAAATCCGTCATACCTCTCAGTTATTACTTGAAACTCAATTGTCCTGGGAGTTAACAGGCTGTTGGTATAATTGCTTAAACTTAATAGCATCCTGTCAGGACTGGCACCAAAAATCTTTTCAGATAACACTGCACGAGAAACATTATTTTCATCAGATCCAAAAAGAAGCAAAACAATACTGCCCTTTTCCATATCCTTTGATTTTAATTTAACAGAAGTATCTGCAATAATAAATACAGGTTCCAGGTTGTTTACTATCTTAAATACCGGCTTCCCTTCCTCCACCTGACTTCCAGGCAAAACGTGGTTGACTTCTGCCGGTATTGTTTGAACTTTTTCCAAATCTAATTCATTAATGTTCTTCCAAGAATATACTTCTTCAAGTCCATCCAGATGATAACTGACTATACCTGCCCTGGGTGACGTAATATTAAAAGACTTTTCCCCGGTATGACTGTCCAGTGATACAGCCACTACCTGGGCGATAACCTGGCCAACCCGGACACGCTCCCCTTCGGGTGCAATTACCTTTAACAGGCCTGTCTGCGGCGCAGTTACCAGTATTTCGTCCCGGACAAGAATTCCCTGTACGGGAACAGTGGACTGAACCACACCCCTGCTAATTGTCTCAACTCTGGCAAGGCGGGTTACTACAAGGGCATGAACAAAATTATATGTCAATAAAATGAAATATATTGATATAAATATCAGTACCAACTTGCTCAGTGCTCTACGCGGATTTCTGCGGACTCGAACCCTTACTTCCGCCTCATTCTTCGATGTCTGCATATTTATCGCCCTTCCCCGGTTCAAGCCTGTAACAGGTAATATATTCTACATTTGGCACAATATCTCCTGCTGCCGCAAAAAATTTGCATTAATATGGTTTTACTATAAATAAAAAGAGTGGCGTGTCTGCCACTCTTTTTATTTAATCATTCAAATCAGGACGTTCTCCGGTTTCCAAGTATATTACCCGTTCCGCAATATTTGTGGCATGGTCTGCAATTCTCTCAATATACCTGCTTACAAAAAGAAGATAAGTTGCCTGGGTAACAATCACGGGATTTCCAAGCATATTTTGCAGCAATTCCCTGAAAACCTCAGAATATATATGGTCTACTTCATCATCCTTGTCTTTAAGTGTCAGAGCTAGTTCCACATCACCTTTGACATAAGCATCCAATCCATCCTTAACCATGTGCTGGGTCAGGGCTGCCATTCTAGGTATATCGACTAGTGGCTTAATCAGGAACCCTCCGGCAAGACGTTTGGTGACTTTGGCAATATCTTTGGCAAGGTCTCCCATTCGTTCAAGGTCTGTTATTATTTTAAAACCGGTACTGATTTTACGCAGGTCCTTTGCCATTGGCTGCTGTGTAGCAATTAGTTTAAGACATGTATTTTCAATTTCAAGTTCCATCCGGTCAATTAGTCTATCTCCCTCAATAACACTGTCGGCTAAGTTAACATCCTGTGCTGCCAGGGAATGAACAGCATTATGGATCCCTTGTTCTACTAGACTACCCATGCGTAAAATTTCCTGCTGTAATTCTTTAAGAGCCTGGTCAAATGATTGGCGTGGAGAACTCATAAAGTACTCCTCCTTCCGGTTGATTTGTTATAAACATTTTATAACAATTCCAGCAGTTTTCAAATTACAGCTTATCCAAACCGGCCGGTAATATAATCCTCTGTCCTCTTATCTACAGGTGTTGTGAAAATATTTTCGGTAAGTCCAAATTCAACCATCTCCCCATTCAGAAAAAAAGCTGTATAATCTGAAACCCTTGCAGCCTGCTGCATATTGTGAGTAACTATAATAATAGTATATTTCTCCTTGAGTTCAGCCATTAATTCTTCTATCTTTAGTGTGGAAATGGGGTCAAGGGCTGACGACGGCTCGTCCATAAGCAGGACTTCAGGTTCAACTGCTAACAAACGGGCAATACAAAGTCTCTGTTGTTGGCCGCCCGACAGTCCCAGAGCGGGTTTTTTCAGTCTGTCACTGACCTCATCCCACAAAGCAGCATCCTTAAGACTTTTTACCACTATTTTATCAAGTCTATTTTTGTTTGTCAGGCCATGAACCCTTGGTCCATAGGCAACATTATCATATATCGACATGGGAAAGGGGTTTGGCCTCTGAAAAACCATACCAATCTTTTTACGCAAATTAACAACATCTATTTCGGAGCCTAAAATGTCAGCCCCATCTAATTTAACCTCTCCCTCGATACGGACATTGTCAATAAGGTCATTCATCCGATTTAATGTGCGCAGAAAACTGGATTTCCCACATCCCGAGGGGCCTATTAAAGCTGTAACCTTGTTTCTCTGAATGTCCATGTTGATTTTCTTCAAGGCATGGAATTCACCATAATAAAGCTCCAGATTTCTTACGGTGATTTTTGAAGGCATACCAAAAGCTTCCTCCCATCCAAATCTGCACAAGTAATAATAACCGGATTTACTATATCATAATAAGTTTAGGTAGGTGTTATTAATTTGTTAAGTTTGTGTTAAAACCCATGCTTTCATCACTGCTCGGCAGGAAAAATGTGAAAGTACTTCCTATACCAACTGTACTTTCCACATCAATGCTCCCGCCATGGACCTCCAGAATGTGCTTGACTATTGCCAAACCAAGTCCTGTCCCACCCATCTCTCGCGCCCTAGCCTTGTCAACACGGTAAAAACGTTCAAACAAACGTGGAATACTGTCTCGTGAGATTCCAATACCGGTATCTTTAACTGCTACCTTAACGCCATTATTCTCCCATTCTGCGATAATATCAATAGTACCGCCACTAGGGGTGTATTTAATAGCATTATCCACAAGATTCATCATAAGCTGACCTATCATGTCACTATCAGCCTTTATGATAGGCAGTGGTTTTTTTATATCTGCATTCAATGCAATCCTTTTTTCATGAATCTGTGGTGAAAGAACAGAGACAACATTATAAATCAGTCTTTGGAGGTCAACCGACGTTTTATGAATTTCGCCTTGTTTGCCTTCAATCCTGGATAAGTTCAATAAATCACCGATTAACCGGTTCAGCCTGTCAGCCTCATCATTAATAATCTCCAGGAAACGCCTGGCAATTACCGGATTCTGCAGCGCCCCGTCCAGCAAGGTCTCTACAAAGCCTTTTATAGAAGTAAGCGGGGTACGCAGTTCATGAGAAACATTAGCAACAAACTCTGTTTTCATTTTCTCTAATTCACGTAATGCTGTTATATCTCTTATTACCGCGACAACTCCAACAACACCGGTTTCACTGGTAAGGGGAGCTGTACTCACCCTAAAAGTTTTAAAGTCAGGCAAAAACACCTGAAGTTCTTGAGTAATCGGCTCACTGCTGAACAATGCCTTCTGCAAAATCATTTCCAAGTCAAAATTACGTACTACATCTATAACACTTTTCCCTAAACTGTTTTCATATTTTATCTGAAACATCCGTTCAATAGCCGGATTAATCAGCAAAATATGGCCATCCCTGTCAACAGCAATAACCCCGTCATTCATGCTGGTTAGAATAGCACTGACCTTATTTTTTTCTTCTGTAATTTGCCTGATAGTATCCCTGAGGCGCTGTGCCATATAATTCAGCCCGCTGCCAAGGGCACCGATTTCATCCTCTGTCTTTATATTAACGTATAAATCAAGCTTGCCTTCAGCCATTTCCTTTGCCACCGTAGTCATTTCCTGCAGTGGGACAACCAGATTTGAAGTAAATGATGACACAACAACTACATTCAATACAAGGGCCACTAAAACAGCAGTTCCGATACTCCACCTAATATGGTTTTGGCCTGTTTCAATTTCACTCCAGGGAACCGCAACTCTAACAACACCATAAATTTCATGGTCATTATTTATCGGCACAGCAAAATACATCATCCGTTCACCGGTACTCAAACTATACCTGATAGCTTTTGCTGTTTTTTTATTTAAAGCCTGCTGAATCTCAGGGCGGCTGTAATGATTGTCCATTGAGTTCTTATCAGCTGCCGAGTCTCCCAACACCCGTCCTTTTGTATCTATAATAGTGACCCTGGCACTGATGTCTTTGTGTGCTTCATGAGCATAAGCATCAAAATACCCCGGTTCCGGTGCTTGTGAAAAATCATCTTTAAGGTTGTCAGCTAGGACTCTAGCATATGATATCATCTTTTCCTGAGTAATGTTATATAAGTACTGCTCCATTGTATTCATTAAATAGAATCCCAACAGGAAAAGAAATAGTGCTGTAACACAAAAGAATACTGCTGTCAGCCGCCATTTGATATATTTAAACATTTTTCAGCTTTTCTCCTTAAACTTATACCCTACCCCCCGGACTGTCTCAATAAAGACAGGGTTTGCCGGGTCAGATTCAAGTTTTTGCCTAAGATGCCTGATATGTACATCAACAGTCCGTGTATCTCCTATATAGTCATATCTCCAGATGTTTTCCAGCAAAAGCACCCGTGACAGTACCCTGCCCTTGTTCAAAACTAGGACCCGCAACAACTCAAATTCCTTCGGGGTCAGGTCCAACCTTCTCCCATTAATTGTCGCTTCATAACGGTCTGAGTCAATAGTGAGGCCTTCAATATGGATAACCTGTCCATTTTTATCAGGATTTTGCTGTTTTACGGTCGCGCGCCTGAGGCGCGCCTTTACCCTTGCAATCAATTCCCGCGGGCTGAAAGGTTTGGTAATATAATCATCTGCTCCAATCTCCAAGCCTAAGACCTTATCTATTTCTTCACTCCTGGCTGTTAGCATAATAATTGGTATTTCCGATAACTCCGGATTCTTTTGCATCTGTCTGCAAACTTCAAAACCATCCATCACCGGGAGCATTAAATCCAGGATAATCAAGTCCGGTTTGTACTCGGCAGCCATTTCGTATGCTTTCAATCCATCCTGGGCGCTGATGACATTATATCCCTCTTTTACAAGGTTAAACCTGATTAGTTCAACAATATGAGGCTCATCATCAACCACAAGAATTTTGGACTTAATCATAAGAATTATTCCTCCTATTAATCCGGATTAGCCCTGAGTATTATAAATGCGCCCATTCTCCCGGTCACTCCCTGGCTTCCCCTGTAAGAAAACAGCATATCCTGATTGCATAAGGTGCATATGTGACACATTTCAACATTATCAAGCTTAATCCCTGCTTCAACCAATATATTCCTGTTGGCCGAGGGTAAATCCAGTTTGACCTTCCCATTAGGAGAAGGTGTTGCCACATTCCCCCACCACCTATATTGCTGCTTTAATTTATCTAAAACCATTTCCTCCACTTCATAGCAACACCGGCCAATTGATGGCCCGATCCATGCCAGACAATCCCCGGGATTGCTTCCAAAGACATCTGACATTTTCCTCAGAGCTTCTGCGCCAATACCGGAAACGGTACCCTTCCATCCGGCATGTATAGAAGCAATAATCTTTTTAATAGGATCAAGTACAAATAGTGGTACACAGTCAGCATAAAAAGTAGCCAGAAGCAGTCCGGGCACGTTAGTAACTAACCCATCAGTTTCCGGCAATGCGGTATCATAAGAAAGTGATCCTGCCCCGGCATGCTCCCAGCCTACCACCCGAATATTAGACCCATGAACCTGCTGTGCGGTAACCATATGACTTAAATCTGCCTCTAGAATACGGCATGCTGCCTGCCGGTTATGGATAACAGTCTCCGGGTCATCTCCCACATGAAAGGCAAGGTTTAAAGCATCATACGGTTTTTTGCCCGCTCCACCGATTCGAGCACTAAATCCATGTCTCACTAAGCCAGTCTTGTTAAAAGAAGGGCTCTCAAACATTACTATATTCCCATGGTCCTTTTGAACAAACCCATTTCCCAAAAATAAGTCCTCCCTGTTTAAGTACTAAACATAAGGTATTCTTTATACCATAATTTATTCCTCTATTCACTGTTAATAATGTTCCTGCAGATAAGTATTAAAAATAAAACCGGTAACGGTTCCGCTGGAAGCGTAAACTTATTACCGGTTTTGAAACATACTATTTTGCAAAAATGTGGTTTCCAATTTGTCTGATAATTGTCCGGGACCATACCCATTTATTCTGAGCAGTAGCCGGGTTCCAGTAATAGAGCGCCCCATAAGAGGGGTCCCAGCCATTAACGGCATCCTGCACAGCCGTATATGCTGTTTCATCAGCAGCCAGGTAAATCTGCCCGTCATCCACTGCAGTAAACGCACCGGGCTGGTAGATAACTTCAGGTATGGTATTGGGGAAACCAGAGTGTTTCACCCTGTTCAGAATAACCGCCGCAACAGCAACCTGACCCTCATAGGTCTCCCCCCTAGCCTCTGCATATACCGCTCTGGCAAGCAGGTCAAGGTCAGTTCTGGAATGACTTCTGGACACTGTTGGAGCCGCCCGTGATGATATTCCCGGAATGTTTAGAACCTGTCCTGGATAAATAATAGTTGTAGTCAGACTGTTGGCACTAATTATTTCATCAACAGAAATACCGAAACGTTTAGAAATCAAGTAAAGGGTGTCCCCTCCGGTAACAGTATACCTTGAATTATAACTTGATGAAACGTCCCCGGAAACAACAAGACTCTGGCCCGGATAAATAATGTTACTTGTCAATCGATTTGCTGATTTAAGAGTCAGAACTGTAGTTCCGTATTTCTTGGCAATAAGGTACAGGGAATCACCGTTCTGTACCGTATATGAATAAGATGCGCCCGCAAAATCAGCTGTTACAAGAATCAAAAGCATGGTAACAACCATGATAATCGTTTTTCTTAAAACAGTTTTTTTCACTCTATTCCCCCTTCCTTTATACGGACAAGTTCATCACCTTAAGTATAAAGGATATTACTATTAGGAATAAGGGGGAAAAATCATCCAACTTTACCGGCAAACACCATACTATAGAATATCGGAGTTATTTAATCTGTGGGTAAGTATCCCAGCAGTTTATTTTTGTGCCAATTTTTTCTAATACTTATTCAAAGATATCAAAATATATCAATTAGAAAAAATAAAATTCCAGCAACCAAGGCGGATAACGGAGCCGTCATAAACCAAGCATTTACAATACTTCGGGCCACATTCCAGCGAACTGCGGACATGCGCTTAGTAGCCCCCACTCCCATTATAGATGAAGAGATAACATGAGTCGTACTAACAGGCTTACCAAACAAAGAAGCTCCTATAATAACCAAAGCCGCTGATGCTTCAGCAGCAAATCCATGAACCGGTTCAAGCTTGATAATCCTAGAACCCATGGTTTTTATGATTCGCCAACCGCCAACAGATGTACCCAGAGCCATTGCAGTGGCACAGGCTATGACAACCCATAATTCTACACGAAACTCTTTAATAATCCCGGCTGATAGCAGTGCTGCAGTAATTATACCCATGGATTTCTGGGCATCATTAGAGCCATGGCTGAACGCCATAAAAGCAGCTGATGCTATTTGCAGCTTAGAAAAATATCTGTTTACAGTACCCGGTGCGACGTTACACATCAGGAAATAAATTAAGCGCATCACAATAAAAGCAATAAAAAAGCCAACAATTGGTGAGGCGATAAGAGGTATAAATATTTTTTCCACCAGCCCTTTATAATTAAGTACAGCAAATCCCTGGCTGGCAACAACGGCTCCGGCTACCCCTCCAATTAAAGCATGAGAAGAACTGCTGGGCAGGGCATAATACCATGTCAACAAGTTCCATATTATCGCTCCTGCCAATCCGGCTATTAAAACCTTATTATTAATTAATTGAGGACTTACAATGCCGCTTCCGATTGTATGAGCTACCTCTGTGCTGACCAGTGCGCCAAAAAAGTTAAGGACTGCAGCCATAATTATAGCCTTACTTGGACTGAGTACCTTGGTAGAAACGGAAGTTGCAATAGCATTGGCCGTGTCATGAAATCCGTTAATAAAATCAAAGGCTAGAGCCAACATGATGACAATTGCTATAACCAGCAAATCAGACATATTTAATCACAACTCCACGAATTAATTTACCAATTTTTTCACATCTGTCCAAAGCTGTTTCCAACTGTTCATAAACCTCTTTCCACTTCATTACATAAATGGCATTCTCGGAGTTCTTAAACAAATCGGCAACCCCATAACGGTATATCCGGTCACCCTCAGATTCATATTTTTGAATCTCATAACAAATTTCCATAATCTGTACTGTATTTGTCTTCATTTTCTTCAAGTATGAAACGGCTTCCACAACCTTTTCGGTAGCCCGGACAAAAATATTAACCAAATCCCTGAATTTCCTATCAGGTCTCCCTGATTCGTATATTACCATTTTTTCTACAGTGCTGCACACCGAATCGAGGACCTCATCAAGTTCCTTGGCCATGTTGTAGATATCTTCCCTATCAAAGGGAGTCATGAAAGTCTCATTAAGCTTATCCACAATCTCATCGGTAACCTTGTCCCCTTTTTGCTCCAGAACTATCAGTTCATTAAGCCTTTCTTCCATCGTTTCATATTTGGCCATCATATCCTGGAGCAACACTGCACCCTGAAGCAGAATATTAGCTG
The DNA here is from genome assembly GCF_048453025.1 of Phosphitispora sp. TUW77. Classification (GTDB taxonomy): domain Bacteria; phylum Bacillota; class Thermincolia; order Thermincolales; family UBA2595; genus Phosphitispora. Next base: position 2,108,473 of record NZ_CP156677.1, read on the forward strand.
CTTCCTCGAAGAGTTCAAAGAACCTGTCATCAGTCTGTTTGAATCTTCTAAACATCGTTCTTGTCTCCTTTTTAGTTATTTCATGGAAAGAACTACATTGATAACTCAAAACCACTCTCAACCAATGTACTATTCCGAGTTGAAAATGTTGGAACCCAAATTTATCTTTTTCGACTGTTTTTTTCATATTCCTTTTTATTCAATGTTAAGTTTATGTTAAATGCAACTATTAAGAAAAAAAAATGCCCTGCTTCCCTAGTAAGAAACAAGGGCATTTTGAAACATTATGTGATAATCTATTCAAAAACAGCAATAACAACTTCTGCGGTTTGCAGTGATTTCCGGACATCAATTATCCTTTGGTTTGCAGAACCCCTAAATGGCAAGGTTAAGTCCTTCTTGGCCTCCATGTAAGGCCCGTCCACCAGATAATCTGAAATTTCAATAAGTTCCCTTACTGCGGGAGCATCTTCGCTTATTTTAAACAATTCCTCCCATGTATATCCGGTATATGTCATTATATCAAGGCCCTTTTGCCGAACCTTTTTCCCTAACCGGACAAAAGCAGTGGCCTGCATAAAAGGCTCCCCACCTGAAAAAGTAACCCCTTTTGCTAATTTTGTTTTTTCTATAAGATTGAGGATCTCGTTTTCTTCCATATCATATCCGCCTGCCGGATCAAGGGCTGCCGGGTTGTGACACCCCTTACAGAACCTTGGACATCCCTGGGCAAAAACTACAATCCTGATCCCGGGCCCATCTACAACCGATTCCTCAATTATGCCTGCAACTCTTATCTTCATAAATTATTCCTTATACCTAACCAGGTCGATTAGTGCTTCATCAGCAACCTTTTGTGCCAGTTCGTCGGGATACTCACCCTTATAAATCACTTTATCTACCCCAGCGCTAATCAGCAGCTTTATGCATGATATGCACGGCTGAATCGTAACATACACGGTTGCCCCTTCAAGGCTGTCACCATGCATAGCCGCCTGGGCCACCACATTAGCCTCGGCATGTACCGCCCAGCATAATTCATGCCTTTCACCGGAAGGTATTTTCATTTCCTCCCTAATACAGCCTCTTTTGTCACAGTGCGTTACACCTGATGGGGCGCCATTATAACCGGTACAAACAATCTTCCTGTTTTTCACCGCAACAGCACCTACTTTTCGCCTGAGACACGTTGACCTGGTAGCCACCAGTTCGGCAATATCCATAAAATATTGATGCCACGAAGGTCTTGACATGGAAAAGTACCTCCTCTTTATCTTTATATCCAATAATTACTCCCGCTCGAGCAGGCTGTGGCACACCCGGTCGCGAAGTTCAGCTTGTTTAGCATCATTAAATCTTTCGACAGTACTCAAATAACCTGTAATCCTCCGAACACGCTTAATGTCAATTGAATCACACATGGGACAGTCGTCTTTATTAATAACACCTGTATAATTACAACTCATACAATAATCCACTGGGAAGTTAATTCCTGCATAACCTATATCTGAATCTTTCATATGCCTTAAAACTGCTTCAATAGCTTCCAAATTATGTATCGGCGGCGATGGAAACTCCACATAAGTGATATGACCCGCATTGCAGTATTGATGATACTTCCCCTCTATAGAAATTTTATCAAAAATACTCATTTTATGACCTACCGGAATATGGAAGGAATTACTGTAATATTCTCCATCAGTAACACCGGGAATTGCTCCGAATTCCTTACGGTCAAGGCGAATAAACCTGCCTGATAAGCCTTCCGCCGGAGTAGCTAAAAGGGTGTAGTTAAGCTTGTACTCCTGAGTAGCCTGATCCATTTTTTTGCGCATAAATTCAACAATCTGCAGTCCCAGTTCATCAGCCTCGGAGGAACTGCCATGATGTTTGCCAACCAATGCCTTGAGAGTTTCCGCAAGCCCGATGAAACCAACTGATAATGTCCCGTGTTTGATAACTTCCTCAATAGTATCATTGGGTTTCAGGCCCCTGGAATTTATGTAAATGCCCTGCCCCATAAGGAATGGCATATCCTTTACCTTAAGACTGGCCTGAACGGTGAACCTATGATAAAGTTGCTTTATGGATAAATCAAGTAATTTATCAAGCTCTTTATAGAACTTATTAATATTAGTGCCTGATTTAATCGCTATTCTGGGGAGGTTAATTGTAGTAAAGGAAAGATTGCCGCGGCCTTCAGAAATCTCTGGGCCGTTTATATTTCCAATAACCCTGGTACGACATCCCATATAACTGACTTCTGTACCATAATTCCGGTTGAATGTTGAATCCATAAAGCTAAAAGTTGGGTTAAGCCTTCTTGATGCAACTCTAATAGCCAGTTTAAAGAGGTCATAGTTGGGATCCTCTTCATTGAGATTGATGCCTTCCTTCACCCTGAAAATGATATTTGGGAATATCGGGTTTTCGCCCCTGCCAAGCCCTTTCTCATAAGCCAAAAGTAAATTTTTGACCACCTTGCGGGCTTCAGGTGAAGTATCTGTGCCAATATTGAGGCTGGAAAAGGGTACCTGAGCCCCTGCCCTTGAATGCATACTGTTAAGGTTATAAATAAAGGCCTCCATCGCCTGGTAAGTTTCGTTTTCATCAGCATCACGGACAAACTGGGCAATATCAGTATCAAAAAAGGGAAATGCCTGTCCACCGTGCATATCATTCTGTGAACTCTGAAGAATTATCGCTGCTAAAGCAGTCGCTGATGCAGGTCTCTTGGGAGGTCTAATATAACCATGCCCGTTATCAAATCCCTGATTTAAAATTTCCCCCAAAGGAATCTGGACACAAGTCAATGTTTTGCCATAGAAATCGAGGTCATGGATATGAATATCCCCATTGGTATGGGCATAGGCCTGATCTTCAGGGATAAGCCTTGAAAGGTAATACTTTTTGCTGGCAGCACTTGCTATCTGAAGCATTTTAGCTGATGGAGAGTTACTGACATTAGCATTTTCCCTGTTTGTTTCTACTAGTATTTCTTCAACTGCATCCATTAATTCCGACTTCGCATCTCTAATCCTGGTCCTGCTTGCCCGGTACAGTATATATGCCTTGGCCGTCTTGGCATGGCCCTTCTCAATAAGAACCTTTTCAACACAGTCCTGAACATCTTCAACAGAAAAAATATTATCATTAAATTTTTGGCGCAAATGCCTGAGTACTTCAAGAGTCAATTCCATAGCAAGGGTCCGGTCTTCTCCGCCTACAGACTGTGCTGCTTTAAAAATAGCATCAGTAATTTTGCTTTCATGAAATTCCGCCAGTCTTCCGTCTCTTTTCCTAATTGCTGCAAACCCTCCTGTCCGGGCAGAGCGCAGTTCCATCAGATTGGTCGTTGTCAAACTATCTTTCTCAAGAATCATTTACTAATCCTCCCTATGCTATTTTGTGAATTTTGCTTAAGTCCTTGTTCCTATTGCTAAGTCTTCTTTAATAGTAATTTCTCCAGTTCATCAATAAAGCTGTTGATATCTTGAAACTGCCTATAAACTGAGGCAAACCTTACATAAGCGACTTCATCCGTTTTTCGAAGCCTGTCCATAACAAGTTCGCCTATTTGTTCGGAGCCAACCTCACTATCCATTCTGTTTTTAATTTCCTTCTCAATATCATTCACAATTTGTTCCATCTGGTGAATCGAAATTGACCTTTTTTCGGCGGCTTTAATAATTCCTCCAAGAATTTTGGACCTGTCAAACACTTCCCTTCTTCCGTCTTTTTTAACAACAATAAGTGGAATTTCGTCTATCTTTTCATAAGTGGTAAACCTCCGGCCACAATCTGTGCATTCCCTTCTTCTCCTGATAGCATTACCATCATCTGCAGGTCGAGAATCCAGAACCTTACTTTCTATGAAACCGCAAAAAGGACATTTCATATAATCACCCTAAAAATCATTATATTTAATATCAAAAAACCCACAATATATAGCGTACATTTTTATTATAGGATACTATATCTAGTGAGTCAAGGTAAATAATCCCATAACGGAAAGATTAAATATTCGAAAAATAACAGAAATTTTACGCCAAAAAAAAATGGCCCCCTTATATCAATAAGGCAGTCATTTTTTTCCTCAATATGCTTCACCACTAGTAGTATCCATATAATCTGAAAGTTCGACAAGTATGACATCCAGTCCAAGTTTCTTAATTTTGTGCCAAGGTATTACCACATCATCATTTCTGCCCAGAAAACTAAAAACCCTTCCATTCCCAGGCAATACAACTGACCTTATGTGGCCTGCTTCAAGGTCAATTTCAATGTCTTTTATAAGGCCGAGTTTCTTGCCATTTAAAACATTGATAACTTCACGCATTCTTAAATCCGAGATTTTGACCATTCAGTCTTCCACCTCCCATTAACATTATATGAAGGAGGTTGTCAGAATGTGCAGGCATTTTTTTGTTTCTACTTAAATATTCTATCAAACAATTCAACTATTTTATACCTTACTTTTATGTTTTGATGATTATAAACTGCAGATGCCGTAACCAGCTGCGGGTCAGAAAAACCGGTCTCCGGTTCCGGGGCCCCCAATGACCTGGAAACGTCTACAAAGCACAATGGCGGAAAAAGAACACACCACCAGTTTGCTCCCTGGCCATGACCTATAACAACTTTTACGGCCTCATAGTTTCCGGCCCCGAGTGTTATATCTCCGTAAGTCTTCACCGGGAACTCAAAATTACCCATCTGAACACTGACAGGATACTCCTCTCCCCATGCCTTTACTTCCTTTCTGGCAATAGATGCTATTTTCCCAAGGTTTGCTTGGGCAATTTCTCTGGCCTCATCCAAGTTTTTAGCCTTACTAAATTCAGGGGTCATCTCCATTACAATAAGGTCCCTGACTTTTCTTTTTAATTCCTGGTCGCGGTCACTGTCACTATTGGCAATGACATGAAACCTGATAAGATTATGTTGATTATATGCCTCAACATAAATGTCTGCCGGCTTTGTTCCGGAATCTGCCCTGGCTGTTATTTCGGTGTCAATAACAGCTAGAGTCAGCATCACGGCCGTTGCAACCACTGCTGTTACCGTTATTAAAACCCCGCCGGCTTTTGTAAAGTTATTAAAGTTACTCCGCATAATTATTCCTCCAGTCTTACATATGTTTTCTCATGTGTTTGAGTGCTGCTTTTTCTAAACGGGATACCTGTGCCTGTGAAATCCCTATTTCTTCGGCTACCTCCATCTGAGTCTTTCCCTCAAAAAACCTTAGGGATAGAATTAATTTTTCCCGGTCACTGAGTTTACGCATGGCTTCCCTTACAGAAATTCCTTCAAGCCAGTTTCTATCCTGGTTTTTTTCATCACTTATCTGGTCCATTACAAATATCGGGTCACCCCCATCATGGTAGATGGGCTCAAATAAAGAGATAGGTTCCTGAATGGCATCAAGGGCAAAAACAACTTCTTCCCTGGGCATCTTGAGCTCACTGGCAATTTCATTTATTGAAGGTTCCCTGGAATGCCGGTTGACCAGGCTGTCCCTGACCTGCAGCGCCTTATAAGCAACATCCCTGAGTGAGCGGGAAACCCGTATAGGGTTGTTATCTCTTAAATAACGCCTTATTTCACCAATAATCATGGGTACGGCATAAGTTGAAAACTTAACATTTTGACCCAAATCAAAGTTGTCAATGGCCTTCATAAGTCCTATACAACCTACCTGAAACAAGTCGTCTACATATTCGCCTCTGTTAGTGAAACGCTGAATCACACTAAGTACCAACCTTAAGTTTCCGTTAATCAGCTTGGAACGCGCCTCTTTCTCACCGGCCTGCATAATTACAAATAACTCCCGCATTTCAGTGCTTGTCAATACTGGTAATTTCGATGTATTAACTCCACATATTTCTACTTTGTTTATCATCATCAGCATGACACCCTTTCCGGTTTAAGGTTGACAGTTCATTAGGATTATTGCCAAAAAAAAATAGGTTTATACACATGCATGTAACATCCTTAAAAAAGGATAAAAAAAACTAAGAAGGATGTCCACCCTTCTTAGCACTTTTAAACGCTCGTCTATACCTGCACCAAGGCCATTACAGCCATACCTGCCAATAAAGTCCACACAAGGCTGCGGGTCTTTATTGCAACTCCAAAAGCCGGAACTGCAGCCACTAAGTAACTGTTTGCAAAACTAATTGACAAACTGCTTTCAGGCATCAAAATTGCCGGCGCTATTATTGCCGCCAGGACAGCTGCCGGAACAAAGCTCAGCCACCAGATAATCGGTTCCGGTATCTTAAGCTTACTTAAAATGACCATTGGGAACATTCTGGGGAGGTAATTTACAATCGAGAGGCCTAGTATCAAAACATAGATTTTTGTCTGCAACGGCATATAATCACCCCAATCGTTGCTGCAATTACGGTGGCAGCAATAATATTGACACTGTTTCTAGTAAACATTGCCAATATTATGGAAACCATCCCCGAAATCACGGCAACCCAAAGAGTATTACGGTCTTTAACCTGCCATATAAGCAGGGCAATAAACATTGCGGGAAGCGCAAAATTGACCCCAAACCGGTTAATATCGGGAATCAGGTTGCCAACAGCTGCACCGAGTGCAGAATTTGCTGTCCACGAAAAGTGGGAAAAAATATTCACTCCTAAAATAAAATCCCGGTCTGCCTCTTCTTGATTAAATTCAGCCATGTTTAATGCAAAAGTTTCATCAGTAATCCCAAAAGCCAGCACTGCCTGAACTATACTTGGCATTTTCCTGACAAAAGGCGCCATAGAAGCACTAAAGAGCAAGTATCTCAGGTTAACCAGGAAATTGGTCAATAATATAGCAGAAATTCCAGCACCGGTACTTAGCAGACCAACTGCAATAAACTGACCTGAACCGGTAAATGAAGTGAGTGACATTAAAGCCGCCTGAATAACAGTAAGCCCCTTTTCCCTGGCAATTATGCCAAACGCCAGGCCAAGGGGCATATAACCAACCATTATAGGAAAAGACTTCTGTGCACCTTTAAAAAAGTTTGCCTTGCTCATTGTATCATCCTACTCCATACGGTGGATTTCTTTACGCAGTCTTTTGAGTATCCTTTTTTCCAATCGTGATATGTATGATTGAGAGATTCCCAACATGTCGGCAACTTCTTTCTGAGTCTTTTCTGCTCCATCAGTCAAGCCAAAACGAAGTTCCATAATCCTGCGCTCGCGACCATTAAGCTTATGCAGGGCAAGATTGAGAAGTTTTTTATCAACTTCCTCTTCTAAGCATTTATAAATAATGTCATTATCAGTCCCCAGGACATCTGACAATAAGAGCTCATTGCCATCCCAGTCAATATTTAATGGTTCATCAAAAGAAACCTCTGACCTTGTTTTACTATTTCTTCTTAGATACATCAGAATTTCGTTTTCAATGCACCGTGAAGCATAAGTTGCCAATTTTATCTTTTTTTCCGGATCAAAGGTATTTACAGCTTTTATCAAGCCTATAGTCCCGATTGAGACCAAATCCTCTATCCCGATACCGGTATTCTCAAACTTTCTAGCAATATATACCACTAACCTGAGATTGCGTTCTATGAGAACACTCTTTACTGTTTTATCACCCAATTCCAGCCTGGAAATAAGGAATACTTCCTCATCTATAGACAATGGGGGCGGCAAAGCCTCGCTGCTGCCGACATAATGAACTTCTGAGGTTAACCCGAGTTTCAAGAACAACCTGAGTAGTTTTAACCTTACAAGCCACTTAAACCGCATAAACCTGTTCAAATCACTAAAACCTCCTCTTTTTTCAGGCTGTCATAATGTCAAGCGCTTCCGGATGCAGAAGCGCCTTATAGGAGCCTTCGGGACTCAACTGCCGGTTATATATTCCCACTATCACCTTTTTGATGCTGACAGGTTTGCTTCCATCCCATATCTCAACACGATCCGGGCAAAACCCTATCAACATACCGTGTTCTTTTCCCAGGGAACAGAATGGAATGACCCTAAACCTGGTAACCCATGGAGTATTGGATAGGGAATCCAAAGCCAACATCAAATCAGGGTCATTGCTATTTTCGAAGGCCAAGCGGACCTCTGCAGGAAATAGATTTTTGAGTACACCGTACTCAACCACTATTACAGGAATCTTACTTAACGGATCTTGCAGTTGGTTTCCAGTGTCTATCAGCGCTTCGACGGTAACCTCAGAATCACCAAACAGTAATTTCATAGTTACCCGGAAAAGGTCCCGGACCATTCTGTTATGTATAATTCTTCCGGCATACCGGGTTAGCAGCAAGTATAAACCCACTGTTACTGCTAATCCAGGCAAAAAATAAGCGGCCACCAACCGGGAAAGCTCGGCAATCCGGACATAATACGGACTTGTTCCAAAAGAATAGAGAACACCCAGAAACAAACCTCCCAGAGAAAAAGAAACAATATAGAAGACTGTAATGGAAGAAACAAACCTTTTTAGTCCAAGAGGCGCAAATACTACAGCAAACATTATTACTGAAAACGCTGCTTTAAACCAAAGTGAATACAAAACCCCCATCTGTGGAAAAGCAGCCGCACCTGAATAAACTGCGCCGGTCAGGGCTCCGGCAGCTATCCTCGGCCATTGGACGGTAAACTTACTAACCCTGGCTGTCCCCCACAGTATTAGTCCATTCATAAGAAAGCTGACAGCAAAAGCAACGTCCGGATAGACATATACTACCTTTTGGACCTCCATTTGGCCACCACCGTATTATATAATTTCATAGTTACATTGTATGTTAGTTCTTTAGGGCATATGACAAATTTACCTTAAGCAAGTTTCCTTCATTATACAATGCACTGATATAGAAATTTGTCAAATAACAGTATCGCATATAAGAAAATCATTCGCCTTTTTTTGCAGGTCAAGCCATAGAGAGAACATTTTTTGCAATAAAAAGTGACAGATATATTCCCTTCAGAGATAGCCTTAAACTGAAGGTTAAGAGAAGCCCTGTTTAAATTCACCAAATCGACCCGGTCTGTTCCCAGAAACCTGGTTAAATCATCCAGATATGCGGCTTCCTTAGAAATATCAATCCTTTTATCGAATAATACAGCAAAGTCTATATCGCTTAAATCTGTCTGGTTGCTTGTACCATAGGAGCCAAATAAAAAAACCGTTAAGATCTCAGGACTTCCTGAAAAAAGCTTCGCTAAATTCTTAACTTTTTCTTCTAACTCAAGCATTTAAAGCCGCCTCCCACTTTATCCTTATTGTGCCAACCATATACCGGCTAGTCAATAAACAGATATTGTCGAAGCTAAACAAAAAACTGCCAGCTTCTTGCAAGCTGGCAGCTCAATTATTTGTAAGTCTTATTTCCGGCGCAGAAATGCCGGAATATCGAGGTCATCAGTCGCAAATGGTTTTATGTCAAGTTCTGAATTAATTTCTTTACGACTAAATTTCTGGTCAAAGCCCGTAGCTATAACGGTTACCCTGACTTCCTGTTCCATTGATTCGTCAATTACAGCGCCAAATATAATGTTTGCTTCGGGGTCAGCAGCCTGAGCTATAATTTCTGCAGCCTCATTGACTTCAAATAGAGATAATTCTGAACCGCCGGTGATGTTCAGCAGTACGCCTCTAGCCCCTTCGATTGATGTTTCCAGAAGTGGACTGGAGATAGCCGATTCAGCAGCCTCTGAAGCCCTTTTCTCACCTGAAGCCAAACCAATTCCCATTAGGGCTGACCCTGTTTCAGTCATAATTGTCTTAACATCGGCAAAGTCCAAATTGATGAGGCCGGGTACCGCAATTAGGTCAGATATGCCCTGAACGCCCTGGCGAAGGACATCATCAGCAATCCTAAAAGCTTCCACAATAGAAGTGTGTTTGTCAATTACCTGAAGCAACCTGTCATTTGGAATAGTAATCAGGGTATCAACCTTGTTTTTTAAATTGGAGATGCCGCCTTCAGCTTGTGTCAGGCGCTTCCTTCCCTCAAAGGTGAATGGTTTCGTCACCACCCCAACAGTAAGGGCTCCTATTTCCTTAGCCACTTCAGCAACAATAGGAGCAGCTCCGGTTCCGGTTCCACCACCCATGCCTGCTGTAACAAATACCATGTCAGCCCCATTAAGAGCCTTGGCTAACTCTTCCCTGCTCTCCTCGGCTGCCTTTTGCCCAATCTCGGGATTGGCTCCGGCACCGAGTCCTTTTGTCAGTTTAGATCCAATCTGAATTTTATTTGGAGCTTCAGACATATACAAGGCCTGAGCATCAGTGTTTACGGTGATAAACTCAACACCTTTCAGCCCTGCTGTAATCATCCTGTTGACCGCATTTCCACCGCCGCCGCCAACACCAATTACCTTTATATTGGCAAACTGGTCCATATCAATTTCAAATTCAAGCATTAAAATTTTGACCTCCTTTTAAAGCATATGAACCCCAGATATGTTTCAAAAACCCGAACCAGAAAAATCCATAAATCTATATTTACTCCTGTATAACTTTAAATGGTAAAATTCCACATGGAACTTAAATTCCCTCTTTTTGAATTTTAATTTTTTCTACTTTTTTAAAATGTGCCTTCTTATAATTGCAAGGTTTTGGAATATCCTTACCCCGAAGGCAAAAATGGCCGCAGTGTAAAGCGCCACCCCAATTCTTTCCCCAATATATGCTAGTCCGGCAGCCAACAAGGTGTTACTGAAAAAGCCCGTAATAAAGATAGTATCATCAAACTTTTTTTCCATTCCGGCCCTGATTCCCCCGAAGACTGAATCCAGTGCGGCAAGCACCGCCACCGACATATACTGGGCATAAGCCTGAGGCAAAGAAGGTGCCTGAATCCCTATGATAATCCCGATTATCAAACCTAATAAAGGTAACCACACTCTAATACACCCTCTCTCAATCATTCACCTAGACTACTGTCATCCAGCACTCTAGTATAATTAAATGTCACCGGCCCTGTATAACCCGGAATGGTAATATTGTCTTTTATATCTACCAGTGCCACCAGACCCCAGTATTTGAGCTGTTCAAATATACCCCCTTTAATTTCAAGCCCGCTTTTAAGGGTATCCGGATTCCCGGTTGCCAGAATGATAATCGGGGGCACTATTTTTTTTGTGTTCACCAAAATTGTATTGCCTGCACACCTGATCTCTGAAGTGGCCAGTATTCTTTGACCGTTTATGGATATAGCTTCAGCTCCTCCGGCACGTAATTCATTAACAACTTTAAGGAGGTCCTCTTCATGAAGTATATACAGGTTAGGGTCTTCGCCCGGTTGTATTTGTTTAGGGCTGTCATCCAATTTCACCTCGACACCGTTGCCTTGAACAGGCAGAACTCCTGCTTGCATCCTAGACTTTGCCAATTCATCCCTGATTGCTTGACCGGCATTTCCTCCGGCAGTTACCTTGTTAAGTTTGGTCCGCAGGTCTGCAACTTCAATGATAAGAGAATCCCGTTCTTCTTTAACTTCTTTGAGCCTGGTAGTAAGTTCCTGTATTCGCGCACTCGGCACATTCTGCTCAACTTGCTTAGTCGTCCGCACTTGTACGGCAATCATCATTCCCAGAAAAAGGAGCACAATAGCTAATGAAATCTGTCCTCTTTTCAATACTGCATCCCTTACCTTTCAAATATAGTTAGCTGTCAGAGACAAACTTAATAACCGGACTACCCTTGTAACTTATGTCAATATACTGAATCTTATTATCGTATTTTTGTCTTATTACCTCCTGATATAAATTAATCTTTTCCATAATCCGGTTTTTATCACCAAACCTGACTTCAGCTTTGTCCATTGTGTACATACGGATGTTATTGAGATCAGATACATTTAACTCTGAAACTGCAGCTCTTAGGTTAACCGGCATTGCCTTCAGGTAGTCAAGAGCCACCGCCAGTTTTTCTCCCGGTATCTTTTGCCCTGGAGCCAGTGATTTCAGCTCTTCCCCTGTAATAATAGGCAGATTTGTTTGACCCGGGCTGCTTTCCTTGATTAGGCAGTAACCGTCACTGCTGATTACCGCAAAGCTATCCGTACAATAAACCAAAGCCGCCTGTTCGCGTTCTGTTATGTCAATAATAATTGTTGCCGGAAAATCCCTGATAATCTGTACTGCCTTTATCATGGGATGCATACCAACCTTGCTCTCTGCCTGCTTTAAATTAACCTTAAATATATTGAGACCACTCGATAATCCGCTTAAAGATACCACTTCAGCAGTGCTGAACACTTTATTTCCCTTGACAGCAATTTCTTTTACCATAAAAAAAGAAGACTGCAGGAAAAAAAATACAGCCAGACAACAGATAAAAATAAAAAAAAGGCCCTGTATAACATGCCGCCGTCCGCTATTATTGTGAGAGTTACCCATTGAATAAAGACTTGGCACTTGTATCACCTCTATTTTTTATTATACCAAACTACAGCCAAAAAATATATCAGGTTGTTAAAAAACTTGTCCCCCAATGAACTAAAAAAAGCAGCCTTAGCTGCATTAAGTCAGATGCCATTAACCCTCATAATTCTTGCTCCCAGTAAACTAAGTTTGCGTTCCAGGTGTTCATAACCCCTGTCTATGTGCCAGACATTTTCTATTACGGTAGCATCTTCAGCAATTAACCCTGCTAATACCAAGGCGGCCCCGGCCCTCAGGTCAGTAACCTCTACAAAGGTACCGCTCAATTGAGGTATCCCCTTAACTATAGCCACCCTGCCCTCTATTTTAATATCAGCACCCATCCGCCGCAGTTCGTCAACATGTTTGTACCTGTTTTCAAACACAGCCTCGGAAACCACTCCAGTACCTTGGGCGACAGTCATCAAGACCATCATCTGGGCCTGCATATCTGTCGGGAACCCAGGATACGGCAGGGTTTTCAGATCTACCGATTTTAGCCTGGACGGTCCTGTAACCCTGATATTATCTTCAGCGACCTCCACTCTTGCTCCGGCCTCCCTGAGTTTAGCTATCACTGCTTCCACATGCTCAGGAATTACATTCTGGATAATAACATCTCCACCGGTAACCGCAGCAGCAATCATATAAGTACCTGCCTCCACACGATCCGGAATAACAGTATGGTCGGCGGAACCCAACTCAGTAGGTCCTTCTATTTTGATCAAGTCGGTTCCGGCGCCTCTGACCCTGGCACCAAGACTGTTCAGGAAATTCTGCAGGTCAACCAGTTCAGGTTCTTTGGCGGCATTTCGGATAATAGTCTGCCCTTTGGCTTGTGTTGCAGCCATCATAAGGTTTTCAGTAGCCCCCACACTGGGAAAGTCTAAATGGAGTTCAGTACCTGTCAGAGAATCTGTCTCAGCTATTATATAACCATGCTTTTCCGTTATTGATGCTCCCATGGCTGCGAATCCTTTAAGATGCAGGTCCATGGGCCTGGAACCGATGGCACACCCACCTGGATATGCAGCCTTAACCTTGCCAAACCTACCCAGCAGAGGACCCATTACCAGATTGGATGCCCTCATTTTACGCATCAGGTCTTCTGAAATTTCCAAGCTGCTGACTTTACTGCCATCTACGGTAACTATGCTGCCATCACACTTTATCCGGGCCCCAAGATATTTAAGCACCTCTTTCATCACCTGGACATCAAGGAGGGCCGGAACTTCATGGATAACACTTACACCCTTGGTGAGCAAACTGGCTGCCAGAATAGGAAGGATAGCATTCTTAGCGCCGCTTGCCCTGACACTCCCTTTAAGCCGCTTACCTCCGATTACAATGAACTTCTCCACTTGGTCACCTCCAGATTCAGGTTATTCACCTGCCACCCGGATCTCCAGTTCAAGCTCTACATTATATTTCTGCATTACAAGGTTCTTTATCCGGGTTATCAACTCCAATATATCTTCGGCTTTAGCCATACCCAGATTAACAATAAAATTAGCATGTTTTTCTGAAACCATGGCATCACCTATTCTCATTCCCTTACACCCGGCATTTTCGATAAGCCACCCGGCCCATTGACCGGGGGGATTGGCAAAAACACTGCCGGCAGTAGGATATTCCAGAGGCTGTGAACGTCTTCTTTTCTCAAGATTGATTTTGTTTGCAGACATTATCTCTTCAGGTTCTCCCCGTTTCAGGTCAAAATCCGCAGTCAATATTACAAAATTTTTGCTTGCTATACAACTTTTCCTGTAATTAAAACCAATATCTTCTTTTCCCAATAAAATATCGTTCCCATCACCTGTCAGAGCCGCAACCCTTAATACAATATCAGCCATACTCTTTCCGTGGGCTCCCGCATTCATGGCTACCGCACCACCCACAGAAGCCGGAATTCCGGCTGCAAACTCCATACCGGTTAAACCGGCTCGCGCAGCCCTTACGGACACATTAGGTATAAGCGCACCTGCTTCAGCTGTAATCACTGTTCCCTTAACCTTGATCTCATTAAATCCCCGGGAAATCTTAAGAACTATCCCCCGTATACCCCCATCCCTGACCAGCATGTTGGAACCGTTCCCCATAACTGTCAGCGGAAGGCCCTGTTCAACGGCAAATTGCCGGGTTATCCTGATGTCTTCGATACAAGAAGGCAGCACCATAATATCTGCCGGACCACCAACCTGCCAGGAAGTATGTTTCTTCATGCTTTCTTGGCTGATAATTTCTCCTTGAACTAATTTACCCAAGCACTGCGTAATGTCCTGAAGGTCCATACCTTACCTCGCTTTCAACATTTCAACCAACTGCATACCGACAGTCCGGATATTACCTGCCCCCATAGTTAAAATTAGGTCTCCGGGGTTAGCCGTCCGATACAAGAAATCAGTAATTTCTTCAAGTGTCCGGAAATAATACACCTGCCTGCGCTCATGCTCACTGATTGCATTAACTATCAAATCCGTGGTAACACCTGGAACAGGTGGCTCTCCGGCAGCATAAATTTCGTTTATTATAATCACATCTGCATTAGAAAATGCTTTGCCAAACTCCCTGTAGAGCTGCCCTGTCCTAGAATACCTATGAGGTTGAAAAACCCCTATGACACGATGGGATTCTATCTGTTTAGCCGCACTTAAAGTGGCTTTCACCTCCGTTGGATGGTGGGCATAATCATCAACAACCCGAATACCATCAACTTCTCCCAACAATTCAAATCTCCGGTGTGGTCCTTTAAAGTTTTTCAGTGCTCCCGCAACTGCCTCAAAATCAAGGCCTGCTGTCCAGCCTACTGCAATTGCGGCCATGGCATTATTTATATTATGCAAACCGGGTACATTAAGTTCCAAAACCCCAAGTCTCTCGTCACCGCAAAATATTTCCGCATACGTATTCACACCCCTGGTTCGTATATCTTTGGCCGAATACAGAGCAGGTTTTTCGATACCATAAGTTATCAATCTTTCATCTTTTACGGCAGCAATGTCCGCAAGGAGTGGGTCATCTGCACATACAACAAGATAGCCGTCAGGGGGAACTTTAGCCGCAAATTTATCAAACGCCTCTTTGATGGCTTCCTTGCTTCCATAGTAGTCCAAATGATCATCCTCTATGTTGGTAATCACCTCAACAAAGGGGGATAACAATAAAAACGAACCATCACTTTCATCCGCTTCGGCTACAAGGTATTCTCCTGACCCCAGTTTGGCATTGCCCCCAAGTTCGGTAATATCACCCCCGACAACTATTGTTGGATCCAAGTCGTTCCTCTCAAATACGAGAGCTATCATGGAGCTGGTTGTTGTTTTCCCATGGGCCCCGGCAACAGCAATCCCTTTTTTATCAGCCATCAGCCGGGCAAGCATCTCTCCTCTTTTTACTACCTCTATACCCCGGCGGTTAGCCTCCTGCAGTTCGGGGTTATTTTCCCTGATAGCCGAAGAGATCACCACCAAATCAGTATCCTGTCCTATATTTGCACTATCATGTCCAAAGAAAATCTGGGCGCCCATATTTATTAACCGGGAAGTGGGTTCACCCTTTTTTAAATCCGACCCACTTACATAGTATCCCTGCTGCAGTAAAATCGTAGCAATTCCGCTCATGCCGGAACCGCCTATTCCAATAAAATGAATATTCCCGTAACCGGTTTCCAACAGTTTTCACTCCTCCCTGTAATACCTATTTCATATTATGCATTGTAATTTTTTATTGTGCCATATAGCGGGCTAAGCCTGTCCACCACTACCAAAAAAGAAAAAAGTTTAATAAATTATTTCCTACTAATATCAATTATAATTTGCACAATATGCTTTAACGCTCCGGGTTTACCCAGGCTGCGCGACTTTTTAGCCATTTCGGCAAGTACATGCCTCTCTGAAATCAAATTATATATAATATCCCACAACACTTTGCCTGCAAGGTTACTGTCCGGAATCATCACTGCCGCCCCATTTCTAACCAATGCTTCAGCATTAAATTCCTGGTGGTTCCCGGAAGCATATGGGTATGGTATCAGGACAGCCGGCAGCCCCCGGACAGTTATCTCAGCTATTGATGCAGCCCCGGCCCGGCATATAACCAGGTCTGCAGCTGCCAGGGCTTCATCAATATTATACAAATAAGGGGTAACAGTAACATTCCCACACCCTGCAAGGTCTATTCCCCTATCCCTGAAGTCACCCAATATCTCATCATAACCGGTTTGTCCTGTTACCAGCACCAGCTGTATATCTTGCTTCCCCAAAACCTGTACAGCCACATCCAGGGCTGCCTTGTTTATGCTCCGGGCCCCGCGGCTGCCGCCTAAAATCAGGACAGTAAACCGCTCCCCATCAAGCCCCAGTGCTTTAATACCCGCTTCCCGCTGCGCAATAATAATCTCCGGTCTTACCGGAAGTCCGGTAACCTTGATATCAGCTTTGCAACTAAAATACTTCCTGGATTCTGGAAATGTAGCCGCAACTATTGTGACCAGACTTGATAAAAGCTTATTGGTTATACCGGGATATGCATTCTGTTCATGAATAAGGGTCGGTATTTTTAGCAGCACCGCCGCACTAATAACGGGAGCACAGACATAACCTCCGGTGCCCACTACAACATTTGGCTGAAACCTCTTCAAAATGCGGTAAGCATCAAAAAACCCCTTGACGGCACTAAAGAAAGTTTTAAATATCCGCCAGGATACTTTCCGTCTTAGGGCTTCAGCTGTAATTACTTCAAAATCGAACCCTTCACGTGGTACAATATCTGCTTCCAACCCTTTAGCCGTCCCCAAAAACAAGATTTCTGCCGCAGGGTTTATTTCCATTAAACCTCTGGCTATGGCCAAGGCGGGGTAAATATGCCCACCTGTGCCGCCGCCGGAAAGAACTATCCGCACTGCCTCTCCTCCCCATTTGTCGGGACTTATCAAATTATCGTGAAGAAATATACCGTGAAATATTCAAAAGAATCCCCACACCTATCAGTGTAAAGACAAGAGATGAACCCCCAAAACTCAGCAGAGGCAGCGGTATCCCTGTAATCGGCAGAGAACCGGTAACAACCCCTATATTAATAATGGCCTGAAGGGCAATCATAGATGTAAGACCTACCGCAAGCAAACTGGCAAAAGGATCTTGAGTACTCAGGGCAATTTTAAAACCCCTCCATACAAAAACCAGGAACAGAAGAATTACAAACGCTCCTCCAAAAAACCCTAATTCCTCACCCAAAACAGCAAATATAAAATCCGTATGCTGCTCAGGGAGATAAAAAAACTTCTGGTGGCTCTGTCCCAGGCCCAGACCAAATAACCCTCCGGAGCCAATCGCATACAATGACTGTATTATATGAAACCCTGTTCCACGCGGGTCTGCCCATGGGTCCAAAAAGGCAAGGAACCGGCTCATCCGGTATGGTTCCAGGATAATTGCCAGACCGACCGCCGCCAGCCCTGCCATAGCAAGGTAAAATAGGTGTTTACCCCTTGCCCCTGCGGCAAACAGCATTATATATACAGTCCCGGCAAGAGATACAGCTGTTCCCAAATCAGGCTGCAGTAAAATCAATATACATGCCGCAGCCAGAATTGCCAGGTATGGAAGCATTCCTGAGGTGAACTGCTTGATGCGGCTGCGGTTCTTAGTCAAACCATATGACATAAAAATTACCAGAGATAGTTTGATTACCTCTGAAGGCTGAATTCTCATAGACCCGACTCCCAGCCATCGCTGGGCACCCTTAACACTGGTCCCAATACCGGGAAGCACTACAGCAATAAGAAGTATAAAGGCCAGTATTAAAAAAAGAACTGCCCATTTCTTGTATTTCCAATAATCAATTTTCATCACCAGGGCCATTGCGGTAATTCCTATCAAAGCCCATAACGCCTGTTTTTTCAGGTAATAAAAAGTATCGTCAAGTTTCTCATAAGCAGTAACCTGACTGGCGCTATAAACCATGACCACACCAATACCCAGCAATAAAACAACAGCACCAAACAAGAGAATATCAGGCGACTTTTTCCGAGGATACAAAGAGTATTACCTCCTTAAACTGAGTACAATCTCTTTAAATCTTTCTCCCCGCTCCTCGAAGTTTCTGAACATATCCCAACTGGCACAGGCCGGTGACAAAAGCACTATTTCCCCGGCCCTGGCTTCTGCCGCAGCCATCCTGACAGCATCATCAAAACTTTTAGCCTCAAGGATTTGTGTGAAGCCGGTCTCACTAACAGCTTGACACAGTTCCTCACTGCATTCTCCAAAGACTATCAGACTGCGCACATTTTCCTTAACTCTCCGGGCAAACTCACTGAAATCACTGCCCTTATTCCTGCCGCCGGCCAGGAGTACTATAGGTTCATCATAAGCTTCGAGGGCCTTTATTGAGGCATCGGGATTTGTTCCCTTAGAATCATTGATAAACCTGATCCCATCAAACTCGGCAACAGGTTCCAGCCGGTGCGCCACTCCCTGGAAGCTTTTTAGGGTCATCCCGATAACTTTTGCCGGAACACCCATTACATAAGCGGCAGCAGTTGCTGCCAGTGCGTTTTCCAGGTTATGTGCCCCCCTGATAAAAACTTCTTTGACCAAACAAACCGGTTCGGCATTTTCGCCGAATGCTGCCATAATTTGCCCGTCCTCAACAAATATTCCTTCTTTTAGCTTATGCCTCCGGCTGAAAAATATTACTTTTCCCGAAGTCTGTTCACTTAACGCGGCAACTCCAGGGTCGTCATAATTAAGTACTGTATAATCCGTTACGTCCTGGTTCTCATATATCCTGGCCTTAGCAGCCGTATAATTTTCCATTGTACCATGCCTATCCAGATGGTCAGGTGTAAAATTAAGAATAACAGCTACTTTGGGCCGGAATTCCTTAATACACTCAAGCTGAAAACTGGACACTTCAGCTACAATAATATCTTTAAAACCGTACTTATCCACTTCCAGCACCAGGGGCAGACCTATGTTGCCGCCAACACAGACACGCCTGCCGGCTTTCCTGAAAATCTCCCCGGCAAGTGATGTCGTGGTTGTTTTCCCATTTGTCCCTGTTACAGCAACAATAGGAGATGCCGCAAACCAGTAAGCCAGTTCCAGTTCACCATAAATAGGAATACCCAAATCAAACGCTCGCTCCAAAGGAGGTATGTTCAGCGGGACACCCGGGCTGACCACCAAAAAGTCGTAATCACCGGCCCCGAACTCCGGATATTCTCCAGCAATAATTTCAACAGTTTCCGGCACCTGGTCAAGGATATCGTTCAGTTCCTCCCTGGTTTTTTTATCGGTAAGTACTACACCGGCTCCTTTCCCGGCAAGAAAGGCAGCAGCAGCAATACCGCTCCTAGCCATCCCCACCACCAACACCTTAATATTTTCCCATTCACTTATATCCCATTTTCTTCTCATTCTTCCAGCTCTCATTCTGTTCAGTTTCTCGGTCAGCCAATATTATGCATTCCTAATAGTCCTATAGCAGCACTAATTAAGGCAGCCAGCCAAAACACCCTGACTACTTTCTGTTCCCGCCAACCCTTTAGCTCAAAATGATGGTGCAGCGGACTCATCAGGAAAACTCTTTTCCCGGTAGTCTTAAAAGATAAAACTTGTATCATAACTGATAGTATTTCAGCAACGTACAGGAATCCTATCAGTGGAATAAACAATTCCATCCTGGTGATTACAGCCATTGATGCCAAAGCCCCTCCCAGCGCCATGGAACCGGTATCACCCATAAAGACACGAGCCGGATGGGTATTGTATCTCAAAAAACCCAGACAGCCACCAACCAGTGATGCCCCGAATACTGCTACCCCATGAAGACCTGTCATAATTGCAGCCAGAATAAATGCCAACATTGATATTGACACCGATCCTGCAGCCAGTCCGTCAAGACCATCCGTAAAATTGACCGCATTAACAGTCCCGGGAATTACTATTAAAGATGTAAATAATATATACCAAACCGGATTAATATCAAACCTGTACCCCGAAAAAGGAATAACCAGCTCTGTCCCCCTGCCAAGGAAAAACACAGCAGCCAGTGACACTATGATGGCCACTCCCAACTGTCCGGCCAGCTTTTCACGGGCCCTCAGTCCCAGTGACCTCCTCAAAACCACTTTTATATAATCATCAACAAATCCTATCATTCCATATGCCAGGGTAGTCACCAGGACCAGAAATACCTGACCTGTTTTAGGTGCGAAAACCAATGTGCCTACAACAGCCCCAGCTAAGAACAGCACTCCGCCCATAGTAGGTGTGCCGGCCTTTTGAAAATGCCTCTTTGGTCCATCATCCCTTATATATTGCCCAAACTTCATCCGGTACAGCATAGGAATCAGCAGTAGCCCTGTTAAAAAACTGATTATCAAAGCCAACCCGAAACCATAAATAATTTCTTCCAACAAATTCTCCCCCCGGAACGTTTTATGTCATCTTAAGGAGATATTCCACAATACTCTCCATCTTAACCCCGCGCGAACCCTTAACAAGAACCACATCACCTTTCCGGACTACCTTGGCCAGAATTTCCCTGGTCTCCCCGGCGGTATTAAAACTTATAATCTCCGCAGGGGGATTTTCTGTCAGAGCAGCCCCCAGGGCTATTTCACGGGCTAATTCGCCAACTGTAACCAGTACCTCCACCTGCCTGTCCGCCGCCGTTTCACCAACCTCACGGTGTCCTTCATAAACCCGTGTGCCCAATTCATACATGTCTCCGAGGATAGCAATTTTTCTTTTGTCCCTGCCCATTTCAGCAAGAATTTCCAGTGCAGCCTTAACAGATACGGGATTAGCATTATAAGAATCATCAATCACCGTTGCTCTGGCGCCCTCAATAATTGATAGCCTCATAGATGTAAGCCTGGCATTCATAAGTCCATTTTTTATCTCACTGAGAGAAACCCCTGCCTCAAAGCCTACACAGACGGCAGCCAAAGCATTAAGGACATTGTGCCTGCCGGGAACATGAAGATCCAGGTCAATTTCCCCTTCAGGAGTCAGAGCTGTAAAGCTTATACTTCTACCCTCCGGACTCCTGATATCTTGAGCAGTAAACGGCATATCTCCATTAGTGCCGTAAAACACTACCCGTCCCTTGCATCTCCCTGCCTGATCACGAACCAATGGGTCATCCCCATTGAGTACTGCAAATCCTTCAATCTCGATATGATCAAGGATTTCACCCTTTGCCCTGGCTATATTGGCAACAGAGCCAAGCCTTTCCAGATGTGTTTCACCGATATTTGTAATTACAGCCCCATCAGGCTTAACAATCCCGGCCAGAAGGTCGATTTCCCCAAGCCCCCTCATACCCATCTCCAGCACAGCGGCACCATAATTATCATCCATTTTGAGAAGCGTCAGAGGCAGTCCAATGTGATTGTTCAAGTTACCCTCAGTCTTCAGCACAGCATACCTTTGTTCCAGAACAGCAGCAATCAAATCCTTTGTAGTGGTTTTTCCATTGCTTCCGGTAACCCCTATCACCAAGCCTCTAAATTGGCTCCTGTTATGTGCCGCCAGGTCCTGTAAAGCCTTAAGGGTATCCCTGACCAAGATGACCGGACCATGCCATGCTCCAGTATCAACCTCCCTGCTGACTATTACTCCGGCAGCTTTTTGGGAAATGGCGCTATCAATAAAATTGTGGGCATCAAAACGTTCACCCACTAACGCAATAAAGAGGTCTCCCTCATTAATCTGCCTGGTATCAGTGGATACCTGTTTAAATACAATACCCGGATCGCCCTGCAATATTTCCCCCGATACTGCTCCGGCAATTACTCCTGCAGTGAATTCATACATACAACATACACCTCTATTTACAATTATATCTCTTAATTATACTTTTTTAACATCTCCCTGGCAACCTCACGGTCATCAAAGTGGTTAACTTTATCATTAACTATCTGATAAGTCTCATGGCCTTTCCCGGCTATAAGGATTACATCTCCTGCTTCAGCCATTTTAACCGCACTTCCTATTGCTTCCCTGCGATCAGGGATAACAGAGTATTTTGACCTGTCAACCGCTTTCCTAACTCCTTCTTCTATCTGTGATATGATAAAAAACGGGTCTTCTGTTCTGGGGTTATCTGAAGTTAGGATAGAATAATCACTCAGCCGGGCAGATATTTCTCCCATAACCGGGCGCTTCGTCCGGTCCCGGTCGCCTCCGCAGCCAAAAACCGTGATGACCCGTCCTCGGGCAAACTCACGCGCAGCCCTAATGATGTTTTCCAGCCCGTCGGGAGTATGTGCATAATCAACAAGTACGCTAAACTCCTGCCCTTCAGAAACCTTTTCCATCCGCCCGGGGACACCCTTTACAGATTCCAGTGCCGTTTTTATCGAACCAAGCCCAATATCCCTGGAAACCCCTACCGCTAAAGCAGCCAGAGAATTATATATATTAAACATACCCGGTAAATTGATTTCCAAATACAAGTCTCCTTTTGGTGTTGCCACATCAAATGCTGCCCGGTCTGCCCTTAAATTAATATTAAATGCCTTGATATCACAATCATTTTTCACACCATAAGTCAAAATTCGCCCTTTGGTGGCTTCTATGATAGTTTTAGCACTGGGATCATCTGCATTAATAATAGCATATTTGGGTATTTTTTTCCTAATATTACTATCAAGAGCAGCAAACAGCTTTGCCTTAGCTTTTAAATAGTTCTCCATATTTCCATGAAAATCCAAGTGATCCTGGCTAACATTTGTAAAGACGGCATTGTCGAATTCCACACCCTCTGTACGACCAAGCTCCAGCGCATGGGAAGATACTTCCATAACGACATGGGTAACCCCGGTGTCAACCATCTCTTTCAAGAGCAGTTGGAGGTCCAGGGATTCCGGAGTAGTATTGGTGACTGGAAATACCTTTTTATCAATTTTATTAATAATGGTCCCGATAAGACCAACCTTATATCCTTCCTCCTCAAATATACGTTCAACAAGATATGTTGTAGTAGTCTTCCCATTTGTTCCTGTCACCCCAACCATAGTAAGTTTACGGGAAGGGTAATCATTCATGGCAGTACTCATTAATGCCAGTGCCTTTCGCGTATCCCGCACAATAACCAGGGGTACCCCCTCAGGGACTTCTACAGGTTTTTGTGCTATTACTGCGGTAGCGCCTTGCTCCAAAGCAGACGGAACATACTTATGGCCATCGCTTTTAAAGCCTTCCACGCAAACAAAGCCGCATCCCGGCACTACCTTTCTGGAATCATAGCTTAGACAGGACAGCATTGTATCAAGGTTCCCCTTCGTTTCTATAATATCCAGGTCTATTATTAAATCATATATACTTTTCATAGCAACCTCCAGCTAAAATATCATGCATTCCTTATTATTGGCATCAAAATACCAATTTATCCATAAATATGCAGCGGGATTGGATGTTCCAACATCTAATCCCGTCAAAAAAATTCATTACGGAGATGGTTCCCAAACAGGGGAAGAGAAAATAACAGTTACAGATGCCCCTGACTTCAACTTGGTTCCGGGAGGCAAGTTCTGTTCCACAGCGATCCCTGTTCCCTCAGGGTTTAGGTGAAGGCCCAAACTTCCCAGAAGCTGTCCTGCCTCCCTCATAGTCATACCGGTCAGGTCAGGGACTGTACGCTCCTGGCCTTCCGGAATATCCCCCCCGCGCTGCCCCAGATATATAATTACCTCAGACCCTGCCGGTATCTTGGCCCCGGCTTTAGGCTGCTGGTTATTGACCCAGTTCCCCTCACCCTCAATCCTCGCCTGAAGCCCTGCTTCCCTCAGAATCACCTGGGCATCTTCCAGAGCAGTATTAACAAGATCAGGAACAAGCACCTGAGTCTGATCTTCTCTTTTTTGTATCTCTTCCTCACTGAGTTCAGGTGTTACATTAAGATAACGCAATGCATCTTTGGCAATATTTTTAAATACCGGTGCCGCAAGCTGCCCACCATAGTGCAGGCCCGGTTTAGGTTCATCGATAATAACCAGAATAGCTATCCTGGGATCATCTGCCGGTGCAAATCCGGCAAATGAAGCCACATACTTGCCCTGAACATATCCTCCCGGTCCTGCCTTTTGTGCCGTCCCGGTCTTCCCGGCTACCCGATAGCCTGCAAGATAGGCATTTTTACCGGTGCCTGAATTAACTACTTTTTCAAGTATCAGTGACAGCTGTCCGGCTGTATCTTTTGATATGACCTGCCTGACAGGTTCGGGGATATACTCTTGAACAACGTTTCCTTTGTTATCAGTTATTTTTTCAATAATCCTGGGCTTCATGAGAATACCATCATTGGCCACAGCCGACATTGCCGTAATTAGCTGGAGGGGGGTCACCGATATTGACTGGCCGATTGCAATTGTAGCAATATTTATAGGTTTGACATCCTTCTCCGGAATAACAATCCCTTTACTTTCCCCACTAAGGATAATACCGGTCTTCTGCCCGAAACCAAAAGCATTTAGATACCGGTAAAACTTTTCACTGCCCAGTTTCAGCCCTACTTCAACAAAACCGGGATTACATGAGTTCATGACAACTTCCTCAAACGACTGGGCCCCATGTGCCTGGGGGTATTTCCAGCACTTTATGCGGCGGTCACTTACTATTGCAAACCCAGGGTCATAGAACCTGTCATCAGGCCTTACAACCCCTTCCTCAAGAGCAGCGGCAGAAGTAATAATCTTAAAAGTAGAACCGGGTTCATAATTAAGCATTATAGCCACATTACGCCTGTTTTCAGCAGGGTAACTGGCGTAATCTGCCGGGTCATAATCAGGCCTGGAGCCCATGGCCAGGATGGCCCCGGTTTCAGGCTCCATCACAATTATAGAAGCACTCTTAGGTTCATACTGGGCTATTATGTTATCCAGTTCCCTTTCCACAAAATACTGTATAGTTTCATCCAGGGTAAGCCAGACATTATTTCCCGGCACAGGAGAAATTCGTTCATGGAGAGCCTGCGGAATCTGCCTGCCCCTGGCATCTTTTTCGATAATAATACGCCCTTGGGTACCTGACAAATACTCATCCATCTTGACTTCCAAACCATCAAGTCCTTTGTTGTCATACCCCACAAAGCCAAGAATGTGAGAAGCAAGTTTCCCTTTGCTGTATGAGCGCTTGCTTTCCTCAATGACATCAATCCCAGGAAGGTTTAGTTTCTTAAGTTCCTGGGTAATTTCAGGATCAACTCTTCTTTTAATGTATTCAAAATTAGTTTCCTTGGTAATCCTTTTATATACCGTTTCATATTCCATACCAAGAATATCGGCAATTTCCCTTGCTGTTTTTTCGGGGTCACCATCCTTTATTAGAGGCGGAAAGGCACAAATAGAATCGGAGCTGATGCTAACCACCAGCTCTTCACCGTTCCTATCAAATATAGTACCCCGCTCAGCCGGTATGGGAATGTCGTCCATACGGTTCAGCTTGGCTTTTTCTTTCAGTTCCTCACCACGGACGAACTGTATCCACGCCAGTCTTCCGATCAATAAACAAAGAACAACACCAACAGCTATAAAAAGTTTGGTGACCCGTTTCCTAATGACTATACTTGTGGCCTGCACCTGAAGTCAACCCCTCTTTTTTCTATTGGTTGCTTCAACTCCGCCAGGTTTAAACCCCGATCATCCGTTGATTAGACTAGTTAGGGCCTGAACCAGGGAATTTCTTTTCTGCTGTTCTTCCACCGGCTCTTCCAAAACCTCAGCAGCAGAAGCAATCCCCGTCAAACCATTTGAGCCGAATTTAGAAGATTCGACAGGGACAAATTCAACTCCTTCTGTCAGCTCAGGTTTTTCCATACCCAGCTTGACAGTGGCCAAATACTCTATGTTTTCAAGTGATTTCATCTCATCAATTTTACACTGTAATATCTGATTTTCAGTCTTCAGTTCCTGAAGCTGGTTTCTCAGAGCTATGATATCGTATCCTGCCGAGGCAATCTCCACATTCCGGTAAACAAGCAAAAATGCAAGGCAAAGAGTAACTACTGCTATAACACAATAAACAAACTTAGGTTTTGCCTTAACCCTCCGGACCTTCCTTACTACGGTCCTGTTATTATGCTGTTCCCGCGGAAGATTCCGGTAGTCAAAACATTCTCTAGCTACTAACAAACTTATTCATCCTCCCCATTGTTTAGAACTCAGCACTTTTCCGCTGCTCTGAGTTTGGCGCTTCGGGCGCGCGGGTTGACTTTCAGCTCTTCCGGTGTGGGTAATACAGGCTTCCCGGTAAGGACTTTAAGCTCCTGCTTTTTATTGCAAGTGCAAATAGGCAAACCGGGAGGACAGATACATGATTTTGATAATTCCCGGAAAACCTCTTTGGCAATTCTGTCCTCAAGGGAGTGAAATGATATCACACAAACCCGTCCTCCGGGCCTTAAAATATCGACAGCCTCATACAGTGCTTTCCTGAACCTGTTCAATTCATCGTTAACCGCAATTCTCAAAGCCTGAAAAGTACGTTTTGCCGGATGCGGGCCTTCCCTTCTGGCACCTGCCGGGACAGCCTTTTTGATAATTTCCACAAGCTCTCCTGTTGTATGTATGGGACTTTTCTCCCGATAGTCTACAATAAACCGGGCAATCCTTCTGGCCCATTTTTCTTCCCCATACTCTCTGATTAATCCGTTTAATTCGTCTTCAGTCTTTTGATTAACAATATGCTCTGCTGTTACAGGATCTTCCGGATTCATCCGCATGTCCAGGGGCGCATCCTGCATATAGCTGAAACCCCGTTCTCCCTCATCAAGCTGATGTGATGACACTCCAAGATCAAAAAGCACTCCATCTGCTTCTCTCAGATTCAATTGTGCGAAAACATCTTTTAACCTGTAATAATTACTGTGAACATATACAACCCTCTTACCATAACTATGCAGCCTTTTTCGTGCAGCTTCTAATGCATTGGGATCCTGGTCAATACCAATAACCAGGCCACCGGGTTGGATTTTCTTTATTATCTCTATTGTGTGCCCGCCTCCACCCAGTGTGCAATCTACATATGTTCCACCCTGCTTAATATCCAGGTACGTCATAACCTCATCCAACATTACAGGAACATGGTGGAAATTCATCCCGCCTTCACCTTCTAAACATTTCACATTTAAACATTTTACGTTTAAACATTTAATATTATTAGTCATTAAATACCAATGTCAAACTCTACTATTTTCTCTGCAATTTCCTCATAAGCTGGCTCAGCTTCACTGCTGTATTTATTCCAGTTTTCTCTGCTCCAAATCTCTACCTTGGTGGATACTCCCAATACAACCACATCTTTTTCCAATGCGGCGTGTTCCCTTAAGTTCACCGGGAGTAATATCCTGCCCTGTTTATCCAGTTCACATTCAGTGGCTCCCGAAAAAAACAGTCTTGCAAAAGCCCTGGCATCCTTGCTTGTTGATGGAATTGTTTTGAATTTCTGTTCAATTTGCTGCCAGGCTTCCATGGGGTAAACAAATAAGCAGTTATCCAGTCCTTTTGTAGCAATAAACTTTTCACCAAGACCATCCCTGAACTTTTGGGGGATAATCAGCCTTCCTTTTGCATCTACAGTATGTTGATACTCCCCCACAAACATGGCCTTTCACCTGCCTCCACAAAAGCGGGTTTCTGAAACACTCTTCCCCACTTACCCCCACTTTATACCACTACTATTCTCTATAATCGAATAAACTCCTCCTAAACTTTAGAGTTTTTTTTAAATTATTTTAACTGAATATCCCTTGTTTTCTTGCTATTATTGACAAAATCTCATTTTTGCACAATATGTTGTGTGCCCTCTGATAATAATCTCTATTGGTTGTGTTTCTGAGTTTTTAGGGGGCAAGGATGTTTTTTTGATTTAATTACGCTCCCTCTATTTGAGTGGCAAACAGCATTTGACAATACACCCGCAATGTGATATATTTATAACATAAAGTTATCTATTTATAACATTAGGGGGTGGCTATATGAAAACTAGTTGGCCTAAGTATTTAGGGTTGTTAGGATTTATAGGTCTCTTGAGTCTAGTTACCGGTAACATGGGACTGATTGGCTTCTTTGGCTTTTTTGGTTTTTTTGGATTTGGCAAATATCTTAATGACGAAAGACTTGAAACCAATATAAATAAAGCAGCAAAAAACTGCTTTATTTCCTCATTAATTGTATACGCTCTAACAAATATAATATTTGCATTTATACCAGACTTTAAGGTTTATGCTATTGCGTTTTCAATAAACTTTTTGCTTATTATTCTAGTATTTGTAATATCCTTGAAAGTTTATGAAGGACAGGTGATTAATGATTAATGTCACTACAAACTAAAATCAAAGAGTTTCGAGTTAAAATAAATATGACTCAGGAAGATCTTGCTAAAGCAGTAGGTGTTCGCAGAGAAACAGTAATCCACTTGGAAAAAGGGAAATATAATCCTTCATTGAAGCTTGCACATGATATAGCCAGAACTTTGAATACAACCATAGATGAATTATTTACCTTTACAGATGATTAACAACCATTCCATCCTTTTGAAATAAAAAAGCCCTCTACTCAGCAATAAATGCATTGTAGAGGGTTGTATTGTTTTTGAACCTCACAATTCTTATTACGAGAGGGGGGGATGTGTTCCGGAAGGCGGAGTCTGTCGTCAACCGGTCCAAAGCCGCTGCAGAGGGTTTGGGTAACCGGTTGAGACGTTGCCCGCCGGAGGAATATATCCCCCCCTCTCCTTATTACAATTTAATATTCAAACAAATGCAGCTCCTCTATGATGCTCCCTTCTGAATACTCCACCTGGCATCATCCTTTATAAATATTATCATTTGTACTTATATGATAATATTTATCAGGTTTTTTCAAGAGACTTAATTTGTCGGAGCATGTTAAATACTTCTGGATGGCAATCCACATTCAAAAGGAAATAGGCTCAGGCTATACCAATCCCAAATACTTCTCAAAAAATACGAGAAGCTTGTCAATAATGCCCTGTTTCTTGACTGCTCGACCGCCACTGGAAAAACGTGATACAGGCGGTATGATTTTATCAATGGCCGTGCCTGTCGTTTTCAGGGCTCCATCGCGAAAGGCATTGTCTATGAAACGCCTGGTTTCCTCAGGCTTTAACTTCTCTTCTTCAATAATTTCTGTGATATCCGTTTCCATGCGCTCATGCAAAAATTTACGCCAATCATCATCTATCTTTGTCGATATATTGACCTGTTCTATGAAATGCTCAATAAGTTCTTTCTTGCTGCGAAGCTCCATGCTCGAATTAATGGCTTTATCGATAGTTGTAAGAATGCTCTTGTCCTTGCAGTTAGATTCATGATATTTCGCCACAAGCATGAGAATATAGTCAATGTTCACCTCGATCTGCCGGATGAGCTCAATCTCGAACACAATGTCGTCATTGATGCTTTCTTTGTCGCCGTCGGCGCCTTTCTTAAATTCTTGATACAAATCGATATAGATGCTCTGGTAGTCTTGAAAATCTCTTTCGGGCAAAATTTCATTTCCTGCGAAGTCATCAAAGGCCGAAAGGATGTTCCGGAGCCTTAAAATCGCCCCATATAATCTGATAAAGCCCTTTTGCGCTTCTTCGCCGATGATGGCCTGTCCCAGCGGATATTGCTCAGTAAGGTCAGTTATCAGTTCTTCGTAGCCCGGCTTGTGTTCGCCATACTCATCATAGCCGTTATAGTATTCGCTGTATGTTTTTAGCAGCACAATACCTCTTGCGTCCTTATTGCCGAAAAGAGCAATGGCCTTGTCTGTGGCCTCCTTCAAGTCACGAAAACAGACAATATTGCCAAAGGTCTTTACGCGATTTAAAATACGATTCGTCCGCGAAAACGCCTGAATCAGTCCATGCTGTTTCAGGTTTTTATCCACCCACAGCGTGTTGAGCGTGGTTGCGTCAAAGCCTGTCAGGAACATATTAACCACAATAAGCAGGTCAACCTGGCGGTTTTTCACGCGAAGGGAGAGATCTTTGTAGTAGTTTTGAAACTTATCAGATGACGTGTCATAATTCGTATTGAATGTAGTATTATAATCCCTGATTGCCGCATCAAGAAAATCGCGTGAACTCTGCTCAAGGTTATCTATATTGAAATCCTCATCCGGCAGCACACCATCCTGGTCTTCCTCATTTGCGCTGAAGCTGAAAATGGTAGCAATGGTGAGATTACGTTTCTTTTCTGCAATCTGCTTCTTGAACTCAGCGTAGTACCTTATAGCCATCGGGATTGACGCGGCCGCAAATATGGAATTAAACCCTGCTACACACCTTGTTTCACGCTTTTCAATAATCGTCTTGGGATTTTGCTTGTCAGCTTCTTCCCATTTAGCTGAAAACGTATAGAAACTGCTGCGCTTTGTCTTCTGGTCAAAGTGTTCTAAAATATATGTAACGATTTCACTAATTCGCTGGGGGTCTGCCAAGGCTTTTTCACTGTCTATAGCATGCACCTGTTTGTCTTTGATTTGGGCAGGTTTCTTGATAGTATTGATGAAGTCGATCCTGAACGGCAACACATTCCTGTCATTAATAGCGTCAACGATGGTATAAGTATGCAGTTTTTCGCCAAAAGCCTGCTCGGTTGTCCGAAGCAGCGGGTTGCCACCTGTTCCGGCATTCGCGGCGAAAATCGGCGTTCCAGTAAACCCAAAGATATGGTAGTTCTTAAAGCTCTTTGTAATGGCCTGGTGCATATTACCAAACTGAGAGCGATGGCACTCATCGAATATCAATACAACGTGCTTTTTGTAGATGTCATGCTGCTTGTTTTTACGGATAAATACATCCAATTTTTGAATCGTTGTGACGATAATCTTGTATTCATGGGGATTGCCTTTTTCATTCTTGTCTTCCAGCTGCCGCTGCAGAACCCTCGTTGACGTGTTGCCGTTTGCCGCACCCTTTTCGAAGCGGTCATATTCCTTCATCGTCTGATAGTCCAGGTCTTTGCGGTCAACAACGAACAATACTTTGTCTACATAGGGCAAGGCTGTGGCTAATTGCGCCGTTTTAAAACTGGTCAGGGTCTTGCCGGAACCGGTCGTATGCCAGATATAACCACCCGCATTCATCGTTCCCGTTTTCTTGTAGTTGGTCGATATTGTAATACGGGACAAAATGCGCTCGGTTGCCGCGATTTGATACGGACGCATGACAAGGATTAATTCCTCTGAAGTGAATACGCAATATTTGGTCAGCACATTCAGCAGGGTGTGCTTGGCAAAAAATGTCTTAGTAAAATCAACAAGATCGGCAATGGCTTTATTATTTGCATCCGCCCAAAAGCTCGTAAACTCAAAGCTGTTGCTTGTTTTCTTGCTCCGTCGACGGCCACTGCCTGTTTGCTCCTTAGTATGCGCGTCCCGGGTGGTGTTGCTGTAATACTTTGTATGTGTACCGTTGGAGATTACGAAAACCTGTACATACTTAAACAAGCCCGTGGAAGCCCAAAAGCTGTCGCGCTGGTAGCGGTTGATCTGATTGAAGGCCTCCCGGATGTCAACACCGCGCCGTTTCAGTTCTACATGAACAAGCGGCAGTCCGTTTACGAGGATTGTCACATCGTATCGCGTTTCATGCGTACCGCCTGATTCCTTATACTGGTTGATGACCTGCAAGCGGTTATTATGGATATTATTTTTATCCAGTAAATAGATATTCTTGGTGGTGCCATCGTCGCGGCACAAAATCTGGACATGGTCGTCCTGGATTTTCCGGGTTTTTTCCACAATGCCTTCATTGGCGCTGGCGATGCACTCAGCAAAAAACCCGTCCCATTCCCCGTCTGAAAAGGCGTAGCTGTTAAGCAGTTCAAGCTGTCTGCGGAGATTGGCAATCAGCCCCGCTTCATCGTGTATGTTAAGATATTCGTACCCCTGAGAGGTCAGCAAGCGGATAAATTCACGTTCTAAGTCAGCCTCGCTCTGATACGACTCCAAGCGGGTGCTGTATTCTGGTGTATATTCCGCAACAACTGTGCTTTCATTGGTTGAAGCCACAATGTTATATGTACTCATGCCGATTTCTCCTTAAAGGTTAGCAGCTTGTCCCTGTAGTATTCGTATTGCTTGCGCCGCGCTGTAAGCTCCGCTGTAAGCTCCGCTGTAAGCTCCGCTGTAAGCTCCGCTGTAAGCTCCGCTGTAAGCTCCGTGAAATTGTCCAGTATCCGGACAATTTCACACTGCACAGGCAGAGGCGGGAGGGGAATACTAACTTGTTCTAACTTTTGAGGTGAAACTTCTATGACCTTAGTACCGTTTGCGATTTTCTTCTTCTGTCTAAAAAAAGCCACCGTTTGGAAATAATATGCAAGATACTTAGGATCTTGATTGTGCTTGAAAATTGCAGCGTGGCCACCTGTAACAATTTCCTCGTCTCCAAGCCATGCGACACACTTGCACACATCGTCTACATTCTCGCTGGTAATAGCAATTACCAAATCGCCAGTATTAACTTTTTTCAACTGTCTGGCAAGATCAGGCGAAACATAAGTTTTTGTTTTGTCTGCATATGTTCCAAAATACGTGTAAATCTGACCATAATGTATACAGCCCACACCCGTTTCCGTGAAGTCTTTCTTTTGCAACCCGTTGCCACGAATCATTGTGCCGAATTCGCCCAACGCCTTATATTCCACTCCATCCGGACAAAGCTCCGCAATCAGTTCTTCCAGTTTACTCATTGGCATTGCCGCCCTTCTCCATCAGCCGTTTCACTTCACGGTCAAAATCCGATATGATCTTCTGTGTTTTGTTGAATTCGGCATATTCAACCCCAGCTTTTTCAGCGGCCATTTGCCTTGAAACTTTACCTTTGTCCGGTAAAATCTCATATTTGCGAAAGGCTAGAAATTCATTGATACTTGCAGAAAACTCCTCCATTGTGAAAGTGTTCTCCCGCTCAATCAAATCTTCTATATAATCGAAATAACCCGAAACTGTCCTTTCCAGCCTTCTTATCTGCGTTTCTTTCAAATAATTTTTAGCGACAATAACATCTGTTTTCAGAATACGTCCTTCCGGTGCGTTTTTCCATGTAGTTAATCCCATGTTTTCTTTATTTCTGTCAGCTTTTGAATAGACAATTTCAGCAGCTGTCTGTCCAGTAATAGCATAATGGAATTTGTTTTGTACCATGGCATAAAAATCGTGCGTTACTGGGGAATCTTTGTCATAGTCAATACTACACTCGGCAAATATATCTGTAATTTGCTGCCACATACGGCGTTCACTGGCCCGAATTGACCGAACACGCTCTAACAGTTCTCTGAAATAATCTTTCCCGAAGGCTGTTTTCCCTTGCTTCAACCGTTCATCATCAAGAGCAAAGCCTTTTGTGATATACTCTTTCAATATTCCAGTCGCCCAGATGCGAAAATGTGTGGCTCTTCTAGAATTCACACGGTAGCCAACTGAAATTATTGCGTCAAGATTATAGAATTGCGCTTCTTTAGTCTGTGTTTTATCAGGCATTGCTCCATGCGCAGTGGTTCTTTCCATTTTGGAAACAACCACTTTTTCATCAAGCTCGCCATCTTCAAATATGTTCTTTAAATGCTTGCTGATTGCCGGAATTTGTACGCCAAATAATTCAGCCATAGCCTTTTGTGTCAACCAAATCGTTTCGTCTTTGATAACCGCATCTACGGACACATCTTCTTCAGCGGAACGATATACTAAAAATTGAAACTCCTGATTCATGCTCCCACCTCGATTTCCGCAATGATTTTAGCAATCTCGTCACGCAAAACCTGTTCACGCGCCACAATTGCCTCTATCTCGGCATTAAGGGCAACAATATCAATAATTTCTCTTGTATCTTCCTGTTCCACATATGTGGAAACGGAAAGATTGTAATCCTGTTCGGCAATATTGGAATTAAGTACAAGCTTTGCAAAATGCTCTTTGTCTGACCTTTCTGCATATGATGCAATTATCTTATTTATATTTTCCTGCGTCAGCTTGTTATTGTTGGTGACCTTCACACATTCCTTTGATGCATCAATAAACAAAGTGCTGTTCTCCGCCTTGGACTTTTTCAGCACCATAATGCAGGTGGCAATGCTTGTGCCGTAAAACAAGTTGCCCGGCAGCTGGATCACGCAGTCAATGTAGTTGTTGTCAATCAAGTATTGCCGTATTTTTTGTTCTGCCCCGCCCCTATACATCACGCCGGGGAAGCAAACAATCGCTGCAGTTCCATTAGTAGCCAGCCAGGAAAGACTGTGCATGATAAACGCAAGGTCTGCCTTGGATTTTGGTGCGAGCACTCCCGCAGGGGAAAACCTCGGGTCGTTGATTAAAATCGGATTGCCGTCGCCTTCCCACTTAATGGAATAGGGCGGATTTGATACGATGGCTTCAAAGGGCTCATCATCCCAGTGCAGCGGGTCAGTCAGCGTATCGCCGTGGGCGATATCAAACTTATCATAATCGATATCGTGCAGGAACATATTGATACGGCAGAGGTTATAGGTAGTGATATTGATCTCCTGTCCGAAAAAGCCCTGACGCACGTTTTCTTTTCCCAGAATCTTAGCAAACTTCAGAAGCAAAGATCCGGAGCCGCACGCAGGGTCATAGACCTTATTAACCTCGGTTTTTCCCACCAGTGTAAGGTTGGTAAGCAGTTCGGAAACCTCCTGTGGTGTGTAATACTCGCCGCCGCTCTTTCCGGCGTTGGAAGCGTACATGCCCATTAGAAACTCATAGGCATCACCGAATGCGTCAATCGTATTATCCTTATAATCACCGAGCTTCATCTCGGCGATGCCATTCATGAGCTTGACCAGCTTTTCATTGCGCTTGCTCACTGTGCCGCCGAGCTTATTGCTGTTTACGTCAATATCGTCAAATAGGCCCTTGAAATCATCTTCGCTATCCGTTCCTTGCGCAGATGCCTCAATATTGCTGAAGATTCGTTCCAGCGTTTCGTTTAGATTTTCATCATTTTTCGCACGACCATGAACATTCTCGAAAAGCTCGCTCGGCAGAATAAAGAAGCCTTTCGTCTTGACTAAATCTTCGCGCGCTTGCTCTGCATCGATCTTAGATAGCTTGGCGTAGTCAAACGTGGTATCCCCGGCTTCGTGCTCTCCGGAATTGATATAGGCAGTGATATTCTCAGATATATAGCGGTAAAACAGCATACCGAGGACATACTGCTTGAAGTCCCATCCGTCCACGCTACCCCGCAAATCATTGGCAATATTCCAAATGGTACGATGCAACTCTGCACGTTCCTGTTCTTTTCTGTTATCCATTTTTGACCTCCTTTCCAATTTCTTCTATAAAAATCCGCAAAAATCCTCTTTTTTGCATTTTGAGTATAAGTCTGAAACACCTGCTTAGCGGGGTTTTCATTATACAAAAAAACCTCTACTCAGCAACAAATGCATTGTAGAGGCTTGTATTGTTTTTGAACCTCACAATTCTTATTACGAGAGGGGGTGGATGTATTCCGGAAGGCGGAGTCTGTATGACTTAACGGGGCAGCTACTTAATAATTCGGGCTAAATATTAAGAGTGGCTGATATTTTCCGGAACGACGAGTCTGATGTCAGCTTGTCGGCGACTGCAAACTGCAGGAGCCGGTAACAAGCTGAATCGTTGCCGTCGTGCAGGAATGTATCTGCCGCTCCTTAACATTATTGCAATATTTTAAGACTGCCCCATTCAGTTCCTCTATGATGCTCCTTTCTGAATACTCCACCTGGCATTTCGGCCAACTTCAATTACTTTTATAAGCCCTTCTTCTTTTAGTTCTTTTAGAGCCCGGTAAATTGTAGGCCTGCTTATATCTGGACAAACCCTCTCGATATCTGCAATAGTGAAATCACCGATAAAATGATTAATTGCCTCTTTAATCCTCTGGCTTTTACTCCCCTTATAAGATGCAACTTCACCTACCCTTTCCCCGAACTCACAGTAAGCGGCCAGGATAATACTAAGGAAATATTCCAGCCATGGAAACAGAATATGTTTTCCTTCATGCCAGCTTTGGGAAGAGACATATAAAGTATCATAATAGGATTCTTTAGTTTTTTCGATCAGCTTTTCAAGACTAATGTACCTGCCTACCTCATAATCAAATTTATATAACAACAGCAAGGTTAGCAGCCGTGCCATACGACCGTTTCCATCAAAGAACGGGTGGATACAGAGAAAATCAAGCACAAAAACACCAGTTAAAATTAAGGGGTCAATCTGCTGTGCGTCAAATTCCCTTTTATAGGATTCACATAATTCTTCCATTGCGCCAGGTGTTAGATATGCGGGTACCGGGTTAAACCTGACAAATTGCGAACCGTCTGATTTTATTTCTCCGATAGCATTATCAGTGGGCTTCCAAGTGCCGCCTTGGGCTGATGTGAATTTATACAAGTCACGGTGGAGCTGTCTTACTACCCCCGGTGTTATTGAAATATTATTATAAGAAG
This sequence comes from Phosphitispora sp. TUW77, assembly GCF_048453025.1. Taxonomy (GTDB): domain Bacteria; phylum Bacillota; class Thermincolia; order Thermincolales; family UBA2595; genus Phosphitispora. Next base: position 2,145,348 of record NZ_CP156677.1, read on the forward strand.
CATGAATAGTTGCCAAAACATCTCGATAACCGGCAATTTCCCCTTCAGAACGATTCCGTGGGCTAGTTTTGTCTTCCATGAGCTGCTTTAAACGTTTTGCCTGGATTGTTATCCCCTCAATGGCATTAGACGATTCGGTGCTCTGTATCACCGCAACCTGCTTTAGAGCATCCAGTACTTGGGGTGACTGCTGCCTGTACATTTCCTGCTTACCTTTATACTGATTAATTTCCCCAATCAAACGGACAATTCCCATAGGCACATTAAGTTTTGATAGTTTACCATCCCTAAATGACATCATAAATGTTATCATCCTTTATAAAAGTTATCATTTGTACTTATATGATAACTTTTATCATGTTTTTTTGCAATAGACTTAATTTGTCGGAGCATGTAGTAAATTTTATCACACAGATTTTTTAATTTATCTTCCTAATCAGCTTTGCAATTACTTTTCTTCTTTTTATTATTTCTTCTAAAAGGACCTCATAAGCGGTCTGTATGACTGAATGGGGCAGCTACTTAAAAATTCGGGCTAAATATTAAGAGTGGCTGATATTTTCCGGAACGACGAGTCTGATGTCAGCTTGTCAGCGACTGCATACTGCAGGAGCCGGTAACAAGCTGAATCGTTGCCGTCGTGCAGGAATGTATCTGCCACTCCTTAACATTATTGCAATATTTTAAGGCTGCCCCATTCAGTTCCTCTATGATGCTTCCTTCTGAAGAAAAGCTTCAATTCTACTTCTGCGACGCCGTACCGGTTTTTTAACCTGCAGCTTTTCAGCGGTAACCGTGCCGCCCTCGCTTAAATAAACTGTGACGCCATGTACTCCGCCCAGGTTAAGCAACTGAGCATCATACCATTCCACCCTGTATCCACCATCTACCCGGTTAAAATTATAAAAGGGAAACCGCGCCCTTTTTAAGAAAACATCCACCAGTTCCGAATCACACGATTGTCTGATACACCTGTGATATGAAGCGGAAACAAACTCCTTGACAATCAAGATTTCCTCTTTCCTGGTATCAACACTTATATAGAGGTACTGGCTCCTTGCTTTATAAAAAACATCCCACATAAATGGACTAATAGCAGAAGGCAAAACATATACCTCGGCATCCCTAAATCTAGGACCCACTTCGCCTGCAGCCATCCGGCGGGCCTTACGTTTTTGAATAGCCCTCAGTATCAGATAAGCTGCAATCATTCCAAAACCCATGCCGGAAAACATCATTTCTTTGCCTGGAAAATGGTAAACCAGATATACACTGCCAAACATAGATATAATTATAACCGGATCAAAGAACCAAATTAGGTCAAAACTATACTTTTTTGATGAAAACGGGTAAAAAAGCGGCAGTCCCCAGGGTGTAAACGAGTCCATCAGCAAATGTCCCGCCAATCCGGCACCAACCATGACTAAAATCGCCGACAAACTACCCAGCGGGGTAAAAAAGTAAATCCCTCCTGAAATCAGTGCCCAAAGTACAACTGCACCAAGCAAGGAATGAGTTATTTCACGGTGATATTTGTAAAATGTTTTTGGTCCTTTCAAACCTGCCACAACATCCAGGTCTGGGGCAATATTAGCAACAATCATTGTCACTGTGCCTGCAAGACCGAACTTGTGATTAAGCCCGAGACCGGCCATCATTGTACCCATCAAGCCGTGAGAAATCAAATCCACAAACTATCATCCTTTCATTAAATTCCAGTTAAGCTACCGATTAACAACAACAAAACCCATTAAATAGTATACCATATTAAACACCATTTAGCATCATGAATACAATTAGATGTAATAGTAATTTTTGTTTCTGCCCGTAAAAGTAACGACTTTTGTATAACCGGCACTTTTTAATACGGCAACAGCCTCCTTGAAGCCCACCCCCACATATTGCGGCTGATGGGCATCGGAACCTAAAGTAACAGGCACTTTATATTTATGGCAAAGTTTTACAAAAACAGTATCAGGATAAATTTCTCCCGCAGGCACTCTTAATCCGGCGGTATTTATTTCCACACAGACCCCGGAAGCAGCTATTTCCCGCACTGTATCCTCATAAATTCCGGTAACGTCCCGGTCAGGCCGAATCCCAAATTTCTTGATTAGGTCAGGATGAGCCATGCTATCGAAAATGCCGCTGGCCGCCGCTTTTTGCACGGTGGTAAAATAATAATGATACAGCTCATATATGTCCCACTTATCATATCCCTGTCTGTGCCTGGGATTATCAAAACCCCAGCCGTCGAGAAAGTGTATCGAGCCCAACACATAATCAAAATCATGCCTTTTCAAAACTGCTAGCAACTCTTTTTCCTTACCTGGTATAAAATCCGCTTCAATACCAAACTTGATAGGAAAAGGATAATACTTTTCCTGCATTTCCCGTACCCGTCCGGCATAAGTGTCCAGTTCCTCTTCCTTCATGGCAATGGAATTGTCCCTCTCTTCTGCAGGCAGAAAATACATTGGAATATGGTCGGCAAACCCTATTTCCTTAAGTCCCTTTTGCTTACCGACCACAACAAATTCATCCATTTCACCGGAAGCATGACCACACATTTTGGTATGGATATGATAATCGATGGGCATCAAATCTTCCTCCCAGCATCTATAATAACTCGTCCCTTATCTGTGCGATATTAACTTTAAAGCGTCAGGCTTTCCAACATTGTATGAACAAGCCCGGCATACTGCTTTTGCTGAGCTTCCGGATAAAAGAAGCTAAACCTGTATACCTTTTCTCCATTTTGAAAGAAGTATTCTTCTGCATCCAGCCGTGCTGCTCCGCTGCCCCGGCTGTACCCGAGTATAAAATACTGTTTATCGCCCTTCATTTCTTGTCTGAAGCTCAGCGAATCATAACCTGGAACCATTTTCTTTTGATATTTAAGTACATATTCCGGGACAGTTCCTGACATTTTCATTACCTGCATGAGGCCATAAGCTTTTTTGTCCGGACTTTCAAAAGTAACATTTTCAATTATTGCCTCACTCGAATAATCCCTTTCAGTTCTAAGAACCCAATTCCGGGGATAACTAAAACTAAACCCCTCTGAATCTGAACTGTAAATCAGCATATTGGCCGCATCCCCCGCAACATCCGCGGTCGGGATGTAATAACTGACCGCTAAAAGCGGGCACATCACCCCAACAAATACAATTACCGTCCAAATTAGTCTTCTTTTAACTAAAATAACCAGAGACCTCTTCACAAAAACCACCTCCGGTAATATATATGAGGTGGCGGAAAGTTTATTCTACCTCTTTTTTCTCCGTGCCAACGGTGGTTGAAGAAGCTCACTCATAATAAACCCGTTGACAACATCCTGACAATCTATTTCACCGGGCCCGGCCTCTGGATAATCTGCTACCGGCAATACACCCTCCCGGTGCTGTTTTGTTTCCCTTAGCACACCTTCCCTGCCCGTATAATCAGATTCCTGACTGCTATTTCCGGCATTTGCAGCTTCTTTGGGCCTGGCTCTCCTAGGTGTCACCGGTATTTTATCAGCGGCAGGGCCGGCCCATCCTGTCTCCTTTTCGCTAGTACCCTGCCGGTTATTGCCTGGGAACTGCCATTCACCGGGAAACTCCTCCATCATCTCAGGCAGTTTTTTCCCCAGGAACCTGAAAAAAATATATCCGATAAATACAATTAACCAAAATATTTCCAATGTAAAACCCTCCCAATTCAGAATCCGCGGTTAACGATCTTTTCTTTGTCCGCGTTCTCCTCCGGAACCATCTGCCTTGGGGCCGGTTTTGCTAATAGAATCCCTCATCTGGGTATCGGCTAAAATATTCTGCATATTGTAGTAATCCATAACACCCATCCTGCCATTTTTTAGGGCATCAGCCATCGCTTCAGGGACTTGAGCTTCCGCCTCTACGACTTTAGCCCTCATTTCCTGAACAGCGGCCTTCATTTCCTGTTCTCTGGCCACAGCCATTGCCCGGCGTTCTTCTGCCTTGGCCTGGGCAATCCGTTTATCCGCTTCAGCCTGGTCAGTTTGGAGCTGTGCGCCAATATTCCTGCCAACATCAACATCGGCAATATCTATAGAAAGTATCTCAAATGCAGTCCCTGCATCAAGCCCTTTACCTAGGACGGTTCGGGAAATCATATCCGGATTTTCCAGAACAGCCTTATGGTGGTCTGCTGACCCAACCGTAGTGACCACTCCCTCACCAACACGGGCAATAATAGTCTCCTCCCCGGCACCGCCAACCAGCCGGTCAATATTGGCCCGGACGGTAACTCTTGCAATAGCCTTAACTTCAATTCCATCCTTTGCTACCGCAGAAATCAGCGGTGTTTCAATAACCTTGGGATTAACACTCATCTGTACGGCTTCCAGGACATTCCTTCCGGCCAAGTCAATAGCCGCTGCCCGTTCAAAGGCAAGAGGAATATTCGCCCTTTCTGCTGCGATCAAGGCGTCAATGACCCTGTCGACATTTCCGCCGGCAAGGTAATGGGCTTCCAACTGGTTAGCAGTAACCGCCAATCCCGCCTTGTCAGCCTTAATCAAAGGATTGACAATCCTGGCAGGCGGAACCCTTCTTAAGCGCATTCCAATAAGCGTAATTATTCCGATTTTAACCCCTGCCGCCAGTGCTGAAATCCACAGGCCCACAGGTATAAAACTCAGAATGATAGATACAACTATAATCCCAACAGCAAACAAAAACAGGGGTATTAGTACTGCAAGGTCCATTTTTTTGCCTCCTTTAAATTTTATTTAAGCCTCTTTTACTACCACCCGGCTACCCTCAACCAGGACTACCCTAACAGGAGTCCCTGCCGGGATAAAGCCACCCTCACTAACCACATCCACCCGGTCACCGGCAAACTCAGCTGTTCCCGCAGGCCTTAGTGGAGTAACAGCCGTTCCCTCCATACCCTGGTATTTTTCCATTCCCCTTTTAGGGGTAATGTAACCTGTGGCGGTATCAAGCTTCATCCCTAGAATCAGCTTATCCCACATCCCGCGGCGACCAAGGACTTTAATAAAAATATATAACATAACTATACTTCCAACAAGAGCAGCAGTAAGGGAAATCACTGCCTGCTGCGGACTTGTTGAAGCAAGGAATACACTCCATATAACCATTCCCAGTCCCAGAAGACCGGCTGCCCCAAACCCTGGAATGACAAAAATCTCCAGTAATACAGCGATTACCCCTATAACAAACACGAAAACCGCTAGCCACCCTGTTACTCCTGCCATCATATGGCCTGCGAAGTAAACACCCAGGGAAATAAGACCAACAATTCCCGGTACTCCAAAACCAGGGACAAATACTTCTGTAATCAAACCGGCAAATCCAACCATCAACAGGATGGGACTGATAAAGGGATTAACCGTCCACCATGCCAGAGTTTCCCCAAACCCCGGTTTATATTCAACAGGGTTATAATTAAGCCCATCCTCTTCTTCCAGTTCTGCTATCAGGGCATTTCTGTTCCTGACCACCCTATCGGCAACTCCCAGTTCAACCGCTTTATCAGCCGAAAGGGAAAGAATTTCACCGGCTTTCTTAATATCTTTAACTTCTAATTCCCGGTCAGCCATACCACGAACAATTATGGTATTGCGCCCATGCGCAGAAGCAGCTGATTCCAGGTCGGAAATCCATGACCCCAGTATTTTAGGGGTGTTCGGAATGGGCTCAGCAGCGCCAATACTGGACCCCGGCATCATATATATCTTATCCCCTGACAGTGATATCAATACTCCTGCCGACTTGGCCTGACCCGTTACAAATGCTGCAATGGGTATCTTTGCAGAGAATGCTGCTTTTTTAATTGACTGTGCTGACTCAATTAGCCCTCCGGGAGTATCAATTTCCAGGATAATTTTCGCGGCGCCGCTACTTTCAGCCCTGGTGATACTCCGTTCCACAAAACCGGCCAACCCTGGCTCTATCTGCCCTTTAACTGGAATAAATACAATTTCGGTCACCGATGTGTCAGCCGATCCCATATCTGTCCACAGCATAAAACCCACAATGATTATTGCCAAGCAGCATATAATACGTAAGCTGCGGTTTTTCACAACCATTCCCCCTTTCGTGATGCCCTTGTTGCTATTTGTATATTTTATTGTTTATTTCAATAACGCAGCAACCTTGGAGCTAATTATTCCAGACAGGGCCCCGGTAAGTTCATGAATACGTATAGCCGTATCAATACTTACCGTGCCCGTACCACAAGCTGGAGTAATGATAGCCTGGTCAAATATGAGCTGCCTGTCAATACCCTTCTCCACCAGGTAATGGACCCGTTCCTCCCAAAGGCTCTTCAGGGAATCCACTGTTAGTTCAAAAACGCTTTCTGCAGATGTCGGGACAATTCCCCACGCCAGAGAACCACCCCTGGCCATAAATCCTTTCATTTCATCCATATAGCTGGCAATAGTAGAAAAATATTCAAAGGCATCAAAGCTTATAATATCAACCTTTGATTCAAAGAGCAGCGACCAGTCCATCCCTGAACAGGAATGGGTCCCTGCCAAAGCCCCAACAGTTTGGACAGCCTCATAAATACTATTCAATTCGGCAATAATTTCTTCTCGCTTTAAGGTTATATACATTGACTGCCCTAAAGCATATAATCCGGGGTCATCTACAAACAACAGTACCGGCAGGCCGAACCGGGCCAAAACTTTTACCTGATTTAACCCTTGCAGTGCCAGTGTCTTAATCAAGACATCCCTGGCCTGAGGATTATAGTATATGGCACGCCTGTCCTGATCAGTCATAGCCAAACCAAGGGTAAGCGGGCCGCTTATCTGTCCTTTGAGATACCTGGCACTTCCGGTCCCGTTTTCCTCAAGATACCTGGTAAAAGCATAATATCCGGAAGCTGCTGATTCAGGAAATTTAAAAAATTCCAGGGCTTGAGAGTCTCCATCCATTGCCGCCAGGTATAATTCATAAAACCGGGCCAGCTTTTCCCCCCACTGTGCTTGTTGGGTGTCAAAATACTGTTTTTCGTTCTTTTCAACAACAATTCCCAGTTCAATCAATGGCCTCGTAAACTGGTTAATAAACCCCTCTTGTTTTCCTCTGGCAGGAATCTGTGGCCAGTTAGGAGCCTCAGGGAAATAAGACATAATAAATTTCACTGCCTCGTCAGGGTCAGTATGAGGAACACTCCCTATTCCTGTCGCCAGACCTTCCGGTTTAAAGTTCATCTTAAATCCTCCTGTTTTTGTTATTCTTATGTTATACGTAAAAAGATAAGAAATCAATAGATTGAGAATAAAGGGATTTACTCAAAAATACTAGAATCAATATTAGAAATATACTAATCTTCAAATTTCCAATTAATAATATGTGCCGTTTAATAATATGTACCGTTTATTATAATTATAATTATCACCATCAGAATTAGGAGGATTTTCAATGAATGAAATTAAGCGACTGCTGAGAGCTGGAAGTTATGCCCTTGATGGACTAGGTTACCTTCTAAAGAAGGAAAAAAATACCCGCCTCCTGCTTGGTATTGCGTTACTGGCCCTAATAATATGTACCCTGCTGGGCTTCAGCGTTTTTCAGACCATGTTTGTGTTTTTCACTGTAATGATGACCCTGGTAACCGAAGTCCTTAATACGGCCATTGAAGTAACCCTCGACCTACAGGTACAGGGGAGATACCATCCCAAGGTAAAAATTGCCAAAGATGCAGCATCCTGTGCCGTTCTGTTCTGTGTGATAACATCGACAGCAACCTTCTTTGTGTTCCTGTTCAGTAACCTGCTTAAAGTTAACCAATAAAACACAGCCCTACAGCAAAAATTCCGATGGCGAGCTATGCCAAATTACTGTCTGAAAACGACTTCTCCCTCTACAATTGTCATTAATACCCTGAATTCATGATCCAAAACAACAATATCGGCATCATTTCCGGTTAGCAATGCTCCTTTTAAATCAAGCCCCAGGAAACGGGCCGGGTTGGCAGAAACCAACTGCATCGCCTCCCATAGGTCCAGTCCAACCTGCTCAACCAGCACCTTTACTACATCCACCATACTAATTGTACTTCCGGCTATTGTACCGTCATCCAGGTATGTCTTCCCTTCCCTTACAGTAACCGTTTGTCCGCCCATTATATATACCCCGTCACCCAGTCCCCCACAGGTGTTACAGTCAGTTATAGCAATCACGTTATTTATTCCCTTGGCACTGGCCAATATCTTTACAATGGCGGGGTTGACATGGTATCCATCTGCAATCACATCAACTGTCAGCCGTTTGTTACTCAGAATGGCCCCAATTGTCCCGGGGTCACGGTGGTGTAGTCCAGCCATTGCGTTAAATGCATGGGAAACATGAGTCAGCCCCGCATCACATGCCTCTTCAACCTGGGTAATGGAAGCTCGAGAATGACCAAGGGAAACAATCAACCCCTGAGATTGAGCATATCTGATAACTTCTATAGCACCAGGTAGTTCCGGAGCGATAGTTATCATTCTGACAGCCCCCCTGCCTGCTTCAATATATTCCTTTAGTTCATTAACAGAAGGGGGCCGGAGATATTCTCCTTTTTGTGCCCCTTTCTTTTCCTTATTCAAAAACGGTCCTTCCAGGTGTACACCGAGAACTTTTGCTGCCTTAATGTTTACATTTGTTAAGGATGCAGCACTTCTAACAGCACTTATCATTATTTCCTTTGGTGTTGAAATGGTTGTTGCCAGAAACCCGGTTGTTCCTCCCCTGACTAACCATCCAGCCACCGTTCTCACTGATTCCGGCGTGCCATCCACGATGTCGGCTCCCGCGGAACCATGTACATGTATATCAATAAAACCCGGACATATATAACAGGATTCAAAGTTATATATGTCATGACTACCACCAGGCAAAAATACTTCTGATTCCCCAATATAACTAATACTATGGCCCTCCGTCTTCAAAACAAAATTTTGCGGTGAAATTCCCTTAGGTGTTATCACACGCCCTTTTAGCAGCAGCTTTTTCCCTTCCATGTTTATCCTCCCATTCTCTTGCAGCTAAAACGTCAAACAGCTCCTTAGCCGACTTATCATAGCAAAACAAACTCCCCCCGAAAGACTAATCCTCCTGAGGGGAAATACAAATTTCACTTTGTTTTCGCGGCAGGATATAAAGAAAAAAGTAAGCCAGGTACATTAAACTCAACAGCAGGGCTAAGAGATTAAGGACCAGCACCGTATCAGGCACAGCATCATACGCCAGGTTGTCACCAATTTTAAGAATTCCAAACAATAGTTCCACAACCGGCCGATCAATTGCCATGGCAAACCTTGCATAAGCCAATGCCATATTTACAGCCATATACTCAAACAATATAACCACTACAGGAATAACAAACAACAGATAATCCAATTACCTCACCTTTTTCGTCAAGTTTCACAACTCCTTTTCTTATTATAAAACGGCAGATAGTAAAAGTACAATACCATAAACCGACTATAACCTGACTTCGGGAAAACTTACCCGTTTATCAAAACCGCATTCCGGACAAACAAATAAATGAACACAAACATTGATACCGGTATTTTCCAGAGCATCATCCGGATTATAAAGCTCAATATTCCCATAATGACTGTACGGTCCGTAATAATCCTCAAGCATGCCGGAATCTTCCATACCACAGCCGCAAAAAGAACAAGGCTGCGAAAAAGCCATTAATCCATTACAGAGCGGACAGCCAAATTCCACAATTATTTCACCTCAGCGTTATTGTGTGATTTATTCACGAATTTTATTTATTTGAATCCTATTTAAACGGTGAAGGGAAATTGCATTATAGCAGGAGTTCCTCAGGACATGTAGAAAATATCTATTTACCTAAGATATCCTCTGGGGGTGAATAAGTTGATAAGACTTAAAATAGGCGGTCTTAGCGCCATCGTATTGGCCCTGGCATTTTTCTTTACTCCCTTTGTACAGTTCTTGGCCGGCCCGCTGATAATAAGTGACCCGCTGCACCAGGCTGATGCTATCGTGGTTTTGGGCGGAGGGTGGGAAACCAAAGGAAAACTGGGAAGCAGCACTCTGGAGCGCTACCACTATGGTATAAACCTTTTTCAACAGGGATACGGAAAATACCTGATCTTTTCCGGAGGGAACCTATGGGGTAACCCCTCTGAAGCCGAAGAAATGGCTGACATGGCTCTAAGTAACGGATTCTCTGAAAGAGAGGTCATCATCGAAGGCAGTTCGGAAACTACCTGGCAGAATACCCTGTTTGTAAAGAAAATCCTTCTTGAAAAAAAACTGCAATCAGTAGTTTTGGTTACTTCACCATACCATTCCAGGCGGGCCAAAACCATGTTTACAGATAAAGGTGTAACAGTCATTTCCGCCCCTGTCCCTGACAGCGAATTTTACAACGCATTCGGAACAGACCAACTGCATATGGCCGGTCTAGTCATATCCGAATATATCAAACTGGGGCTGTATCAGTTACACCTTACCGGATAACCTGGAAGTTTTTACGGCAAACACGCCTATACCGACATATACTTTTCTATTATATCGGTATAGTAATCCGTAAGTCTTTGGGCAGCCTCCATTGTGGATGCTTCGCTTAAAACCCGGAAAACAGGTTGTTCGCAGTCAGGGAGAACCAGTATCCACCCTTCTTCAGTAAATATTTTAATCCCATCAATCAATTCGACTTTTCTGTTTCCAACTTCTTCCAAAAGCTTTCTCATAACCGTGCCTTTTTGAAACCATGGACATTCAACATCTTTTTTGTGCATAAATGTCCCCGGCAGCTGCTGTAATAGACATGCTAAATCAACATCTTTTTCTATCAAGTATTCCAGAAGCCTTAGAAAAATAAGTATCCCATCATAAAAGGGCTGAAACAGACTTTCTCTGGATATTTCCATGATTGCCCGCGGATGTGCTTTTGTCCTGATAATCTGTTTTCCCATTTCTGAAGCCAGGATTTCGATTGCAGACGATGCCGTAACCGGTACCCCGATTTTTTCTTCTCCGCACCGGGCCATACAAATATATGCCCAAAGAATCATCATTCTATCGTCACTTATAATCTCCCCTGAAGGTAAAAAAAGGGTAATTTCATCACCATTGCAGTTGAACAGGACCCCTATATCCAGATGACCCTTCGTAACCTGGGCCGCTATGTCCTCAGGGGAGTTCTCCGAAGCATTAACAGTAAGCACATGACACCCAATTTGATTAAATAGCGCTGGCAGAAAACAGCCAAGGTTATTATAGTCATAAGCCACCAACAGCCGGGCCCGGCACCGTTTGACCTTATCCCTGTCAATATTGCGCAACAGTCCTTTCCCGTAAGCTTCAGCCATGTGTAACATATATTTTACTTCTCCAAAACCACTGGCCTTCACCCTCCTGAAATCCTCATGGATATACGTATTCTCGATTTTTCGTTCAGCTTCCTTGCTGATGTTAATGCCATTTTCATCGAGGAACTCTATGATAATCCTGTCGCTTTCGTGTGGACCCGGCATCCTGATGTGAACACCGGCTTTAGCGCTAAGGCTCTTGACTGCATAGCGGCTGACAGGAGTAGTAGCCACACCTATATCATACAGATTGATACCCACAGATTGCAAACCTGGCTTAAATACCTCCTTAATAAGTTCTGAAAGCCGGTTGTTATCACTACTGGCAACAACATAAGACCCCTGTGGTATAGTTGAACCTTGGGCAACAGCCAGCCGGACAACCATTTCAGGGAATAGTTCCACATTTACCTGTCCGACAACCCCTTGAGTTAGAAAAAGACTCATGCGGCGGTTTTTACTCCATATAAGGGACTCAGTCAAAATAGTACAATCCTCAACTACCTTTTCAGGCCATATTTTAACCCGGGGTTTTACAATCACCCTTTTACCATAGTAATTGTTATCCCCGCTAACAACCCCTTCAAACATGGCTGTCCCTGCCATTATCCGGTTATTGTTGGATATTGTCACCCCTCGCAGTTCAACACCATTATCTATGAAACTGCGATCCCAAACCACAGTGCGTTTCAGGGATGCTCCGGCTTTTATGATAAGGTTATTGCCCAATATCGTATAACTCCCAATTTCAGCACCCTCTTCTATTTTGCAGTTATCCCCTATGTAAACCGGCCTGCCGGTTAATTTAATACCAGGTTCCAGTATAGTACCCTGCCCGGTCCAGATACCTTCAGCCACCTCTTTACCGGAAATCGCTGCATGGAGCAAGCCATCCATCAAGTCATATTGGGTCTGTCGGTATTGTTCCAGGTTCCCTATATCAGACCAGTATCCCTGTGCCACATAGCCAAACATTGCTATGCCCCGGGACAACAACAGCGGAAAAAGGTCCTTACTGAAATCAAAAAACAAGTCCTTCTCAAAAAATTTGAATATCTTAGGCTCAATAACATATATTCCGGTATTCACAGTATCACTGAAAACTTCACCCCAGCAGGGCTTTTCCAGAAAACGCGTAATCCGTCCGGTATTATCACACATAATCACTCCGTATTCAAGAGGGTTATTGACCCTGGCCATTACCAGAGTGGCAATACCGCCCTGTTTCCGGTGAAATTCAACGACTTCAGTAAGGTCATAATCTGTAATTCCATCACCACTGATTACAAGAAAAGTCTCATCAAGAAATTCTTCGGCATTCTTCACACTTCCGGCTGTACCCAGTGGAATTGTTTCCTCAAAATACCTCAGGTTAACTCCAAAATCAGAGCCGTCCCCGAAGTGGTTCTTAATTACCTCAGGCAAGTACTGTAAAGTCACAGCAATATCGGTGATAAGGTGTTTTTTCAGAAGTTCTATAGCATATTCCATCACGGGCTTATTTAAAACAGGCACCATTGGCTTAGGCTTGTTACACGTTAAAGGCCTAAGCCTTGACCCTTTGCCACCCGCCATTATAACGGCCTTCATCCAACAACCCCCCTATTAAATTTTCCCGATAACTAGCTGACAGCATAACCCACCTTTTTTGCCTCAGATATGATTTTATTGTAGACACTTATCGTTTCACCGGCTATAACACCCCAGTTGTAAGCAGAATTGACTTTATCCCAAGCCGCCTGGCTTAATCGATGTGCCAAACCGGGGTCATCCAGGAGACTGCTAATAGCTTCCGCAAGGCCTGCTGCATCGCCAGGCAAAACCTTTAAACCATCAACCCCATGTTCAATAAGTTTAGCCATTCCACCAGTATCGCTGACAATTACCGGAACCCTTGTAGCCATTGCCTCAAGGGCAACTATTCCAAAAGGTTCATA